>DAHVDE010000003.1 GCA_027313705.1 Actinomycetota bacterium | reverse complement strand
TGCCCGCTACTAAGGCCACGCGTCGTGGACACGGCGAAGACTCGATCTTCTTCTCGGCTGACCGGGACCGGTGGGTTGGCGAGATCTCGGCTGGCTTCCGGGCGGGCGGGGTCGGCGATCTGGCGAAGCAGCGCCGATTCGTCGAGGATGACGTGCAGTTCACGGCCGTGATCGCGGATAACTTGCTGTCGCCTCAGCGTGATCGCGGTGAGCTTGCCGATCACGTTCTTCGAGAGGCCGGGTTGGGTGGCGCGGATCGCCCGCGTCGCTGGTACGCGCGGACGGGCGCGGCGTCTACCAGCCGGCCTGGCGTCGACCTCGATGTCCTGGCCGCTGGCTGCCATCGCCATCTCGTGACCGAGAGCACGTGCCGACCGGAATCTGCGAGGCGACGACTAGCAGCTACAACGAGACGCTGAGCGCGGTCGGCGGCGCGGGGCTCTACACCTGGTCGCTGTCGAGGGGCAAGCTCCCAGCCGGGATGTACCTGGACCAGAGTCGGAGACCTCTACGGGACCCCGACCGGGTTCGGTACCTTCATGTTCACTGTCCTGGTCACCGATTCCGCGACCCCGAAGGCCGACTCTGTGAAGCCGAGCCTGATGATCAACGTGGAGGCGAGCCCGTAGCTGGCCGGGTGACCTTGGCAGGGTGGTGCGCGGTTCAGGTCGGCACCGGCAGTAATGGCTCCCACAGGTTCCGCTCGATCGCGGCACTGATCGCCTTGCCGGAATCGAGAAGTTGCTGGTACCGGGCCATGTTGTGCGCGGCGACCGTATCGTCATGCCCGGCGAGCACGCTATCGGGCGACAGATCGAGCAGCCACAGGGGGCGCAGACGGGCACCCCGGTGCACCTTGGCCTCGACCGACTTGATGCCCGCGTGGATCTGACTGACACCGAGCGCCGGCGCATGCCTGATGTGATGGTAATAGCTGAGGTTGAAGTATTCGGCGGCGCCCGCCAACCGTTCGTAGTCGAAGCCGGTCGTCCGCAGGTACACCTGGTTGCGCCAGCGGTAATAGATGAGGAAGCCGACCGGAGGCTCGTCTGGGCGCCCGCACAGCAGTACCTTGGCCGCGTCGCCCATGACCTCTGCCTGCACCCGGAGTTGGGCAGTCAACTCCGCCGGATCGAACGGACGGCCGTAATACTTGGCCTGAGTCGGTGCCCACAGTGGCCCGAGGAGATGGGACACCTCGGCGAGGCGATGCTGGCTGACCTCGAACCCTGCCGCAGCGAACGCCCGCTCATCACGGCGGATCTGAGTCCGCCGGTGCCGGGAAAGCCCGCTGAGCCAGGCATCCCAGCCATCTGCGGGAATGCTGATCCACGGATCAGCGTCCAGGTAGACCGGCGGTGATTTGACCCCGGCCGCCCGGAACGCGAGCACGTCCTCGGTGCCCAGGTACATAGCCACGCACGGGACCCGCTCGACTTCCGCTGCAGCGTGCAGCTTAGGCAGCAGCGCCGCGGCGGCCTCGGTGCCGCCCGGACCGCCGGATCCGGACGTTACGAGCAGCGTAGCCTGGTAGCCCCGGCTCGGTCCAGCGAGCAGTCCGTGGGGAGCGGGGGAGGGTAATCCGAGACCGGACAGGATGTCGTGCCAGCGGTAAAAGCGCATCGGGCTGGTCCGCACCAGGACCGCAGGCATGCCCGCCCGGCCGCCACCCGGGAGTTCAGCCGTTATCGTGCCGACGCTGCCTGGAGCGCCGACGTCACAGAAGCGCAGCCAGCTCGAGCTGGAGTAGAAAGACGATGAGGCGAGTTGTTCATCCCACAGTGGAGGCGTGGCCTGAGCGACCGGCACGAGTCCGGTCATATATGTACAAATTTCAGCATGCTATAGGGGCCAATCTCGTGCCTGGGTAACTGGCGGACAGAGTATAGTAGCGAGATTACGGCACTCGCAACGACTGGAGATTGCTTTCCTAGATGGCGCGGGCACAGGTCAGGCAACTCGGAGCATCGTATCGGCTGCTTATGTTCGGGTTCGGACTCTCCACCATAGGTACCGGGCTTGTACTACCCTTCACGGCCATTTTCATTACCACTCAGCTTAAGCTTGGTGCGGGTCTCGCAGCTGCCTACTTCGCCACCACGGGCGGGGCTGCGCTCGCCTTAGGCCTAATCGCCGGCCAGCTTATTGACCGGATTGGACCGCGCCCTCTCGGGACCAGCGGCACGATCGCGATGGCGGTTGGCTACATTCTGCTCGCGGAGTCGCACTCAACAATGACCGTACTCGCCAGCGCGGTCGTGGTTGGCGCGGGCAACGGTTTTTACCAGCCTTCGTTCACGCCGATCGTGACCTCGCTGGTCAGTGACGAGATGCGACGGCGGGCGTTCGCCCTCAGACACCTGGTGCAGAACGCCGGGCTCGGCGTCGGAGCTCTGCTCGGCGGCCTGCTGGCCGATCAGGCTGGAGCGTTCCGGTGGCTATTCATCGGCAACGGCCTCACCTATCTGCCGTTCGCCCTGGCTTTGTGGATCTGCGGGTCGATCCAGGCGAGGTCTTGCCGAAGTGACCGGGTGGCTGTAAAGGTCAGCTACCGGCGGCTGCTCGCCATGCGGCCGATCGTATTGCTCGTGTTCATACAGTTCTGCGTGCCCGCGCTCGGCTATGCCCAGTTCAACGCCTCGGTGCCGCTGCTCATGAGGGAAAGGATGGCCGAGTCGCCGCGGCTTGTTGGCTTGATCTTCGTCGTAAACACGATCGCGGTCATCGTGCTGCAGTACCCGCTAGCCGCGTTCTTCGAGCGGTTTTCGGAAAGCACGACCCTGCTGTCGATCTCGTTGTTCTGGGTGCTGGCGTTCCTGTCTGGCGGCTGCGCCGCGCTGGAGACTGGCCAACTCCGGATAACACTGCTGCTCGGCTTCCCCATGCTGTTTGCCGCGGGCGAGGCGGCTTACTCTTCGTCTTTCTACTCGCTGCTCACCACGGTTGCTGAAGGCAACGGACCAGGCCGGGTCAACGCGCTCGCTTCACTGGCCTATAACCTCGGCAATCTCTCTGGCCCCGCGCTCGGGATCGCCCTGATCGCTGACCATGCTGCTCCCGGCGCGTGGCTGGTGCTCACTGTGCCGCTCGTCCTGCCGATGGCGGCGGCCATCTTGCTGCGTCGCATGCTCGTCTACTCGCCCACGCATGCGGTGAGTCCTGACTGAGATGCCTGGCTGACTATTCGGAGGTCCCGGTAATGAAAGAACTGTTGCTGGTCGGTGTCGGAAACATGGGACGCCCGTACCTGGATGCAGCGCGCGAGCTTGGTCTGTGGGTACGTGCGATAGAGACCCCGGCCTGGCGGGGTACGATCCCCCCTGAAGCCGGCGTCGTCGAAGTGATGGCCGAGGCTGACCGGCACAACCGTGCGCTCGATGAGCTGTGGGCTGGTGGCGTCTATCGAGTCCTGAAAGCTGGCGTCCCAGACGGCGTGCTCGGCTTCGCCGAAAGTCACGTGCTCGCCGCAGCCTTGGCTCAGGAGCTGCTCGGGCTGCCGGGACCTTCGCTTCCGGCGGCGGTGCTGTCAAGGAACAAGGCGCTTCAGCGAGCCAGATTCGCGGCGGCAGGTATCGCAGTGCCCGCCTTCCACCTGGCGGATACGGCGCGGGCGGCGGCCGACTGGGCCGCCGGACATCTGCCAGCCGTCATCAAGCCGCTGTCGTCCTCGGGCAGCTTCGGAGTCGAGCTGGTGACCAGCCAGGCCGAGCTTGAGCACTGCGTCCGGCAACGGGCGGGCGAGTCGCCGTTGCTCGCCGAGGAAGCCGTCGAAGGTCCTGAGTTCAGCTGGGAGGGGTTTATAAGGGACGGTCAGGTTATCTTTGGGAATTTCACCAGGAAAGTGGTTACCCCACCGCCGAGGTTCATCGAGACCGGGCATTACTGCGGGTACGACTTCGGGTCTCCGGCGCTCAGGGAGGCGGCAGCTGATTTTGTTGTCGGAGCCGTTTCGGCGCTTGGCGCGAAAACTTGTGTCATCCACCTAGAATTCTGGCTTACTAATAGCGGATTCGTGCTTGGTGAGATCGCTGTCCGAACCCCTGGTGACTATCTGTTCGACCTGATCGGACTCGCCTACAATTTCAACCCGTACCAGCTGGCCATTCAGTTGGCGATGGGGATGGCGGTCGATCTGCCTGGCAGTGTCACACCGGGCAGGCATACCTCGGTTTGGTTCCCGACCGCCCATCCCGGCACGGTCACGGCGATCGACGGAGTCGATCAGACCCGGCAGCATCCGGGAATCGAGCGGGTGAAGCTTGACATCTCGCCCGGCGACACCGTACCTGACCTGCTATCTTCGCGGCACCGGATCGGATATGTGCTAATAAATACTAATTCAGAGAACCAACGCGACGAAGCACTCGAATTTGCCAGAAAAAATATTCGGGTCGCCACCGCTTGACGTAGGGCCTTTCGGCCATGATAGTGGATGAGACTGACCTGAGAATAGCGATCTAGCGGCTCGGGTTTGCGAAGATCTGGTGTGGGCGGGGAGGCGATGATGCCTGATCGAGCGCTTACTATTGGCGATCGCACGGTCAGTGACAACAGCGATCCTTATCTCATCGCCGAGATAGGGCACAATCATCAGGGTGACGTCGGAAAAGCCGAATGGCTGGTCCGAATGGCGGCAAAAGTCGGAGCAAGCGCCGTAAAATTTCAAAAGCGCGATAATAAGACCTTGTATACGAAGAAGATGTACAGCCAGCCGTACATCGGCCGCAATAGCTTCGGTCCCACTTACGGACTGCACAGGGAAGCGTTAGAGTTAGGCAGGCCGGAATACGAGCGACTTGCCAAGGTGGCCGCCGATGTCGGCGTTGACCTGCTGGCTACGCCGTTCGATGTACCTAGTGTCGACTTCGTGACCCACCTCGGAGTCCCGGCAATCAAGATCGCTTCGGCGGACGTCACCAACCTTCCGTTGCTCAAGTACGCGGCCGGCATCGGAAAGCCGCTGATCTTGAGCACTGGCGCGGCTTCGCTTACTGACGTCCAGCGGGCCTGCGCGGCCATCTTACCGATTAACGGTGAACTCGCAGTGCTCCAGTGCACTGCTGCTTACCCGGCACCTCCCGAAGTGCTCAACCTCGGCGTCATCACTGCATATCGCGAACAGTTTCCCGGCCTGGTGATCGGCTACTCCGGTCATGCGATCGGTATCGAGGCGGCTCTAATCGCCTACTCCCTCGGTGCGAGGATCATCGAAAGCCACTTCACGCTCGACCGCACCGCGCTAGGCACTGATCATGCATTCTCGCTTGAGCCAGAGGACCTGGCCAGGCTGGTTGACGGGCTGCGCCGCGTGAGAGCGATGCTCGGCTCGCCCCTTAAGCGCAAACTGGCTGTCGAGGAGGAAGCCCTGCGCAAGATGGGCAAGAAGCTCGTCGCCGCCCGCGAGATGCCGGCCGGGCATGTACTGACCGCCACCGACGTGGCGGTCAAGTCGCCTGGTGACGGACTGCCGCCATACTGGCTGCCCGAGGTCGTTGGCCGCGCGCTGGTAACCCCACTGCTAGCCGACGAAGAAATCACTTTCGGCGTCTTGAGGCCGAGGTGAGCCAATTCGACCTGGCTGGCGAGGTCGCTGTGGTCACCGGGGTGCTCGGGCAGCTTGGCGCGGTGTGGACAGAGACGCTACTGCGGGCAGGCGCCCAGGTCGTTGGCGTTGACCGGCGTGCCGATGCCGGACCACGGCTGGCCGGTGTGCTCGCCGGGCAAGAGCCTGGACGGTTTCACCTGCTGAGGGCCGACGTGACCAGTCACGATGAGCTGACGGCCAGCCTGTGTCGCTGCCGGGAACTGGCCGGGGAGCCGACCGTGCTGGTGAACAATGCGGGAATCGACCAGCCTCCGTCGGCTGCGGCTGAGAGTTGGGAGTTCGAAGGCATCCCACGGGAGATTTCCTCGGCGGTGCTTGAGGTCAACGCGCTGGGCGTGCTAGCCGCTTGCCAGGTCTTCGGCGGCTCGATGGCCAGGCGCGGGCGCGGTACTATTGTCAACATCGGCTCGCTGTATGGCGGGGTCGCTCCCGACCATCGGTATTACGAGCACCTGCCGTCCGACCCGCCTTTCATCAAACCACCCGCCTACGGGATGTCCAAGGCGGCGGTCGCCGCGCTGAGCCGATACCTGGCCGCTCTCTGGGGTCCGGCCGGTGTCCGGGTTAACACGTTGTCCCCGGGCGGTGTGCTCGGCGGCCAGGACGGTCAGTTCCTGGCCAAGTTCACGGCCAGGGTGCCGCTAGGACGGATGGCAGAACCGGCTGACCTGTCCGGGCCTTTGCTGTTCCTGGCTTCCGACCTGAGCCAGTACGTCACCGGTCAGGAACTGCTCGTTGACGGCGGTTACACGTGCCTGTGAGTTCCGGGGAGGAAGACCCTATGCCGGTCATCTTGAGCTGGGTGCCAGCCGCCGAGATCCGGCGAGTGCTCGACGGGATTGCCGATGAGGCGGGCAGGGTCGCCGCGTTCGCGGCCTGCTGTCGTATCAACGTGCTCTACATGGTGATGCGGGCTGGATCAGGGCATCTCGGCTCGAGCTTCTCCGCGGCCGACATCGTCAGCTTCTTGCACCTAGTAGAGCTCGACAGGCCTTTCGACGGCGGAGACCTGTACTTTTCGTCCAAAGGTCATGACGTGCCCGGCTTGTACGCTGCGATGATCGGGCTCCAGGCGCTCCCTGAGAGCTACCTGCACAGGTTGCGCCGCATGAATGGACTGCCTGGACACCCCGATGTCCGCACTCCGCATATCCCGCTGAACACCGGCTCGCTCGGCATGGGTGTCTCCAAGGCGAAGGGCCTGGTGCTCGGGAACCGGTTGACTGGCCGGTCGCAGCGGGTCTATGTGCTGACCGGTGATGGCGAGTTGCAGGAGGGTCAGAATTGGGAGGCACTCGCCGGCGCGGTCCAGGCGCGGATGGGCGAGCTAACAGTGATCGTCGATTACAACAAGATCCAGTCCGATACCTGGGTCAGAGACGTCAGTGACCTCGGCGACCTGACCTCGAAGTTCACAGCCTTCGGCTGGGCAGCGCTGCGCTGCGACGGCCACGATCCGGCCGCTCTGGCTAGTGCGTTCGCCAGGCGCCGCGCCGACTACCCAGATCAGCCAGCCGTCATTATCGCTGACACGATCAAGGGCGCGGGCTGCGCCACGTTCGCGGCCACCTCGATGCCGCCGGGTGAGCGGCGATACCGGTTCCACAGCGGGGCGCCGCCGCCGGCTCTCTACCAGCAGGCTCATGCGGATCTGGTGGCCGCCGCCGACAGCTTGCTTACCCGATACCAGCTCCCTTCGCTGCAACTGGCCATTGATTTGCCGCACTCATCCGGCTCATCGTCCGCGGTCGCTATACCGATTGCCGAGACTAAGCCTGTGCGGCTGCCCGAATGCTACGGGGAACTGCTTTGCGCTGTCGCCGAGCGGGACGACCGCGTGGTCGCGCTGGACGCCGACCTGCTGGTCGACACTGGACTTGCCGAATTCTCCCGGCGGTTCGGCGATCGGTTCATCGAGTGCGGCATCGCCGAGCAGGACATGGTGTCGATGGCGGGCGGACTCGCGGCGCGCGGCCTTCTGCCGTTCGTGCACTCTTTCTCCTGCTTCCTGCATGCCCGGCCGAACGAGCAGATCTATAACAACGCCACAGAGGGTCGCAAAGTGATCTACACGGGCTCACTAGCCGGCCTGTTGCCCGCCGGCCCAGGGCACTCGCACCAGGCGGTGCGCGATGTCAGCGCGCTCGCAGCCATTCCCGGCCTGGCGATCATCGAGCCGGCGAATCCCGCTCAGCTCAGCGCTGCTGTCGACTACTGCCTGGCCGGGGCAGACAGCGTTTACCTCAGGCTGGCAAGCGTGCCCTGCCCGGCGTCGGTACTCAGCCTGCCTGCCGGACCGTTTGTCCCTGGCACCGGATCGGTCGTCAGGCCTGGCGGACTGATAACCGCCATCGGCGCCGGCCCGGTTGTGCTCGGCGAGCTGCTGGCTGCCGCCGACCTGCTCGCGGCCGGTGGCGTCAAGCTGACTGTCATCAACCTGCCGTGGCACAACAGGATCGACCAAGCCTGGCTCACTGAGGTGGCCGGGTCGAGCCGGGTGGTCTTTGTAGTGGAGCACCAGTACACGCTCGCCGGGCAGGCCAGCCTGGTGGGCCGCGCGCTGGCTGAGGCTTCGATAGCCGGGCGACCGGGTTTCGTCGGGATCGGCCTCACGGAGTTGCCGCGCTGCGGCAACTCCGACGAGGTGCTCGACGCCCACGGGCTGTCTGCGGCCCGGCTCGCCACCGCGATCACCACGGCCGTGCGCGGCCTTGGCCTCTTACCCTCGCCCCGCCCGCCCAGTTGAGTGCCCATATGTCGCCCGCAGTCGTGTACTACGCACCTCAGCCGCCTGACCACCGCCCAAGGAGAAGGATGAAAGAGAGCAGATACGTTTCGATGACGCGGCCTTCGCCGGAAGTACTTGGTGGCTTCGCTGAGATCCTCAAGGAATACAGCCCTAGCTGCCTGGTCACCGACGCGCAAGCGCGGTCGGGCGCGTTCGGCGGTCTGTTCGTCGTGCGCCCAGGGCAAAAGGCCTGCGGTCCGGCTTTCACGATCAACATGTCGGTGGACGACTGGGTGAACACGCTCCCGTTGCTGCGGTACCTGCAGCGAGGTGACATGGTGATCATGGCCTGCAATGGCCTGGTAACGACTGCCATGTGGGGCGGGCTGACCGCGACGGTCTCGCAGAGCGCGGGCGTCGCCGGCGCTATCGTGGATGGCGCGATCAGAGACCTCGACGAGATCCGCGACATCGGTTTCCCGGTCTGGTACCGCACCACCGTGCCGCGCCAGTCTCCGGGCGCCATGCATGAGCGGACCGACCCGGTACAGATCAACGTGCCGGTGACGATTGGCGGCCAGATCATCTGTCCGGGCGACATTGTCGTCGCCGACGAGAGTGGTGTCGCGGTCGTCCCCGCTGCGAGTGCCGAGGCGGTGCTCGCAGAAACCCGCGCGCTCGCTAATCGTGAGAACGCAATCAGGGAGCGAATGAGCAGCGGCGCGATGGTCACCGATCTGCGCGACGAATTCGGGAGGTTGTAGACGCCATGCGCGTCTACGTCACAGGCGCTAATGGCAACCTTGGCACCGCCCTGCTCCATGCACTCGCCACTGATCCGGTCGCCAGCGCATGGGACGTGCTCGGCGTCTCGATCAGCGACTTCGACATAGCCGATGCCACTGCGTTCGCCTCTTCGGCCGACGACTTCCGGCCTGACCTTGTCATCCATCTGGCCGCCATCGCGACGATCGGCGGCTGTGACGCCAACCCACGCCGGGCGCTTGCTGTCAACGTTGCCGGAGCCGGGCATGCGGCGGAAGCCGCCAGGCGGCACGATGCCGGCCTCATATACGTCTCGACCGACTACGTATTCGACGGGGTCAGCCCGCCGCCCGCCGGCTACGCAGAAACGGACGTGCCCAACCCGCTCAGCCTGTACGCGCTGACCAAGCTGGCCGGGGAGCGGATCGCGCAGGCCGTGCCACGGCACCTGATAGTGCGCACTTCCTGGCTCTTCGGCGGGGTCGGCGAGTACGACGATGACGTCCTTGCTTCGGTCGGCGAGGCCCAGCGCGGCGGGCACACTCGCCTGCTTGCCGACCAGTTTTCCCGGCCGACCTATACTGCCGACCTTGCCGCAGCCATGATCTATCTGATAAGCCATGACGTAACCGGTACGGTGCATGTCGCGGGCGATGGCGAGGCGACCAGATACGACCTAGGCATGTTCGCGGTGTGTGCCGTCGACCCGGTGCTCGCCGAGCATTATGCACCTGAGCAGGTCGAATTCGCCGACGTCGGCTACGGCGGTGACCGGCCGCAGTACTCCAGCCTCGATACCAGCAAGCTGACCGGCCTCGGCTTTGTGATGCCGCACTGGCAGGACGCCGTCCTGCGGTTGTGCGCTGATCTGCGTAGTGGCCGCGCCGGAGCAGGCCAGTGAGTCCAAGAGCCACATGGCGTTCCTGGGCCGGCACCGCCAAGTGCATGCCTGCCGAATGGATCAGACCCCGCTCGGAGGATGAGGTCGTGGCGGTGGTGCGGCGGGCGGGCGAGTGCGGCAGGACGATACGGGTCGCCGGGACCGGGCATTCGTTCAACTCGATCGCCTGCACGGAAGGGACATTGCTTGACCTGAGCGGCTACCGGGGCGTGCTGCGCATTGATCGGCAGGCCAGGACGGTGACCCTGCGGTCGGGCACGCTGCTGGCTGACCTGTGCGAGCGGCTTGACGAAGAAGGCCTCACTCTCCCAGTAATGGGTACGCTCGCTGAGCAGACCGTGGGCGGGATGATTTCGACCGGTAATCACGGTACCGGATGGCGCTACCAGCAGTTCGGCTGCCAAGTCACGGGTCTGCGGATGGTGACGGCCGATGGCGAGACACGCGAATGCTCGGCCCAGCGCGACCCTGACCTGTTCCGTGCCGCCCGTACCGCCCTGGGCACTCTCGGCGTGATCACCGAGGTGACAATGGCCTGCGTGCCCGCGTTCCGGGTCGAGGTAGCCGAGTCGAGCGAGCCCGCCGAGGCGTTGCTTGAACGGTTTAGCGAGTGGATCTGCAGCGCCGACTATGTATCGTTTTCGCTGAAGGCCTGGAGCGACAGCGCCAGCACAAGAGTACTGGCGAGGACCGGAGCTCCGGTCAGTCCCCGGGCGGGCAGATACCGACTGGCCAGCACCCTCGATGAGGTTCGCTGCGCCGTCATCGGCCAGGCCGGGCGGGTGGACAGGTCAGCTGTGCCTTGGCTGAGCGATCGCGGGCTGCGGCTGCCAACTGGCCCGGTTAAGTTCACCGACAGTTACTATCGCGCCGCCACGTTCTGGCAGCCGGTCAAACAGCTTGCGATGGAGTCGGCCGTGCCGCTCGCCAATGTGCCCGCCGCAGTGCGGGAAGTGCAGGCGGCGCTGCGTCGGGCAGGGGTGTACTCGCCGTATTCCCTGACTGTGCGGATCGGCGCGGCGGACGACATAATGCTCAGCCCCGCCTACGGTCGCGCCACGGGTTACCTGAACCTCACAGTGCCGCGCGCGGCCAGCTACCTGGAACTGCACCGGATCGCTGAAGCGGTGTTCGAAGCACACGATGGCCGTCCGCACTGGGGTAAGGCCCACACCGCTACCGCCGCTTCCCTCGCCGCCAGGTACCCAGAGTGGCGGGCGGCGGCCAGCTTCCGCGCCAAGCTTGACCCGGATGGCGTCTTCAGTAACGACTACATCCGCCGAGTGCTCGGCGGCACTGGAAGGAGCGCGGCATGAGCCGGCACTCTGGTGACATAGACGAGGGCGGCCTCGATCCGGTTGACCTGAACACGGCGGTGCTGACCGCACCCGTTGACGCGGCCGACCGGGAAGGCCCACGCTGGATCTGGCGCGACGGCGAACTGGTGCCGTGGGCGAAGGCCGTGGTGCACGTCAACGCAGTCGGGCACGCCTCGGTGTCGTCGGTATTCGAGGGGATCAAGGCCTACCGGTCGGCGAGGGGTTCTGGACTCGGCTTGTTCCGTCTGGACGAGCACTTGTGTCGATTCCTCGACTCGGCTCGGATCTGTCGGCTTCGGCTCGGCTACGACCTGGACCGGCTGCGCGCGGCCGTGCTCGACCTGATCTGCGCCAATGAATACGACGACGACATCTACCTGCGTCCGTGGGCCTTCCCAGCGGGGATCATCAAGGACCCGCTCGTCCCGGCCGACGTCCCCTGCCATCTAGTTATCGATAGCTGGCCCTTCACCACCGGTTTGGGCGTCAAACGTGGCTGCCGTGCTGGCGTCAGCTCGTGGCGGCGGATCAGCGACGCCGTCATGCCGCCGAGGATCAAGGCGTTCTCGAACTACCACAATGGCCGCTTGGCGATGATGGAGGCCAGGCAGAATGGCTACGACTGGCCGATCATCCTGAATGAGCGCTATCAGGTCAGCGAGGGTCCGGGAGCGTGCATCGCCCTCGTACGTCACGGCGCGATCAGCACCCCAGCCCTGACTGGCTCGGTGCTGGAGAGCATCACCAGGGACACCGTGCTGAAGCTAGCCAGAGATCTGGGATTGACGGTGTATGAGCGTGAGGTCGACCGTACCGAGTTGTACCTGGCGCAGGAGATCTTCTTCATGGGCACCGGCTGGGAGGTATTGCCGGTCACCGAGGTCGACGGACTGGCGGTAGGCAATGGCGAGCCAGGCCCGGTCACCGCGAGAATCGAGCAGGCCTACGGACAGGTGGTGCGCGGAGCCGCTACCCAGTACCGGGCCTGGCTCACTGACGTGCCGCTGGCCAGGACCGGCGAGCGGCGATCGGAAACGAGCGCAAAGTGAGCATCTTGCTGCTGCACAACAGGAACCTTAGCCGCCGTAGGCACTTGTCAAGAATCCGTGACTACGCCGCTCAGCATGGAGAGCGGCTGATCTTGGTAATGAAGGACCCTGCCTGGGAACGCGAGTACGCCGACCTGGTCGTCGCGGCTGATATCTCAGGCACCGTCGCGACGGTCGGCGCCGTCACCGCCCTCGCCAGGAAGGAAGCCAGCCCGGTCACCGCGATCGTGACGTTCGTCGAGCAGGCAGTCCCATCGGCCGCCGCGTGCGCACAGGTGCTCGGTCTGCCGTTCATCTCAACCGAGGCCGCTTATCTGGCGAGGGACAAGTACGCCATGCGCGAGGCGTTCTCCGAGGTCAGGGTCGACCAGCCCGCCTACCGTCTGGCCGGGACGACCGAGGACGCCTGCACGGCGGCTGCGCGGATAGGCTACCCGGTTATCGTAAAGCCGCTAATTGGCTCGGGCAGTAAGTACGTGCAGCGTGTCAATGACGAGATGAGCATGCGGCAGGTGTTCGCCTCGCTGCGCCAGGCCAGCTGGGCGAATTTCAGCTACGATCCGCTGCGGGCGCAGGCCGAGGCCAGGTATGCGGGCGCGGTGCTCATCGAGGGCTACGTTCCCGGCTGCGAAATCAGCGTCGAAGCGCTGGTGGTCGACGGCGTTCCGCAGGTCGTTGCCATCCATGACAAGCCGCTGCCGATGACCGGCCCGTTCTTCGCCGAGATTTTCTTCGCCACGCCAACTGCTCTGCCCGAGTCAACGATCAGTGCTGTGGTCGCGGCGACGGAGACGGCGATCAAGGCACTGGGCATTACCACGGGCGCGACCCACACCGAGTTCAGGATTACTCCAGACGGGCGTGTGGTGATGCTGGAAGTCGCGGCCAGGGTTGGAGGCGCGTGCGTGTACCAGTCGGTGCTGCTCAGTACCGGCATTGACCTGGTGGCCAGCGTGCTCGACCTGGCACGTGGGGTGCGCCCGGCGCTGCCCGGAACTGAGCCTTGCCGTCTGGGCGCGGGACCCGTGACGACCGCTAGGCCGGTTGGCCATTATCTCATCTTCGCTGATCAGCCTGGCATCCTCGTCGGCACCAACGGTGTGGACGAGGCTCGGGCCAGGTCCGATGTCAGGGACCTTGAGGTCTACCACCAGCCGGGAGAGCTCGTCAACGTGCCGCCGCACGTGTCCCAGGCTCACGGGCACGTGATCTTCACCGCTGCCAGCCGTGATGGACTGGCCGCCACGTGCGACGAGCTAGCCAGGACGATCCGGCTACTTACCAAGCCGGTGCCTCCGTCATAGGAGGCCATTCCCCAGGCGACATTCGAAGTCACCTGGTGCGGAAGCTCCAGCGTGACTGGAGCTTGTGGCGGTAGTAGACAGCGACGGTGAAGGTGTGCTGCCTGGCGAGCGGTCGGCTTGCGCACATGATCCTGGTGACCGTAGATGATCGGCAGGCCGTAACCGCCTGGCCGGGGGCGCCGGCAGTGGCTCACCGGGTCGGGCAGTTCCGCGCCGTAGTAGGTGCGCATTGACGTGATCTTGCCGCCGGCGGGGAACTGGTAGTACGGCGGGCGAATGGTCGCGACGCATTCACCCCCCAGCCCCAGCACGCCAGCTTGGCGGAGTTCAGGACGGCGCAGAAGGTGCCGTCTCCTGCGCTTCCGACGACCGCGGTCACCTTCGCCAAGGTTCCCGACCCGCCGACTCCCGCCACCACGACCGGGCTGGCGGTCCCCTGAGTGCCCTTGCCGTCGCCTAGCTGATCCTCTCCGCCGTCGTCTCAGCAGTTCGCGCCGGCCGAGGACAGCCGAGCGCAGTACGTGCTGAACCCGTCGAACGAGGTGGCGGCCAGGCTCGTGACGCCGGACAGGTCGCCTGACCCGCCGACGCCAGGCACCTGAACAGGGACGTATTCCACGTTGTAAAGAAAGCCCCAGCAGTCCACCCCGCCCGTGGAAAGCAGCGCGCAGAAGCTGGCTTCGCTCGCGCTGCTCAGGCTCTTGACCGCGGACAGAGTTCCGGTTCCGCCGACGCCCTCGACCGCGATCGGGGTGTCTGAGCCGCTGTTGCTGTTATTGCCGAGCTGGCCGTTGCCGCCTGCCCCCCAGCAGTCGACACCGCCGGACGTGAGCACCGCGCAGAACGCGGTGAAGCCGGCCTTGATGCTGCTGACCCCGGTGAGCGTGCCGGAACCGCCGACGCCTGCGACCGCGACAGGAACGTCCGTTCCCTGAGTAGCGCCGTGATTCACGCCGTCACCAAGCTGCCCGGCGCTGGCGTAGCCCCAGCAGTCCACTCCGCCGGAGGTGAGCACCGCGCAGTAGGTCGTGTGGCCGTTCGCGCTCGAGGTGTCCATGCTGGCCACCCCGGTCAGCGTCCCCGTACCGCCGACACCCTTGACCGCCACGGGAACGTCCGACCGCTCGTTCCCTGTCGTATAGAACTTGCCGTCGCCGAGCTGGCCGAACAATCCGAAACCCCAGCAGTCCACGCCGCCGGATCGCAGCAGTGCGCAGTAGTTGGCGCTGCCGCCGAACTCGTTGAACGGCGCCAGGCTGGCCACGCCGGTCAGTGTCCCTGAACCGCCGACGCCCTTCACAGGTACGGGCACGGCGGACTCGAGGAACGAGCCGTCTCCGAGTTCGCCCTCGCCGCCATACCCCCAGCAGTCCACGCCGCCAGACCCAAGCACCGCGCACACCCCCTGGCCGTCGCTGGCCAGCGAGCGCACTCCGCTCAGGGTGCCAGTCCCGCCCGTGCCGACGACCGGCACGGGTGTTGTCGACGCGGCGAAGTTGCCATTGCCCAGCTCGCCGCTCTGCCCGTAGCCCCAGCAGTACACCCCGCCGGAGGTGAGCAGCGCGCAGTAGCCCTCAAAGTCGGGGACGACCTGTTTGATCAGGAGTGGTTTCGTGGCGAGCGCGCTGAACCAGCCAGTCACGTACACGGCGACCGACGCAGTCACCGAACTGCGCAGATCGATGTCACCGTGGGCACCGATCGCCACGATCACCGGAACGGTGACGGTGCAGCGGGCCGCGAAGGTGGCGCTCGCGCGGACGGCAGGGACAGGCCGTCCGGATATGCGGTCAGCGTGCCAGCCCCGGCCGGCCTGGTGATGGTGACCGAGAGCAGGACGGCCTGCGCCCCGCTTGACGGCACGCCGTCGTGCCCGCGCACGGCCACCTTGACCGTCTTGCCCTTTCCCAGGGACTTGCTCAGCGCTCGCGCTGGCCGCAGCGCCGCGAAGCCGCCCGCGGCCGGCGCGCCCCTCGCGAACCAGCCATCCACGAATACGCTCACCCTGGCAGTCCCCGCCGAGTTGTTGCGCACGTCGACACGGCCGTCGGCGCCGATGGCGCTGACCACGGGCCCCGTGACGGCGGACTTCGCCCCGAAGCTAAGGCTCGCGTTCGCGGGACGGGCGATCCCCTCCGGATAGACGGTCAGGCTGCCTGCCCGGACTGGCTGGGTGACCGTGACGGTCAGCAGGACCGAGCCCGCGCCGCTGCCTGGCACCCCGTGGCGGCCGCGCACGGCCAGCTTGCCGATCTTGTCCTTGCCAAGCGACGCGCTGAGCAGGCGGGCGGGGGTGACCGCCGTGAAGCCACCCGCGGTCGCCGTGCCGGAAGCGAACCACCCAGTCACATAGCCCGTGACCCTGGCGCTGCGGAGCCGCATCGGTTAGGGCCGCTTTCCACAGATCGGCCTGTTCGCCTGCAGGGAGATCCGGCTCCGCAAGAAGCGCTCTCGCCATCGTTCTCGCATGATCTGATCCGGCCCGGGAGGCGAATTCCCTCGCCCCGCGAAGGTCTCGCAGCGCCAGCGAGATCTGAATGCCAAGGATGACAATCTCATCAGCCGAAGCCTCACTGTCTTGAGCTTCTCCTTCTGGGATCGGAGTGCCCAGGCGCGTTGCCTGCTCGAAAGCTCCAACTTGAGCGTGCCTCCGCATCAGCACGGCCAATGGCTCCCAACTCGGCCCCGACCACAGGCGGCGCTGATCCAGCGCACGGCGCGCAAGCTCTTCAATGCGCCGCAGGTCCTCCGCAGGCACCGCCGACTGCGCCGACGTGACCCGCAACTGCAGTGCCTTAGCAAGCTGCAGCATCAGAGATGACCCATCGGCGTTGGCGGCAAGTCCCTCTTCGAGGTAGTGCACGGCAGCCATCACATCTCGTCGCTGGAGTGCCTGCACGCCCAGAAACGCAAGGCAGGTTGGCTCGGCTGCCCGCTGCGCGGGCGTCGCAGCTGTCAGGACATCAGGGATAGGGACCGGGCCACACTTGCCGATATGGCCCACCACCACGTCATCGGTTGCCAGTAGAAGCGATGAGTCCCGGCCGGCCTGCACCCGGGCCATCAGGTGCCTGGCTTTGACGGTCTCGCCCGCATCCACGGCAGACAGCGCGGCGTATGCGAGGGTGCTGGGTGGCAGCCGTTCACCAGATGACTCCACGGATCATCCGACGCGCCAGACGCCGACCTTGCGATCGCTTCAAACTCGCGTGGTCGGTCTCGTTCTCGCTGTGGACTATCTCAGTAAAAATGCGAATCACGCTCACGCCTCAATCAACTCGAAGCCGTCATCCCCCTTCCCGCTAAACTTAGGAAGAACAAAATTAAACCGAAAAAGCACCTAATCGTAACTCAGCCAGCGCAAAGCAAATCTTTATGAGTTGCCAGACTCCACTTCAAGTTGACGCTTGAACCGCAAGCAATATTCATTTTCCGGATCGCGACGCAGACCTTCCGTCACCCAACGCTCCGCCCCAGGCCGATCTTGGTCATACATGCACAGCCGAGCCAGTCGCGAAAGGTCCGTAGCGTCCGCCTCAGCACTCCGATCTGCCATCAACCGCCGCAGCGCTCAAAACCATAAGAACTGTTATGAGTTTGGGCGTCACGCCCGCCAGCGAGCCAGGCGGCGCGCCAGGTCGAGTGCCTACGTGCGCGGAGCTGTCGCTCTATTACCCGGGACGTAAGTCTCGTCGCTGAAGGTCGGCCGTGATCTTGAGTTTCCCCCAGAGTTCTGACGTAGGCGGCGAGGGTTGGCTTGAGTGCGCTCTTCTCGAGCCTGGACACGCGCCGCGGCCTGACTCACTCCCATGGCGGCGGCCAGCGACAAGGCAGATGGCCTCAAGCCAAGATTCGAACGCGAACAGCAGGCGGATCTCCTGCTGCCAGACCACGGTGGCCGCATGATCCCGAAGCTTGCGGTCGCCAACTGTTCCCTTCGCCGCTCCCGCGGCTAGACCGGCATGGTGTTCCGCGTATTTCTGCCGGACCCGGCCATGGACACGGAACAAGAAGTAGACAACAATTGTTGACATGACCTGTCGGGGCGGGCATCGTAGCGCCGGTGAGGATCGGTGGTCCGGCCCGGCGGCACGGGACAAGCGATGCGGACATCTGGCATGCGGTGCGCAACGCGACGCGCAAGGTGGACATGGACGGGGACTTGACGATGTTGATCGGGTCGGCGCGGGACGGGGCGTTACTGGAGATCGGCGTGCTGGATCTAGGCGGGGACGACCCGGTGGTGATCCACGCGATGCCGCTGCGCCGCAAGTTCTACCAGTTCATCAGCCGGGGTTGAGGACATGAAGCACACTGACGCTCAGATCGAGGATGCGGCCCGCCGTTTTGAGCGGCTGGCTGACCAGCTTGACCCTGCTGCCGCTGTGGCGGAGGATCTGTCTGATCTGCGGGCGATTGCCGAAGCCGCCGAGCAGGCCCGTAGAGCCGAGCTCATGATCACCGAGAAGGTGGCTGCGGCCCGGGCGCGCGGGCGGAGCTGGAACAGGATCGCGGTAGCTCTTGGCGTGTCCCGTCAGGCGGCCAGGCACCGGTTCGCCAGCAAGGTCAGCTGACGGCGGTAAACCGCGCACTGCCAGACGACGGAAACCGAAGTTCCGCCGCGTGCGGCGACGTAGGCGCGCACGATGTCGATCCCTGATACCTCTCCGTGCTCGATCTTGGAGACGCGGGCTTGCGACACGCCGAGTGCGTCGGCCACGTCCGCCTGCGTCAGTCCGGCGGCTGCGCGCATCTCCGCTAGCTGATGGCCGCGCACGTATGCCTCCCGGCGGTCGCGCGCCGCTATCTTCCCCGCAGCCTGCTCGTCGGCGGATCGCGGGTCGGTCTCGCGGCCCGCAGCCCTGACCTCACTCCACCTGGCGTAGCCGCTCGTCATCCCTTCTTCGCTTCCTCTGATTCCAGATCGGCCAGGTGCCGGGCGAGCCGCTCGTCTGCCAGCGGGATCGCGTGCCTGTACCAGCCTTGCCAGTTCCCCGCCTTGTCGCCGACGACCAGGAATATTGCCTCACGCCTGGGGTCGAACGCGAACAGCAGGCGGATCTCGGTGCTCCCAGACGACGGCGGCCGCAGTTCCTTCATGATGTGATACCTGCTGCCCTTGACCCGGTCAGCCAGCGACGGCCCCAGGCCGGGAGGACTGATGGCCTCCTCTCGCGAAGCTCTACAGCCAACTGTCCGTCACCGGGGGTGCGGTTGGGCATGGCTGAATCCAGGACCAAGCGCCGCGGCGCGGCGAGGACTCGAGCGTGAAGGGGCGCATCGGGCGTCATGGCGTTGGAGTTCAGAATCCGGCCCGGTCGGAGTGTTGTGCCACCCGTGCTTTGGCGGATGGGGGATGCGCGGCGGCGGGCCGGGCAGGGACGGTTTGCGTGCAGTCGGATGCTCGCAGGTATTGCTTGTTTTCTGGTTGATATCGCTTGGTTATCGAGTGATATGCTGTGGTGGTGCGTACGGCAGCTCCGTCTGTCCTGCCGGTGTTCCGGTCCAGGCTGCAGGGCGAGGTCCTGGCCTTGGTCCTGGCTGATCCTGGCGTCGAGTGGACTGTTGATGACCTGGCGGAGCGGACGGGTCAGCCGTATCAGACGGTCGGGAGCGAGGTCCGGCGCCTTCAGGACGCTGAGCTGGTCGTGGCGCGTTCGGTGGGCCGGACGAAGCTGGTGCGGGCCAACGAGGACAGCCCGTATTTCCGGCCGCTGGCGCAACTGGCCGTGATGTCGTTCGGCCCGCCGCTGGTGGTCGGCGAGGAGTTCGGGAGCCTGGCGCGGGTGAGCCAGATCTTGATCTATGGTTCATGGGCCGCCCGGTATGCAGGCGAGAGCGGGCCGGCACCCCGGGACGTGGACGTGCTGCTGATCGGCTCGCCAGACCGGGCTGACTGCTATGAAGCGGCCCGCAGGGCCGAAGAGCGCCTGGGACGGGAAGTTAACGTCACCATGCGAACCGCGGAACAGTGGCGGTCGGCCGATGACGGTTTCACCCGGCAACTGCGGTCCTCACCCCTCCTGGAGATACCTCATCCTGCCGATGCGGATCATGGCGGAGGTGCTGAGTGAGCCGGTGGGCGAAAGGCGCTGACCAGGTGCTGGCGCTGATCGGAACTCGTCACCTGCAGCGCGTCATCGCCGATAGCGACACAGTCGCCGCGCTACTGTCCTCGGCCCGCAGGCATGTAGAGAGCGCCTGCGCGACCGGGACCCCGAGGCGGCCTACACCTTGGCCTACGACGCTGCCCGCAAGAGCGCGACCGCCGTACTCAATCATCAGGGACTCTGGCCCACGTCGGCCGGCGGCCACATAGCCGTGGTAGACGCTATCCGGGCCCAGTTTCCCGGCGTCCCCGGCCTGACTTCTCTCGACCGGCTGCGCAGACGCCGTAACCAGTCCGAATATCCCGACCCGCGGAGCTACGACCCGATCACCGCCAGCGAGGCAGACGATGCCATCGAAGCCGCGCGTCAATGCATCGACAGCGCCACCCGCCTGCTCCAACTAGACCAGCTCGGCATCTTCTAGCCAGCACTTCTGGGTAGCCAAACTGGGAGCCAACGACCACAGGACGCAGGCCACATCCAGCACCGTCAGGCGACTAAAATCCCAGGTCACGGCCACGCTGGGCAATCCCCGGCCACGCCGGGCGATGCCGTGAAATCGCCTCCTGAGCAGTAGGTCCCGCGTTCGAGTCGCGGTCGGGGCGCTTCGCGTTTTGCAGGTGGACGGCCTGTCGGTCGCTCTGATCATCAGTCTCAGGAAGCCTTCGGGAGGTTCCGTGCCCGTTGCGTGCCGATCCCCGGCCGGTCGGCTTAGTCGTGCGCGATGTGCCCGTGCGCTTTAGTTCGGCGCGGGCGGGTGTTCATGATTGCCATAGTGCTGAGATGGGTGTGGCGAGGAGTCGGTCGCCGAAGGGCAGGGTTTCGTTTCCTGTGTAGAGCGCGATGCCGGCGGTGAATTTGTCGCCGATGGTGTCGCGCATCTGGGTAAGCCAGCGGAACCATTCCGGTTTGGCGGTCTGGCCTGTCTTGACCTCGATGGCGGTTATGCGGCCGTCGGCGGCTTCGATGACGAGGTCAACTTCGGCGCCGGAGCGGTCTTGCCAGTGGTACAAGGTGGCGTCGGTGGAGGTCCAGGTGAGCTGGCGGCGCAGTTCGCAGTAGACGAAGGTTTCGACGAGTTGGCCGGTGGCCGGGTCGGACGGGTCGTCGAGTGCGCCGGCGGTCTTGCCGAGCAGCCAGGCGGCGAGACCGGGGTCGGTGACGAATAGTTTCGGGTGTCTTTTGACGCGGCGGGTCAGGTTGCGGGACCAGGCTGGCAGCGTGGTGATGAGGTGGATGGTCTCGAGCCAGGCGCGGTGGTCATAGACGGCCTGCCGTTCGAGCGGCGCGTCGTCGATAATTCCCTGCATGACCAGTTCGCAGCCTGTGCGGGCGGCGAACAGCCGGAGTAGCTGGTTCAGTTCGGCGACTTTGCGGATGCCCGATAGTTCGACGACGTCGCGTTCGATGGTGGTCTGCACGTAGTCGCGGAACCAGCCGGGTCGCTGGCGGGCCGTGAGCCGGAGGACTTCGGGATAGCCGCCGGCGCAGATTTTCTCGAGCAGATCCCGGCGGCCGATGGGGTCGGGCTGCCGGGCGCCGAAGGCCGCTGTTCCGGTGAGCGCCCGGTCGATGAAACTGTCGGGCCTGCCGCCGATCTCGCCCTGGGTGAAGGGCCATACTTCGACGAATCCGGCTCGGCCGGCAAGGGATTCGGAGATGGTGGGAACGGTCAGGAAGTTAGACGAGCCGGTCAGCACGAACTGGCCCGGGCTGGGGTTGCGGTCGACCGTGAACTTGATCGCGCGAACGAGGGGCTCGCCGGCGCGTTGGATCTCGTCGATCACGAGCGGGCGCGGCCCGAAGCTGAGGAAGCCGACGGGATCGGCCAGGGCGGCATCAAGGGTGCCCTGGTCGTCCAGGCTCCGCAGTGTGCCGGGGCCGAGTTTGCTCTGGACGAGCGTGGTCTTGCCCGACTGCCGGGGGCCGGTAACTATAGTGACGCGCCGCGCGGCCACGGTCTCCTGGTAGCGGCCAGCGACAGCTCGTTCGAGGATCACGTCACTATCATACGGAACGCCGCCTCCGGACCATACGGTTCGCCGTCCCTCGGGCATACACTCTGCCGTCCGCCTGCGATGACGGGCCCGTTCTGAGCGTGATCACCTGAAGCGGCCCGGTTGGTCAAGTTTTCATTGCGGGGTCTGGTAGCCAAACTGGTAGCCAACGACCGCAGTATTCAGGCAACATCCAGCGCCGTCAGGCGATCGAAACCCCTGGTCACAGCCACACTAAGCCATTTCGAGCCGCGTCTGGTGATGTCGTGAAATCGCCTCCTGAGCAGTAGGTCCCGCGTTCGAGTCGCGGTCGGGGCGCTTCGCGTTTCCGCAGGTAGGCAGCTTCTCGCCGGGTCTGATCGCTGGTCTCGTGAAGCTCTCGGGCGCTTCCATGCTCGTTGCATGCCACAAGGCTGGCTGTTTGGTGTGCGCTTCCCTGAGGCGGTTGACGAGCGTCTAGCCGACTATGCGCGGCAGGCAGGGGCGAAGAAGTCAACGGTCGTGGTCGGTGCCGTGCGTGAGTGGCTGCGGATGCAGGCTCATCCTGGCGTGGTTTTCGTTGCTGCGGTCGCTGGCGAGAGGCGTGCGGCCTTGTCTGCTGGGCCGCAGGTGTGGATGGTGGCCGAGGCTTGGCTGCATAGCGATAGAGATAGTGTCGGATCCTGCGGCGCTATCGCGCGGCCAGCAGGTAGAACTCGCGGCCGTCGGGATCGGCCATGACCATGACGCTGGCATCGGCCTGGCGGTAGCGCAGGTGTGTGGCCCCGAGGGCGACCAGACGGTCGGCCTCCGCTTGCTGATCACCGTCGCCGGTCGGAGCGAGTACGAAGCGTAGCCGGTTCTGCGATGCCGGAGGCATCCCCTCCTCGTCCCAGGAGATTTTCGTGCCTCCCTGCGGTGACTGGATCGCCGTCTGAAGACCCTGATCCCAGACCAGCGGCCACTTGAGGGCTTCGGCCCAGAAGAACCCGGCCTCGCGCGAACCTGCGCACGTGATCTCGGCCATGAACCCGCAACCCGCCAGGTACTTGTTGCCCGGCTCGATCACGCAGAATTCGTTGCCTTCGGGGTCGGCGAGCACGATATGGCCCTCCTCCGGAAGCTGGCCAAGGTCGACATGCCGGGCACCGAGCCCGAGTGCCTTTGCCACCGTGTGCCGCTGATCCTCGGCGGACGCGCTGGTCAGATGGAAATGCCTCTCGTTCTGGCCGGACTTCTGTCCCTGCACGGGAAGAAACCCGAACCCGAACCCGATGCCATCCCCCGGCACCAGCGTGGCGCCGTCATGCGAATCGTCGGTCAGTTTCCAGCCGAGCAGGTCACCCCAGAAGCGCGCCAGCCGAAGCGGGCTTACCGAGTCGAAGCTCACCGCCAGGAGCCGAGAGGTCATCTCGGCGAACCCCCGATCTCGCCGCCAGCGACCGTATCCATGCACAACCACCGCCAATCTTACCGAACGTTAGGGCACGCACCTCTTACCTGTCGCCTGCTCTAGCGTGCTGGCTGGCTGGCTCGCTGGCCGGGCCAGGCTTCGGTGCAGGCGCGATGGCGCTCGTGGTCCGCGCCATGCGAAGCAGATCGACCGGAATCGGCGTTATGTTGCAGTCTATGACGACAGCGAATGAGATGGCCGGCCCACCCGCGCCACCAGATGAACCGGCAGGCGCAGTTCGGGCCGCACCGCTTCAGTGCGGGCGAGGAGGGCAGCGGGCATCTCCGGTCACCTCAGCGATGTCACGGTCAACGGCATTGACGTGACCGAATTCGTCAGCGCCGAGCTGGACCGCCAGCACCCCGAGCGAGTGCAGTTTCGCCGATCCCAGACGGCCGGCGAGGAGTGGTCCGACCGGATGGCGGTGATCCGGCGCATCGTGACCGGCCTGGCGGATGCCGATCTGGGCGGCCCTGCCAGCGCTCGCCGGCTCCCGGTTACCCGGACGAAGAGCGCACCGTAATCGGCCGAATCGCCGTGGTGCTGGATGAGGAGATCGAGCACTATCGGTTCGCGGTCCGTGATCTGGCCTTTCTGGAAGCCCGCTGTGGCGCAACACCAGGGAGTTAAGCTCTGACGGCCTCGATTGGGCTGTGACCTAAGTTAGCGGAAGGGCTCGTTCCGTCGGCGGGCGAGATGGCGCTGTTCTGCCGTCCGGTGCTGACGGCTCCCGCGCTGGTCCGGCGGAACGGGGCGGTCCTGGCGGACGCGTGGCTGCCGGACCTGGCGGACGTCCCGTTCGCCCTGGACTGGCACATCCCGACTGGCAAGGTCATCACGGAATGGCGGCTGCTGATCCCCCATGCCACCGAGACGAAGACCACCGTCACCGGGAAACCCCGGGTCACCGTCTTCGCACCCGGATTCTCCTAGCGCGCCGCCAAGCCCGCACGACAAGAAGGAGGAACCGCCCCGGCCGCGCCGGGCCCGCGGCCGCGGAACCGCGCGCCAGCCCTGCCGCGACACGCGGGCCGAAACCATGCCCCACTGCCATTCCACAACGGACATCCGAACACATAAGGAACGCTAAGGAGGCAACAGTCCAGGAGACCTCAAACGCCTAAATTCCGTGGTGTTGCGCTATGGCGTCGCCGGGCGGAGGTGACCGGTGATGGACAGCCATCCCGCGAAGCTCATTGACATCGTTGTGCCAGCGCGTTAATGTGCTAATAGCCCGAAAATCGGGATATCTGCGGATTAGCGTCCGGAGGCGATAGTGTCTGCATGGCGAAATAGTCGACTGGGTATGTTCTCCATAGCCATTACGAGTTCGGCTCTCCTTGGGTTGCCCGCGGTGAGCGCGGTCGCCAGCCAGGCCCCGGCAGCGAATTCACCGGCGACCCTGGTCCACCACATGCATATCAGCTACCACAATTCGTGGCTGTTCAAGTCTCGCCCGCTCAGGAGATGCATCGCGATAAGGACTCACGGTACGATTACCTATACGGCAGTGGGCCACCCTAACCCGCGCAATCCACCGCCGACGATAACCTTCGAGAAGATCAAGCTCACGAATCCCGTGGTGGCCGCATCGGTGACCCGCTTGCTGTCGAACGGGCACTGCGGATCGAGTGCCAGAGTCTCGAAGCTCTCGCTGGGGCAGGACTGGACCGGATACAGCTGCAGCTTCAACCCGTCGCTGTCGGTCTCGTTCCCCTGGGGCGTGTCCTTTGCCGGCTGGCCCACCTGCGGCAATCGGAACCAGGCCGGATACATGACCACTTACGGCCGGGGTTCCTCATTCCGGCAGTCCAACTCCGGCTCACCGACCCGTTTCGGTGACGTGACCATCGACTATCAGCAGTCGGCCCCCGTCTACGGCGTTGTCGGGAGCGTCGTGGCGTATGTCGGGACCAGATCCGACTCGTTCGACGCCTCGAACGGCGCGAGTGCACGGAAGGTGGGCCTGAAGAAACCATAGGAACGGCAAAGCGGCGGTCCCTTCCTAGTGCCAGCTCCCTGGCCCCATCGCGCTGGCAAGCGACAGCAGAGCGGCCGATCTCGCGAACTTAGCTTGGCCGCTTTGATTGAGCACTCGTTGTCCTAAGCAGGCGCTATCCCAGGCGGTACTTCCATGCTGTGCTTGCTCGCGGGGCGATGTCGTGCGCAGAAGCGTCGAGTCCGGCGGTGATGCCAGGTAGCACTAGGTCGGGACCCTGCACCGAAGCCACTCGTCGGCAAGGTGATTTGTCAAGCGGTCCTTCTGGCGGCGCTCTTTTGATCGAGGTGCTTGCAGCAGGGCGCATGCTGCGTCACTTGATGACAGTGACGGACATCAGCGTGCTAGACTGATGACAGTAACTGACATCAGAGGTTACTGGCTTCAGGAGGTACATGATGCGAGTATTCGTCACCGGCGCGTCCGGCTGGATCGGCTCAGCCGTCGTCCCCGAACTGCTCGGCGCGGGTCACGAGGTTCTCGGGCTGGCCAGATCGGCCGCCTCGGCCGTCGCCGTCGCCGCTGCGGGCGCGCAGGTGCTTCGCGGTGGCCTGCACGACCTGGACGTCCTGCGCTCCGGGGCAGCTAGTAGCGACGGCGTGATCCACCTGGCCTTTATTCATGACTTCGCAAGCTTCGAGGCTTCGGTGCGTACCGACGCGCTGGCTATCGAGACGATGGGGGCCGCGATCGAGGACTCGGGCAAGCCGCTCGTGATCGCGTCGGGGACCGCCGCCGTGCCGGGGATCGTGGCAACCGAGTCGGACGAGTCCGTCTCCGGGTCGCCGGTGGCGGCCCGGCTGGAGAACGCCCGCGCGGCCCTGGGCATGGCGGCACGCGGCGTCCGGTCTTCGGTCGTCGGGCTGCCCAGGACGGTGCACGGCGACGGCGACCGGCACGGCTTCATCGCACGCATGATCGGCGTCGCCCGCGAGACCGGCGTCTCCGGCTATGTCTGCGACGGTGCAAGCCGCTGGCCGGCGGTGCACGTGCTGGACGCGGCGCACCTGTTCCGGCTCGCCGTCGAAGGAGCCCCGGCAGGCTCCCGGCTGAACGCGGTCGGCGACGAGGGCGTGCCCACCCGTGCCATCGCCGAAGTGATCGGGCGCCACTTGAACCTGCCCGTGGCCAGCGTCCCTGCCGAGAGTTTCGGCTTTCTCGGGAGTATCCTCGCGATCGATCAGCCGGCCTCGGCCGCGCGGACAGCCGAACTGCTCGGCTGGCGGCCGACGCAGCCCGGCTTGCTCGAAGACCTGGACAAGGGTCACTACTTCGCCTGACCAGCCGTCGGTGACCGGCTCAGCCGGGTCCGCGAGGGTGTCGGCGGTCTTCCCGTGAACGTTGCAGCCATCGGCAGGCGTCTCATGTCTTGACGCAATGGTTGCAGTATTTGTGCGAGCCGACGAGGAGCATCACCGATGACCACAACGACCGACTACCGCACGACCGTACGGGGCAACGCCTCAGCTGTTCGGTGAGCGAGCCACGATCGACTTGCGTCCTGGCGGGGCAGCGTCCATGCCGCGCCAGGGTCAGTATTCACGTGCCGTCGACACCCGGCGCGAGACTCCGACCGATTAGCGTCCGCGAAGCAAAACAAGTTGACTGCCGGTGGCCGAGCGCCTATCTTCGCCTACGTGTCTGTCCGGGAGGAGCAGGTGAGCGGGACAGCCTATCTTGCCATGGCCACCGAGCTTCTGCATCGTGTTCGCCTCGCCGACCCGACGGCCGGGCTCTGGGAAGCCGCCGATCTCCAGTGGTGGTGGCGCCGCGCCCGCGCCTTCGACGAACAGGGTCAGCTTTTCTGGACTGACGGGCAGGGCGAGCCGGTCGCCGGCGTGATCTTCACCGATGCGGGCGAAGGCCGGGCATGCCAGTGCGACGTGATCGTTGTGCCCGATCATGCGGCAAAGATGTTCGGCGGACTTTGGCAGCGCGCGCTGAGCAGAATGGCAGAACTCGGCATTGATAGCGTCGAGGTCACGGTGCGCGATGACGACACGATGATGCTCGACGCGATAGCTGCCGCGGGATTCACCGCCACCGGCGAGACCGGGACCTCGTCGTGGCTCAACCCGGCAGGCCGGCCTGGCGTTGTGCCGCTGCCGGATGGTTTCAGGCTCTCGTCCAGGGCTCTAACTGCCGGCCGGCCGCATCACATGATCGCCCGCAACGGCGCCGACGTCGCGTCGCGCCTGGCGCGGTGCTCACTCTATGATCCAGAACTCGACCTGCTGGTTCAGGCGCCCGATGGATCCGTGGCGGCCTACGGCCTGTTCTGGGCTGATCCGGTGACCGGGGTAGGGCTGGTCGAGCCGATGAGGACCGAGCAAGAGCACTGGCGCAAGGGTCTCGCCAGGCACGTCCTGGTGACCGGACTTGATCTGCTCGCAGCCCGCGGCTGCACCAGGCTCAAGGTAAGTTCCGGGCACCCTCTCTATCTCAGCGTAGGTTTCACCTCCATGGCCCCGGATCGGACCTACCTGCGCCGGGAAGAGTCGACCAAGCCCGAGCCGGAACGCGCGATCCCCTGAACCGCGCCAGTGAAGTCACGGGGTTCGGCTGGCGTCTATCTGGTCGAAGTCGCCGTAGCCGTTGCTGCTGCCTCCGCCACCTGACCACTGCCACATGAGAGCGTACTTGCTGCTCGATGTGACGCCGCTGAAGAACCGTGCGCAGGCAGACGACGCGGCACCGGAGAGGCACCAGCCGGCGGGCGGGTTGGCGAGGCTGCTGGTGAAGGTCTGGTAAGTCCACTCGTAGGTGTTCGGAATCCGCGCCGCGGTGCCCGTGCCGAAGGTCGCTGCCCAGATGCCTCGTGCCGAGTAGACGCCCGCCTTGTAGGAGGAGTGGCTGGTCAGGAACGCCGCATACCCGTTGTAGTGCGGGTCGACGCCGGGTCCGGCCATGAACCAGTAAGCGCCGGTGCCGACACCGTCGCGCTTGAGGTAGTTCGCGGTCGCCTGCGAGGCGTTAGCCTAGATGATTCATGCGGCCTGCTCGGCGGTCGTTGACTGCGGCGCTGGCGGCGGTCGTGATCTGGATTTTATGACGGGGTCGTGACAGTGGCCCGGCTGTCGGGCCGGGTGGCCGGGGGTTCCACGGCCCCTGGGGTGGCGTGGTCGTCGGGATAGGGCACTGGCGGCCTGGTCAGGGGGCGTGGGCGAGGGTGCTGATGCGTTCCCATGCTGTGACGATGTTGGGTGCCCAGGGCCGGCTGGCCTGGATCTTCAGCTGCCGCCTGCGGGCGCCGCGGGTGATCCGGGCGGCGGCGTGCAAGATCTTGCAGCGCAGGGTCTTGGGCTCGGCGCGGGCGAGCATGCCGTCCAGGGCGAGCAGCCGTAGCCGGGCCAGCAGGGTCGCCGAGATCAGGGCGGCGGTGAACCATGCCTTGTTCATCGCCGTCGTTTCGGAGGGGAACCGGCCGGTGCCGCAGTCCTTGCCGGTCCTGATGCCGTCCTCGACCCGTGCGTGCACCCGGTGCGCGGCGTCGATGTAGGCCGGGTTCGCGCGCCAGCCCCGTAGCGCGGCGGGCAGGCTGGTCACCCGCAGGCTGTACCGCCAGCCGTCTGCGGCCTCGAACAGTGTCAGCTGGGCGCCGGGATGTGGCCGCTCGCGGCGGGCGAGCACCCGCATGCTGTTCGGGCCAGCCGGCCAGCTGATCGCCGGCCGGGCCTTCGCGCAGCAGCCCGGTCAGCTCGGTGACGTGCGCTTCCTCTGCCCAGCACTTGCGGTGCCCGCAGGACCGGTCGGCGCAGGCACCGCCGGCGCGGCGCTCGCGGACCTCCCCGCGGCCATCGACCGCGATCTGCCAGGCCGGCCCGGGCACCTTCGCGATCGCGGCGCGCTCCCGCTCGCCGAGCTCCCAGCCGACCGAGTAGGTGAGCTGGGAGCCGCGCCGGGACGCCAGCTTGTCCAGCCGGGCGATCAGCCCGTGGCTGGCCCCGGCCCCGTCGCAGGTGACCATCAGCTTGCGGCGGAACGCCGGCGGCAGCGCCGTGATCGCCGCCTCCAGCACCGCCAGGTGATCGGCGACCGTGTTCGACCCGGCCGACCCCTTGCGCGGTCGGGTACCGCCACAACCCGAAGGCTCGCTACTCGTACCTGACATTGGCACTGGGCTGGAACGGCAAGAGCTGGGCTTTCGAGAGGACCATCAATCAGTGATGGCGCAGGTTCTCTTATCATGACATAACCTATCGGCTATATTATTGCAGAGTGGATCGGCGAGGGCGCGATCGGCGAATCATTATAAATCTGCAAATTTTCGCAGCCGCTAGCGTAATGCGAGGTTGGCCCTCCGGTGGACAGCAGCTCAGCCGAGTTCGGTCAAAAGTCGGAAAGTGCTGGCGCAAGAACCGCAACTCGCCGAGGCGAAGAATCGTGCCCGCGGCGTCAGGGTGACCGGATAGCGCGATGGAAGCGACAATGACGGGTCCGGCCATCGGCATGGACCTGGGTACGACCTACTCTGCCGTGGCCTGGATCAACGCGGATGGCGAACCTGAAGTCATTCCAGATGACGAAGGCAACACGCGGACGCCTTCTGTGGTCAGTTTCTCCGGCGGCACTCCGGTCGTCGGAGCCGAGGCGAAACGTGATCAGACCGCCGGCGTCGGCGACGTCATGGCGTTCTTCAAGTCGAGCATGGGTAACCCCGACTTCAGTTGTCACATCGCCGGACGTGACTGGACTGCCACCGACCTGTCGGCGCTAGTGCTCGCGCATCTGAAGGCCCAGGCCGAGCGCGCGTTGTCCACGCCGGTCAGCCAGGCGGTGGTCACCGTACCCGAGTACTTCACGCACCCGCAGCGGGAGGCAACCCTGCTGGCCGGACGCCTGGCTGGCCTGCAGGTACGCCGCATCATCAGCGAGCCGACCGCGGCAGCTCTGGCCTACGGGCTGCGGCCAGGAACGGGGATCAACCGGTTCGTCGTCTATGACCTGGGCGGCGGCACCTTCGACGTCTCGGTGATCCAGCTCAGCGCCGATGCGGTCGAGGTGATCGCGGTCGCCGGCGATCATGAGCTTGGCGGCCGTGACTGGGATGACCGGCTCGCCGGGAGCCTGCAGCAGCGCTTCGGCGGCGATATCGGCAGGGACCTGTCCGCGGGCAACGCGGGCGCACTGCTTGTCGAGGTGGAGCGGCTGAAGCGGGCGCTGTCGGCCCGCAAGAGCGTGGAAGCACAGTTCGGGTCGGCGGGCAAGACGAGGAACACGGTGATCACCAGGGCCGAGTTCGAGGAAATGACCAGCGACCTGCTCGAGCGGACCGCTGCGCTCACCGAGCGGGTGCTGCACGACGCCGGGCTGAGGTGGACCGAGATAGATGGCGTGCTGCCGGTCGGCGGCTCGACGCGGATGCCGATGGTGACGGCGAGGATCGAGCAGATGTCCGGCCGTCCGCCGGTCAGCGGCATCCACCCAGATCAGGCCGTAGCGCTCGGGGCCGCGGTCCAGGCCGGGCTGCTACAGGCCGAAGCGACGCCGAGCCTGGCCATGCTGTCGCCGCGCAAAGTACGCGACATCGTCGCGGCGGCGGTCGCACCCGATGTGGTGTTCCTTATCCGGCCAGCCGAGCTGACGGCCATGGCGGCTGACCGCGCCGTCGAGCTGAGCTGGACAATCCCGCCGAACGCACTTGGCGTGGAGCTACAGCGAGAAGAGGTCGCGTCATCGGCCGCTCCGATCTACCTTCCGATCGAGAGCGGGCAAACCCACCTGACCGACAGGAATGTCAAGAACGGCACTCGCTACCGCTATACGATCCGCGCCCGGTTCGCCGACCCGTCGGCGAACCGGGTCGATGCGGTGCGCCACTCCCCGGCTGACGTAGCCGAGGTCATGCCTAGTCGTCCGCCCGAGCCGCCGGGCGCACCGTTCGCCAGGGGCGGCCCCCCTCCGGTTGGGATGGAGATCTACCTGCATCGGGTCGTGCTCCGCTGGCCGCAGCCTGAGCGGGGCGTCATCAAGATTCTCAGGGCAGGTCCGCATGTCGCGCTCATGCTGGGCGATGACCTCACCGAGGATCAGCTAGCCAATCAGGGCTACCTTCTCAATCGCCCGGCTCCGTGCGCCGACACGCTCCTCGGCTCGGAGGGGTCCTTCCTTCAGTATTTCCCTGTGCTCTTTATCGATGGCCGCTGTCATGTCGGTCATCCCCGTCGTTACCTCGTCGGTCCTGAAGTGAGCGACCTGAGCGCCGAGTACCTGGACTCCTCGGTGCGGCTGCGCTGGAACTGGCCGCTGACCGGCGACGAGGCGCTCGTCGCCTGGGATGGAGCCGTAGAGCTTGACGACCCGCTGACCGCGATCCATGTGGACCGGGTCGCCAGGAGCGGGGACGAGATCACCGGCAGGTACGACATCCCAGTGCACCCGACGAAGCAGGTGTTCGTGCTGGTCGCGATGACGGCACGGGCCAACGGGCTTGAGTTTGTGTCCTCCGGTGCGCCAGCCAGCGCGCGGCGACCGAACATCATGCTGCGTTACGAGGTCAGGTCGGTCCGCGGGACTGGTGGCCGCCGGGGTGAACTGGTGCTGAGACCGGCGAGCCCAGGGTGGCTGCCCGCACTTGTGCTGCACGGCCGGGCCGACGGCCGGGCGGCCAGCCGGTACGACCCGGTCTTGCTTCAGGTGCCGCCCGGCCAACCCAGGCGTGAACTGCTCAGGAAGTTCCCGCTCGGCTCGGCGGTGCCGCAATCCTGCCGCCTGTTCGTCGCTGGCGAGGGCGACGACTATGGCGTGCACATCATCCACCCCGGCTAGCCTGCGGCTGAATGATCGTGGTGCATTTCTGCGGCTCGAACAGGTAAACCTTAAGTTCGGCCGAGGTCGGTGCCGCGCCGATAAGCTGCTCGTCGACGTAGGCCGTGTCCTGGAAGACGAAATTTTGCCTCCCAAGGCCGTCAAGAACCTTCTTGACGTACTCGTCGATGGACAGCGCATAACTGCTGGTCTCCGCGTTCCCGGTGTAGATGATCACGAATCCGGCGCGCCGGCCCGCAAGCCCCGAGGTGCCTTTGACCTGCTGGCGCACCGATGCCTGCGCCGACGGAGAGTCGCTGGCCAGGCCGATCGGGTCGAGGTCCAGGTTGACTTGGACCGGATGGTAGCGATCGAGGGCAGGCGCGTTGCAGACGACCTTCTTAACCGGCGGCGGCTTAGGCTTGTGCTGCGGCATGTGCGCGCCGACCGTGTTCGCGACCAGGAATGCCATCGCGATCGCGAGCATCAGGTCGGCGAAGAGCCATCCGGTGGTTCCGAACACCGAACGGCTTGCCTCGTTCAAGCCACTCCTTTGCCGCCGGTAAGTCAGCATGTTGATTCCTCATGAAAAGCTCCGTCAAGATTGCAGTCAGCGGCTGGCACGGGAAATCCGCCGCCAGATCGACGGGCCGCCGCGCGAACTGCTGCGCAGCGCATCGGCGGCTGCCCTCAGTTCGCGGGTGGCCGCGCCGAGTGCCGCCGTGGATGAGCCGAGTGCCTGGGCCGTGGTACTGAACGCCGCGGTGGTCGTGGCAAGATGCCCCTGCACCACCTTGAGGTCGTGGCTCGCGGTGACGACATTGCCGCCGACATCCTTCAGGCCAGACATGACTTCGCCGCGCAGCAGTTCAGCGGTGGATGCCATCGCCTTGGCGGAACTGTCCATGCTGGCCACGCTCTTGCTGACCTGATCGGCGAAGTCGCGCTGTGACTGCGCCACCTTCTCCAGGTTCGCGCCAATCGTGACGCTGACCTGCGCGTGATCCCGGGCGCTAGTCGCCAGTGCCACCGCCGATTGGCTCATCGCAGCGATCCCCTGGGTCAGTTCTGCCACTCCGTTGCGGTAGGTCTCGTGGTGCCTGCTGATCTCGGTGACCAGGCCGTCGATTCTGCCAAGCAACGGGTTCATCTGCTGTTCGATGGCCTTGGTGACTTCGATGGCCGTGTTCTTCATGAACTGCTGGTATTGATCCTGGGCGTTCACCAGCGCTTCGCGGATCGCTTCTGAGAACGTCTTGATGAATTCGCGTTCCTCGGTGTAGACGGCCGTCAGGTCCCTGCTCGCCTGCTCGATGGTCGACCGGCCAGCCTCGGCCAAGGTTTCTGTCTGCCTCATCGCCACGTCGATGACGCGTCCGACCTCGTTGGCCCATTCCGCCGCGTTAGCTGGCGACCTGTTGCCCAAGGTGCCGCTGACGGCTGTCGCGAGGTCGCTCATGGCGGAATCGATCTTGCCGCCGATCTCTGTTTGCTGCTTAAGAAGCAGGTTTTCGTCACGGTGAACCAATATCGTGAAGCCGAACACAACGCTAAGCAAAGCAAAGTCTGCTGCTCCGAAGGTTGCGAAGGTCGGAATAGAACTGCCGCCGAAGTGCTGTTGCCACAGCAGGAGGAATGGCTTAGTAACCCGGCCAGGGTGATGCGCGAGTTCATTACTGTATTCAATGCTTGCCCAGGCCAGCGCCAGCCAGGTAATCAGCAGCGGCATCACGGCGAGGGTGTTGCGCGCCGCGTGCAGCAGGTGCACCCGGCGACTCCGCTTCGCCGTGAACTCATCGATCGTGCGCTCACGATCGAGGCGGCGCTCAAGCACGGCGAAGTCAGCCTGGTCCGCGTACTCGTCGATCCGCATGAGCCGGGCCACCCCTTGCTCCGTGCCTGCATTCCTGAGCATGGAGCAGATCTCGTCAAGGCTTTGCGCGGCCTGCTGACCGGGCGGGCCAAGGCTTCTCAGCCTCGCGAACGAGACGCTCGGCTGGGGAACGGGTTCGCTCCGCTCATTGGCGGGAGTTTCGGTCTGAGTTGTCATCGGCTGCCTTATCTAGTTGTCTTGCGGTCGTTGCCCGCAGTGCGTGCCGAGTATGTCGTATTGGTCATAGCTTTTCATGACTCAGCGCTCTGCTCCCCCCGGCTATTTGCGGACGACCCCG
>DAHVDE010000001.1 GCA_027313705.1 Actinomycetota bacterium | reverse complement strand
AGGCACCCAGCCGGACCGTGGACCCGGCCGCCCGGCGCGACACGCCGGCCGTCGGCATGCCATCCGGAAGGTGACTACCAACAGTAATCAAAAAATAGGAATCACTCACAACCGGTCAAACACCTTAAGCCCACGGCATTGCGGTGCTGGGACTGGCGCTCCTGGGAGCACGGCGCTGGATTCGTGTCGCGCAGCGGCGGCTTGCCGCGCTAGTCGCGGTCGAACTCTCCGGCCCGCGCCCCGTCGAGGAAGCACGCCCACTCGTGCGGGGTGTAGCAGTGCACCGGGCCGCCAGGGCTCTTGGAGTCGCGGACGACGGTCCAGTGCTCCAGGTGGGCGACCTCGACGCAGCCCTGTGAGGTGTTGCTGGCCGTGGCCTTGCGCCAGTCCGCGCTGTCGAGTTCATCGGGAGCCGGGTAGAGCGGGGGCTCGGTGCTGCGGGTCATGGTTTCATCTCCTTGGCTGCCTGCCGGATGAGTGCCAGTGATCGCTCTGGTCCGGGCGCGGCGGCGAGGATGTGGTTCATGGTCTGCTGGCCGCGGCGGAGATCGTCGTCTTTTTCCAGGTAGAGGTTACCGGCCTGGCCTTCTACGTAGACGACGGGCCGGGTGCCGGTCTCGAATTGCAAGATGGCGAACGGCCCGTCCAGCCCGGCGTGGGCGCCCAGCTCATCAGGCATCACGAGCAGGTTCACGGCAGGCAGTTCGCTGGCCTCGATGAGCCGCTGGAGCTGGGCATGCATGACCTGCCTGCCGCCGACCTGCCGACGCAGCACAGCCTCATCCATCACCGACCACAAGGTCAGCGGCGGCGGATCGGTGCGGGTCAGGATCTCCTGGCGGCGCATCCGGAACTCGACCAGCCGGTCGATCTCATGCGGCAGCAGCTCTGGCCGCTCGGCTTGAAGCAGCGTCCGGGCGTAGTCCGGGGTCTGCAGCAACCCGTGCACGAGGTGGGTGTCATAAGCCCGCAGCGTAGTGGCGACCGATTCCAGGCCCAGGTAACTGCCGAACTTGGGCGGCAGGGCACGATGACCTTCCCACCATTCCCTGCTGGCGCCGGACCGCACCATAGCCAGCAGGAGTTCCTGCTGGCCGGTGCCGGTCTCCCCGTAGACGCCGAGCAGCCTGAGCACGTCGTCGCGGGTCACCGCCATCTGCGCCAGCTCGATCTTGGTGACCTTGGACTGCGAGAAACCGGCCTGAGCGGCAGCCTGGGCCACCGTCATGCCCTGGTCCGTGCGCAGGCCGCGCAGCCGCTGGCCCAGCTCACGCCGGACCGCGGTTGGGCTGCGAGTCGGCTCGGTCATCGCCGTATCCCTCCCTGAAATGCGCCAGCGTCTCGCTCGCCCCGCTGGCCTGACTAGGCGGTTCCAATACCCGTTGAAACGATGATTCACACGAATGGTTGACGGAATATTCCTGCAACGGTTAGGGTCCTGATGTCACGGAAACCATACGGCAAACGCCTGGCCGCCACCGCCAGCCGGCTTAGCCAGGCCCGCCTACCGCCGAGGCCGAGGAGGAAGCATGCCAGCCACCTGCGAAGGCCCGGAACATGGGCCAGGCGCGCCCAGCGCGCCGCCGGTGCTAGTGCCGGGCTTGAGGTGGCGCCGGGTATTCCCAGGCGAGGAACGCCAGCTCGGCCTGATGCGGCATTGGCTGGTTTCATTCCTGCCAGACTGCCCGGCCAGGGACGACGTGATCACGGTCGCCGGCGAACTGGCCGGCAACACGGTCAGGCACACTGCCAGCGGCCGGGGCGGCTGGTTCGCCACCGAGATCACCTGGCACGAATCGATGGTCAGGGTCGCCGTCGCTGACTGCGGCGGCCCGTCCGAGCCGCGCGTGATAGAGGACCTTTCGGCCGAGCACGGCAGGGGACTGCTCCTGGTGCGCGGCTTGTCGGCACGCACCGGCTTCTGCGGCGACCAGCGCGGCCGGCTGGTCTGGGCCGACGTCCCCGTGCAGCACCTCGCCGATACCGGGCGTGACCCGTACGAGGCCGCGATCGGCGGCAGCGAGGCAGCGCTGGCACGCCGCTTCGGCGGCGTGCCAGCCTGGTTCGGCCGCTCGACCTTGCAGTGGTGGGCGCTCGCAGGCTCAGCCGGGCTCGTGACCGCACCGTCCGCACGGGAACTGGCGGGCCTACTGCGCCGGCTTTCAGGTGCCCCGCCAATAGTGCGGTCCCCCGGCGCAGGTAATGCCCGCCGGGATGCCTCCCAGGGAGCGGCTGCTATCAGCACCAGCGACCAGGTACTCCGCCGCGACGCTCCACATCAGGAGCCCGCCTCGGTCCGGCAAACCCCAGCGGCACCAGCTACCTGGCCGACCGGAACGAGAGAGCCGACTCAGGATCCGCGCGTGGCGTTAGCCCCGGCACGACGCGGTCACGTCCGGACCTGGCTACCTCCGCCGGGCGGCTAGTCGGCGTGGACGACATCGGCGGAATCCGGTGACGGTAGCGTGGTGCAATGATCTGGCAGTACTCCGGTGCGACACGCCACGGCGGTCCGGGCGCATTCCCTGTTTCCGGCAAGCGGTCCACGTGAGCAGGCAATCTGGTCACCCTGCTTCCCGGACCTCACGTGATCGCCGTCAGGCCCGTCCGGGGTCCGCCCGACCGATGCAGGCCAGGCAAGAGCAGCCGGAGCTGAAGTCCGGCGTAACCCGGATGTTCGCGACAGCCATCCAGGGGCTGGCGCCGATCGTTAGCCGGGAGCTGTCGGAGCTGCCGGGTATCGCCGTCAAGGATTCCGGGTTCGACGGGCGATCTGACCTGATCATCTTCGATGCGGCGCGCGGCTCCCGTGATGCCGTGCTCGGCATCGGATCAGCCGAGGATGTCTTCGTCGAGGTCGGCCGGACTCTCCGGTCGGAGGGAGATAAGCCAGGCTGGATTGCCGGACGGATCTGGCGTCCTGAGCGTGTCCAGCGCGCATTGTCTGTCTGGGCCGAGGAGATCCGGCCGCTGAGCGGATCGATGACGTACAGGGTGATCGCCCGTGTCCTCCAGGAGCATTCGTTCATGCGCACCGAGCTGCGCCGCCAGTTCTCCGATGCGATAGCGCGGGACCGGCCCAGGTGGCGGTTCGCGGATCCCGCGCAGATCGAGGTGTGGATATCGGAGTACGTTCCCGGCCGCTTCATCGCGGGGCTCCGGCTGTCCGATGTGCGGATGCGCCAGCACGAGGGCCGCGCTGCCGAGCGCGAGGGGGCACTGCGGCCGACGGTGGCGGCGGCGATGGTGGGCCTGGCGGGCACCCCGGACGGCGTCCTGCTCGACCCATGCTGCGGGTCGGGAACGATCCTCGGCGAGGCCCTCTCGGCTGGCTGGGAAGCCAGGGGCTCGGATACGGACCCTGAAGCGGTGCGGATCGCCCGGCAGAACGTTCCCGGTGCCCGCATCGAGGAGGGGGACGCGCGCAAGCTGGAGATCGCGGACGGAAGCGTTGCCGCGTGCGTGTCAAACCTGCCGTTCGGCCAGCAATTCACCGTTGAAGGGGACATGGGCAGCTGGCAGCGGTCCGTCCTCGGAGAGATGGCACGGGTTACCCGGCCTGACGGCAAGGTGGTATTGCTCAGCCCGGACATAGCACGGCCCGTGGTTCCGGCGCAGTTGCGCTCGCGGGACCGGTTCCACATCCGGTTGCTCGGCACGCGAACAACTATCTGGGCGTACGACCGGACCGGCTAGCTGATCGCGGAACGCGCTGTTCGCTGGTCACTGGCGCGTCCAGACGACTGTCGTGTCACCGCGCCACAGGCTGCTCAGGCGGTGCTCCAGCTCGCGGGCTGCGGCAGCCTCAGTAGGCGCCAGGCGCACCAGCGCCGTAAGCGTGCTCAGCTCCCGCATGGCTCGCAGCGTGGGGTAACCCGGCCATTCGCGAAGGTCGTAGCCGTACGCCGCCACAAACTGATCGACACATCGCGGATCCAGGCCGAATCGTGGCGCGCTGAATGTGGGCGCAAGGTCGATCTCGCGCGGCCCCACGCTGACAGAATCCCAGTCGCCAAGGACGGCGGGGTACTCGCCGCTGCTCAGGAGAAGGTTGCCTGTGTGCATGTCACCGTGGATGATGCCGGTGCCGAGCGGGAAGCTCAGGGTCTGGTACTCGCTCAGCAGCTCGCCGATGCGCTGGGCGAGCCATTGCAGAAGCCAGGCAATGTGCTGCTCGCCGGGCCTCTCTGCCGCCACAGAATCGTTTACGGCTCGTCTGATAGAGCGCAATGGCTTGTAGGACGGCAGCGGAATCGGTGACGGGGACCTGATGTCATGCAAGGCGCGTGCGATCCTCGCGAGCGCCTCGGGATCGGGTGCTGGCAATCGAGCCGGCTGTGGGTAGTACCGCCAGAAAGTGACCGCGACCTCGCCGTGCCCTTCGATGGCGATCGGCTGGCCGGCGCCGCTGGGAATGGTGGCCGGTTCGGTGACCGGCAGGTGCTGCGCGGTCAGCCATCTGGCCACCTTGACCGCACGGCCAGATCGCTCGACCGATCCGGCACCATAAGCGACTCGCACGACGACCGGGACGTCCTCAACCAGGTAGACGGCGGTAGCGAAATGGCGCAGGAGCCGGAAGCGGCCCAACTGGACGCCCGCGCGCCGACTCGCTTCGGCCACGACGTGGTTCAGGTCAGGCGGAGGTCCAGGTAGCGACCGCCCGGCCTGCTGGATCATGCCTCTACCTCGACTGCCGGACGCTCGCATGCGGTGGCGATGTCGGTTATCAGTCCGCGCGTCTCCGCCGCCTGGCGCGTGTCCCTTACCCGCGGCTCTGACAGCGCGACGGACAGGTCTCGTAGCGGCCCGAGCAGGGTCGGCAAGCACCTGTCGGCGGGTTGTTCCCGGATCACTGCCAGTGCCTCCGCCACGCCTTCGAGGTCCGGGACGGCGCCGCTGGCGCGTGCCAGAGCGAGGTCGGCCCACGCGATCGCCTCGTCACCGTATGACCGCTGATCAGCGGGACCGGCCGCGTAACCAGTGATCGCCATCTGGGCGTGTGCCTGCGCCGCGCTGAACTCACCGATCCGCAGGAGCGTCCTCCCCGTGTAGTAATGCTGCTTCACTTCAGTGAACGTCAAGATGCCGCCGATTTGGTCGAACTCATTCCGGTAACCTGGGAGACCAAGGACCCGGCTCCGGTTGTCCGCTGCCCGTTGCAGCGCCGCTAGCGCCTCACTGCGGTTCCCGCGCCGCGCCAGCGCCCGCGCTTCAATCGCAGCCAGCCATGCGGGAACGGTGCTGGTCAACTGCTCCCGGGCGGCCTGCGATTGAGCCTGCGCCGCGAACCGGAGGCTGTCGTCGGGCTGGCCGGTCCATTCGGACTGCAGCGCCCGGACTCCGAGCACCCACGCCGCCAGGGTCGGGTGATCGGCCTTCCTGGCGCAGATCAGAGCGGCGCATGCCTGCGTGTGGGCGGCCCGGAGATGACCAAGGTTGCCGGATGCGTGAGCAAGCAGGCCGCAGATAGTGCCTGCCAGCAGATACAGGTCACGGGCCTGCGCGGGATCCGGCGCGGCGAGCAGTTCGAAGACATCGTCACGCAAGGAGACCAGGTCGGTGAAGACCGGCACCATCGGGGCGTGGACGTAGTCGACCGCTAGCTGCCCGAGGCGCTGCCAGAGGACGGCGAACGCGAGATCGCCGACACCAAGAGAGTCCGCCCATTGCCCGAACCGCGCCGACTGCGCCGCCGCCGTGCGCACGACCTCCCCGACGTCGGCGGGTCCGGCCTGGCTGAGTCCCGGCGAGCGGGGTCTGTTATCGGCGATGGCGAGTAGCCGCTCAACAGGCTGACCGAACTCCTCTTCGATGACCCGGCACATGGATGGACGGGGAAGGGTGACCACATCGCCTGCCAGCCACCGGTCGAGCTGCCGCACGGACAGCGCGAAGTCGCGGACCCGCATCAGTTCCGCCCTGCGGTTTAAGACCTCGATCGTCTGCTCCCTGGTCAGCCGACGCTGGCTGATCATCTGCCGCAGGAGGGTGGACCGTGACCGCACCATGACGCCACTCCTTCGCGCTTGCCCAGGTTGATTACACCTGCCCATGTGCTTCCGTGACTAGTGGGCGACTAGGAAATGTCAGCCGAAAGGCAGCCAGGCGGCATTTTAATGACTAGCGGCATATGGGAACGATCAGGTAGGAAACAGGTGACGTCCTCGGCGGCCATCGCGAGGGCGGATCGCCGCAACGGCAAGGAGGACCGTGGACCCACGGCTGCGCGTGCTGTACCTGACGCACCATGGACCCTGGCCAGTCACGAGCGGCGGCCGCGTCCGCGACGCCGCGCTCATACCGGAGATCGCGCTCCTCACCGACGTGAGCGTCTGGGCCATCTCGCGATCGGCGGAGCAGGACCGGGCCGCCCTGGGACAGCGCCCCGCCGGTACAGAAGTTCGCATTTACGACGACTGCGGGCCCCGCCTGGGATATCCGACGCGAGACTCAGCCGCAGCCAGGACGGCTTTACTGCGCCAGATGCGCGGACATGACGCCTTCGACGTCGTTCATGTCGAAGGGCATTACCTTTTCCATCTCCTGCCCGACGAAGCCCGCAATCGAGCGGTCGTCGTTGAGCACAACGTCGAATCCCACCTGCTCGGCCAGTATGCCGGCCATCGCCGCCTCACCCCAGACCTGAGCGCTGACCTGCGGGCCGTCAGGAGCGCCGAGGAGCACGCATGGGCGAGCGCGCCGCTGACGCTCGCCTTGTCCGAGGAGGACCGGGAACGGATACTCCTTAGAGTTCCAGACGCGCGAGTTCGTGTTTCAACCAACGGCGCCGACCATATTCCGCTGGCCCTGCCCGCCGAGCGGCGAGGCGTCGCCGGCGACGGCGGGCCTATCAGGTTCGGTTTCCTGGCGAATTATGCCTACCCGCCCAACCAGGACGCGCTCGACTGGCTGCTCGACGAGATCTTTCCCGCGCTGCGCGACCGGCTACCGGGGTGCCGACTGGTACTCGCCGGATCGGGCCTCGGCGAGGTGATCGCCGGACGCCAGGTACCACCTGGCGTCGACCCGCTCGGGTGGGTTGACCGCCTCCGGGATTTCTGGGATCAGATCGACCTGATGCTATGCCCGCTGCGCGTCGGCGGAGGGATCAAGGTCAAGATGATCGAGGCGGTACGTAGCGGCGCGCTGGCCGTTTCCACGCCCGTCGGGGTCGAAGGGCTCCCGCCCGCCACGCGAGACGCGGTGCTCCTCGCTGGCGGCACCAAGGACTTCGTCAACGCTGCGGTGAAGCTCAGCACGGACAGTTCCCTGCGCCGCGCCCAGCGGAACCGGGTGGCCCGTGCCCAGCTCACGCAGGCCACATGGGCGAACGTCGCGTTCTCCACCTACCAGCACTGGGTAACCGTGAGCCAGCCCATCCTCGGAGGCGTACATGGCGGATAACCGGTACACCGTTCCTTACCTGCCTGCGGGAAGCACTTTCGGTCCCGCCGAGATCGATGCCGTCACGCGAGTTCTGCAGTCGGGTGACAAGCTTTCCTGCGGCCCTGAGCGAGACGCGTTCGAAGCCGAGTTCGCGGCCTACACCGGAGCCCGCCATGCGCTAACGCTGACAAACTGCACGATTGCCCTGGAGTTCGCAACCTATCTGCTGAACCTTCAGCCCGGCGACGAGGTCATCGCCGCGACGCAGACTTATCAGGCGAACGTAACCCCGCTCCTGGGCACGCCTGCCCGCGTCCGGTTCTGCGACGTCGACCCCGAGACCCTGAATATCTCGCCCGATAGCTTCGCCAGCCTGATCACTGACCGGACCCGTGCTCTGTACCTCGTCCACCACGGCGGGACGCCAGCCGACATGGACCCGATCATGAAGATAGCCAGCGAGTCCTCCATCAGCGTCGTCGAGGACTGCGCCCACGCGCTCGGCGCCTGCTACCACGGGAGGTCACCAGGAACGCTAGGCCACTTCGGATGCTGGAGCTTCCAGTCATACAAGAACATCTCGACTCTCGGCGAGGGCGGCATGCTGACCGTGGCGGACGATCGCCACGCGGAGGTGATCCGGCGCATCAGGGCGATCGAGCCGGACGCGGACTTCGAACGGCGTACGGAGCCGCCATTCCCCGGCCTGCTGCCACCAGCCGACGATGTCGAGCGCCACGCCAAGAACGCCTATGACGAGGACTGCACCGTCATGCGCCATCCTGGCACTAACTCGACCCTGTCAGAGCCGGCCGCCGCAGTCGGGCGGGTCCAGCTACGGCGACTCGGTGCCCTCGTCGCGAGGCGCCGTGAGATCGCCGACCGGCTGGACAGCGGGCTGGGCAGCGTCGCCGGAATCCGGGTCCAGCCGCGCCGCCCTGGAATCGACAGCGGCCACCACCTCTACACCTTCTTCCTCGACGCGACGGCCGGCATCGATCGGGACTTGTTCATCGCGAGGCTCGATTCGCTGGGGATCCAGATTCAGCTCCGTTACTTCCCGGTCCATCTTCTGCCTGAATGGCGACACCGGGGCCACCACCTGGGAGAATGCCCGATCGCTGAGCGCATCTGGTTCCGCGAGCAGGTGAACCTGCCGATCTATCCCCAGATGAATGACTGGCAGGTCGACTTCATGATCGAGACCGTGCACAAGACGATTCGAGAGTTGTCCAGGTGACCGGCCTCTCGGCTCGCGGGCCGGTACTCGCCATCTCTCCCCACCTAGACGACGCCGTCATGGCCGTCGGGGCCACCCTGGCAGCGCTGACCGAGACCGGCCACAGCGTGATCATCTGCACAGTGTTCGCAGGCGAGCCGGTACCGCCGTTCTCGCCGGTAGCCAACTCGTTCCACGCCGACTGCGGCCTCGACGATCAGCCTGTCGCACGCCGACGGGCCGAAGACATCCAAGCAGCCCAGGAGGTGGGCGCGGCGACCGTCCACTTGTCATTCCTCGACGCCATCTACCGCGGCGACGGCGCGGGATGGCTCTGCGCTACGCCTCGCGGCATGTTCGATCCCGAACTGCCCGCCGAGCCGGAACTGCGCCAGGCAATCACCGCCGAGGTCCGCCGCCTGGTGGCGGATACCCGGCCCTCGGCCATCTGGGCCTGCGCGGCAATCGGAGATCACGTCGACCACCGCATTACCCGCGTCGCGGTAGCCGACGCGGGCGTCAGCCAGGGCTGGGCACCAGTTCTGTGGGAAGGGATTCCCTACGCCATGGGCCTTGATCCCCCTGAAGGCGTCTCGCCCCTCAGATACGCCGAGGTCCGCGATGACCACCTAAGCCGGAAGCTCGCCGCCATCGGACGGTATTCCTCCCAGATCCAGATGCTCTGGCCCGAAGGCCAGAACTGGCGATCCCAGTTCCTCGACCATGCCAGGCGCAGGCGGGCACTTGGAGCCCCCGAACTGCTCTGGCACCCAAGCCCGCAGCAAGCGCCGACGCGCAATCCCGCTACCTCTGGAAGCCGACCATGAGCGATGACATCTGGATTGCAGGTCTCAACCACGGCGCGCACGACTCCTCAGCAGTCATCCTCCGCGACGGCCAGCTCATCGCCGCGGTAGAGCAGGAACGCTTCTCCCGGCGCAAGCGGGCCATCGACCAGCCGCCCGTAGACGCGCTGCGCTGGTGCCTCGACTACGCCGGGATCAAGCTTGCTGACCTGGCCGCCATCGGCCTTGGCAGTGATCTCGACGCGCTCGGAAGATGGATGGGGCTGGAGCCCAGGCAACGCCGGACCGAACTGCCGCTCGACGACCCAGAACGGCTGCTGCCCCGGTCGGTCTTCGGCGATGGCCACCGCCCGCCGCTCGTTCCTGTGAGCCATCACCTCGCGCACGCCGCCAGCTGCTATTGGCCGAGCGGCTTCGACGAGTCAGCCGTGCTCATCATCGATAACCGGGGCGAGGACTCCTCGACAACGCTCGCCCACGCTGCCACCTCCGCCGGAATCGATGTCCTGACCTCGTATCCCGTCGAGCACTCACTTGGCCTCTACTACCGGATCGCCACACAGTTCGCGGGTCTCTACAGCAAGGACGGCAACGCAGGAAAGCTCATGGGCCTGGCCTCCTACGGCAGACCGGCCTACGATGCTGCCCTCCGGTATTGGGACGACGGCCCGCATTGGGATGGTGTCCCGCCCGCTACCAAATCTGGCGCCGCGCTTCCCGCGGAGCGCACCGCTCAGCTCCTGGCGTTCTTCGAGGAAGGGTGCTACCCCTACACCTCAGGACTGCGAGACGACATCACCGCATATATGGACTTCGCGGCATCCGTGCAGCTCGCGCTCGAAGAGACCATCCTGGGCCTGGCGAGGGACCTGCACGAGCGCACCGGCTCACGCCGCCTGTGCCTGGCCGGCGGCGTGGCGCTCAACTGCACCGCTAACGGCAGGCTCGCTTCCGACGGGCCGTTCGATGACATCTTCATCCAGCCCATGTCCCACGACGCCGGGGCCGCTCTCGGCGCAGCGTACGAAGTCGCCAGGCAGACCGGACGGAGCCGTTTCCAGCCTGTTCCAATGCGGCATGCGCTCTGGGGACCGGAGTATCACGACAGCGAGATCGCGGATGCTCTTGGCCGTCATGGCCTGCCGACCGAAAGGCTGGAACCCGACGCCCTGGTGGCCCGTGTGGCCGCCGCCATAGCCGACGGCGCGATCGTCGGATGGCATCAGGGCCGCGCAGAAGCAGGGCCAAGGGCGCTCGGCGCCCGCAGCCTGCTCGGTGACCCACGTCACCGTAAGACGCTCGTCCGGCTGAACATGATCAAGCAGCGCGAAATGTGGCGCCCGCTCGCTCCCAGCGTCCTCGCCGCTCACTTCGACAAGTTCTTCATCGGCACGCCGAACCCTTTCATGATCGTCGCGGCCGAGGTCCGGCCAGAAGTCCGCGCGCGGATACCAGCGGTAGTGCATATCGACGGATCGGCCCGGCCGCAGGCCGTCGAACCTGGTGACCAGCCGCTCTTCGCGTCCTTGCTCCAGGCGTTCGAGATCGAGACCGGCTTGCCACTCCTGGTGAACACCTCGTTCAACACGGCCGGGATGCCTCTGGTCAACAGGCCCGAGGAATCCATCGAGACCTTCCTGGCGACTGACATCGACCTGCTCGCGATCGGATCGCACCTCGTCACACGACGTTGAGAAGCGGCGTCCGTCCGTCAGGAGGCGACGTCGATCCGGCTGTATCAGCTTGTTAAGGCACGGCGGAAAGGGGTGCCGGATATGCGCGTAGACCTTCTCTGCACCGAGCAGGCAGTGGATGCCCTGCTCCCGGGATGGCTGGACCTGGCGCACGCCTCCGCCGCATCGACCCCCTACAACCATCCCGGCTGGGTCCTGAGCTGGTGGCGCCAGCGCCGCCATGCTGGCCTGAGCTGGCGTTGTTTCGCAGGCTCGGACGCCGACGGCAAACTGGTCGCGCTATTACCGCTCGTCCGTTATCCAGACGGGGTCGTCCGATTCGCCGGCCACGACCTTCACGACTCCGCGGAAGCCCTCACCGACCGGGACCGGCTGCAGCGGCTATGGCGCGCCGCCGTGGTTGAGCTTCAGCGGTCCGGAAACTGCCCGGTCCTGGATCTTCCGACACTGGGAGATCGGGATGCCGCCGGGTTGAATGACCTCGGCCTCGGATCCTGCCTGAGCGTTTACGACATCGATCCGGGTGCCCGGCTGGTCCTGCCGTCGAGCTGGCCGGATTACCTGGACGGCTTGACGGCAAGCCGGAGAAAGCGGATGCGGGCCGAGCGCCGGGCACTTGAGAACGATCGCGGCAGCGCCCGGTTCGAGGTCATCCGCAGTGGCGCGGACATCGCGGGCGCTATCGGCGAGTTCTGGGAACTCCGCGAGACCTCCTGGCATCAGCGCGGCCGTTACGACGAACTGGCTGACCACGTCCGCGGAGCGCCGATGCGGGCGTTCGTCATGGAACTCGCCACCACCGCGGACTGCGATGCGGATCTGATGGCCGTCGGAAGGCTTACTGCCGGCGACGCGCTGGCGGGAGCTGCCCTGCTGCTGTTCTCAGGTGATCGGGTCTGGTACGCCATGTGCGCCTTCGCGCCGGCGCTGGCGAAATACGGTCCGGGGCGGCTGCTGCTCTCCGAATGCGTCCGGGCATCCATCGAAACTGGACTAACCGTTATAGAGCTGGGCCGGGGCGTAGAGGAGTACAAGTTCGCGCTTGGCGCCACCCGATACGAGCTGCCCAGTGTCAGAGCGGCCATGACGCCGTGATCAGCTTGAACCAGCAGGCGCGCGGCTGCCGGTTGCGATGTCGGCCCGAAGTTTTTGGTAGAACTCCGTGACCTGGCGCCCCATAGCCTCAGCGGGGTACAGCCGGCGTGCTCGCTCCCTGGCGATGCTTACGAACTGGCCGGGCTCGCTTATCAGCCTGCGCAGGCTGACGAGCGCTGCGCCCCGGTCACCAGCGGGTACAAGGTGGCCAGCCCGTCCTTCGTCCAGCAGTTCCGGGACCCCGCCGACAGCAGACGCCAGCACGGGGATTCCGGTGGTCATCGCCTCGATGACCACGCGGGATGTCGTCTCGGTGTCGGATAGCAAGACAAGCGCATTCAGCGCGCTGTAGACGGTGCCTATCGCGGGTACGAAACCCGCGAATATGACCGAGTCGCGAATACCGAGCAGGTCGGCCTGGCGCTCAAGTTCCGGTCGCAGCGGCCCGCTTCCCGCTACCAGGCCAATCACCGGCTTGCCTGCCGCGCGGACATCGGCAACCAGCGTCAGGAAGCGGCCAGGGCGCTTCTCGGGCGAGAGGCGCCCGACGTAGCCGACCACGAACGCATCCTGATGCAGACCGAACAAGCGCCGTGCGTCCGCAGGCGGAATCAGTTCCGGCGCGCTGACCCCGTTCGGGATATAGCGGATCGATCCCGCCGGGCACCACCGCCGCATTCGCCCGGCCAGGTCAGCAGCGCAGACGATCACTCCATCGGCGGATCGCGAGCACGCCGCGTCAAGCAGGGTCTTGCACCGATGCCACGCCGTGTCCTCCACCACGCCGTGCTGGGTGAAGACGAGCGGCCGGTCCTGGAAGAGCCTCGGATAACGGCGACGCGTCGCCGTTGCCCAGTAGTCAGCGTCATAGCCGTGAGCGTGAACGACATTAACGTCGTATCCTGCGATCACTTTGGCCAGATGCCGGACCGCTGCCCAGAACGACATGCCTGTCGCGGAGACGACCTCGACGCCTGCGCCTCGGATTCTGGCGGCGAATTCGGCTGATCCTCGTTCGGCGACCACGGGAGTCAGACCGGCGGATGCCTGGTACCTGGCGAGGTCACGAACGTGCATGTCGGCGCCGCCGACCTCACCAGGCGGTTCCGGTACCAGCACGTGCAGGACCTTCAGGGACATGCCGGACTTCCCCGCCAGGCCGGCGATCCGCTATTGGCGCCCCTGGCAGCAGGCGCGGGACGAGCCGGTCACCACGCGGATAAGGAAACCCTGCTGATGCAGCGTCATGAGACCGTCGACCGCGCCCGGCAGCGTGGTCATTGAACGGTAGCCCGGCCGTCAACGAACGCGGCGTAGTGCAGCCGATCGTAGTCGGCCTGATCCCTGACGCCCCACTCGCGAAGGGACCAGTCAGCCGGATGATGGTGCCGGATCGTGCGCCCCTCCGCCCGGAGCATGGACGAGATGATCCCCAGGCGGTCGCCGCACACATCGTCCAGGTCAACCGCGACGGCGAAGCGGCGCGATGCGGTCACCTGGACCCGCTTTCGAGCCAGCGCAGCGTAGCGGCATCGAAGCTGAGCTGCGTTGCCTCAAGCGACGCATCAACCTCGGGTACGGAGCGAGCCCCGACGATAGGCCACGTGTCCGGGTGATGCAGCAGCCAAGCAAGTGCCACGGTCTCGGTCCGCGAGCCAAGTTCATGGGCCAGGGCCTCGCATCTGCTGCGGCGGGCGAGGTTCGCCGGGCTGCTGAATGGATCCGGTTTGCTGACATCCGGCAGTTCAGTTATCCCGGCGAAGAACCCCCTGGCTTGAGCCGCCCAGGCCAGCATCGGCAGGCGATGCCTGGCCGTGACCTCAAGCACAGGCTCAGACGCACGCAAGGTGCCGGGCCACAGCGGGTTAACCGGAACGGCGAGGCTCCTCTGGTAGCTGACGACGGCAGTGCGGCCGAGCTTGGCGAGGGCCGCGACAAGCTGACCGAGACGAGGCGCTGGCCAGTTCGATACGCCGATCTCGCGTGCCTCGCCGTCGGTCACGAGGCCGGCGAGCGTGCCGGCGACTTCCTCGGCTGGCACTTCTGGCGAGTCCCTGTGAAGCAGCACCACGTCAGGCGCGCGATCGCCGAGGCGGAGGCGGGATTCCGCGAGTTCTAGCCGCAGGGCGGCTGCGCTCAGGTCGACGGCGCCCCGGCCGTCGGGGTGCCCGATCTTGTCAACGACTATCAGCATCCCGGGGTTCGCCCGCATCCACTCTCCGATCACCTTCTCGGAGAGCCCTCCGGCGTAGCTGTGCGCCGTGTCGACAGCCTTCCCGCCCGATTCGGCGAACCGGTCCAGGCGCCGCCACGACAACGCTGACGGTTCCTCGCCGAACCTTCCCCCGAGGATGATCCTCGCGGCACCGCTCTCGGCGGGCAGGGCGCGAACCTGCTGGAGGGCGATCTGAGTGCCCTTCATCTGTCGCCTGTCGGCTGATGCGCTCTCCGTGCCATCTCAGCCGGCCATTTGTCGGGGTCGAACCCGTGCTGGAACAGGAACCCGATCACCAGCCGATTCAGCCCTACACCGCAGCAGCCGCTCCAGAGCGGCCCGCGGTCTTCCCTGGCAATATCAAAGGAAACGAGGTGGTGATCACCTTCAACAGTGCAGCCGCTCACCTCGTCGAAATCCTGCGGGGTGAGCGCGCCTTGACTGCGCTGAGGCCGAACGCGCAGTTCGATGTCGATGACCGGAACATCGCCAGCCGAACCGGCTTCCACCCGGCGCCGTTCGATTTCCGCCATCGGCACGCATGGCTCCCCGACCACGGTCTGCACGGACAGGCCGAGCCTGGTCAGCGTCGCTACTACCGAGTCGGTCATCGTGTTACGGATACGGGCCGCCTCGGCAGGCGGTGCGATCCAGACATGTTCAACCCGCGCGAACTCGACAGCGCGGAACGCGCCATCAAGGTCAGCCGGCCGCTCACGGCGCCAGGTCCAGCCCCCGAGCGTTTCCACGGCCAGCAGGGGAAGCTCTTCCAGCCGGAACCGGCGTCCGCGCAGCACATGGTAGATCGGCAGGCACTGAACCGGGTCGAGTACGCGCTCGCCTTCCGCCCGCCACAACAGGTCCGGCTTGAACTGGCTGAGCCTGAAGTTATCGACCGCCTGGGCAGGAATGAGCCTCGGGAACAGGTACTCCCTGAAGCCGAGTTCGGCGGCGGCGCTCAGCAGCAGGCTCTGCAGGCGCCGAAGCAGCGCAGTCCACTCCGGTCCGTACACGAACTGGCCCTCCGCGAAGGGCAGCAGCCAGCCACGGCGGATCGCTTCGGCGCTGATCTCGCCTCCGGCCGCTGGGACATCGACGAGATTCTGCTCGATGACCTCCGATTGCTCCATCTCCCAGCGTCCTCCTCACAGCAGCGACAGGAAGGCTGCTCGCCAAACCCTAATTGAGATCCAGTTCAAATTGCCATAAAGGCGTCGTAATGGCAGGCTGACGGCAGCCAGACGTCGTCGTCAACGGCCTTGAGCGGAGCCGTCAGCGGGCGTCCCCCGTCCTGCGTAACGAGCGGTCCGGGCGAGCAGGGTAGCGGGAGACGACAGCTATTCGTCACCTATTGGTGTAGAACTGTGACGTGGAAGCTGGAGAGCGGGACTGGCGCGAGGACGAGAGCTGCCGTGAGTTCGTTCTCCCGGCTCTTCGCGGAGCAGGCTGGGCAGATGACCAGATCAGCCCTGAGTACCCGATCACCGCCGGACGGATACGCGCGACCGCGAGGTACTTCGAGCGCGAGATGCCGCTTCGCGCCGACTACGCCCTGGAGTTCACGCCGGGACTGGTGATCGGTGTTGTCGAGGCGAAGCGGACCCGCAAGAACGCCGGCGATGGGATTGAGCAGGCAAAACGCTATGCCAAGCTTCTCGACGTCCCGTTCGCCTACGCGACGAACGGGACGGAGATCTTCGAAATCTACCGGAAGACGGGTTTAATCACCACGCGCCCCGCTTTCGCATCCCCTCAGGAACTGTGGGGACGCTACCGGGAGGTAGGCGGGATCGGGGAGGGGCTGGAGAGCGACCTGCTGCAGGCGCCTGAGCAATAGTCAAGACCTGTGGATCAAGATCTTTTAAGCTGCTTCCGGCTGTGCCTCGTCTGCGGGTCGTTCGACGAGCTTGCCGTTGACGAATGGCGTTCCGGCCCGGACCAGCGCGACGAGGTGGGGCGCGTTGACCAGGCGCCAGCGGTCCTGGGCTGCCTCGATCAGCTTGAACGCCATGGCCAGGCCTGCGGCCCGTGAGCCCGGTCCCCTGGTGATCTTGGTCCGGTGCCGCACCGTGGCGAAGGTCGACTCGATCGGGTTGGTGGTCCTCAGGTGCACCCAGTGCTCGGCCGGGTAGTCGTAGAACGCGAGCAGTTGATCCAGGTCATCGGTGACCTTCGCGGCGGCCTTGGGGAACTTGGCGCCGTAGGCCGCGTCGAACGCTTTCGCCGCGGTCCGGGCGTGGTCCTTGTCCTCGGCGTTCCAGATCTCGGCCAGGGCCTTCTTCGCGCCCGGGTGCGCGGACTTCGGAAGCGCGGCCAGCACGTTCGTGATCTTGTGGAACCAGCAGCGACCCTCCCCGGCCTCGGGAAACACCTCCCGCAGCCCGCCCCAGAACCCCAGCGCCCCGTCGCCGACCGCCAGGACCGGGGCGCGCATGCCGCGCCGCCTGCAGTCGCGCAGCAGGTCAGCCCACGACTCCGCCGACTCCCGGTACCCGTCGGCCAGGGCGATCAGCTCCTTGCGGCCATCGGCCCGGACGCCGATCATGACCAGCAGGCACAGCTCGTGCTCCTCCAGCCGGATGTTCACGTGGATCCCGTCCGCCCACACATACACGTAGTCGACGCTAGACAGGTCCCGGGCGGCGAACGCCTTCTGCTCGGCCTTCCAGGTCTCCGTCAGCCTCGTGATCACCGCCGCCGACAGCCCCGCGGACGAGCCAAGGAACTGGCCCAGGGCGGGCACGAAGTCACCGCTGGACAAGCCATGCAAGTACAGCAGCGGCAGCACCTCGGTCACCTTCGGGGTCTTGCGAGCCCACGGCGGCAAGATCGCCGAGGAGAACCTCTGCCTCTCCCCGGTCACCGGATCAGCGCGCCTGTCGTTCACCCGCGGCGCGGTCACCTCGACCGAGCCCGCGCTGATCAGCACCTCCCGTGGCTGGTGGTAGCCGTTACGCACTACCAGGCGGCGGCCGTCCTCATCCCGTTCGGACGCGAACTGGGCGACGTAGGCATCGACCTCGGCCTGCAGCGCCTCGGCCAGCATCCGCCGGGCGCCTTCGCGGACGATCTCATCGATCAGACAGGCCGGGCCGCCGCTGTCGCGGCCAGCCGGATCAGGGACTACGGTGAGCATGGGTGTGCCTTCCCAGCCGGCGTTCCAGCGCCAGCCATTGCTTGAGACCTCTACGACTCGATCACCGGGAAGGTACACCCTCCTTCACATCCGGCCCTTCCCTGCCGATCCACAGGTTTCAAGCATTGCTC
>DAHVDE010000107.1 GCA_027313705.1 Actinomycetota bacterium | reverse complement strand
TGGCTGGGCGCACCCCGGCGATGCTTAGATCTGGAAACCATCATTTCCTATGTCAACGTAAGTCTTGCCCGACTCTTTCCAGCCGATGACTTCCCAGAAATCCCCGCAGGCGATCGGATTGTAATAGATATTCTTAAATGTGTAGTGTGCGCCGCCCGCCGGCCAGGTCTCGTTGGGACTGTTGCCTTCTGTGATGTCGCAGGTTCTATTGACGAGCTGGAAGTGACCCTTAAAAGTTGTGGTATTTGCCCACGCGTTGACATTCGCATAAGTTACGTTCTTAGATGCTGTTTGGATGCATACATCATCGTGGCACACAATGGCGTACGCGGGTTCCGCGAGCCGGCTGCCAGTAGCAGCACTTGCCGGAGCCATGCTCATGACCGCCGGGCCGACCAGCGCGGCAGTTGCCAGAAGGAAAAGCACAGCGGTCTTTCTCGTTGCGCCACCGGTGATGAGATGATTCAGATGCATGACTACCTCCGCAGCTAGATGATCGCGTCCGGGAAGTCCAGACCATGACTTCACAATCCGAGATCGCGCCACAGCGGTGCTTGAGCCAAGCCGACGCAGCGACGAGCCGGACACTGGCGCTTTGCGTGCGGGAACATGACGAGGCGGCTGGACAAGTACGGGAATATCCCGTACTCAGTGGTCCGATGGTACGGGCGCGGCTGCCCGCGCGAACCTACTCGACTGGCCGCCGGTGTCGGTGTCCAGTTCGGCCAGCAACTTAGTGGCGCTTTCCCGCGCCATCGTCGCGGCCCCAATGTCTCCGCCGAGTTCGAGGCTGTCGGCTAGGCTGGTCAGCGTTTCTGCTTGCTGCCTTCGCTCGCCAATTTCGGCCAGAATGGTCACGGCGGTTTGGTAACACGCCGCAGAGTTGTGGTAGTCACCGACACCACGGTAGGCATAGGCAAGGCTGTCCCAGGTGTGAGCCTCACCCCGCCGCTCGTCAAGCAACTTGTAGAGGCCAAGGGCGCGCTGGCAGCAGGCGATGGACTTCCGATAGTCGCCGAGCTGGGCGTGCAGCCAGCCGATGGAGTTCAGCGCCCATGCCCGGCCAGCGTGCAGGCCGACGGCCTCGAACAACCTGAGTGCCTGTACATAGCAGCCAAGCGACCTGCGCGGCTCGCTCATCCGGTCAAAGACCGCCCCGAGCGCGGTAAGTGCCCTGGCCTGACCTGACTGATCGCCTGCTTTGGCGTAAAGCGAGACACTGTACCGCAGTTGCTTTATCGCTTCGTCGTAGTCCCGCAGCCAGGTATGTGCCCGGCCAAGCGTGCGGCTAGCACGAGCCCGGACCGCGGCGCCGCCAAGCCGTTCGGCCGCAGCCAGGGCGTCGCCTTGGGTCTTCATCATGTCCTCGAAATAGCCATGCAGTTCGAGCAGGTCCGCGATAGCCCAGCCGATCAACCATGCCTGGGCGTCGTATCCCAGATCGGCGGCGATCATGATGACCCTGATCAGGACTTGACGTTCGACCAGGAACCAGGCCATCGCGCTGGCATAGTCGGATGGCACCAGTTCGTCGGACTCCAGCCCGGCGGGCAGCGGTGGTACCTCGACCACGGCGTCCTCCATGATCGGGATGATGATCTTGGCCACCGCATGGACGACATGGGTGTAGTAGTCAACCATTCGGCCGGTCACGACGCCGCGGAACTGCGCGCTTTCTAGCGCGGCGACTCGCTCGGCGGCATAAGCCCGCAGCAAGTCATGGATACTGAGGCGGCCAGTATCGGACTCAGTGACGAGGTGCGCGTCCACTAGTTCGGCCAATGACCGGCTCACCGTCCCCCGATCGCTTCCTGCCAGGCTCAGGGCCACCTCGATCGTCGTATCGGGTCCTGGATGCACGGAAAGGAGTCGGAACATCGTTGCCGCTGCAGAGCTCAGCCGGTCATACGACCAGGAGAACACCGTTCTGATGCTTGTCGCCGGATCGGCCGTGTCAAGCGCGTCCAGATGCCCAGGGCTGTGCCTGATGTCGGCGGCCAGGGAGGCGAGCGGACGGACCGGAATGGTCGCGGCTCTCGCTCCCGCGATGGCAAGCGCCAGCGGTAGCCGTGCGCACAGTGCAATGATCTCGTCGGCCGCGGCATGGTCCGCCTCCGTCCAGTTGCCCCCGGTGCGCGCCGAGAGCAGTTCGCGGGCTTCGCCTTGGTCGAGCACGTTAAGCTCGACGATTCGTACACTGTCGCTGACGACCAGCCCGGTGAGCCGACGTCGGCTTGTGACTACAACCAGGCATTCAGAGGAGCCGGGAAGGAGCGGCCGGACCTGATCCTCGGTGCAGGCGTTGTCGAGAACTATCACCGTGCGCCGACCGGCAAGCAAGCTGCGATACAAGCCGACCTGCGCGTCAGGATCCGGCGGGACCTGCCCGGCGGACACGCCAAGGGCGTCCAGGACTCCGCGAACGGCGGCATGCGGGCTGAGCGGCGTACCAGAAGGATCGAAGCCACGCAGGTTGACGTGGATCTGCCCGGCAGGGAACTGGTCGGCCACCCGCGACACCCAATGAACGGCTAGCGTGGTCTTGCCTATCCCGGCGGCGCCGACGATGAGGGCAATCATGCCGCCACCCCGGTGCGCGGCGAAACCGAGCATGTCGTCAAGTTCCTTCAGTTCGCGAGCGCGGCCAACGAAGCCGCGAAGCGCACGCGGCAGCTGCCGAGGCGTGATGACGGGCCTCGCTTCGTGGTCTGTCGGGTCAGATACCGTGAACTGCTGGCGAATTACGCGCAGGTACGCGGCGACTAGCTCAGGCCCTGGCCGAAGGCCAAGCTGATCGTCCAGCCTGGCCCGCATGGTCTCGTAGACGGCAAGCGCCGCTCCCTGCTGGCCGTCCCTCGCGAGCCCGATCATTAGCAGCGCGCATGCCTTCTCGTTGAGAGGTTCACGTCCGGTCAGCCAGTGAAGATGAGGGAGCGACCGCTCTGGCCGGTCGGTCGCCTGGGTTGCTTCGGCGTATTCCAGCACCGCTGATGCCCGGCTATTGCGCAGCCCAGTGACGGCGGGATGAGCGCGCAACACGTCAACGTCGTCAAGTGGCTCGCCGCGCCACAGGGCAAGCGCCTGCTCGTAGGCCGCGCAGCAGCCATCGGTATCGCCGCGGGCACGCAGGTCGCGAGCCGCAGTGATGTGCTGCTCGAAGGTCAGCAGGTCGACTTCATCCCGTACGGTGTGCAGACGATAACTCGCTCCTGCCGACGAGATTCGGCTGTCCAAGTGCTCGTGGCCCCCGGCGGGGTCAAGCAACCGGCGGAGTCTGCTGATATAGGACTGCACCAAGTTGACCGCAGTGGACGGAGGGTCCTGCCCCCAGAGCGCGTCGATCAAGGTCTCCCTGTGCATCGGACTATTCGGGTGCAGGGCGAGCAAGGCAAGCAGCGCTCGCTGCTTCGGTGCGGTGATGACGATCTTCCGGCTGCCAGCCAGCACCTCGAACGGCCCGAGCACGGCAAGATGAAAGTCCGGCTCGGTATAACAGCCTTGCTCAGAAGATCGGCCCGCATCGCCTTGCCGTTCTGCGGCCATTGGGTGAGTTGCCGCTTCGAGCGCTTCGGCGAGCCTGGACAGCGAATCGACCCTCGCCTGGCTGGTGCGACCCTGCTCAAGGTCGCGAAGCGCGCCAAGGCTGACTCCGGCGGCCGCAGCCAGCTGACGCTGGGTGAGCCCAGCGGCCAGCCTTCTCGACCGCACAGCGGCCCCAGACTCTGGCAGACCGGCCAGCGAACCCAGACTTGCCCAGGCGTCTGGGTCGGTCCCTCCGCGATGTGCTGCGAGCCGGTCAGTCAATTGACTCCTGCACTTTCGTGTGCTCGCGGGCACGTTCACGCGGCAGTGGCGGGAACTGGCTCCACGCTCGGCGGTTCTTGTCCGATCGGCCGGGCAGGTGCGCGCACCGCGATCAGCACCAGCGCGGTCGCCAGGGCCGAGCCGAGCGCGAGTACGGGCCAGACGCCGTGACCGAGCCTGATCAGCAGCCAGCCGCCGATAGCCGGGCCCGCGGCAGTGCCGAGGCCGAACATGAACTGGAAGCTGCCGATGTAGTGACCTTTCAGGCGCGGCGGCGCGACCATTGCCGGATAGGCGAAGGTCGCCGGACCACCGATGATTTCACCGAGTGACCACACGAGCGTGCCGCTCAGGATCACAGCGGGCGTGAAGGGCAGTCCGTACATCGCGACGCCGACGCCGAGCAGGCCGAGGGTGAGCCCGATGGACAGGCGCATCGGCCAGGACTGGGTGACCTTGGTGACGAGAAGCTCGAACGCGATCACGATGAAGCCGTTCAGCGAGACCGCGATGGTGTACCAGATGATCGCGATGCCTGCTGACCTGATGTTCAGCGGCAGGGTCGACAGGTACTGGACATAGACGGCTGCGTGCACGCCGATCGCGATCAGGTACAGGGTGTAACGCCAGTTTCTGAGCATTTGCAGGTAACCGGACGACCACCGGCCGTGCGGCCTTGACTGACCGGCCGGCTCGCCGGTCTTTTCCTGGTGAGGTTCTGCCTGTGATCTGGCCGGGAGCGCTACCCAGGCGAGCACCGCGTAGCCGAGTGCGATCAGCGCCTCGCCCCAGAACACCAGCGTGTACCGATGGCCGGCCAGGTAGAACAGCGCGAGCCCGACCAGTGGCGCGGCGGTCGCGCCCAGGTTGAGACCGAACCGGTAAAGCGCGAAGGTCATCACCTGACGGTCGTCCGATGTCAGGTCGGACAGCAAGGTCGCCGAGGCCGGCCGGTAGAGCTGGCTGATCATGGAGACGATCACGGCCGCCGCGATCAGCAGCGGGTACGAGGGCAGGTAGAGCCACACCGCCATGATCAAGAACGTGCCCGTCATGCTGATGACGGTGGCGTTGCGCGGCCCGAGACGCGCGGCCAGAGTGCCGCCCATGAGCACCCCGGCGACCGCACCCGCGCCGTAGGCGCTCAGCGCCGCCGCCGCCTGTTCTGTCGAGTACCCCTTCGAGGTGAGGTACAGCACCAAGAACAGGTTGAGGAAGCTGCCCAGGCGGTTGATGAACACGCCGATCAGGACAACCTTGACCGGAAGCGTTGACTCGAAGAACGCGGCCTTGACGCCGACCCGCGGCGTCCGCTGCCTGCTGCCTGGCATCTTCGGTCAGGAACGAGTCTTGATCGTGATCGCGGACCTGACGCGTGCTTCCAGGTCGTCAAGCTGGTCGGCGGATGGCGCGTCGATGAAGAACGTCACCGCGCGGTCGTCGGAGTTTGTCAGCTCGGTCAGCTCGCTGCCCCGGTCTTTGAGCACGAAGACGGCGCGCAGCGCGGGATCATCATCGGCCGCCCCTGGCTTGACCTCCGGCCAGACGCCGCCTTCACCGATCCATTGCGGCTGCACATCCGGCCAGTTCACGGTGACGTCATCGAGCATCCCTGGCTCGTGCTCCAGGTAAACCTGCCTGGCGTACCTGCTCGGCGCCGGATAGCTGGCCTCCTGTCCGAGTGCGACGTTCAGGATCTCAACCTCGAGCGGGGTACCTGTGGCCAGGTGATAGAGCGTCATCAGGCCGTCACCGGGTGTCCGGCCGGCGATCTCCATCAGCACTGCCTTGCCCTCAGGCGTGACCCGCCACTCGGAATGCGCGATCCCGTCGGCGAACCGCAGGCGCCTCAGCAGCAGTGCGTTAGCCTCGAGCAGCAGGTCGCAGACTGCCTGCCGTGGCTCGGGAACGGTGTGTGACAGCTCGACGAAGGTCCGGCCCTGGTATTGCGTGGTTTCTTTCCTCGTCGCCGAAGCGAATACGATCTCGCCGTTCTGGCTGAGGCTCTCGACCGAATATTCCTGGCCTTCGACCCGCTGCTCGACCAGGACGATTTCATGCGGCCGGTAGTCCGCCAGCGCGCGCCGAAGCTCGGCAAGGTCGCGGACCGTCAGCACTCCCCAGCTTGAATGCCTGCTGGCCGGCTTGACGACCGCAGGAAAGCCGATCTTGGCGATGGCCGCCAGCAGGCCGGCGTCGAAATCGGGATCTTCGAGCGCTCGCGTCCGCCTGGCGGCTGGTATCACGGCGGAGCGCGGGCTGAGCTCAGGCAGGTACCAGCGCTGCAGATACTTGCTGCGGCACGCCCTGCTCGCCAGCACGCCAGGGCCGGGCAGTCCCAGGCCGTCACACAGCAGGCCGGTCGGCTCGGCCAGAACGTCACCGACGGCATACGCTCCGACGATCGAGTAGTCCGCCAGCCAAGAGGTGACGGTCGCTATGGCCCCGGCGATGAAGGCGCCTTCAACCGTCACATCGCCAGCTACGAAGGCGATATCGCAGATGCTGGCCATCCGGCTGCCCTTGACCGCCATCTGGGCCGTCGCCCGTTCCCGGTACGCCGCCGAGGTGATTACCAGTGGCTTCAGACCGCGCCTGATCAGTTCGGTCAGGTAGAGGGGGTCTCGGCTGATGACAGGGAAGGATCCGGTGAGAATGAAAGCTGCTGGCTTGACCTGGAGCGGAGCGGGCTCGGCCATGGGCCATACCTTCCTCGCTGGGAAATGGCGCGCTCGGGTGATCTCATCCGACAAGGACTCAGTTCACCGTAAATGTGATGACCGCACGATGATGTCACACTCTGTTTAACCGTGCTAGGAATACGGATAAATGGCCGTCAGCGGCTATCGCCGTTCTTGAGCCATATAGGCATTCTCACGTTGAATATGAACTAGTGCCCGTTATTGCCTTTCTGCGCAACCGGTCCAGTTTGATCACGAGCCGGGCATGCGGAGCTTGACAAGCGCGGGGTGCCTAGCGACCTGACCGAACTCAAGCCACGGCAACTTGAGGACCTCCGTTCCCCTGATGCCGAACAGGCTCCCGGCGACGCCGGGAGCCTGTCCAGAGAGCGCTAGATGCCCGTGTTACATCACACAGCCTCCGGCTGCGTTGCTCCACAGCGGCTGCATGGCGTAGCTCTTGCCCGACATGGTGACGTCTGCGAGGTTCACCCATGCGCACTTGTCGCCGATCTCGTAGCCTGACGAGTCGTACCAGGCGTTGAGCAGCGGGTCGGTGATGGTCTCGGCGAGTTCGTGGCCCTCGACGATGCTCACTCCGTCAAGGAGGCCGGCGGACCCAGAGTTGACGGAGTTCTCTCCGCAGTTCGCTCCGGCGTCCGTCATGTAGGGGAGATAGGTGTAGGTCACGTTGGGATCGGATCCGACGTCGCCGTGGTATGCGCACCACTGCGTGCCGAAGCCACGCTCGGAATGGCCGTGCGGAGTCGCGACGACGATCTCGACGTTGTCGGAGGTGCCGGTGCCGAAATGACTAGCGGCCTTGGCGGCCTCGGCCTGAATCGCCGAGTCGCTTGGGTGGCTGGGCACCGACGCGCTGTCTGACCAGGTGCCGGCGAGCAGTGTACCTGTGTACCCGGCGCCGTACTGGCTGACGGTGGACAGCCATGACGTCCCGCCGACGGCCGACAGGAAGCTGTTGAGATATGGCTTTTCGCCGCTGGGGTCGGAGGTCCAGCCCCAGTAAACGACGTAGACCTTCGGCGCTGTCTCGACAGGTCCGCCATGGTCGATCAGGTTGCCCGAGCCCAGAAGCGGGCGAGCGCCCCCCGATGGCTTCGGAACGATATGCGTTACCGCCTGCACCTTATGCGTTGCGGTTGTCGCCGCTCCGGCGGCCGAGGCGCCTGCCGACGCGAACGCTGTGGCCAGCGTGACCGCAAGTAAACCGCCTAGAGCCCAGCGCCCAGCGCCGGCTTGTAACCGAGGAAGCATGCCTTCACTCACCCTTCTCATGGCTACTCTGCGGCAGCCGCAGAGTATCTTTCGCCATTAATTTAACTTGCATTTGAACGCCTGAGAAGACTGAAGAATTCACGACAAAACCACGCTGCCCGGCCGAGAATTCTCAATTCACCTGTAATCCGATAGTTCAGTAAGATATCGTGCCTTAGGATAGCGCTCTGGGACCGGCGCCCGGCACTAAGCGCGGTGGCCGCTAGTCGACGATGGCACAAGCTCGCAGGGGCATCGCTGATCCGACCACGGGAGCTCAGCGTCGGCCAGGTGCAGCCCCTCCGCGGCCGCCTCCGCGCCAGCCGCCGGGAGACATCCACGTCACAGGCCAGCGTCGTCCGCCGGGTCGAAGGGGCGATCCGGGGACCCGACTTGGACGCCTATCTTGCTGACCTGCGCGGACTCGCGATGCGAGGTGGACCGTAGAACTCCCGTCTGAGAGTTCCTGCAGGTCAGATCATGATCGCGATGTATCCGAGCGGACGGTCCCTTCCTGTGCCGGGGTCGGTGAGTGACAGATCACCGGGCCTCAACTGTTAGAATGCGCGAGACGTTAACGATCTCGCGGTCGCTGCGCGCTTGTATCAGCTACCGCTGTGTCGGGAGAATGAACCTGGCGTTGGGGCATGTGCCTGTTACAGCGAGGTAGGCTCCCGTAGCATCAAAGATGGAGAGTGAGCCATGTCACAGCGATGTGAGCTGTGCGGCAAAGAGCCGATCTTCGGTAACAGTGTGGCGCGGCTTGGCCGGAACGCTATTCACCGCAAGATCAAGGGTAAGACAAGACGGCAATGGAAGCCGAACATTCAGCGGCTGAAGACGGCCACTGCTAACGGCACCCCTGTGCGCATGAACGTTTGCACGTCTTGCATCAAGAAGGGCAAGGTAGTCCGTCGCTCGCGTGTGTGAGTGACGAGCCACCACGCGGCTGATCCGGTCGACGGCGGACTTGCTCAGCCGCGCCGTCGCTCGGCGCGTACCGCGGCGGTGAGTTCGTAGACGTCGTGCTTGGTGGTCGTGGAGATGACCGGGCCGGGGTAGCGCAGGATGATCCGGGCGAGCCAGCCGGTCTTGCCGCCCCTGGGCGGGCTGAAGGTCACGGCGTGCTCGTCCAGCGGCAGCCGCAGCCCATGCCGGTAGTGGGCACGGCCGGCCAGCACCGAGTAGCCGGCGACTTCGGTGAGGAGCCGCTGGCCGAATGGCAGCGCGGGGCGGGTCCGGGCGGCGTGGCGGAACGCGGCGAACCGGCCCCACCGCCACCACAGCTCGAACGCGGTCGCGTGGCCCTTGACCGGGTGCAGGCGCAGGCGGAGCCGGATCCGCAGGTTCCGGACCCGGTGGCGCGGGACGCGCCGGCCGGGGGAAGGGCCGGCCGGCAAGCTGAGGATGACGGCCGGGAAGGCAGCCGCCTGCTTGAAGACGGCCCCGGGGAACGGCGGCCAGCGACAGCTGGCGAATGACGGCGGGAGCCGCCGCCCCGCCGGTACTCGGCGGAGCGGCTGGCCCTGGACCGCGGCGGCGGGGCGGCGTGGATGACCAGGAACCTGCGGGTCAGCGCCGCGCACACGCTACGCGGCTGAGCGGCTATCGACCCGGCGCGCTCCTGACGGTAGATCCTGACTGCCACGACCACGACCGGGACGATCAGCACGACGGTCGCTAGTGCGATAGCAGTGAAAATGATGGCTTCCATACCCGGAAGGGTGCACCCGGAGGAATGGACGCCAACACAACGCAATCAGCCGTTTCCTGAACGTCCCTGAAGCCGGCTAGCCGTCCCAGACGTCCCTTCCGCCAAGTTGCCGTCCCGCAAGTTACGCTCAGCTTCTGAAGCGGCGCTGACAGCTCGTCAGGTTCTCGGCGGGCGAGGTCAGGGTCCGGCGGAGCTTCCGCTCCCGCTCAGTGTGTATAGTTAGGCGTATGCCGAGGATGCAGGTGTATCTCCCTGACGATCTGTACGAGCAGGTGAAGGCGCGGGGCCTTCCCGCGTCGGAGCTGCTCCAGGCCGCCGTGCGCGCCGAGTTGCACCGCCAGGATCTGCTCGCGGAGACCGATGCCTACCTGGCGGAGCTGGCCGCCGAGACTGGCGAGCCGACACCGGAGGACCGCGCCTGGGCGGAGGCGATCGCCAGCCGGATCGCGTCCGGGCCCGCCGTGCGGGCCAGCTGACCCCGGGACGTCCTGGTGCTGATCCTCGATTCCGGCGCAGTCTCCCGCCTGTCGGAGCGCACCGGCCGGACTGCCGCGCTTATCCAGGCGCTCCGCCGCCAGGGCCTATGGCCGCCAGTAGTCCCCTCGGTGGTGCTCACCGAATGCCTCACCGGTGACGGATCCCGCGATGCGGCCACGCTGAGGTTCCTCCGGACCTGCGAGGTCCATGAGCGGGTACCCGTCCAGCTGGCACGACGGGCGGCTTCGCTGCGGTTTCGCGCCCGCCACGGCTCGGCGGTCGACGCCATCGTCACGGCGTCAGCCGAACCAGGCGGAACGGTGCTGACCGGCGACAGCGAAGACTTGCGTGCCCTCGCCGGGTACGCGTACGACGTAACAGTCGAGCAGATCTGAACGCCCCGGCGCGATCCCGGAACGGCACGACTAACCGCCCGTGGAGGGCGGGCTGGCCCAACTCTCCGGCCGCAGGTCCGTGAATATGTACAGCCCGTCTGAGTCGAGCGGGCCCTCGGCGGCGAAGCAGATCCGAATGATCGAGTTCCACGGTATGGCTGCATTCCATGCGGGCCTGCCCGGCGCGCAGGCCGACAGGCTGATCTCCTCGTTGCTGACGGTGACTTGGAACCAGCGGATCGAGGCAGGGGAACTTATGACAGCAGTCTGGGGCTAGAGCGAAACGGCCGCCAACCCAGGCCCTCCGGGAGGGACGAGCCCGGAACCTGCGGATTTAAAGTCGGCAACTCGGGCGCACTGAGCACACTGCCTGCACAGACCGAGCACCACAGTGCTCGGAAAGCCCGGAATGCCTAGAACGCTCACGGGTGCCGTTCCACGACTCGTTCCACGCCGAAGCTGGTCCCGCTTTCCGGTTGGTTACAGAGCGTAGCAGCGGATAAGTCGGCGCCGCGCAGACTGGAAGACGATCCGTACGGCGAGAGCTCTGTGTCCCCGCACTGAGAAATGGCCGGCAGTCCGAAGTAGTGGTACGCCTCCCGCTCACTAAGTACCTCGACGCTGGGGCAGTCCCTCGCATCCAGTACCACCATCGGGTGCTCCCCGGCCCGGGCGATCTGCCCGCGTAACTCCGCCGGGCTGTTCGTGATCCGCGCGGTCTCCAGCTTCCGGCCATCACCGGTCATCCGCACCAGCACGCTACGGCGCTGGTGCAAGTCCATCCAGACGACCTCAGGGCCATCGTAGGCTTCCGTTATAGCGCCTCCCAACCTGGTGGAGGCGGATGCATGCACCTTCCAGCATCCGCCCGGGGCGGAGGCTCGCTCCTTCATCGCATCAGGCCGCGCACCCTGCGCCTCAGACCAGCGTTAGCCACTGAGCGGGCGGTGCCCGGCCGACCTTGATGTTCCAGATGACGGCATCGGAGTCCTTATCTTCCCGGCTGCTTCCAGCGCTGGTCCCAGCACATGCCGGGCGGGAAGGCGGCTGGCGGCGAACAGGACTCCGCGCAGCTGGGTCCATCCGGTGGTATTCCACCGCGTCCTGGATCTGCTTGACGCCGCCGGGTGGCAGGTCCGCCAGCAGGAAGAAGGCCTGCACATCCTGGTCGCCGCTCCGGGACCGGGCTTCGACCAGCAGGCCACCGTGCGTGCAGTGCGCGGGGCCATCGCGGCCGCGGGCGTAGCTCCCCTTGATCTCCGTGTATCGATGGCGGACGAAGTTCCAGCGGGCGCAGCGGGCAAGCGGCCTCTGGTCGTGGCCCTGCCCGCCCCCCGCACCGGCACGGCCGGGTTTCCTGAAACCTTTCCGGGCTCGCCAACCCGAGGCCTGCGTAGCTGATCAGAAGAAGCTAAGCCGGATCCCGCTGCAGCCGAGGGTCTATCCGCAGGTGTCGTCCGCCGTATCAGGGATGCGATCGCCGCATCTGCCCTGGCTTGGCCGCCGCTCGCCCCGGAGCTCGGCTTCCGCGCCGGCCTTGCCGAGCCGGACTATGAGCTCGCCGCTGACGATTCCGGCGAACATGTTGCCATTCGGCAAGAACGTGAGCACAGCAGCGCCTGCTCGACAACTCGGTCAGGGCCGGGTGGATGTACGAGGCGCCGGAGGCGACCTGGTCGACAGTGTTCGCCGGGCAGGACAGCAGTTTCTCGCCCCGCATGACGATCGTGACGTCCGTGCCGAGGGAGCCGAAGATGTGGCTCGGAGGCGATAGGTGTCGCGGGTGCGCCCAGGTGCGGGCTTGAGCGGGTCCTGCCACTAGATGTGGTGAGGAGTACGCCGTCCAGAGCGGGATCGTGCGACATCGGGGGGATGCATGAGACACCTAGAAGGCTGCGCCGCGTATCGCGGTCCGGCCTGACCTGGGGTGCTTGGGGTCGGCGGACCCTGGATTGGCAGGCTTGGTCTCGAAACACGCTCCTATGGCTGTCGCTCACCGTCCCTCCATCCCGCGCCCATCCTGCAGGTTAGGGTTTGACCGCTATGTACTCCATGCTCGCCACTATCGGAACTGCTGCCGGGCTGTTCGTGGGTACCAACATCGACGACATGGTGGTCCTGGCCGTACTCAACGTGTCCTGCCGCGCCGATGGCCGCCCGGCGCGCTGGCAGATCTGGGCGGGCCAGTATGCCGGGACTGCTGTGCTGCTGGTCATCTCGCTGGTGGCCGTGCTAGGCCTGACGTTGGTGCCCGATGGCTGGATCTGGGTGCTGGGCTTCATCCCGCTTCTGCTGGGTGTCCGCAAGCTGATCGCCGCGATCCGCGCGCACCGCTCGGGCGAGACGGTGTCCCCGGCAATCGCCAGCGGCCTGGCGGGGGTGACTGGCCTGACTATCGCCAACGGCGGCGACAACATTGCTGCCTACACCCCGGTGTTCCGGACCCTCAGCACTGGGGCCATCGCCGTCACCTGCGTGGTGTTCGCGGCCGGGGTCGCGCTCTGGTGCTTGGCCGGTGCCTGGCTGGTCTCCCACCACAGGGTGACTCACCTCATCCAGGAATGGGGACACTGGATCATCCCGGCCGTATTCATCCTGATTGGCCTCTACATCTTCTACAAAGGCGGGGCCATCTGAGCTTTCCCCGGTTCCCGGACGGGCTTCTTGTGGTGATCATGCAGCGGCCGTAGGCGGCGGGCGGTGCATCCTTTCGTTTTGGTAGCCCAGCGCGGAATGGCGGCGGTGCGGGTTGCACCAGGCCTTCGATCCATTCGAAAATGGCGTTCGCCAGTTCCTGCCTGGTCGCCCAGGTGTCCAGGAGCTCGAGCTGCAGGGTGCCGACGAACGCCCACTCCAGGGCCCGGCCTGCCGAAGCGCCGCGGTCCGGGGAACATGCCCCAGGGCTGGTTCACGACTTGACCCTCAGCGCCGAGCTGGACTTCCGGGGCAGGCGCTTGCTGCGGTCCTCGCCGGCCGAACCTGCGCCCGTTGCTGCGCGGGCGTCCCTCGTTGCTATCGGCCCGGCTTCCAGCTGATCGCGCCGCCAGGCACGGCTCCGCTCAAGGTGGTGGCCGCGCCGATCTGCGCATAACCAGTCATGTCGGACGCTTAGATCGCGATGCCTGACATCGCGGGGCTAGGCAGGGAGCGACGGCTGCTTGCGGTGGCTGCTCCGGCCGGTGAGCCCGGGCCGGGCCGGAGAGGCGCGAGTCGTGGCGGTGCCTGGGTTAGGCTGATGGCATGGCCGAGTCGCGCAACCTGACCGCCGCGGTGCACCAGGAAGAGGACTGGTACGTCGCCCAGTGCCTTGAGGTCGATGTGGCCAGCCAGGGCCGCACGATCGAGGAGGCTCTGGCTAACCTGGCCGAGGCAGTCGGGCTGTACCTGGACGAGGTGGACGACCCGGCCCGCCACGTCTCCAGCACGCCGCTCGTGACCTCGTTCGCGCTGCCCGCGGCGTGAGCCCGGACCTGCCGGTCCGTGACGTCGCCCGTGCTCTCAGGGCCGCTGGCTTCGAGCGCGTGCGGGTCAAGGGCAGCCACGCCATCTATCGCGACGGCGACGGGCGTGTCGTCGTGGTCCCCGAGCACGGCACCATCAAGCGCGGGACACTGGCCTCGATCCTGCGCCAGGCGGGCCTGACCACGGCCGAGTTCTTCAAGCTCCTCGATTAGCTCATCGTGCCCAGTCCGCAACTGCAGTCACATGCCGGAATAACGCGGACAAGCGGCCCACCTACGGGCTCCCCGGCCGCCAGTGCCTGCCCGTATGGCATATGAGTCAGGCGCCAAATCGCGGTCACTGACCGTTACCAGGATCGTGGTCACTCGTGGGCCAGGCCGTGGAACGAGTCGTGGACCGGCTCGATCGAGCATCCTGTGCATCGTGTGCATTCTGGGCGTTCGGCTGTGCTATCTGTGCAGGTAGTGCGCTCAGGGCGGGCCGCCGTGGTGATGGTGGCCATTCCGGGGGCCAATCGGGCGAGATTCTTGTAGTCGGCTCGCGAGCATTCCGGCCGTGCAAGTTAACCCGTCGGCTCTTGTTCGGACTCTCGCTGGGGTGCCCCCGAGGACTTTACTCAGCGCGGGAAGGAGGTTCTGGATCGTCAGCGCTTCGTGCTCGGCGCGTGGCTGCTTGGACGACTCTGGGGCGATACGGACAATAGCGCAGCACTCCATACCTTCACTACAGTCAGCTGGTTCGAGAATGTACAGCGCGCCTTCGACCTGGCTGAGATGCCACCCGATCACCTGGCATCCGGCCGCCTGCTGAATTGGGTACTTTGGTCTCGGACCAGCAGCCACCCCGGTCCGATCGATATCTCGATCGACACCTCGACGCCCATCCTGCGAATGCTCGTGGTCACGGCATGCAAGCTCGGTGTCCAGCCCGGATTCCAGCTGCGGCCCAGCCAGTGGCTACTGGAAAGTGCACGGAGCATCGAGACCGTTATCTCCCACGTAGAGGCCGCACGCGACCTGGTAGCAGCGGTGGGGATCACCGACATCGCCGGCCAGGCCACCGCCTTGCGCGCTGTCATCGGCGAGGCCGTGGCAGAGCAACGGACGATCCTCGAAGAGCAACTTGTCCAAACGCAGGTTGACCCGGCCCGCGTGCAGACCTTCACCGCGGCCGTCCGCGATGGCTGGAGCCGGTGCCGTATCGGCGCGACCCTGCTGCAGCAGGCGGGTGCCGACGAAGAGGTCGATGGTCATAACCCCGACACTCGCTTCGGCTATTGGCTGTACGAACCGAAGGACTGGTACGTCGATGATCACGTCGGCGGGCTGGAAAGCCACGCGTAACAGATTGGCTACCGCATAGCTGAGATGGAGACCGGCAAGCTGGTTGAAGCGCTCGCGCAAGCGCGGTCATTGCCCCGCTTCGCCGGGGACGTCAGCCGGAAGGTGGATCGCGCGCTGGATAAAATGCGAGCGAGAGGCTACCAGCCCACGGCGGTCTTCGTGACCTGGCGGGCCTGGGAAGTGCCGCAGGAGTTCGACCTCCAGCGCACATCAGATCAGGCCGGGCAACTGGGTACGTTCCGCGGACTGCCAGTTATCCAGGCCCGGCCGATTGGGGTTCACACGATCGTTCTGGCAGATCTCAAGGCACTGGCGACGTTCCGTCAGTGGACTCAGAACGGCCAAGCGCTTGCCGTGACCGTTACGGGTTACGACGAGCCGTCGGCGATGGCTGCTGTCCGTGCCAATAGGAAACTGATGCAAGAAGCGGCACGGCGGAAACTGGCTGACCACGCACGCGAGCTGCGCAAATCAGTGCTCGTTGAAGTGTGGGAAGAATGTGTGCTGACGATCAAGGACGCTGATGCAGCGCGGGCCGTATGGCTGCCTCCCCGCATGACGACCCGCTGACGGGCGGTAGGCAGTGCCATGATGGCGCATGACGTCGAGACCGTTGCAGCGTGCACGATGCTCGCCATAACTGGCGACCGGCGATCTGCCGTATCATCGATG
>DAHVDE010000099.1 GCA_027313705.1 Actinomycetota bacterium | reverse complement strand
AAACCTAAAAAGCGCTGATTAGAGGCACCCTCGTCGCATCTCATCGGCCCGGCGGATCTGCTCCGCAATGCTAAGCATGGTAGCGCTAGCGGCGGCCGAACGCTGACGTTGCCCGATTGTGACCGGGCCGCAACCAACCGGCCATGTCATACCGAAGTCCACCAATTCGCCCAGGTTAATACACCTCAGCAGGGTGGTAAACGCCCCATTCGGACCGCAAGGCATCGCACACCTCGCCCACCGTCGCCCTGGCCAGCAGGGCATCACGCAGCGGGTATAGCACATTGCCCTGGCCGGCCGCTGACGCCCGCACGGCGTCCAGGGCGCGGATTACCCCGGCGTTGTCCCTGCTCGCCCGCAGCTTTGCCAGGCGCTCGCCCTGCTCGGCCTCGATGGCCGGGTCGACCCGCAGCGGCGCGTAGCCAGGCTCTTCGGCGACCGAGTACTTGTTGACCCCGACGACAACCCGCTCGCCGGCGTCAATCTGCCTGGCGACCAGGTAGGCCGACTTTTCGATCTCGGCCTTCTGGAAGCCCTGCTCGATCGCCGCGACCGCACCCCCCATCCCCTCTACCTTGGCGATCAACTCGGCGGCGCTCTCCCTGATGACCGCGGTCATCGACTCGATCGCGTAAGACCCGGCCAGCGGGTCAACAGTGCTGGTCAGATCCGTCTCGTTGGCGATCACCTGCTGCGTGCGCAGCGCCAGCCTGGCGGCGTGCTCGCTTGGCAGCGCGATCGCCTCGTCGAAGGCGTTGGTGTGCAGCGACTGGGTGCCGCCGAGCACGGCAGCGAGCGCCTGGATCGTGACCCGTGCCAGGTTGACCTCCGGCTGCTGGGCAGTTAGCTGCACGCCGGCGGTCTGCGTGTGGAACCGCAGCATCAAGGACCTCGGATCGGCGGCTCCGAACTCGTCCCGCATGATGTGCGCCCACAGCCAGCGCGCCGCCCTGAACTTCGCGACCTCTTCAAGAAGCGTGCTCCGCGCTACGAAGAAGAACGACAACCGGGGCGCGAAATCATCCACCGCGAGGCCAGCCGCGATAGCGGTCCGCACGTACTCCTTTGCATTAGCCAAGGTGAACGCGATCTCCTGTACCGGCGTGGCACCGGCTTCCGCCATGTGGTAACCGGAAATCGAGATCGTATTCCAGCGCGGTATATTCGTGCCGCAATAGGCAAACGTGTCGGCCACCAGGCGAAGCGAAGGCGCGGGCGGGTAGATGTACGTTCCTCGCGCTATGTACTCCTTCAGGATGTCATTCTGGATGGTTCCCGAGAGCTTTCTGGCACTAATTCCGCGATCAGCCGCCACGAGCTCATAGAGCAACAGCAAGATCGCGGCAGGGGCGTTGATCGTCATCGAGGTCGAGACCTCATCGAGCGGGATTCCCTCGAACAGGGCGCGCATGTCGTCGATCGAGTCGATGGCCACGCCTACCTTGCCGACCTCGCCCCTCGCCTGCGGCGCGTCCGAGTCATAACCCATCTGGGTGGGCAGGTCGAAGGCAACAGACAACCCGGTCGTGCCGGCCGCGATCAGTTGCTTGTACCTGCGGTTGGAATCCGCGGCGGTCGAGAACCCGGCATACTGCCGCATGGTCCAGGGCCTGGATACGTACATCGTCGGGTAAACGCCTCTGGTGAACGGGTATTCACCTGGACCGCCTAGGTCACTCGCGTAGTCGAAGCCGGCCAGCGCCTTCGGCTCGTAGACCGGTTCTATCGCTTCGCCAGACTCAGAGACAGCCACCATGAACCAAGGTTACTGGCCGGCCGCGGCCACCCAGTAACCTCCCTAGCCGGCCGGGCAGATCCTGGCCGGCGCCCATATTCAGTTGGCTGTCTTTGCCGGATCCGGCCCTGATCCGGCCCTGGCCGGGCGTTTGCCCGCGCCTGGCGGGCGGGCAGATTTCCGGTGCTGATCTTACGGCCAGCCGCATACGCTTCTTTCCTACCGTCAATCAGGAAACGGCTCATGAAGTCAGTCTTCCCGATAGCTTGCGTCCTGGCCGGCTCGGTTGCGGTGGTATCCGCCCTGGCCTGGCCGGCCACTGACGCCGTCAAGCCATCCGCCGGCGGAGTGCTAAGTCCCGCGCAGAAAGCGCGCGTCGGCGGACCGCTGATGGCGCGCACTGGCGTGGTCGTCAGCTATCCAGCGCACGGCGCCTGGAGGTTGCCGCAGATTCCCGCCTCCGCATACGTGATCGCCGACGCCGGCACCGGTGCCGTGCTCGGGGCCAAGGATCCGCACGGGCTGTTCCCTCCGGCCAGCACGCTCAAGATGCTTACCGCGATCACGATGCTGCCCAGGCTGAGCCCGAACACCATGCTCAAGGCAAGCGGGCTCGCGGTCTCGCAGGTGCCCAACGTCGTCGGACTGATCCGCGGCCGCAGCTATAAGGTCTCCGACCTGTTCCATGCGCTGCTGCTGATCTCAGCCAACGACGCCGCGGTCACCCTGGTGCAGGGCAGTGGTTCCTTCAGCAAGGGCATGGCGCTTGTCAATGCGGAAGCACATCATCTTCAGGCTTACGACGTGGTCGCCAAGTTGCCGAACGGGCTGCCTGCACCTGGCCAGGTGGTGTCCGCCTATGACCTCGCGCTGATCGCGCGGCAGGCGCTGGCCATGCCCGCCTTCATGAAGTACGACTCGGCGTTGCAGGCCAGCTTCCCGGTCACCAGCCGCAAGAAGGTCACTCTGGTCAACCAGAACTACCTGCTGACGCAGTACCAGGGTGGCATCGGCGGCAAGATGGGCTGGACGGAAGAGTCGGAAGCTACCTACGTGGGGCTGGCCAGGCGGCATGGCGTGACCTTGATCGCCACCATCTTGCACTGCACCCCGCTGCAGGAGATCTACTCAGCCGAGAAGCTGCTCAGCTGGGGCTTCGCCATGGATCGTCACGTGCGGCCGGTCGGCACCCTGGTGCCGCCGCTGCAGCCGGCCCAGGTGAGGGCGAAAGGCGCCGCACACCGGGCCAGGGTCGACGCTAAGTCAAATGCCGCAAGCAACGCGCTGCCCGGCGGTTCGCAGCGATCGGGCGGCACGTCGATGGCGATGGCGATGACGGCCGGCATCGCCGGAGTGCTGTGCGTGGGACTGGTGGGGTTCACCTTCCTGCGCAGGCGCGGCATGCCAGGCAAGAAGGCAGCCGGCTAGCGAGCTGCCAGGAAACCCATCCGATCTCGCACCAGCCGCATGGTTTCCCTGGCCACCACTCCGGCGCGGGCCGCGCCTTCGCCAAGCAACCGGTCAAGTTCGGCCTCGTCGGCCAGCATCTTCTCGGTGCGCTCCCTGATCGGCGCGAGCGCGTCGACCACGACCTCGGCAAGATCCTTCTTGAACGCACCGTATCCGGAGTTTGCGTACCGCCCTTCCAGCTCGGTAACGCTCATGCCGCTCAGCGCCCCGTAAATTCGCAGCAGGTTCGTCACGCCCGGCTTGTCCGCCTCGTCGAACCTGACCTCTGAACCAAGGTCGGTGACCGCCCGCGCGATTTTCTTGCGGATCAAGGCAGGGTCTTCGAGCACGTCGATGATGCCCTGCGGGGACGAAGCCGACTTGCTCATCTTGATCGAGGGGTCCTGCAGGTCGGTGATCTTGGCGACGTCCTTGACGATGTACGGGCCGGGGATCACGAAGGTCTGGCCGTACCTGTGGTTGAAGCGCTGCGCGAGATCCCTGGTCAGCTCGAGATGCTGACGCTGGTCCTCACCGATAGGAACCTGATCGGTCTGGTAGAGCAAGATATCAGCGGCCTGCAAGATCGGGTAAGTGAACAGGCCGACGCTGGCCTGATCTGATCCCGACTTTTGCGACTTGTCCTTGAACTGGGTCATTCGGCTCGCCTCGCCGAAACCGGTCAGGCAGCTGAGGATCCAGCCGAGTTCCGCGTGCTCGGGAACGTGGCTCTGCACGAAAACCGTGCACCGGTCAGGATCGAGTCCGGCACCGAAAAGCTGAGCCGCCGCGACCCTGCTACGGCGCCGCAGCAGCGCCGGGTCCTGAGGCACAGTAATCGCGTGCAGGTCAACGACGCAGTAAAAGGCGTCGTGGGTCTCCTGCAGCGTCACCCATTGACGAACCGCGCCGAGGTAGTTACCTAGATGGATGGAGTCTGCGGTCGGCTGGATGCCTGACAGTACGCGGGGCCTGGCCATGCTGGCAGTCTATCGGCAGCGCCGGCCCGCTCAGGCGAACCCGGCTCGCGCGGGCCCCGCTGGCCGGGCCGCCTGGCTAGCTCGGCCGGTGACCTCTGCGGGCAGCAGGGGCACGATCTCAGGCACGCCGAGCCTGATCGCGTCCGCATCGGCATCGGTATCGGCTTCCTGCGACTTGCGCTCGGCGGCCACCTCGGCACGATAATTGTCGACCTCTCGCGCCGCTTGCTGCGGCGGCCACCCCATCGGCCCCGCCATCAGCTCGGCGACCTCCTGCGCCGCCTGCACGCCCCGGTCCCAGGTCTCGATCGAGGCGTGCGTCCGCCTGGTCAGCACGTCGGTCAGGTGCCTGGCACCTTCGTGGGTGACCGCGTACACCACTTCTGCCCGCAGGTAATCGTCGGCGGCGGCCAGCGGCTTGCCCAGGCCCGGATCGGCCGCGACCAGTTCGAGCAGTTCACTGACGAGCGTGCCGTACCGCCGCAACAGGTGCTCGATCCTGGCAACGTGCAGCCCAGAGGACTTGGCCAGCGCGGACCTGGCATTCCACGCCGCCTGGAAGCCATCTGCCCCGGCAAGAGGTACCTGATCGGTACATGACGGCGGTACCTTGCCGTCCAGTCCGTGCGCGACCGCGTCAACCGCGTCGCGGGCCATGACGCGGTACGTCGTGTACTTGCCGCCGGCGATCATTACCAGGCCAGGCACCGGATGCGCCACCGTATGCTCACGGGACAGTTTCGACGTCGTGTCCGACTCCCCGGCCAGCAGCGGCCGCAGCCCGGCGTAAACCCCTTCCACGTCGTCATGGGTCAGCTGCACCGCGAGCACCCGGTTGACCTGGTTGAGCATGTAATCTATGTCGGCACGGCTAGCCGAGGGGTGCGCCTTGGACAGCGTCCAGTCCGTGTCGGTCGTGCCGATGATCCAGTGCCGTCCCCAGGGAATCACGAACAGGACACTCAACGGAGTCCGCAGGATTATCCCGGTCTGGGATTGAATTCTGTCCCTCGGCACCACGAGGTGGACGCCCTTAGATGCCCGGACATTGATCGATCCGCGCCCGCCCGCCATGGCCTGGATCTCGTCGGTCCACACCCCGGTCGCGTTGACCACTTGCTGCGCCCTGATCAGCAGCTCGGTGCCGGTTTCCAGGTCCACCGCCCGGACCCCGGTGACCCGCTCGCCCTCCCGCAGGAATCCGGTCACCTGGGTGCGCGAGGCGACCTGCGCGCCGTAACCTGCCGCGGTCCGCACCAGGCCGACCACGTACCTGGCGTCATCGACCTGCGCGTCCCAGTAGAGCAAGGCCCCGGTGAGCGCGGACTTGCGCAGTGCGGGAGCTAGATGCAAGGCACGGCTTCTGGACAGTTGCCTGTGCAGCGGCAGGCCCCGTACCTGACCGCGGGAGATGCCGAGCAGGTCATAAATGCTGACACCTGCTCCGACATACGCGCGTTCCCAGCCATAGTGCGTCAAAGGGAACAGGAAGGATACTGGCTTGACCAGATGCGGCGCGATCCGCTGAAGCAGCAGCGCCCTTTCCGTCAGCGCCTCCCGTACCAGGCCGAAGTCGAGTTGCTCAAGGTAACGCAGGCCGCCGTGGATGAGCTTGCTTGATCGTGAGGAGGTCCCCGAGCCGAAGTCCCTGGCTTCGACCAGGCCAGTGGCAAGGCCCCTGGTAGCCGCGTCGAGCGCCACCCCGGCGCCGACGACTCCCCCGCCCACAACCAGGACCTGCAACTCATCGCGGGCGAGCGCGGCCAGGGCGCCGGCCCGCTCAGCCGGGCCGAGCTTGGCAGTTCCGCCGGTAATCACATTCAAAAACTACCCGCCAGGGCCGAGCGTGCCCATGTGCTGACCGCCAATCTTGCCGCTTTCCTCGCGACGCCTGGCGGCTCAGCGGGTCTGCGTCGGCGCACCGGCCGTCCAGGGCGGGGCCGACGCCGGGGTGACCGTGACCTCGACGCGCTGGAATTCCTTCAGGTCTGAGTAACCAGAGGTGGCCATGGTCCGCCTGAGCGCTCCCATCAAGTTCATCGAGCCGTCGGCCACGATCGACGGGCCGTGCAGAATCTGCTCGAGCGTGCCGATCGTGCCGACCTTCAGCCGGTCACCGCGCGGCAACTCAGGGTGGTGCGCTTCACTGCCCCAGTGATAGCCGTGGCCAGGCGCCTCCGTCGCCTTCGCGATCGGCGAGCCGACCATAACCGCATCAGCGCCTAGCGCGAGCGCCTTGGCTATGTCGCCGCTGCGGGTCATCCCGCCGTCGGCAATGACGTGAACGTACCGTCCGCCCGATTCGTCGAGGTATTCCCGCCGTGCCGCAGCCACGTCCGCCACGGCGGTCGCCATCGGAACCTTGACGCCGAGCACGGCCGCGGTCGTCTGCCCCGACCCGCCGCCGAAGCCGACAAGTACCCCGGCGGCTCCGGTTCGCATCAGGTGCAGCGCCGCCGTGTAGGTCGCGCAGCCGCCCACGATGACCGGCACGTCTAGCTCGTAGATCAGGCGCTTCAGGTTAAGCGGCTCGGCCTGGCTCGACACGTGCTCCGCGGATACCGTGGTACCCCTGACGACCACGAAGTCGGCTCCCGCGTCGATCACCGCCTTGTGATAGCGCAGCGTCCGCTGCGGGGATAGCCGCGCGCCGATCGTCACTCCGGCCGCCCGGATCTCGGCTATCCGCTGGCCGACCAGTTCATCCTTGATCGGCTCTGCGTAGATCTCCTGAAGCCGCCCGACGGCGGCCTGTTCGTCAAGCTCCGCCACCTGAGCGAGCAGCGGCTCAGGATCGGCATACCTGGTCCAGACGCCCTCGATGTCAAGTACGGGCAGGCCGCCGAGCTTGCCGATCGCGATCGCCGTCGCGGGCGAGACCACGCTGTCCATCGGGCAGGCGACGAGCGGCATCTGGAAGCGGTACGCGTCGATCTGCCAGGCGATGCTGACCTCTTCCGGGTCGCGCGTCCGGCGAGCGGGAACGATGCCGATCTCGTCGAGTGAGTACGCCCGGCGCCCAGTCTTGCCGCGCCCGATTTCGATGTCTGTCACTGTGCTGAGTGTACTTTCTTGCTCGCGCTTACTTGCGGCCGCTGTAGTTCGGCGCCTCGACGACCATCTGCACGTCGTGCGGGTGGCTCTCCTTGAGGCCGGCCGCCGTGATCTGGATGAACCGGGCGTCCTTGAGCTCTTCGATGGTCCTGGCACCGCAGTAGCCCATGCTGGCGCGCAGGCCGCCGACCAGTTGGTCGGCGACGGAGGCGAGCGGGCCGCGGTAGGGCACCTGGCCCTCGATGCCCTCGGGCACGAGCTTGTCCTCGCGGAGCACGTCGTCCTGGAAGTAGCGGTCCTTGGAGTAGGACTTGCCGCGCTCCCGGTTGCGCATGGCGCCGAGCGAGCCCATGCCCCGGTACATCTTGTACTGCTTGCCGTTGATGAAGACCATCTCGCCCGGGCTCTCCTCGCAGCCGGCCAGGAGCGAGCCGAGCATTACCGTGTCGGCGCCGGCCGCGATGGCCTTGGCGATGTCGCCGGAGTACTGCAGGCCGCCGTCGCCGATGAGCGGGATTCCGGCCGGCCGGGCGGCGCGCGCCGCCGCGTAGATCGCGGTCACCTGCGGGACGCCGACGCCCGCGACGACGCGCGTGGTGCAGATCGAGCCCGGTCCGACGCCGACCTTGACGCCGTCCGCCCCCGCGTCGATCAGCGCCTGCGCGCCCGCCCGGGTGGCAACGTTCCCGCCGATGACCTCCATGCCGGTGTTGGCCTTGAGCTGCGCGACCATGGCGAGCACGGACTGCGCGTGGCCGTGCGCGGTGTCCACGACGAGGAAGTCGACGCCCGCGTCGATCAGCGCCTGGGCGCGGCCCTTGGCGTCCTCGCCGACGCCGACCGCGGCCCCGACGACCAGGCGGCCGCCGTCGTCCTTGGTCGCGTTGGGGAACTTCTCGCTCTTGGTGAAGTCCTTGACGGTGATCAGGCCGCGGAGCCGGCCGCCGTCGTCGATCAGCGGCAGTTTCTCGATCTTGTGCTCTTTGAGCAGCCGCAGCGCCTGGTCGCCTTCGACGCCCACCGGGGCGGTGACCAGCGGCATGGGGGTCATCACGTCCGCGACCTTGCGGTTCAGGTCGACTTCGAACCTTATGTCGCGGTTGGTGACGATCCCCAGGAGCTTGCCGTCGTCGCTGGTGACCGGGACGCCGGAAATCCGGTAGTGCGCGCAGAGCCGCTCCACGTCGGCGAGCGTCGCCTCGGGCCCGCAGGTGACCGGGTCGGTGATCATACCCGCCTCGGAGCGCTTTACCAGGTCAACCTGCTGCGCCTGCTCTTCGATGGAGAGGTTCCGGTGCAGGACGCCGACCCCGCCGTGCCGCGCCATCGCGATCGCCATCCGCGCCTCGGTCACCGTGTCCATCGCGCTGGAGACGAGCGGCACGCGCAGCCGGACCTTGCGGGTGATCCTGGTGCCGGTGTCCGCCTCGCTCGGCATCAGCTCCGAGTGGGCCGGCAGGAGCAGCACGTCGTCGTAGGTCAGGCCTACCGGGGAAAACTTCGGAGTCTCCGTCATGGTGCCCTCGCGGCTCGTCGCTGCCTGGTACCTGGCACGTGCAAATCGCAAATGCTGAAATACTGTCTGACGCTTGTCAGGCACTGTGTAGCAGCAGGTAACGGTGGGATGCGTCTATCCTAGCCAACCCGCGCGCCGCGCCTGCCCGGCACGTCACCTGACGCGACGGGCCGGCGGAGACGGAACGTCGTGCAGGAATTCCGGTGGCGTCCAGCCCCGCTCGGTGAACGCCTCCGTGACGGCGCTCCGCAGCGGCCCGGC
>DAHVDE010000098.1 GCA_027313705.1 Actinomycetota bacterium | reverse complement strand
ACCTGCGGTGTTGTAATGAGGGGGATGCGCCTGGTGTGTCTGCGGATGGCGGGCAGGATCCGGGCGGAGCGATGGAAGTTCTCTGCGCTCACCATGCCTGCCACAGGGACGCCCGCCCGCCGATGTCATCTTTGCCTGTTCGTGCTGCCCGGAGTTCGGCTGCGGCTGCCGCCGTGGCGGCCATGCGTCGCGGCGTCGTGGCTACACGTCAGTCGCCTGACAGCCTGCCAGGCCGAGTTGATCGAGTATGAAGGCCAGGACGTCGGCCTCGTCGTAGAAGTCTGCGGTGACCGATGAGTGGCCGAGGTGGCCGGTGTCGTCGATGCGGAGCAGGACGTCCCTGGCTGAGGTGGTAGCCGAGCGGACCGCGTCGGCGAAGCAAAGGGCCTCGCTGACCTGCACGCGGGCGTCGCGTTCCCCGGCGGTGAGCAGGAAGGCGGGATACCCGGCTGGCCGGACGTTGGCCAGGGGGGACAGGCCCGCGAGCATCTCCCGGATCGCGGGGTCGGCCAGCGGGTTCCCCCACTCGTCCCACTCGGGGCCGGTGAGCGCGGCGTCCGGTTCGAGCAGGACTCGCAGGCAGTCGAGGAACGGCGTTTCCAGTACGGCCGCCGTGAACAGCGCGGGCGCCTGGTTGACGGCCGCTCCCACTACGGCCGTGCCGGCGCTGCGTGCCCTGGCGACGATCATTCCCTGCGGCGCCCAGCCGTGATCGGTCAGGTATCGCGCGGCCGCCAGGTAGTCGGCCACCGCGGCGGGCTTGCGCAGTCCCCGGCCGGCCTCGTGCCAGGCCGGCCCGAGATCACCCCCGCCGCGCACGTGGGCTACGGCGAAGGCCACGCCGCGGTCGAGCAAGGACAGCCGGAACGGCATGTACACCGGGTCGAGCGGGACACCGTAGGCGCCGTGAGCGTACAGGACGGTGGGCAGCGGGCCTGGCCGCCCCGGTGGCCGCAGCAACGTCAGCGGAACGGTGACCTGACCGGCCGACGGCACTTTCAGCCTGACGATGTCCATCTCCGCCGAGGGCACGGTGCCGCTGTCCGCGGATCCGTCGCCTCCGGTCCTGGCTGGCCGCGCGGTGCGGTCACCCGGGCCGAGCCGGAACCAGCCGGCCGGGTCCTGCCAGGTCTCCCGCGAGATGTCGGTTACGCCGCGCTGGCGCAGTCCAGGCACGAACTCGATGGAGGCCGGATCGCCAGGCGGCCATGCCGTGGCGCCGGCGAACTCCACTGGTGCGGCGCGCTGTCCGTGCAGTTCCACGCGGATCAGCCGCTGGCCGCCGGCGGCGCGCTCGATCGCCAGCGCATGTCCGTCGGCGCAGACCACGTCCTCAAGGCAGGCACCGCCGGCGGCCTCGTAAGAGCGATGCCAGGTTGCCGGGCGGCGGATCGCGCCGGGCAGGCTCAGCGTGGTGTAGAGGCGGTCTGGCTCTCCCTGCGCTGAGCAGATCATGGCGGCATAGCCGGCCCAGCAGTCGGCGCGGACGCGGCCACCGGGCCGCGGCGGTTCCAGGGGCAGCAACTGGTCTGCGGCGCTGAGCAGCCACATCCGGGCGCCGCTGTGCGTCTCGGCGGTGACAAGCACCCTGCTGCCGTCGCTGCTGGTCCGCACGTCCGCGAACTCGCTGTCCGACTCCACGGTGAAGATGTGCCTGCTGGGGCCGCCGTCGGCGTGTACCGCGTGCACGGCCGACGGGGACATGGCCTCGTCCAGGACGGTGAAGAGCACGCTTGCGCTGCTGGCATCCCAGGCCAGTGCCGGGCCGGCGCCCTGTGCCAGGGTCCTGGCCGCGGGCGGCCCGCCGAGCCGGCCCGCGCGGACCAGGTGATTGTCGCTGCCGTCGATGTCGAGGGTGTAGAAGAAGGAGTCCCCGGCCGGCGGGATCACGAGGTCCCCGATGAGCCGCTCGGTGCCCGGTTCCTCGCTGCGGGCGAAGTCGAAGACGACCTCAGGCCGCTCGTACCCTGCCAGCAGGCAGGGCAGCTCTGATCCTGCCGGGATGGCCAGGAACAAGACCGGGCCGCAGATCCGGTCGTAGACCGCGATCGGGGTCAGGTCCTGCCGCATCGTCCGGCCCTTGAACTCGCCGACCAGGGCGTGACGCAGCGGTGCCACGCGCTCGGCGAAGCCATGCCAGCGACGCGCCTCGGCGGCCTTGACGGCGCTCAGGTCGGCGACTTCAGGTACGGACCGGGATGTTATCTGGCCACCTCCCTGGCTGCCGGCTCCGTTGTGGTGCCTTCCGGCCCGCGACGGGCGGCCCTGCGGGAAAGGAGCGAGCCAGACACGTCTATGCACATCGCGCAGCCGCCGCCCGCGACCAGCAGGACCGATGCCGAGATGCGGGCCGACAGGGCGCCGACCGCGGTGGTGGACACCGGCTCGAGGCCGAAGGACGCGGCCCGGGCGAGGGCGTTCACGCGGCCGAGGTATTCCTTGGGCGGCAGCGACTGCAGCATGGTCCGGTAGAAGGTCGCCGGCGCCCCTCCGGCCATGCCGCTGAGGAAGTAGAGCGCGCAGGCCACCGGAAGAAGCGGCGCGATCCCGACCAGGGCAAGCAGCGCGTCGCTGACGGCGAACAGCCCGAAGACCATCGCCTGTGAATCCTGCCACCAGGCCGGCAGCCTCGGGGAGATCAAGGTGCCCGCCATCACCCCGGCGGCGAACGACCCGCTGAGGATGCCGAGCCCGGCCGGCCCCGCGTGCAGCACGTCCTTGACGAACAGCGGAACGCCCACGCCGATCAGGCCGAGGGTGAAGAGGTTCGCCAGCGCGAAGGTGGGCAGCAGCATGCGGAGCCTGGGATGGCTGGCGACCAGCCGGAAGCCGTCCCTGAGGTCGGCCAGCACCCGGCTCGTCTCATCGTCGGCCCTCGCCTTCATAGCCGGCGCGAAGATCATGAGCAGGCAGCTGGCCACGTACAGGCCGGCGGCGATGGTGAAGGCGCCGGCGACGCCCGTCACCGCGACCACGACCCCGCCTGCCGCAGGCCCGACGGTCGCGGCCGACCACTCGCGCAGGCTGGCCCAGCGATTGGCGCTGACCAGGTGCTCTGGCTCGACGATCATCGGCAAGATGCTGGCCCCGAGCGGCATCCTGAAGGCGTCGAGAATGCCGAGGACAACCGCCACGCCCACCCAGGCGACAAGTACGTGCAGGTGGCTGACGGCGGCCGCGGCCAGGGCAACGCCGCCCAGGGCGGCGCTCACCGCGACCGCGATCGCGCGCCGGTCCCAGCGGTCCACGAAGACCCCGCCCAGCAGCAGCAAGGCTCCTCTGGGGATCGTCCAGCACGCGAGAACTATGCCCAGTGCCTCCCCGCCGAGCCGGTGCAGCACTCCCCAGGTCAGCGCCACAAGCAGCAGCTGGTCGCAATAATCGGCGCAGGCCTGAGCCCAGAAGGTGAGGTGAAAAAAGCGGTTGCCGCGCAGGCCGCCTGCCTGCCGGCCTGGCGGGTCGTCAGCCAAGGCGGGTTCCTCCATCAGATGACGCCGCAGACCGGGCAGTCAGGCCTTCTGGAGAACTCATGCCATTGCTGGGTGAAAGTGACGAAATTTATCTCAAGCAGCTTGTTCTCCGCCAGCATCGGGCACAGCCCGAGCCGGTACCTCAGCAGCTCGTAGGAGAGGAAGTAGGCGAGCATCATGCAGGCTGGCCCGAGTGCGCCATTCCGGCCTCTGATGTCGTGCGCGCGAATGTACTCCAGCTCCTCGGCGAGTTCCGGCTGGCCGGCCAGCTCGCTGTCATTGCGGCACTGGAAGCACGGACCGCTCCCCGGCAAGACGCTGTAGGTGGTCCCGAGCGGCGAGCAGATGCTCGCCCCGGCGTAGGGAACCCGGTTACGGACGCACGCCTCGTTGGCCCAGAAATCGATGTATCCCATGGGCTGGTCCGCGAGGCAGAAAAGAAAGTCAGGGGAGGACTCCTCGACGACATTCGTCACGTCGGCGAGGCTGGTCATCCGGCGCTGCTCGGCGACGAACTCGATGTCCGGGTTGAAGTCCCGCATGCGCGCGGCCGCCACTTCCGCTTTCGGGCGCCCGATGGCGGACGTGGAGTACAGCACCTGCCGGTTGAGGTTGCTGAGCTCGATGTGGTCGAAGTCCACGGCCGTGATATGGCCGACGCCGAGCTCGGCCAGCGCGATGCAGAGGTTCGAGCCGATCCCGCCCAGGCCGAGCAGGGTCACCCTGGTGTTCTTGAGCTTCGCCTGCGGCCCGTAACAGCTCTCCCCAGGCGCGGCCATGAAGCGGAAGAAATTAAGGTTGGGCGCGTACCGCTCGATATCACGCTCGGTAAGCTCGGGCGGCGGGCGCTCCGCGGCGTCCTCCAGGAACCCGCCCTCCTGCAGCGCGGCTACCGCCTCCGCCACCTCGTCAGGCCCGAGCCGGCCGGCCAGTTCATCGGCAAGCTCGGCAACCGTCCTCGTCCCGTCGAGCAGCGTCATCAGCCCGGCGTAACAGCCGTCAGGATCATCGATCTCGAAAGCGGCGGCGAAACCCGAGCTCAGCCTGATACGGCCAGCAAGATAGAAGGCATCATAAATATTCTTGATGCGCGGCCTGCCGGGCAGAGAGCCAAGTAACTGCTGCATATGCCATTCACCTTTCTGGCGCCCTGGAAATATCAAGTAGTGGCTGTGCGGCATCAGATACCGCACAGCCACTATGCGCACTTAAACTGGAATGCGCACTTTCAGTGCGGTGCTACTTCAATGACGGCCCGGTCTTACGCACGGCTACCTTGCGAATCTTCACGTATGTCACCCCCTCCCGTCGCATTGACAATGCTCGGACAGGGGAGGGATTGGCAGGCTAATCCTAAGGCCGGCAGCACTCGCCACCAGGCGTGCGATAAATGATCTGCCACACGACATCCTGTAATGCGCGAAGAAGACATTAATGTTACCGGAATGATATGGCGAGCATCCTGCTGCGTCAAGGGTGCGTCATTGCCCGATGGCTACTGCCAGGTCCGGCCCGCCTCACCTACGCTGAGCAGGCCCCCGCCACCGTCGTCCGCACTGCCGGTGTCGGCGCGCCAGGGCTGAATGTTCTCCAGGTCGTCGAGCAGGCTCGGGTGCTTGGGCTGCCAGCCGAGTGCTTGCTGAGTGTGCGTGCTTGACGAGGGCTGGTCAGCGGAGAAGATCGGGCCGAGAGGACCGTAAGTCTGCGCTGGCACCGGCTGGACCGGCAGGCCGAGCCGCCGGCCGATGACCGCTGCAATGTCGCGTACCTGGTCGCCCTCGTCAGCCACGGCGTGCCAGGACGTCCCTGGCGGCGCTTGTTCCAGTGCCAGGCACGGTGACGAAGGGGCGGCCGATGCCGGCTAACTGCTCGCCCATGATCGCGAGGGCGGCGCCTTCTTCTGCCACCGACTTAGCGACCGCCGCGGCGCAGGGTGGCGCCCACGCCACTTGCTGGAGGTGGCTCATGACATCGGGCACGCCGAGCGAGCGTTAGCGCCCCCACGAAGGTGCGTGCGAACGGGGAGCGCGGATTGGCCGGAACGTTCGGGACTTCCGTCCCTGACGGCGTCACCCAGAAAGTCCGACACTGTCGGGAGGAACAGCAGCCAGGGAGGCGCCAATGACGACGAAAATTCCCGTTACCACCGGGCATCAGCTTGGCCGGCGTTCCTGGGCTGAGCCGTGGAAGATCAAGATGGTGGAGCCGCTACGGGTCACCACCCCGGACGCGCGCGAGCGGGCGCTCGCGGAGGCCGGCTTTAACACGTTCCTGCTGCGATCAGACGACGTCTACATCGACCTGCTCACCGACTCGGGCACGAGCGCGATGAGTGACCGCCAGTGGGCTGGCCTCCTGCTCGGCGACGAGTCCTACGCGGGCTCGCGCAACTTCTACGAGCTGGAGGACGCGGTTCGCCGCGCCTACGGATACCAGCATGTCGTGCCGACCCACCAGGGCCGCGGTGCCGAGCACCTGATCAGCCAGATCGCCATCCGCCCCGGCCAGTATGTCCCAGGCAACATGTACTTCACCACGACGCGCACCCACCAGGAGCTGGCTGGCGGGGTATTCGAGGACGTCATCATCGACGCAGCGCACGACCCAGAAAGTGAGCACCCGTTCAAGGGCAATGTCGACCTCAGCAAACTCGAGCGGCTGATCGCGCGGGAAGGCGCCGGGAACATCGCGTACGTCACCCTGGCCGGCACGGTCAACATGGCAGGGGGCCAGCCAGTGAGCATCGAGTGCGTGCGCGACCTCCGCGCACTCTGCGACCGGCACGGTATCCGCGTCTTCCTGGACGCGACCAGGATGGTGGAGAACGCGTTCTTCATCCAGGAGCGCGAGCCAGGCTATGCCGACAAGACGATCGCGGAGATCCTCCGGGAATTCTGCTCCTACACCGACGGCGCGTGGATGTCGGCGAAGAAGGACTCGCTGGTCAACATCGGCGGATGGCTCGCCCTCAACGACCGGGACTTGTTCGAGGCGGCACGCAACCTCATCGTCGTCTACGAGGGCCTGCACACCTACGGCGGCCTGGCGGGCCGCGACATGCAGGCCATGGCGATCGGCATCGCCGAGTCGCTCCAGGAGGATCACATCAGGGCCAGGATCGGCCAGGTCCGCTACCTCGGTGACCTGCTCGCCGGGGCAGGCGTGCCGTTCGTGCGGCCCGTCGGCGGCCACGGCATCTTCCTGAACGCGCGCCGGTTCTACCCGCACCTCAGCCAGGACATGTTCCCCGCGCAGACCCTGGCGGCCGAACTTTACCTGGACTCAGGGGTTCGCGGCATGGAGCGAGGCGTCGTATCGGCAGGCCGTGACCCGGCCACCGGCGAGCACCACTATCCACGGCTCGAGCTCACACGCCTGACGATCCCCCGCCGGGTCTACACGCAGGCCCACATGGACATCGTCGCTGAATCCGTGCAAGCCGTCTACGAGCAGCGCGAGTCTGCCAAGGGCCTGATCATGACCTATGAGCCGCAGTACTTGCGGTTCTTCCAGGCACGCTTCGACAGGCTGTGACCCTGAATCAGACACCGCGTCCGCCACGAGCATGGCCAGCACGCTGCGACCAGACCCGATGCCCGCCTCTTCGACAGACCACCGCACCACAACGCCGCGAACCGCCGCCTATCCACTACGCCGATGTATCGGCTCTCCTGTCGTTGCCGTGATCGGTCGTTCCTGGTTGTTCCTCGCGTCTCGTTTCAAATCGGGCACGCCGCGTCCCTGCATGCTTGCTGGCTGTCGAAGGTCAGCGAGCGGCGCGGAGGCACGGCGTGCGGCTGTCCAAGGTACGGAAGAAGCTGCTCGGTGTCGAGCATGTGGTGTTCGAGGACGGCGGCATCGAGGAGCATCCGGGCGGCGGCGAGGCGCTAGTGCTGCGGGTCCGCCCGGCCGGCGGTCATCAGGACCGGTGCTCGCGGTGCGGCCGGCGGTGCCGGGGGCACGACGCGGGCGGGGAGCGGCGCCGCGGGTGGTCTGCCCGGTGCGCGGGGTGGTGGTCGCGGCGGTTCCGCGGGCCGGGCCGGGGTCGCGGTTCACCGCCGCGTTCGAGGACCAGGCGGCGTGGCTGTGCGCGGCGATGAGCACGACGAAGGCCGCTGAACTGCTGCGCGCCACCGTGAACTGCAGGAATTTGCCGAGATGGATGCTCACCGCCGGCAATGTCGCCAGTGCCTGAGGTAGGCGTCCTGCCGCGTCGGCGAGTCAGGCTGGCCGGGGCGGGCGGAGATGCGCGCCGTGATGTACCTGATCCGCTTGATGGACGATGCCCCCGCCTGCTTCGATCGCGACTGCGACGGGGTGGGCGTCGGCGAAGAGGGCGGAGGAGGCGCTGGCTTCGGTGAGCAGGGCGCCGGGCAAGGCGCGTTTTTCAAGATGATCGACGCTGCCGCAGGAGCATGGTGTTGAGCGGTTCTCCGTCAAGCCGTGTTGGGCAGAGTCCTTAGCCTGGCGAGCCTTTCTTCCGTGCCAGTGATTCGATGACGATCGTCCGGTACGGTGCCGCGAGCCTGGCGAGGTCATCGGGATCCGCTGTCTGGACGATGCCCCCGCCTGCTTCGATCGCGACTGCGACGGGGTGGGCGTCGGCGAAGAGGGCGGAGGAGGCGCTGGCTTCGGTGAGCAGGGCGCCGATCAGGCGGGCGAGGGTGCGGTCGGTGTCGCGGAGCAGCAGGCCGTCCCCTGATTGCCGGGAGAGCAATGCGTCCAGGGCTTGATTGCGCCCGGCTCCGCGGTACAACTCGGCGAGCGTGCCGGTGGCGATCGCGACCTCGCGGCGGAGCCTGCGTGCTGCTTCCATCGCGCGCCGCACCTTGCGCTCGGCCGGATGCCTGGGATCGAGCAGTGCGCTCACCGCTTCGGCGTCGAGCACCAGCCGCATCAGCCGGCCTGCCGCCGGGCGGGTTCTTCTGCCATCCCGCCGAGCAGGCGCATGTACCGCGCGATCTCAGCCTCGTCTTCCGGCGTGTCGAGCCTGCCTCGCTCGCCCGCCAGATTGTCGAGAAGATCCGCGAGAGCCTGCTGCCGCTTGCGCCTGGTGAACTCCGCGCGCAGCGCCGAGTTCACCTCCGCCGACAGCGTCACGCCGGCGTCGGCCTCCACCGCCTCGACAAGGTCCGCGTCGAGTGTGACCGAGACCTTACGCTTAGCCGAAGTAGTCATACCTTCATCCTACCAGGATCGCCTGGGTCGGACGCGGCTGGCAAGCCGGATGCACGCCGCGAGAGTTTTCGGGGCGATGAGCCTGCGTGAATGTGGAGGCTGGCGACTGGATGGTGAGCCGATGCCGAGCCAGGATGCGAAGAGGCTGAGTTCTTCGCGTCTCCGGCGGGCGGTGGCGATGGACAGGACGGTTTCGCGGACCATCGGGTGGTGCCGGGTTTGCTGGGGAGCGATCTTGCGGGCTCTTTGCAGGCAGCGCAAGCCGCCGGCGTAGTCCTCGGCGAGGACGTAACCGCGGGCCAGGTCGATGTAGTGGTGACCGCGCCGGACTGGCGGTCCGGCCGCGCTGAGAGTGACGGTCAGCCCGCGCCGGACGGCCCCGTGGCCGTCCTCGAGTTCGACGGCGACGGCGACAGCGTGCTGGGCGACGTTGGAGGGTCCGAATGCCAGGCCGTAGTCGTTCCTGTCTGTGCCGATCCGCGCCGCGACGTGGCTGGCGGCGTCGATGTGCGCCCATGCGTCCTGGGCGCTGCCGGGGCCGGTGGTTTTCGCGGCGCGGGCGGCGAGTATGGCCGAGCGCAGGTGGGATGAGCCGTAGAGCGATAGGGCGTGGCCGGTCATGGCGGGAAGCGCTCGGACTCGGCGAACGCGCGTGAGCAGGCGTCGTCGTCGCCGTTCCCGGCGTGCGCGCGGGCTTCCATGGCCAGGAACATCGACATGGTGGTCGCGCTGGCGGCATTCTTGGCGCCTTCCTGGGCGGCCCAGGCAAGCTGGACGGCATGGTCGAAGTCGCCGAGGTAGGTCGCCTGGTGGCTCATGTTGGACAGGAGCCTGCCACCCATCACGCCCGCAGTCCCCGTGCCGCCCTGGCGGCCACGCCGCCTCCCGGCGCGGTCATAGCATGACCTTTCCGCCGGCGATGTCGAGCGTGGTCCCTGTGATCCATGATGACGCCTCCGACGCTAGGAACAGCGTCGCTGAGGCGACGTCAGCGGGCTGGCCGAGCCTGCCAAGCGGGAATTCGCGCCCAAGATCACCGCGCTGCTCGGCGGTCATCCAGGTACGCATCCGATCGTTTTCTATCGCCGAAGGAGCGACGCAGTTGGCCCTGATTCCCTGACTGGCGAACTCGCCGGCCAGGTGCCGGGTAAACGCGATCACTCCGGCCTTGGCCGCCGCGTAACCAGCAGCGGACCTGGCCGCCTGCCTGGCCGCCGCTGAGGACATCGTGATGATCGTGCCGCGGCCCTGTTCGATCATCTGCGGCAGGAAGGCGTGCACGGTCAGGAACGCTGAGGTGAGATCCGCTTCGAGAATCTCACGCCAGTGCGCCGCGGTTTCCTGGCAGGTCGGCACCGGCATGCCATTCCCGCCGGCGAACGTTGCCAGGATGTGGGCTGGACCGAACCTGTCGGCCACCTCCTCAGCCATGCTGTCCACCTCGCTGGCAACCGTGCAGTCGGCGGCCACCCACATCGCCTGACCGCCGCCGCGCTCGATAGACCCGGTCACCTGGGCCAGTGCTTCCTCGTCGCGGCCCGCCACCGCCACTGCCACCCCATTGGCGGCGAGAGCCGCGGCGGCCTCCGCATCAACCGGGTGGCGAGGGAAGTGGGCCGTGCCTTCGACGAGACCCTGGCCGAAGCCGGGGGCTCACTGCCGATGTGGCTCGTGCTGCTCAACCTGAAGATCAACCCCCGCGCCACCCAGCGTGAGCTCGCCGAAGCGGTCGGCCTGCGCGAAGCCACGATCACCCATCACCTCAACGCGATGGAGAACGACGGGCTCCTCACCCGTCGTCGCGACCCAGGCAACCGGCGAATCCATATAATCGAGATAAATGACGTCGGCAATATCCTGTTCCTTCGCCTTCGTGACGCCGCCGTCAGCTTCGACCGTCGGCTGCGGCATGGCATTGACCAGCCCGATCTGGAAAAGCTCAGTGAGGTCCTCGACCGCCTCGCCGACAACGTCGGCGGCAATACCCGAGGACCACCGCGGGCCGGCCTGGAGGCAGCAGCTACGTCAGGGCAAGCGGCTACCGACGCGGTCGCTGATCCGCTGTAACCAAGCCGGCCAGGCGTGGGGTGCGCCGTGTCCTGCTCCAGAGCCGGCCTGGCCGGTCATGTCGCTGGTGCTTGCTGGCTGGATGAACCTGGTCCGTTTGAAGGCCGCGCCGGACAAGGCGTCGTCAGGTCGCGCCAGACGCCGGGCAGCGGCCTTGGAGAACGCCTGGGCGAACTCGCCGACCCCGCTGGTGCAGAAGCTGTTCCACTGGGCGAGCGTCACGGCCTGGTGAGGGTAGGCTGCCAGCCGTGGATGTCGGTGTGGTGTTTCCGCAGACCGAGATCGGTGCAGATGCAGGCGCTGTCCGCGCCTTTGCGCTGGCGGTCAGCGGGCTCGGGTTCAGTCATGTGCTTGCCTACGATCACGTGCTCGGTGCCGATCCGGAGGTTCACGAGGGCTGGGATGGCCCTTACGACATCCGCGCGACTTTTCACGAGCCGTTCGTGCTCTACGGTTTCCTGGCGGCGCTGACGCCACTGGAACTCGTTACGGGCGTCATCATCTTGCCGCAGCGGCAGACCGCGCTGGTCGCGAAACAGGCCGCCGAGGTGGACCTGCTGACCGGCGGCAGGTTCCGGCTCGGCGTCGGGCTCGGCTGGAACGCGGTGGAGTATGAGGCGCTGGGCAAGAGCTTCGACGACCGCGGACGGCGGATGGGCGAGCAGGTCGAATTGCTGCGTCGGCTGTGGACCGAGCGGTCGGTCACGTTCACGGGCAGCTATGAAACCGTGACCGCTGCCGGTCTGGCGCCGCTGCCGGTCCAGCGGCCGATCCCGGTCTGGTTCGGTGCCCGGACGCGGCCGGCCTATGTCCGGGCGGGTCAGCTGGCCGACGGCTGGTTCCCGCAGGTGCCGCCTGGCCCTCAGCTTGATGAGGCGAGAGCGATCATCGACCAGGCCGCGGCCGAGGCGGGCCGCGACCCGTCCTGGATCGGCATGGAAGGCCGGGTGAGCTGGGGCGCCGATCGCGCGGACGGGATCGGCGAAGATGTCGGGCGCTGGCAGGGCGCCGGAGCCTCGCACGTGTCGATCAACACGATGGGTGCCAGGCTCGGCGGCGTGGACGGCCACATCGAGGCTCTCACCGCAGCGGCCGCTGTGCTGGGTCTGACGGGAAGACACGCCGGCTAAGGACCCGGGCAGCGACGGGCGGATCCTGCTGCCGGAACGAGCTGCCGTCACCGCGGTGGAACCCTCGGCGGTCATGCGGGCGCAGCGCCCCGCAGGCGCAGCACCGTGCGTCGATGCCGTCGCGGAAAGCCTTCCGTTCGAGAACCAGTCCTTCGACGCCGCGATGGCCTTTGCCACCATCCACCACTGGCAGGACCCGATCGCTGGCCTGCGCGAGATGCGGCGCGTCGCCCGCCGCGTGGTGGTGTTCACCTACGACGCCAGCGACCCCGATCTCTTCTGGCTGAACCGCGACTACCTGCCCGAGTTCGCCGGCCTTGTCGCCGGCCGCCCCTCGCTGGCCGAACTGGCCCGCGCGATCGGAGCCCGGACCGAAGCGGTGCCCATCCCGTGGAACTGCGCCGACGGTTTCTACGAGGCCTACTGGCGTCGGCCCGCGGCATACCTGGACGAGCACGTCCGCCGCGGAACATCGATCTGGGCCAGAGTCGGGCCGGACGCCGAGCAGCGCGCAGCGCACAACCTCCGTGACGACCTCGCATCCGGTCGGTGGGCCGAACGCAACCGCGACCTCGTTGACCTGGACGCGGCAGAGCTTGGCCTGCGCCTGCTCATCGGCCCGGTCCCCGCCCCGAGTTGAGCCGCCGGACCCGCCGGACCCGCTGTCCGGTGGTCAGGCCGCACGCGCGGAACTCAGCGGCAGCCAGCCCAGTGCGGCGCAATCCGATGGCGGGAACGGCGAGCTCTGGCTCCTGCGCCCCCGCCATCGGATTCCTCAGTTGCGCGCTCTACTTCAGGATCGTGGCGCAGTACTGCGGGTATCCGCCCAGCGGGCTGGTGCAGTTCTCGGCCTGCTGGAACTGCTGTGCCTGGCCGAAGTCGTTCGAGGTGCCGGGGTAGTCACCGCCGATCGTGAAGGCGTTGAGCGTCTTGTTGAACGCATAGAAGGGGTAGGTGCAGAACGGTCCGCCGAAGCCGGAACAGTCCGTCGGGCCCACGAACGAGTTACCGAGGATCTCGGCCTCTCCGCCTGTATCCGTGACGGTCGCCCACGAACTGGCCGCGCTGCCGTCACCGAAGGTGACGCCCTTGATCTGGAGCGGACTGAACTTGAGCCAGCTCGGGACGTTAAACGAGTAGCAGGGCGGCTTCGTCGCGCTACCTGGCAGGCAGAACTGTCCGGCCGGGGTCGTGTAGTTGCTGGTGTGGCCGACCTCCCAGACCAGCGAGTTCGGCGCGTCGTTGACGAGGCCCCAGCTGAGCGCGTTGCCTAGCTTTTGCACGCTGAAGGCCGGCATCAACGGCCCGTCGACCTTGCTGTTCAGGACGATCGTCCCTGAGTGGCCAGTTGTGAGGTCGGTGACGGTTATGTGCATCCCGTCCTTGGCCGCTGTCACGTACTGGTGGTCGGTGATTGTGTCGCCCGCATGCATCAGCAGCGGCCCGCCGGTCGCCGAATCGGTGAGCATGCCGTTGAACGCCGCGGACTCAGAGTTGCCGGTCTTAGAGACCTCCCAGACCGGCGCGCACACCGAATAGGTATTCGCCGAATAGGTGACGTCGTAGCCGCCGCCCGCGTTGCAGTTCGTGACGATGCTGTTCGGGTAGAACTGCAGTTCAAGGAATGCCTCGTTGAACAAGCTGTTCGGGTCGGTGACGGTGCCGCCGATCCAGAACGTCGGCCCGACCGAGTCGACCTGCCCTTCCTGGCCCGCCGCTGTTCCGGCCTGGTTCGTGGGCAGCACGATCGTCCAGGTCAGATCCTGAGCCGAACCAGGCGCGTTCGAGAGCGGGTCGATCTCCGGCTCATCATGGCCGGTGCAACTCGCGGTGTACCAGATGAAAGCCTGCCCATGGTGGGCGATACAGAGCGACTGGCCGCGGCCGGCCGCATTGGCACGTGGCGCAGCCGCCGCGCCAGTAAATGCGACGACGAGGGTGACCGCGAACGCGAACGCGAACAAAAACCGAAGACGCATAGGTTTCTCCTTTGGCAAGGCGATATCGCAGCCAAGATTCTTGCGGCAATCGCACTTCACCGCAAGACACCCCGAGCAGTGCGAATGGCGGGGCAACTACCTGCTCGCCCGATCCGGCGGCGATCCCCCGTCCGTGCGTCGTGAGGTGACCGGCGGATGAGGTGCTCGTTGCGCCACTAGCCCAGTGCTCGCTGGCCTGCGCGAACGGCGGCCTCGGGGGCGAGATGATCGAAGAACAGCGACCTGTCGGCGCCCGTCGTCGCGATGCCAGCCATCTGATCGGCCGTCAGTTCGAAGTCGAAGATGTCCATGCCTTCTGCCATGCGCTCCTTGCGGACCGACTTCGGGATGATGACGCCGGCGCTGGGTCAGCAAGCGGAGACAAGACGGCAGCGAAATGGGCGCCCAATTCCTGCTGAAGAACCCGCCCGGCGGCAGGCCGGCTGATGCGGCTGGCACGGAAAAAGGGCTCGCCAGACTAAGAACTCTTCACCGATGGCCTGGTGCCCGTTCAGTGACATCACTATCGGAAGCGGCGCTGCGCGCCATCGGCTCCGAAGACAGCCGCTATGCGGCCGGATTCCGCAGGTGCCTGAGCTGGTCCAGGTACCCGGCCGCCTCGGCGTCCCCGGCGTATCGTTCGCCTACGATGCCCGCCAGCTCGGATGACACCATCAGCAAGCTGGGCAGCGACACCCGGTCCCCGCCGATGGCCTGCCGCCCGTAGTCGAGCGCCTGCTCCAGTTCCCCTTCCCGCGCCGAGATCACCCCGAGCGTCACCCGCGCTTCGGCGTTGCGCATCGGGCTCCGCTCGAACCCGGTGCTGTCGATCCCGGTCCGCAGCACTTCCCGCGCGTAGGCCCCGGCGAGCTTGTTTTCCGTGCTCCCTGCGTCCAGCCCGCCCAGGATCCGGTAGCAGTCCATCGAGTAAAAGTCCCACTTTCCAGGGTCCACGCAGAAATGGTTATCCAGGTTCTCCGGATACGGCAGCCCCTCCAGCAAAGCCCGCCCCTGATCCAGCGCGACCTCGACTTGGCGCCGGTCCCCGATCCGCGCCCACGCCTTGGCCTTCTGCGCATGCAACTGCACCGCGGCGGCCCCGGAAGGCGCCACCGAATGCCCGGCAGCCGCGGCATCGAGCACGCCCCGGTAGTCCCCGCGGGTGAGCGCGAACCAGGCCCGCATCTCCTGGGACCAGGCCATCACCTCGCCGTTGCCTGATTCCTCACCCAGGTTCCACGCCGCCTTGCGGGTCGCTTCCGCCGAGGTCCGGTCGGTCGAGTCGTACTGCACGCACCCCACCAGCGCGGCCAGCCACCCGGCCATCGCCAGGATCTCCCGGTGCTGGCCCAGCGTCAGCCTGCCGTCCAGCAGCGTGATCATCCGCCGCAGCCACGCGTTACCCTCCACCAGGAGCTGCGGCGCCGGCAGGTACGGGTACTCGCTGCACAACCGGTCCACCGTGATCCGCAGGCCGTCCATCGTCGCGGCGTCCACCGAGGAGGACCGCAGCCGCGTGATGATCTCCACCGTGTCCATCCCCGTCACCGCGGTCAGCTCCGCATCGGCGTCCCGGTGCCCGGCCACCGGCCAGATCGCCGTCGTCACCGTCCCGAACGTCTTGGCGATGACCGGCTTATAGAAATCATCCGGGCAGGACGCGCCGCTTTCCCACGCGTGCACTCGCCGCAGCAGCGACGCCTTTTCCGGCAGTTCCGCCGGCGCGTGCAACCGCATGGCCTCGATGAACTGGGGCTTGTTCCAGTTCCTTGCCTCGCGTTCCTCGGTGATCCGCCGCGCCCAGGCCGGCCTGTCATCCATCGCAGCAACTGCCTTTCCCGCTGAGATCGCGCAATCTCAGTGTCCGGCGCGGGCGCAATGGCGGAAAGAGTGACCAGGGGTGACGCGCGAGTCGTCATCCCTCGCCATTCTTCCGGCCATATGCCTCATCGCCGACTCTTGGACTGAGGCCATCACGGCTCGCCAGATCAGTCTACGGAGGCTCTTCATGTATCCCCAGCGCCGCAGCTTCTTGTGGTACCTCGCCGTTGCCGTCTTAGTCGTCTTCGCGATCAAGGACCCCGGCGGCGCCGCATTCCTGGCCCACGCCGGCCTGGACCTGATCTCCGCCGCTGCGCATGGCCTGTCCAGGCTCGTCGGCTAGCCGCCTCTACGGCACCGCCGAGCCAGGCGACATCACCACTGACGAAGACCTGTGCGGCAGCGTCCGGCCAGGGCCAGCCAGGCCACAGCGCCGCCGACGCAGCCTTCGCCTACGTCGCCGGCCCGCCGGACTCACCCGCAGCTACGGCCGGTCCTTCTCCTGGCGATGCGGCACCTGCCAGCGGCTCAGCACCGACCAGGGCCCCGACGGGCACCTGGCCGGCCGCATCGCTGCCAGCGCGGACTCCGCCCGCCGCCAGGTACCCAGCTCGAGCCGCCCGCGAAGCTGGCTGACGTCGCAGAACTCGAACCCGGTCAGCTCCCGGTCCATGCAGCCCGAGTTCCTCGGGCAGTTCGCGCCGCACCGCCGCCTGGTCCCGCTGGCCGGAGAGGACCGGGCCTTGACCTGGCCGAGATTATCGGCACGCTCACGCGCGCGCTGACCGCGGGCTGCGGCTACGACTGAGGTGAGCGGGCGGTGACGTACGCGCCGCGGCCAGGAACGATCTTCACCAGCTTCTCGCCTACCAGCTTCTTGACGGCCTTGGCTGCTGTGCCGCGCGCGATCCCGTACTCCTGCTGCAAGGTGACCAGCGACGGGATCGGTCGGTTAGGCTGCAACTCCCCGCTGGCGATCCGCGCCCGCAAGATGTCCGCCAGCTGCACGTACACCGGCGTCTCGCCCAGCGGATCAATGGTCACCCGACTGACTGTAGGCGGCCATGGCCCCGCTACCACGCCAAGGCAGGCCAGGCGTGTCATGTGATACATAGACGTCCGTGTGCTCTATCGATTAAGCTGCGATAACAGCAGATGGGGGATGACGTGGCCGAACACGAATGCAGCCCTGCGCCGCTAGCCGAGATGCAGGATCACCGCAGCCGTGAGCACCAGACCGGCCACGACACCGATGACGACTGCGTGCCGGCCGGTATGGCGGGCGGCCATGAAGTGCTGCCGGGCCGGCTGCCCCAGCTGACCGATGGTGACCTGGAATCGGCCTATGGTCACATGGGGCCCGGCGAGCGGGCGCTGCGGCAGTTGGCCGACGACGGCATCATCTGAAACGACGCGCTCCGAGATCACGATTGATGACTTGCCAGCCGCGTTGCGGGAGGACGCGGTTGTCGGGCACGGCTCTCATGGTGTGGTTTGCGGGTTGAACTCGATGCGGAGCGGGCTGCAGTTGCCCTGGTTGAGGGCGGGTAGTCGACTGAGTTTGCGGTCACGATGATGATGAGGTCGCGGCGGGTGGTGAAGGAGATCGCGTCGCCTGGCCGTGACGCGGCGGTGCCGATGGTGAGCGTGCCGTCGGTCGCGGGGCGGGTGTTCTGGAACAGGCCCGCCCCGCCTGGGCAGGAACGACGACCTCTAACTGCCGCCGCGTCCTGCCATTGCGACCTCCGGCACCCGGTGTGGAGCGGCTTCGCATGCCAGCATCTCAGCGCCGGTCCGGTCTCAGGGGATTGCCTGGTCGTCGTGGATCCGCGTGCGCCCGCGGGGTAACGTCCAGCCGCTGTGCGTAGAGCCGCTCATAGAACGGCCGGTGGTGGGCGGCGAACCTGGCCAGGTCGGGGGAGTTGCCGACGGTGTGCGAGTACATGTGCCCATGCTGCTCGAAACCGGTGCTGGCGCTGACGTCGGCGTGCCAGCGTGCGGACCGGCGCCACTCGGGACGTTCGCCAGGCTCCCAGGACAGTGCCCGCGGATTGAAGAGGAGCCCGACGGCCGCGCAGTATGCCGCCATCGTCGCGGCAGGTCGTGCCACGAGGTCGTCAGAGTCGATGACAACTGAGGCGTCCCCGCCGGCATCGCGGACAGCTTCTTGCAACTCGCACAATCGCTCCAGCCCGATCGAGTCGATGTTCATGCCCGTCCACAGCGCGTAGCTGGACGCTGCGATCTCCTCGGGACGGCGGATGAGGAATGCATGCCGGGCCTCGGCGAGGAAGCGCCGGTCGGCGAGCACCTCCCGGAAGTGGCTGGTGGCCGGGGGAGTTTCCTTCATGAACACGCTCATGTCATGCGTCTGATCACGTAGCCAGGCAAGGAGCGGCAGCGGCGAATCGAAGGTCCGCGTTCCGGCATCGGTCTCGCCATAGTCTCTCAGGTTGCAGAAAGGCTCGTGCAAGACAGTCATATCGCCGCGCTCAGCCATCGAGCGGAAGAACGCCGTCGACCGTGCCCGTGGCGCACTCCACAGTGCGAAAACAGCCATGGACGCAACGTACGCCGGAACGCCGCGCTCGGGGCCTGTTAAAAGGCCGGGCGGGCACCGTCGCCTCCTTCCCTGCCGAGCTAGTGCCTGCCCTGGGGTCGCGGCTGGAGCGAATCGAGTGCCTAGGCGCCCTGAGCTGGGGTTCGGGGAATGAGCTGGGGTTCGGGGAATGGGCCTGGACGTCCGGGGGGACCAGCGTTCAGGTCCGGGTTGGAGATTCGGCACGGCCTGCACCTCATCGAGGTCAGGGTCCGCCGTCCGGTCCACCCCTTGCTCTTCCTGGCGGGGGACCTAGTCGGGTGCCAGTGGGGCGGATCTTCGCAGTTGCTCGACGAGCAGCCAGCCTTGAGAAGTTCGAGACTCGCTTTGTCACGTCTGCGGGCAAGAAGACGTCGTGGCAGAAACTGCGGTAGGCGCGCGGGTGCTTGGTGAGTGCGCCGGCGAGCGCGGCTGGTCCATTGAGGATGTCGGCGCTTGCCTTCAACTGGGTCTGGCTCGTCGTGCGCGCTGCGTCCTCCGGTTCCGCCGGGCCGCGCGGCCAGCGCGCTGTCGCCAGAGACATCGCGCGGCACTTTCCTGTGACGTTGGTCCCTATCCGCGGTGCCCGCGGCGCGGCGAGAATCGGCTGACGGCCATGCTGGTGCAGTCGCGTCGCGGGAGGTAGTTGCAGGTGACCACGCAAGCCACGCTGACATGGCCGCGGTCCTCGCGGCCGGCGGTGAATTTCGGCCAGCGGCCGATGCTGGTGTTCTGGGAGACAACCCGGGCGTGCCTGCTTGCTTGCCGCCACTGCCGGGCCAGTGCGACCGTCGAGGCCCCGCCGGGAGAGCTCAGCCACGCGGAGGGGCGTGCCCTGATCGACCAGGTCGCCGGATTCGGCCGGCCGCACCCGATTCTGGTACTCACCGGCGGCGACTGCCTGCTGCGTCCTGACCTGTTCGGCCTGGTGGATTACGCCACCGCCCTCGGCGTTCCGGTGGCGCTCTCGCCCTCGGTCACCCCGCTTCTCGGTGACATGGCTGACGAGATCGCGGGCAGCGGCGTCAAGGCCGTGTCGGTGAGCCTGGACGGCGCGGGCCCGGCCACGCACGACGGCATCCGCGGGATCAGCGGCCTGTTCGACGCTACGGTCGCTGCCATGCGGGACCTCGTGGCCAGCGGCGTCACAGTGCAGGTCAACACCACGGTCATGCGAGCCAACGTCTCCGAGCTTGCCGATGTCGCGCGCCTGGTGGCCGAGACGGGCTGTCACATCTGGGAGGTCTTCTTCCTGGTCCACGTCGGCCGCGGAACGGCCGCCGGCGCGATCTCGCCCGGCGAGCACGAGAGCGTGTGCCACTTCCTCTACGACGCGTCCGGCTACGGGTTCGCGGTGCGAACCGTCGAGGCGCCGTTCTTCCGCCGTGTCGTGGCCGAGCGGCGGGCGGGAGGCTCGCCTCAGGAAACGTCGCTCTACGGCCTCCTGGCCAAGCGCCTGGAGGCCGTGCTCGGCCCGCCGGTCAGGCCGCCGAGCGCCCACACGTCCCCGACGCGCGACGGAAAGGGGATTCTGTTTGTCGCGCACGACGGCGAGGTGTACCCGGCCGGGTTCCTGCCGCTCAGCCTGGGCAACATCCGTGACCGCTCGCTGAGCGACATCTACCGCAACGACCCGCTGCTCGCGGACATCCGCGCCGCGCGGTTCAGCGGGCGCTGCGGCCAGTGCGAGTACGCCGACCTGTGCGGCGGCTCACGGGCCCGCGCCTACGCCGCAACCGGTGATCCGCTCGGCGACGACCCCGCATGCATCCGCACCATCCAGAGCTAGCCCGCCGGCGGGCCCGCGCGCTGGGACTCATTTAGGTGGCGGACACTCGGACACGGTACGAGACGGTGGCAGCGCGCAGTTCCTGGTAGGAGATTCGGCTGATCTGCTTGTCGTCGGTGTAGAGACCGATCTTGGCCAAGGCACCGAGATGAGTTACATCGACATTCGCAGGCAGCGTCGTCTGCAGGACGTCGGCGACCCCGCCCAGGAAGTTGGTGGCGTCACCGGGCGGCCTGGCCGGGCAGCGGATCGTGAGCTCCAATGCGACCTCGCTGCTAGCTGGAATCCAGCCGCCGCGCTGCACCGCCTCCTTGGCGGCCTCCAGGAGCTTTCGTGCCCTCTCCGCTTGAGGGTGACCAGCGGCGAACAGCGACTTCGCCTCGGCTTTCTTCGGCGGCCATCCCGCGACCTCGAATTCGACTGCGCCAGGACTCTCATTCATACGTGGCCTTTCCGGCTGCGGAGTTGCACTCCCAAATAGGGCGGTTTCAATCGGTCATGGCGCCACGGCTGCTTCTAGCATTTCTGCGTAGACCTCGATCGGCTTTTTCCAGCCAAGGGTCTTGCGTGGCAACACCAGGGACTTAAGGAGTTTGGGCTCGTTACCTGGGGGTTTGGGGCCCGCGGCAGCCCGACGGGTCCCGGCTCGCCTACCTGAACGAGCCGGAGCGGCACCGCGTCGCGGACCGGCTGCCGCTGCGGGTCGCCGAGCACAACGCCGTCCCGCCCGGAAGTAGCGGCGGCGAGGTATCGGAGACCTGCACGATCACCACCACCCTGCTCGATCACCGGGAGGCGGTACGCGGACTGCGACCACACGTCGTTCACCTTCCTGGGCTACACGTTCCGTGCCAGGAACGCACCCACCCGGGACGGGGCCAGCATGTTCACTGGCTTCCTGCCCGCGGTCAGCAAGGACGCCCTCAAGAAATTGAGCGAGGAAGTCCGCTCCTGGCACATCCACCTGCGCACCGCCACGGAACTGGAAGACCTGGCACCTGCTATGGCAAGTTCTACCGGACCGCGCTAGACGGACTGCCGCGGCGCATCAACGCCTACCTGATGCGCGGAAGTACAAGCGGCTGCGGCCATTCAGGAAAGCCCGGAGAATGGTGGCACGCGCTGACCGCAAGGCAGCCACGCCTGCTCGCCCGCTGGGCCTGGATGAACGAGTTCTGACCAGGTCAGGGATGAGACGAGCGGGGTGACGGGAGACTGTCACGCTCCGTTCTGCGGGAGCCCGGGGGTGAAATCCCCCGGGCCACCCGGCGACCCTCGCGGCCACTATACGGCGAGCGTTTTCTTTGGCGCGCATGGCATCCGCGGCAGCTCGCTTTGCAACGCTGACGTGCACAGCGAGTGGAATATGCTGAGTGATATGAACCACGCTCTCCGGAATCCGGAGCGGTTCAGAGCCGATCCATTTTGAGGAGGTTGGAGTGGGTTTAGTGCCCCATCTCGTTCTGCCCCTTGCTGCGACCCTGTCGGCTGGGCACGTGCGCGATACGCAAAATGAAGCTGCGCGACTAGAGGACTTGGGATACCGCGGCTTGTGGGTTGGCGAAGGCCGACTGCGGCGCGACGCGGTTACGCAGCTGACCCTTGCCGCTATCGCCACGCGACGATGTTATCTGGCGAGTGGCATAGTGCCGAGCAGAACGCGCAACGCAGCACTGTTGGCAATGACCTGGAAGACGTTGTATCAACTGGCCCCTGACAGGATTCGCCTAGGACTCGGAGCCTGGTGGGAGCCGATCGCCAGCCGGGTCGGCCTGCACACTGCCAGCCCGATTACGGCGATGCAGGAGGTAGTCGCGGTGCTGCGCGACTTGTTCGCTGGCCGGGCGGCCAGCTGCAACGGCGCCTACGTCCAGGTAGATCGAATAGCCTTCGATGCGATCGAGGATGAGAATGGCGCAATTTACCCTATTCCAATCTATCTTGCCGCAGTTGGTCCGCGCATGTTGAACTTGGCGCATCAGATCGCGGATGGGATCCTGCTTGACTTTTTTCTGCCTCCGGAATACACGCATAGCGCTGTAAACTCAGTTCTGTTTGCGGAGGGGTGCATGAAGTCTCCATGTCTTATCGATACGCCGCAGCTACTGGCCTGCGCTATTGACGACTCTGACCCTGAGTCCGCAGTGAATGAAATGCGTGTCATTCTTACTCGATACCTGGTTCAGCAAGACCATGTAGCCGCATATAGCGGAGCCGATCCTGAACTAATTTCGAGACTACGCAGCCGACTATCCTGGCCTGCGACGACTAATGAACTTCGAGACGCTTCCCGTGACGTGCCGCTAAGTCTGGTCCGCAGCACTGCCGGAGTTGGAACTACGCGGGACGTCGCCGACGCGGCGGAGCGACGCCTGGCATCCGGAGCCACTGAGATCGTACTTGCGGCGTTCGGCAGTCGGCGCTCGGCTACGTTGGAGGCGATGGCTAAGTACCTTGCGGCCACGTGAATTCGAAGAATTGGGTTCCGCGAAGACGGCTCAGCTTGGATCTGGCCAGGCTTTTATAGCGGACTGCTCTCGGTCTCCTTTGGCCGGGCTTCGGGACGACTGATCGAGATCCCGCAGCCAGGCTTCGGCTTCACGAGCCGATGTGAGATGAATGACATGGAGGTGAGAGGCGACTGGCTGAGTGAGCCGGTCCCTGATCTGGCGGCGACGCAGGCAGTGGTGTCGCCATGCCCAGGGAACCGGGTGCTCGGGCGACAGCCAAGACCGCAGCGTTTCACGGTTGCCGTTCCACAGCCGTTCGCGGTGCCAGGTTCGGCGCACCGAGCGGATCACCACCCGGCGCATCACCTCATGCCGCGGTAGATCGAGCCAGACCAAAGTGTCTGCCCGGGACCACAGCATGTCCATCACGGAGGGATAGCCAGTACTGTCGACCACCCACTCGTCTCCGCGCGTAGCGGCGTCGGCGTCGGCGTCGAACTCTGGCCTTGGTTGCCAGTCCGGGCCGTGGTACATGCTATCGAGTTCCACGTGGGTGAGTCCGCGGAGCGTCGCGATGCGTCGGGCAAGAGTGGTCTTGCCCGCTCCAGTGATTCCGCCGACGATCACACGACGAAGCTGAGCCACCGCGGTCATGCCCCGGTTGCGAAGTGGACGAGCAAGGTCATACGGGCCTGCGGAATGTCGGCCTGCACCGGTGGTACTCCGTGCCAGGACCGTTCCGACCGAACCATCACGACGGAGGTGCCCAGATGAGGAGGAACACGTTCAGCATAGTCCTCCATGTCCGAGCTGCGCAGCACCCGGAAGTCGCCAAGCCATTCCGTTCGCCAGGGCTCATTAAAATACATCAGATGGGTGACCACCTTGTCGGCGCGGTCGGTGTGCGGCTCAATCCAGCATCCAGGGGAATACCGGGTCAGCCGTGCCTCTAGCTGAAGGCAGCCCAGATCGCTGCTTGTCAGTTCCGCGAGCGCATCCCGGTAGGCGGTGCCGGTCACCTCGTCTACCAGTTGCCGCCACAACGGGGTCAACGAGGCGATCCGCGATTCATCGCGCTTGTCGTGCAAGACGAGTTGATAGTCATAGGTTCGGTAGCGCTTTTGACTCGCCCGCTTGTCGAGCCGTTCAGACAAGGAGAAATTCTCCTGGGGGAATTGCTCCCTGAGCTGCCGCGAGGTCTCAGGGTTGCGGAAGGTTTCGGTCATGACTGCGTACCGGTAGGGCTCATCCTTGACGGTCGTGCCGCGGATAGCGTCGAGGTCGATCAATGTGGACACGGTGCCTCACAAGTCATGGTCGTAGGGCAGTGCGGGTGGGTGGTCACGGATAGAGAAAGGGATCACGCTGTACCGCGCTTGCGATACGACGTCGCAGCGGAGCCGCATGCTGGATCAACGGCCGCATTCCGGTCAAATTGCCCTCCTTGACGTCGTGCCGCTGAACCGCTCTGGTGCCGCCAAGCTGCGGCAGGCCGGCGGCTTTCAGAGTGCTGGCCGGCGGCCCGGCAGGCAGGTCAGTGCCGAGCCGCTGCGCGAGCAACGCCGCCCAGGCAGCGTGCCCGGTCTCTGACGGGTGCTGGCCGGTCCAGTTACTCGGGTCTGCGCGCAGCACCCGGGCCATGGATAGGTCGTCGCTGCCGCGTATCCAACTGTCCCCCCCTAGCAAGCCAGGGACGGCGGGGTCGTCCGCGAGTTCGTCCGGCAGCCGGTTAGGTTCGATCGCGTCGAAGAAGACGAACCTTATGCCTAGGTCCCTGAGGAATGAGGCGAGGGTGAGCGCCTGGGTGGCGAAACGCCACCTCGACTCTGTGTCATCCCACGCCACCTGGCGGTAGACGCGAGCCAGCCGGTCGAGCGCGCGGATGTCGTACCCGTGGTGCGGCACGACCTGGCGGAATGCTCCGTCGACAAAGAACTCGCGCCTGGCGGGGTGGGACCAGCCGATTACCACCAGCAGCTGTTCGGCCGGCAGGTCGGCGGCTTGCCAATTGCGCAGCACGAACTGGACCGTGGTCCGGGTGATCCGATCGTTGGAGCCGCTTGGCGTCGCGTCGTTGTAGGCCCCTGCTCCGCTGACACCGAGCAGCCGGGTTAGCGCGCCCGGCCAGCTATGTTCCCATCTGTAGGAGTTGTTGGTGCAAATCCGGGTCTGCGGGTCATCGTGCAACTCAGAACCATATGTGAACGAACAACCATTGGCATACACATACATAGCGGGTCATCCCTGATTTCGTTCATAACGGGTGGGCTGGGAAACCATCAGCCGCAGGCGCGCTTGGGCGGCTACCCTGGCTGTCAGCCCGAATCGGCCCAGATAACCGAGTGTCTGGCCATGATTACCTTCCACGCCAGCGAGCAACTTTCGCATCGTCGCCGCGAGTGTCTCCACGCGCGGGGCAAACTCCGCGGGTGAGAGCCCGGCACTCCAGGTGCCTGCATCATCAGGCCCGACTCGGCGCAGGATGCGAGCGGTCAGGGCGTAGTCGCGGCAGATATCGGCTAGCTTGACCCCCAGCGCCCGTAGCAGCAGCGCGCACACCACTCCGGTGCGGTCCTTGCCGGCTGAGCAGCAAACGAGAACGGGTGTCGCTCCACCAGCCGCCAGCAGTTCGAGCATCTCCACGACAACAGTCCCGGCCTGAGGCAGCAGCTCACGATAGTTGGCCAGGTACTGGCTGGGGACCGGCCGCTGGCCCCGTGCCAGCCAGGGAGCATCGGCGTGCATCGGTCGCACGAGCGTCAGGATCGTCGTCGCGCCGCCGGCCAAGGGCGCGAGGGAACGCTCCGTGGGGGTGCGGAGATCGATCACCGTGCGCAATCTGAGCCGGCTGAGATCCGATGACGCGATTACGGGCGCTGGTCCGCGGAAGAGCATGCCGGCCCGGACCCAATCCTGATCTGGACCGCGCAGATTTGCCAGATCCCTGACGTTGGGCATACCGGGGAAGTCCCGTGATCGCGCCGCTGTCACGACTTGGCCCCATTTCCTAGCGGCAGGCGGTGCACGGCGAGCCCAGCGCAGAGGCACAGACCAGCCGGCAGCAGCCCGAATCCGGATTGCAGAACCGGTAGCAGCCCCGCCGCCAGAACGGGCCCTAGCAAGAAACCTGACGAGGTGGACAAGCCGTAGATCGAGTTGTATCGTCCGCGTGCCGCCTGTGGTGCCAGGTCGTTAACTGCAGTCGCGACAACCGGTCCGAAGCGAGGCTCGGCTAGCGCGAACAGGGCGATGCCGACTGCCAGTCCAGCTGCCCCGGCCCAACTGCTTGCAGCGGCGCCCCAGGCACCAGCGGTGACGCAAAGCCATGACGCTGCCCAGAGCAGGCAGGCCGCAACCAGAGTCCGGCGGCTCGGGTCTCGTCTGTCGCGCCGCAGCCAGCTCATCTGAGCAACGACGACGATCACGGTGTTCAGCAGGAACATCAGGCCCAGCACTCGAGCCGACACTCGGGCCGGGCCGGTCGCCAGGATGGGCAGCGATGCCGACACCTGGCCGTAGCTTGCCGCCGTCACGATGCCGGAGAAACCGACGAGCGCCAGCAGCCGACGGTCTCGAAGTACTGCCAGGTAGCCGGCGACTGCCCCAGCGCCCGCCGTTCTGTCCGGGGCGGAGGCGTCACCAGGCAGCCGCGTCCCGGGAGAAACCCACAGCACGGCAATGGCTATCACGATGAATGAGAAGGCGTCACTGCCGTACAGCACGCGGAACGTGCCGGCGTGGTGAACATCGACGACAGACGAGGAAATCAGCGTTCCAAGGCCGATTCCCGCATTCATGACGCCGAAATTGAGGCCGAGAAGAGTTTGCCGTCGCTCAGAAGAAACGCTCGTGACAAAGTACGCGTAATATGAGGAGATCCCACCCATGCCCAGCCCGTAGATCGCGGCACCGACCATGGCCATGAACACGTCGTGGGTGAACGCGAGCAACACTGATCCGGCCGAGCCGGCCGCCAGTGTCATGATCGCGGCTCCGCGCCGGTTCCAGGCATCGGACAGGTGACCGGCGATGAGGCCGCCCGCCAGCGATGCGGCGGCCACGACGGTCACGGCCAGCGTACCGGTCAGGATGCCGAAATGGAGCACTCGGGACAGGTAGACGGCAAGGTAGGGCAGAGTCAGACCGTTGCCAACGGCGCTCACGAAGTTCGCCGCGACGAGCATTCGCGCCGGGCCTGGCAACTCGTGCAGCACGCCTGTCAGCGAGCGGCGTGCCGAGACCTCAGCAGATCTGACCATTAGAACACGGGAACATTGTGCAGAGCGGCGAAATTGAGTGCGTCGTCCCAGGTGTTGACCAAAGGCTCACCTTTAATGTTGAGGCTGGTGTTGAGTAGCATCGGGCAGCCGGTCAGCTTCTGGAACTCGACCAGTATCGCGTGCAGCTGCGGATTTTGCTCACGAGTCAGTGTCTGCACCCGGCTTGATCCATCGACATGGCAGATGGCCGGGTATTCATCAGGCTTGCGGCACGGCACGACGTATTGCATGTACGGAGCATCGACAGGTGGCATGTTGAATAGCTCAGCCGCCTGCTCGCGCAAGACGACAGGCGCGAAAGGGCGATACCGTTGCCGTCGCTTGATGGCGTTGACGCGTTCTTTCATCGCCATGCCCCGCGGATCGGCAAGCAAGCTCCTGTTGCCGAGCGCCCTTGGCCCGTACTCGGCCCTGCCGTTCGCCAGCCCGGCAGTCCCCTGAGTAGCCAGCGTTCGCGCGACGGCGCTGGTATCGAGCGGACGGTCGATGTCGTACCCGAGATAGGGGCCAGGCCAGGGTACGAACTCACGCAGCTGGGCGAGCGCAGCTCCTAGCGCCGACCCGGCATCGCCTGGGTTCGGCATGATCCAGATGTCATCGAACAAGGCCATGCCCGCCAGTAGGCCGTTGAAGGAGCAGTTCAAGGCCACGCCGCCCGAGTACACAAGATGGCGTGAGCCGACGGTCTGGGCGGTCCAGCGCAGCAGCGAGGTGAGGTATGCCTCGGTGATTGCTTGTACGCTGGCAGCGATGTCCGGTCCGTCTACTATCTCCTGTCGCCAGCCGCGCAGACCGCGATGAAGTGGGCGGCGGAGCCGGAACTGGGGCGGGGGGCCGAGCTGGACGATCTCATTCTCTATGAGGGCACGGTAACGTGGCTCGCCGTAAGCGGCCATACCCATGAAGATGTACTCTTCTTCGTTCGGCTTCAGTCCGGCCCGGTGGGTGAACGCGGAATAAAACAGTCCGACGCTGTGCGGGTACCGGGTCGAGAAGATGCGCCTCAGTACCCGGTCGCGCCCATGCCAGACGGTGATGGTGTCCCATTCGCCGATTGCATCGACAACCACCACGGCGGCCTCGCGAAAAGGTGAGGTGAAATAACCGCCTGCGGCATGCGACAGGTGATGATCCACATAGAAGATCGGCAGGTCCCGCAGTGGCTCGAAACCGCGCAGATAAGCGGCCGGGCGCGGATCGACCAGTGCTCGCCGGTACTGGCCCGCGTACAGCTGCCGGGAGCGCTTGAGCCACGGACGCTCGTAGAACGCCAGCTCACCGGGATGTCCCCAGTATCTGGCCGCGTCTTCGATTAGCGCTTGGTGCAGCAGCGGGTCATTCTTACGCCTGCTGTACCGCTCCGCATGTGCGGCGAACTGGATTCCATCTTCGGTAACTGCGGCGAGAGCGGCGTCATGTGACAGGCAGCTGACGCCGACCAGGGCTCGGCTCATGCCGTCTGCCGAAGGTCGGCGAAGCGGGCCATGGTCCTGGCGACCTGGTCAAGGATCGGGGTGGCGGCCAGTCCAATCCGGAGCGCGGCCGTTAGGCCGGGCAGCCCGGACAGGTCGCGGGTTCTGATGCCGTGCTCAAGCAGGTGGCTGTAAGCTGCGCCGGCCTCAGCGGCCGTCGGCACATCGAAAGCAACGAAGTTGCCGCCGCTTGGACGCGCATGCCAGCCCGGTAGGTCCGCCTGGATCCGGTCAGCCAACTGCTGGCGACCCCCCCGCAGTTCCTCCCATATCCCCTGGAACAGCGTGACCGACGACAACGCTCCGCGCAGCAACGCCAGGCTGACCCCCGAGACCGCGCCTTCTGGCTGCCACCGCGCCAGGTAACCCTCAAGTCGCGGATCAGCGACTACGGCCGCAAGCCGCGCGCCGGCGACGCCGAAGGCCTTGGAGAAACTGTTCACCCGCACCACGTGGGGCGCAAGCGCGACCTCGCGCACGGTCTGCTCTCCAGATTCGGAGAAGGCGAGGTAGCAGGTATCTAGCACGAGCAAGCTGCCGTGCTTGGCCACAGCGGCGGAGAGCCGTGCGATCTCATCGCCATCGAACACCCGCCCGGTCGGACTGTGCGGCTGGGTGAGCACGACCATCGCGGGCGGCCCCGCTGTGACCGCTCGCAACAGATCGCAGACGGCAGGCTCACCGTCCGCGTCCGGTGTGACGAAGTCGATCGCCGTGCCATTCAGCGCGGCATACCTCTGCCAGCCCTCATACGAGGGATTGTGGATCACGAGCCGGCCACCTCTGGCAAAAGCCGTGATGAGCAGCGCGATCGCACTATCGCTGCCCGCGCTGATCAGGATGCGGTCGGAGGGCACCCCAAGGTGAGCGCCGACCTGGTCAAGCGTGCTCTGGTACAGAGGGTAGAAAACCACGTCCCCCGGATCGATCGCCCGGAGCAGACCCGCGTGCAGGGCATCCACTTCCGGATGAAGCAGTTCACAGCTCTTCAGATTCACCTCGCCAGGCCGCCGCGTCCGCACGTGCCTGCGCACCGCCTGCGCGCCTGGGACGGGCGGCAGGCAGAGGCCGGGAATGACGGAACTCGCAGGCTCTGTGATGGTCATGCTCGGCGCTCCGGGATCTTGGTGAAAACCTGAGTCAGGGTCGGCTCGTGGCCGAAGATGAGGCCGTATGCGCCGCGGGTTTCCGCATCGGTGAATGAGCACGTGCCGTCGACAAGTAGCTGCCGGTTGAACCGGGCGATTTCGGTGGCGGACATCTCCGGCCGCATCAGTTCGATGGGGGAGTACATGGTGGGCCTAACCCTGGCCCCAAGCTCCCTCACCCTGGCGATGGTGCGGCGCGCGCCCTCTATCGTGGTGCCGGGCAGGCCGACGATGATGAAGCAGTTGAGCTCTAGGCCAGCCTTGGCCGACCAGGCCGCCAGATCCGCCAACTGGCGGTCAACGTCGCGCTTGATGCGCGGCAGCGCGACGGCCCCGCCTTCGTCGAGCGTCTCTAAACCCACGCTCACGCGCACGCACCCGCTCTGGCCCATCGCCGCGACAAGTTCCTGGTCCAGGTGATGCGTCGTGGTGGCGCACTTCCAGGGATAGCTGGAACCGCGCTTAATGAGCTCCTGGCACAGATCCATCGTCCAGGCTCGGTCCAGCGTGAAGGTCGGCGAATAGAAGGCCACGTACTCGAATGGCTGACGTCCGAAGCACTCCTCAATGTACGTGACGACCCGGTCCACGGCGAGCCTGCGGTCGCGGCGTCCGAAAACGCCTGGCACCTCGCAGTACGCGCACCCGACCGGGCAGCCGCGGCTCGCCGGGACGACAAGCTCGCGGCGGAACGGAATGCCGCAGAACTTGTTCTCGTCACGCCTGTACAGCACGTCGTAGTCGGCATAAGGAATCTCTGACACATCGGGCAGCTCCCATTTCGCCGCCGGAAGGAAGGCCCCTGGTTCCGCAGGCGAGTGCCAGTCGTCATCGACACGCAAGTAGACGCCGGGAACCTGAGTGCGCCCCCCCGCTAGCGCATCGAAAGCGGCCGCAACGCCTGGCTCATAATCGCCGCTATGCACAACGGCGTCAAGATCGTAGCTGAAAAAGAACCCCGGGTTGACGCCGCTGAGTCGGCCAAAGGTCACTATAATCGACCGGGGACTCAGTCGGCGCGCGTAGATTAGGAAGCGGGCGAGGCCGTCGATGCCGTCCAGATCGTTCATGACCGCGATGGCATCGAAGTCGCCCTGGTAGAGGACATCCCCGATGTCCTTCCAGGTGTAGCCCGGCATCGACGCGTCGATGACCGTGACAGCCTCAATCGCTGGCTGGCGGCGGAGGTAGGCAGCGGTCAGGTACAGGCCGATGTGATGCCCAGCGTTGAAATAGCTGAGAACTTGCGGTGGCCAGATGACGAGCACCCGCCGACCTGCGGCGCTTGCTGGCTGATCGGCGGACATGAGACTCCTCTAGTCAATGGTGAGATGGGGGTACTGGCAGGACCAGTAGCGAGAACTCACGGGACAGCAACAGCACCGAGGCGCCCAGCAGGTAGCCGCCGATGACGTCGGTCGGATGGTGTACGCCGAGCATCAGCCGGGATGAGCCGATCAGGCCGATGCCGACGGTGGCTGCGGACGTCAATGCCTGGCGGCTAACCGGCCGGTGGCTGAGCATTGGCCTGAGCACGAAGACCGTGATCGCGCCGTAGAACGAGACAGCCTGTAGCGCATGTCCGGAGGGAAAGCTGGGTTCCTTGTAGGCCTCCTCAGGCGGCAGGATCTGCGGACGAGGCCGTTTGATTCCGCGCTTGAGACTCTTGCTCAGTATGGAGCCGACTGTCGCCGTGCCGAAGAACCACGCGGCACCACGCAGGTCGCGGCGGAGCAAGCACCAGCCAAGCACGCCGAAGGCAATCGGATCGGAGACCTTGGCCCGCCCGGCGGCATGACCTACCGCCGCCAAGCGCTGCAGCGACGGGCTCTTGCTGGTCCGGCGGTAGGCCCACTCCAGCAGCCAGGCTTCTGACCTGGTGACGGCGTCGGGACGCATCTTGACGGCGATCAGTACCGTGGTGAAGCCGGCCGCGCAGGCCAGCCCGCCGGACAATCCCGGACGCCGGATTGCTTCAAGCGCCTTCACTGGTTCTCCTCGCGGGCGTGACCGCGTGCCCATCGGCGTCTGGCATGTCGGTGAGGGCTTCGCCCAGGATCGTTGCGGCGCGGTCGACCCCGACGCCCAGGCAGAACGAGGTGTGATCGGCCGAGCCGGTGAATGCTCTGCCGTGGTCGTTAAGCGAGGCGACGGCCAGCATCTCGGCACCTTCGACGCGAGCGACCCATTCGAGCTTGCGCGTCATGGCGGCGTGGAAGGAATCACGGCCGGGAGCCCAGCTCCCCGTGAATCGCTCCGCCAGGAAGGACCCCACGTCAGCCTCGATCTGGCGCCACATCCGGTGGCAGTATTCGTCGCTGCCGCATACGACGACCTCGAATACCCGGTAACTTTCCAGTCGGCCACGCGGGCTAACCCGGCGGGCAGGCTCCCGGCGGTGCGCGCAGCCCAAGCCGGCCATGACCCGGTCGTGTGCCAGGTCCACCTTCCGGAGAAGCTCAATGCACACAGCGTGCGGCAGGATGCCGTCGGAATGGCCGCTGGCGACCTGTTGCGGGTGCTCGTCGCCGCCGGGAGAGCGCAGCAACGGGAACCATACCGGCTCGGCGCGCCACCCGGCCGCGAGCTGCGTCAGCGCCTCGACGAAGGATGAAAGCGCCCGTGCTGGCGGCCCGACCGCCAGCAGGCTGCCCGTGCTGGCCTCTATCACGTGTCCGTGCCGGGCGCCGCCGTCAGCCGGGAGCGCTGGGCGCGGGCTGCCGATCAGCAGCGTGCGCCGTCCTTGCCTGGCCACCAGCGTACCTGCGGGCAGCGATGCAGCGCGGACTAGTACTTCGTCGGTTCGCAAAGACTGCGATCCGGTGCTGACAGTGGTCCACTGGCGCTGGCCCGAACCAGCACGGCTCGCGACGAGCCGCGCGAGAGTGCGCGGGGTCCGCAGCGCCTCGTGGGTTAGTGCGCCGTCCAAGCTGACGCTGAAGGTGGCCTCAAGCACGCTCGCGAGTTCGACCGCTTCGAGCGAGCCCACGCCGCTTTCCCGCAGCGGAGTCTCCGCGTCCGTCACCTCGCCGATAACCTCACTAATCCATTTGATCACCCTGGATACCACGGCGTCTTCGCCGATCTCACCCGTGATAGCCGCGGTCGTCGGCAGAGGCTCGGCACCGTCGGCAGCCGCGGCTCGCGATCTCAACGGCAATACGGTGGCCGGCACGCCGACCGCGAGCGAGTTGGGCGGCACATCACTGGTCACAACGGCGCCTGCGGCGATCACCGAGTGCTCACCGACCCGGACGCCCGCGAGGATCATGGCGCCAACTCCGACATCGACGCCATCTTCGATCACGATCGGCCTGGCTTCGTGCTTGTCGCGCGCGGTGGAGAATGGGTCGATGTACTGCGTCTCCAGTACGCTCCGGCTGGACAAGCGCACTCTGCGACCCACAGTGATGCCGCCCCGGCCGCCGAGAATCACGTCATAGTTGATCGTGGAGCCTGATCCGATGGAAATCCGCTCAGGATAGGTCATGGTAGGAAAGCCGTATGGCCTGGCGTCGCTGGCGATGTCGGCGAGCAGCCCGCGAAGCAGCCGGCGGTAGGCGCCGATGCGGGCACGACGTGACCATCGGTGGGCGGCGCGCACCGATGCTGACCACCACGGATGCGAGGTCACGAAGGGCTCCGCGCGAGCCGGTCCGTCAGCCAATCCTGAAGAGCTTTTGACCTGAAGAAATCTTCCGCAAGATGACTGGTCTGTATGTAGTGCGACTCGAAGCCAGCGGGCGCGAGCTCACGCCAGATGGCTTCCGCAGCCTGACCCTGCGCTCCGAGTGCGTCGCTGAGGAAAAGCGTCACCGGAACGGGCGAGGGAGCCGGCTTGTGCCGCGCCACGGCGCTGACGATGGCCGCTAGCACCTCTAGGCGCGTCCTGACCAGTTCAGGCGTCATGTCGGCATTGATGGCTCCGTACTCCTTCATCGTGGCCACGGCGGCCTCCCACTGGCTCGGCAGGACCGAGATGCCGTACAGCTCGCGAATTCGCGCTAGCCGTTCGGCGATTATCTGCTCATCCTGTGCGGCTTCACCCTGCTGAATGCTGGGATCGGCGTCGAACAGGGCGAGAACCTCCACCCGTTCACCCTGTTCATGAAGGATGCGGGCCGTTTCTGCGGCGATCACGCCACCGGCGCAGAACCCGCCGATCCGATATGGTCCCCGCGGCTGCGCCTGCCTGACCTCTGCTGCGTAACGCTGCGCCATCGCAGGGACCGAGCGCAACGGCGGCTCGTGCCCGTCCAGCCCTACGGCCCGGATCCCGATGACCCCGGCAGGCAGGCCGGCGTCGCGAAGTGCCCGCAGGAAGAAAACCTCGCCATTGCGGGCATGCACGCAGAAGAAAGGAGCTCTGGCCGACTCGCGCGTGAACGGGACAAGTACCTCCGAGCTAGCGCTGCGGTGACGCGAGGCCCGCACCAAGATCCCCATGGCCTCGAGTGTCGGTTCTTCAAAGAAATCAGCTAGCCGCACCTGGCAGCTGAGTTCCCGCTCGACTTCGGACAGCATCGTGGTGACAAGGAGAGAGTCACCTCCCAGGTCGAAGAAGCTCTGTCTCATGCCGAAGTCGGGCAATCCAAGCAGCGAGGACCAGATCGCGGCCAGGCGCGCCTCCACCATGTCGCGCACCCGACCTGTATTGAGCGGATCGTCAGCCTTGGGCACAACGGCCAGTCGCTGTCCGTCGCATCCGGCGGCGAGGGCGCGCCGGTCGAGTTTCCCGCTTGGAAGCCGCGGCAGGTCTTCATGACGGCAGAAGGCAGCGGGAATCATGTAGCTGGGCAGAGTACCGCGCAGCGCATCACGCAACACGCCGACAGCGGGCACTTCGGACGGGCCGGATGTGCCGGGCTTGAACACCAGGTGCGCTTCAAGCCGCGCTTTCTCGCCGCCGGTGACGGCGACTCCTGCCGCACGCACCCACGGCAGGCGGCACAGCTGTTCCTCGATCTCGCCGCACTCGATCCGGTAGCCGCGCAGCTTCACCTGGGCGTCTATGCGGCCAAGGAACTGCAGGCCACCGTCCGGATGCTCGCGCACCCGGTCGCCGGTGCGGTAGAGCAACTGGCCGGGAAGAGCCGGATTCATGATGAACCGGCTGGCGGTCAGATCCGGCAGGTTTAGGTATCCGAGGGCAACGCCTGGACCCCCGGTGCACAATTCTCCTGGCATCCCGGCCGGTACCGGGCGATCGTGTTCACCTAGGATGAGGGTTTTGACGCCGGGGAATGGGCCGCCGATGCGAACGCTGCGGTCCTGCGCGCTTATCGTCGCTGCGTGCGTGGCGATGCTCATCTCGGTTGGCCCGTAGGCATTAATGAGTTCGGCGCTGCGGGCCCAGGTGCGGGCCAGGTCTAGCGACAGCGCTTCGCCTGCCGCGATGACCTGCCGCAAGCTCGGCAGCCGGGCCGGGTCCAACGTCCGCAGGACCGACGGTGCGAGCAAGGCGATGTTGACCTCATGCTCGCGCAGGTAAGTCTCTAGATGGTCAGTGCGTGCCGGGGCGCACAACGTAGCGCCCGACGTGGTGGCTAGGAAGATCTCGTACAGGGAGGCATCGAACGACGGGGAAGCATAATGCAGCATCCGGTCCCCGGGATCCAGCCGGTGCAGGAGCCGCGCGCCGGCGATCGTGGCGGCCAGCCCGCGATGCGGCAGCACCACGCCTTTCGGGCGACCTGAGCTTCCTGAGGTGTAGATGATGTAAGCGGGATCGTCGGCCCGATCGAAATCCGCGGGTCTGCCTCGCGGGTCCCGAACGCGGCCTGGCTGCGGGTCTTGGCCTGGCATCGCCAGGCTAGGGCAGGCCAGGTCTGCCGCTGGCCCCTGACCGTCTGTCAGGACCAGGCACGCGGAAGCGTCAGCGGTCTGATAACTGAGCCGTTCTAACGGGGTCTCGGGATCAAGCGGCAGGTAAATCGCCCCATGCCGCAGGATGCCGAGCAGCGCCGCGACCGCTGCCGCGCCGCGCGGCAGCAGCACACCGACGACCTCGCCCCGGCCAACCGCTTTCGCGCGCAGCGCGGTCGCCACGATGTCGGCCCAGGCGTCTATGGCGGCGTAGGTGAGGCTGCCGGCCGAGTCGATAACGGCGATCGCGGACGGCATGGCGCCGGCTACATCGCGGAATTCGTGGTGAACCAGGCCGATGGTGCGCTCAGCTGCCGCAGGGGGATAGCTTGCACTGGCGCTCCCGCCACCTGCGGGCTCGGCGACGTCATCCGCAAGAGCTATGTCAGCCATCGCTATCTGCGGTGTTCTGAGCGCCTGGTCGAGCATGTCGGCCCAGCGGCGTGCCAGCGAACTCATGCTGCGCGCAGCGTAACCGGCAGTGTCGTAGCGCACTACCAGGTCACCCGCGCCCATGTCGGCCAGGCCTTTGCGGCTTTCCCCGGCCAGGTCTCCCCGGCCAGCGGCTAGGCGGTAGCCGAGTAGGACGGAGGCCGGGCGCTGCGGCCCCTCAGGATTGGCCGGACAATCTATGTCAATCTCAATGCGAACCGGTGCAATGGGAGTTGATGTGGCGCCATGTGCCAGATCCAGTGCGTCACAGAGTTGCCGGACTCTGGTTAGGAAGGAGTCATTGGCGCCACAGACGCACGACACGGCCGTCACGGCGCTTCCCCGGCGCACTCCGATCAGGGCTGGGTCGGGAGCGCCGAATCTGCGGACAAGTTCAAGTACTGCAGCTACCGCAACTGCCGCCGGGGTCGTGCTCAGGGAGGCAGCCAGGCGGGCGAGGTGGTCGGCGCGCCAGCGGCTGGCAGCCACGATCGCCTCGCTATGCCGCGCGGAATTAGTCTCGGCTTGCCAATCCGGTATGAACTCCGCTGGCTCGGCATATGGCGTGAGTTCTGGTGGACTCGCTGTCACGCTGCGCCCCCGTCCGTGACCGTCTCGTCTATGTGTATCTCGGCGCCCAGTGCATTGAGTCGTCTGACGAGATCCTCGTAACCCCGACTGAGGTGCGCGGCACCGGACACTTGCGTCGTGCCGGGCACCCGTAGTGCCGCCAGGAGCAACACTGCCGCTGCTCGCAGGTCGGTGGCGACCACTGTCCCAGGCGAACGGCTTGGTGGTCGCCCGCCCGTTACGTGCGCCTCGGCCCCGCGGACATCAATGCAGGTGCCCATCTTGTTCAGGCCTTCGACATAGGAGAAGCGGTGTGTCCATACCGTGTCGCGGATCCGTGACACACCGGGGGCAAATGTAGCGAGTAGCGTAAGAAATGGCTGACTGTCGCTATAGACGCCGTGCGAGGAGACCGTGACGTCAGCGCTCGCGCACGGCGGATCTGGGTGCAGCAACACCGAGTCAGGGCCGTCAATGGTGTAGCCAAGCCCTATCTGGCGCCCGACCTTCAACTCGGGTGCGATCCCTGTCCCGAGACGGTCCAGTGTCAAGCCGGACAGGCGCAGCACGCTCGCGGTGCAAGCAGCCACCGTCGCCCAGGTGACTACCTCGATGATGTCTGTTACCAGCATATGACGGACCGGTTGGGTGAGTGCGGCGGGCCCATCGCTGTCAATGACGAGTTCGCGACCAGAGACGTAACGCACTTCGCAGCCCATTGCCGCGAGGACGGCAACCAGTTCGGTCACGTCAGGCTTGGGGTAGGGATGCAGAAGTCGGGTGCGTCCATGCGCGGCTGCTGCGGTCAAGATGGCCATCTTGGTCGCGCCGGAGTACAGCGGCCCGGTGCGCCGGGTCCGGTCAGCGGTATAGTCTCGCAGGTCGATCTCGCAGCCCTGCAGTTGGTCAGCGCAAACGTCGAGCGCTCCGCTGGGCGCTATGGTGACACGCGCACCGAACCGCTCCAGAACTGCGGCATATTGACGAATCGGCCGCTCGCCTGAGGGGCCTGCCCCGATCCGGCATCCCCCGGCCAATGGCATCCGTACTGAGCCGAACCGGCTGAGCAGCCCGGGCAGGAGATAGATCGAGCCGTGGATCTGGCCGACAAGCGCGGGCTGAAGGAACCCGGTTCGCATCGGAGCCGCGTCCAGCTCAAGAACACTGCCCCGCATCGTGACGCGTGCGCCCATGTGCGTCAGTAGCGCTGCCAGTATGCGCGTCTCCTCAATATCCGGGCAGTTCTCCAGCGTGACCGGGCCGCGCCCGACGACTGCAGCCGCCATGGTCGTGACGAGCGCGTGCTTGAAGCCAGCGACGCGGACCTGGCCAGACAAATTGCGCCCGCCGTTCACGGTCACCGTGGCGGGAACGGGGCCGCGGCCGCGGACTTCGGTGCACGAGCCTGCCATCATTGCTCTGTTTCAATCTGATGCAGGAATTGCGCGACGGCCATGGTCGCGTAGCAACCAGAGGACAAGAAAAACTGCATATCGCAACGCCACTGCCCGGGTGCCGAGTCATCTGGCCGGACGTTAGAGACTCGCATCTGGGTCTGGGTCACCACAGGTCGCCGGGACGGGTAGGAGAAGACGCGTCCCTCCCGTGATCGGTACGTGTGGTATTCAAATGCGCTGCCGTGGGCGAGGAAGCCAAGTACTGCTTCCGTTGATCTGGGAAACGAGTAAGGAATTCCGTCCCGGCTCAGCTCAACAAGACCGCCCGTGCTCGTGTCCCGCAGGCCCTGCCTGACCTGCTCGTTCCAGGTAGCAGAGGAGGACGCCGATAGATAAAAAGCAACGCGGCGCTGATCAAGATGGCCAAAGAAGTCCTCCGGGGTGCCGGTGAATTCCGCGCACTTCGCCGCCTCGGGCGAGCAGGATGATTTCAGCAGTCTGAATGCGGTCGCATAATCCTTAACGGAGATTGCCTGCCCGATAAGATGAGTCTGCTTTGGGCCGTGCGGGACACCAAATCTTTGGGTGTCATAGTAATTAATAAAGAAGAAGTTGTATCTGCTCTTAACATCGGCAAGGCGGTTCGCGCGGTCCTCATGAAGATCGCGCACTACGATCCTGAAGCTATTACCGTCAAGTTCGCCTGCCTCAAGTCCTCGGTCGCTGTGGCAGTGATGCTGTAGTTGCATGAATGGTGCCTCGGACTGATATCCGCCGGCCAGGTACAGATGATTGAATCGGTCGATTTCGCGCTGCGCAACGAACCCGGCGATCGACAGGTACTGATCGGTGACAGCGTCTTCATCCTTTAAACCCGCGTAACCGACTTGACTGCTGGCCAGCCCCAAATGGCTGGCGACCAGGTCAATCGCCTCGAAAGTCGTATATCCGCTCTTGGTCAGTCGAAGATAATGAAAACTATCTGTTGAAGGTTCGACAACTGCCGGGAGCAGGACCTCTGAAACTCGAAAGTCCGATGGAAATCGCTTGAGGGCATACCTGAAAATTAGCTCGTTTGATGCCACCTATATGCCATCCTCGCCAAATCGCTCTTACCTGTATTTATCGAAACAACTCAAGCTATGCGCCATTGATTGAATCGGAACGATCGAGTGTCTCTCGGCGTTGGTACCAATTATCATCGACCACGAAGTCATCGATGCCGCGCTCGTTGCAGTAGCGGATGAGGTCGGACATGCGGTTAATGAAACCATAGCCGTGGAAATTGAGAGACGTATTGCAGAGGACGCCAGTGCCGTTCCGGCGGGCAAAAGCTGTAAGAAGTTCGTGGATGGCGGGGTTCTCGCTAGCTGTGACAGTTTGAGCTCGTGCGGAGCCGTCGACATGGGTGACAGCACGCAATTCCGGATCTCGCACTTTACGAAAATAGAGCATATAGGGATCAGGGAAGTTCTCGATGAAAGCTGTCGAGGCGTCTTCGAGTCTGCAGATCGGTGCTATCGGGCGGTAACCTTCCCGTTGCTTCAGCTTGTTCAGCCGGTCTCTAGTCATGGGGTCGAAGGGTTCTGCCAGCAGTGACCGATGGCCGAGCGCTCGTGGTCCTATTTCCCAGCGACCCTGCACCCATGCCACAATTCTCTGGTCGCTAAGCGCTGCGGCCAAAGCCTGGGCGTCGCGAGGGCGCCGCATCCAGACGATAGGGTCGGGCTGGGTGTCCACTTCGAACTCCAGTCCTCCATAGACGTTCCAGTCGATCTGCGGATTGCCCGTGATATAGCCCAGGGCATCGATTGCCGTGCCAAGCGCCGAACCGGCGTCGTTCGTGCAAGGAGGGACAAATACCGTGTCGAAGTGTTCGAGCGCCCGCCACATCGAGTTCCAGTCGCAATTGAGACCGCATCCGCCGGAGATCCGCAAGGGGAGGCCAGCTGGTAGTTTCTTTTCCGCAGCCGTGGCGAACAATTTGAACATACGTTCAGTAAGAAGGGCTGCGGTAACCTTGCAGACCTCCGACTCTACGCCGGCGTTGTACAAGATCGTATCCGCGAACTGACGCTTAAGTAACGGCGGCTGCGGGGCGAGCAAGCGGTCGACGATTTGATGAATCTCGCTGTTCGCTGCCTTGGGATCGCCGTATGCAGCCAATGCCATCAGTTTGCCTGCGCCGTCAAGCGGCGCACCAGCGCTATCGGGGAGACGGGGATCGGCGATAGTATAGGCTAGTCCATATCTGACTCCGGGGTAGGTCAGAACTGGAATAGGACGCCTAGTTGCCTCAACATGGTTTATGTAATAAAAAGCTCCTATAATCCCTTCCCATACCAGCACTGCCTCGGCCGCAGCATCGTGAGCAGGCGCCATACCCAAGGCCATCATGATGTGGGAACGTTCGTGCGAAGAAGAAAATAGGTCTATATTCCTTCCAAATAGCCGAGCGCTACGAATCGTCGCCCGATCAGCACCATGGTATCCCTGACCGATCGGTCGACCGAAGAGGCCACCGGCACCTTGCCATCCCCCCATGGCGATCACGTCGGGAACAGCGTCGAGACGTTCCGAAACCGTCAATAATGTTTCCACGGTTAATGCTTTGTGCCGGACATACGAATCCTTCTCTGACTCAAGAGAGAACTTTAGATGCCGATTATCCAGCACCGCAACCGCTCCATCATGCCCCGGCTTGACCGCCACAATCAACATTCTAAGTCAACCACCTGACTTTAGTTCATCAAAAGTTTACTGGGGAGAATTGATCACTCACCGTTGCCGATGATGGAGTGATCGAGCATCGGCGTGTCATCGGAAAAGTTCTCGACCCGAAGATCATCAGGATTCCCGAGTTCAGGGACGTCCGGAAGTAAGGTGTCATCCGGGTCCATTATGAATCCTTCCTTCGAATCGTTGGCGCGACGCTCGCAGAGGCTCACGCGTGCTTCCTACCGTTTAGGGTAAGCATGTCCGTGGTGCTTGCGCAAGACTCAACGTCCCTTAGTACTCCAGCCGTAGCTCGTGATCGTGGGCATGGCGGCGCTGGACGCGGAAGGGCTACCGCTTGATCATTCCGGTCTGTGAAGACTGGTAATGACGGTGCGGGTGGCGGCTGGCCAGATGGTGGACCCTGGCCGGTGGCGTGGGCTGATGAATTGCGTTGCGGGCCGTTTCTTCCGGGGCGGCCAGAGCCGGCGGCGGCGCCTACGTAGGCGGCGGTGCCATCGGGAGAGATCGCGATTGCCGTCGGACTGCCGGTAACTCCGATTGGCGTGAGACTTGCCTGTCGGCAGGTCGATCGGCGTGACATCGGTCCTTCGTTCGACGGAGCAGCTACTTGTGCACTGAGTTGGCGCTGGACGCCAGCGCTTCGCCGCTGCGGCTGCTCGCTGCGCTGGGCGCGCACGCCGAGCTGCTCCACCGCATCGCCCGGTCCGCTGACGCGGGCCTGCGCGCGCATCACAACTACGGCGTCTCGGACGCCGCGGGGTTCGCCGCGATGGGTGTCACCGAGACGCTGGTCCACACCTTTGACGTGGTCCGCGGCCTGCGGCGATGCTGCTGATGTGCTGCTGTATAGCTGTGGCCGCATCGCCCTGGGCGATCTGCCGCGGCAGCCAGAAAACTGGCAGTGGGACGGGACCGTCAGAACGTGATCAAGGCAGGGGGCAGGCGAGAGCCCATGGCGAGACCGGCACCCAGTGAAGGCTGCTCGCATCCGCAGCCCATTCACAACCATGCGCCAGGCCGATCCGAGCGGTGAGTGCCGTCACGGGCCGGTCATCAGGCGAACTGCTCTTCATCCGCCAGCAGGCCGGCAAGCTGCTGGTACGCCTCGGTCAGGTCAGCCGCGAGCAGACGTGGGCTGTGAACTCCTGGCGGGTCCTGACGCCGATCTTCCGGTACTCGGCCTGGACATGCTTTGGGAAAGTATCCTTCCGCAGCCTGAGCGCCTTCGCTATCGCATCGGCGTGGTGACCGCGCAGGGACATGCTGCATCACCTCGCGCTCCCGCTGGGTAAGGCCGTAGGCGTTGAGCACGATAGGCCCGAGGTCGTCGGACTCGGCCGGGCCAAGGGAGATCACGGTCCTGGGCCGCCGACAGGCCGGAGATGGTCGCCCTGGTCGCCGAGCCCGGCACGGTAGTGACGGCAGTAGGCGGGCTGGTGCTGATCAAATACGTGCGAACTGCCTGGCCGGCGACGGCCAGGGGTGGCTGCCAGGTCAGCGTCGCGTGCGTGCCTGCCGAGTTCAAGGTCCCGGCCAGGTCCTGAGGCGGGCCGACTTCTGATCCTCGTTATGTGACCGTTACCGGAATAGCCAACCGGAACAGCGGGCCGGTCGTGTCTAGCACATGACAGTTCAGAACCGCGCCAGGTGAGCGCCCGTTGCAGCCAGGCGATGATTTCGAAGAGTTCTACCAGGCGAATTACGGTCGGCTGGTGACCGTGCTGTTCGCGGTGCTCGGCGACAGGCCCGGAGCTGAGGACGCGGTTCAGGAAGCGTTCTCGCGGGCCTTCGCCCGGTGGCCCAGGCTGAGCGGATACGACTTGCCCGAGGCATGGGTACGGCGGGTAGCGCTGCGGATCGCGATCGACTCTGGGCGCCTGCAGCGTCGCAGGAGTGCTGCGTCTGCCCGGCTGACGGTTGCCGATCTGGCCGAGGCGCGCGAGCAGTCCGGCGCGCTGCCGCTCACACCGGTCGGCGTGGCGCTGATGCGGCTTCCGCTTCGCGAGCGCGAAGTGCTCGTCCTGCATTACGTAGCCGACATGTCGGTGGAACAGATCTCCGCTGACCGCGGCATTCCCGCCGGGACAGTGAAGGACCGCCTGGCCGCTGGGCGGCGCCGGCTTGAGCGCGAACTCGCATCACAACAGCAGGAGGCCCGCGATGAACGATGAAGAGCTACGCTCTCAGCTAGCGGCTTGGCTCAGGCCACTGGGGCAGGTACCAGCCCCCGATCGGTCGGTACTCAGCCGCCGTGCCCGTCGCAGGCGCGCCAGGCAGGCTTCCGCCGGGGCGCTCACGATCGCCTGCATCACGGCAGCTGCGCTCGTGCTCTGGCTGCCGCGTGCACCTCAGCCAGGACACGAGGTCGCGGGCAAGAACACCCACGACCTGTGCGCAAGCCGCAACCTTCGCTTCACCTGGCTACCGCCAGCAGGGGTCAACGGGATGCGCACGTACCCGGAAGCGCCGCCCGAGACTTACCTGCTATCGGCGCGGAACACCGGAAGATCTGCGTGCGTGCTCGACGGCTGGCCGCGGCTAACCGCGCCAGGGCCCGTGCGACATCTGGTGTACTTCTTCTATCGCACCCACCTCGATCAGTGGTGGAAGCACGAATTCCGGCGATTCGTCAGGCCTACCCGCGTCAGACTCCGCCCCGGCGCGACTGCCCTGTCGGCAGTGACCATATCCGTGCCGCCCGCCATGTTGCCTCCATGCACCAAACTGGCCTGGCGGGTCTCGCCGCCCGCCCCAGGATCGGCGCCGGTGCGCGTTCACGGTTACCCGACGCTGGTGTGCTCGTCCAGTTTGATCGAGGTGTCGCCGCTGTATCCGTCCAGCGTACCCATCACGTCGAGCTATCCGCCTAGTCGTAATTCAGGCGCCTTATGGGGCTCGGGCGCGTTCCGGCGAGTACGCACGTTGTGGGGTTGTGGGGGTTATGGCGCGGACGTTGTGGCGTAGTGGGGGCTGGGTGCGCGCCGGCGAGTGCGCACGTTGTGGGGTTGTGGGGGTTGGGTGGGGAGGGACGGGGGACTGTGGGGCTGATGTGAGGAGGTTCGCGCGGCCCTGCCGGAAGGCTCGTCGCCAGATGGGGGCATGACCTGCGGGATGGATGATGTCCCGCGCAAGGCATGCGCTTGCCCCGGTAGGCCAGCTCACTGCCGAGATCGTCAGAACGTTATGCCAATCAGTTCCCTTAATACCTCGGCGCCGCCCAGGGGAATTCCCGCTGAGGCCGCGCGGTGCGCCGTGGCAAAGGGCCGGAGCTGCTGCCAGGTGCGGGCCTCGTACCATTCGCGGTCGAATCCCTGCATCGGGCGAACCGGAAATATGCCGGACTCGACGCCGACTGCGAGCGTCCGCCAGAACTCATCGACCAGGGAACAGTGCCTGACCGCCTCGATAAGATGCCCGATCGTAAAGGCCGGCCCTTCCATGCGGACGAGCCTGATGTCATAGCAGCCCCGGAAACCGTGGCCGAAGACCGTGAAGGGCGGGTGCCAGGCCTGCGCCCCCGGAGCCCGGATCGTGAAGCGTACCCGCGATGCGACATGGCCGCCGTGGTGTTTCTCGGAATGCTCCGCGATATCGGGCACCTGCGGCGGGAAGAAGTAATGGCGCTTCTCGGGGATGTCGGACCGGTCGAATTCTCCCGGGGCGAAGTGCCAGCGGTTATACATCATCCGCTGCGCGGCGCGCCACACGATCGCGACATCCTCGCCATCGGCGGCGGCAGGCAGACGGAGGGGGTGCGGGAGGCAGCAGCAGAAGAAGTCGCCCTTCTTCAGGCTGAGCACCCCGTCGATGCCCCCAGGCGCCGCGCCGCGAAGCCCTGCGAGGTTCCGCATGGAGCTGCTCATCCCGTAGTCGGACCCGGTCGCGACGACTGCGGAGAGCACGACAGCGGCCAGCAGCTCGCCGAGCGCGCCCTGGCTGCCAGGCGCCGATAGCCCGGCCAAGCCGGCGTCCACATTCGCGGCGACCCGGGTGATCCGGTTCATGTCCCCGCGCACGTCACCGGTGAGCTGCACGCCAAGTGCCGCGCCGTACTCGGCGACCGGGGCGGGCAGGACGCTCGGGTCACGGGGGAAGGGAAAGGCCATCAGGTGCTCGCTCTTCACGAACGTGAGCCCGTTAATGCGCCGGTACCGCATGTCCGGCGACTGGTCGGCCGCCGGCTGCAGCTCCCGGACTCGCTCGGCGAGCTCGAACAAGCCCAGGGGCTGATCCGTCCCGAAGTCGATTCCCGCCGACACGCAGTAGCCCGCGTACCGGCCGAGTAAGAAGTCGCGGACACCCGCGACCGAGAGCTGCCGACCGTTGAACTCCTCGAACCGGACCGACCGGCCGCTGGCGAACAGGCAGAGGCCGAGGACGACGAAGAGCCGGTCCGACTCACGCCACTTGCTGTAGTGGACCTTGCGCAGCCCGGCCAGCAGCCCATCGCGGGTGAGCGTGCTGGAACCCGCGTCGGACTTGGAGAAGACATCCCGGCCGATGTGGATGAAGACGGTCTCGACCCGCTCGACGCGATCCGCGATTTCCGCGAGCCGCTCGTCGAGCACCTTCTCTGCCTCCCAGGAGCGCAGGATCGCATCTACCTCGGCGAGATCCATGACCTCGCGATCCCGGGCGCGGCGCCATTCTTCGGCGATCATGTCCATGACGGGCGCGGGAATCCGCAGCCAGCCGATCACGGTCGATTCCGGCGGGATCACCTGGCCAGGCTGCCAGAATTCCAGCCAGCCGCCATGCGTTTGAGTGACGGCCACCAGACCGTCAAACTCGGCACCATCGGCTACCAGCAGGACATCAGAACGCCCGATGGCGTGATGGACAATAAGCCATTCCCATTTCGACAACCTGGAAGTGGCCACGTGAAACGGAATCTTGCCACCAAATGTAAGTAAATCTATAATCCAGGCGGAAGCGTCAGAGCCGGTGTCAAGAGCGTCGTTATTCATTCGAATAGTTTTCATTCCACTATACTGAATGATTTCACTTACCCCGAACCATATCAGGCCGCCACTAGTTAGCACAAGGACCTCCTCCGCTTTATGCCTTACCAGCGGCAGCGCCGCATGCAGCCCGAGACCTTGATCCAAAGCTTGCTCATCCTGACCTCGGGTCGGGGGCGGGCGGCGCATTGCTGCCTGCCCGCGCTGACTGGCGGAGGCCGTTCCTTCCTGCGGCGGGCGGCCGGCGAGTGCGGGGTCGTCGGGGACGCACTGCCTTTCACCAGGTCGTGGCGGACGGTTTTCGTCCACCCGAACCGGGGCGGGTACGCGCCGGTCTCCCGGTTGCCGAATACCCGCCGGTCGTTCCGGTGCGGGTGAAACTGGCCGAACTTCCTGGTACGTGCAATAACAGGCCGTGCGATATATTCAAGTACGCTAATTGGGTGTTCTGTTCTCCGAGATCAGGCGACTGCAAATTCGCTGCGAGGCGGAAGAGCATTGGGAGACAGCAGGGCTGAGACCAAATCGCCGGAGGATGGATTTATCCAGAAATTCTTCGGCGTGAAATAAATTGAATTCGCAATTGGAGGCGAGTTGACCGATTATCAAGTCGGCCGGCGGGTTGGTTACGGGATGATGGAAAGCAGTTAATTCGGCTATGTGAATGCCGCGTGGCCATTGGTAGTGCTTGAGTTCGCCGGGCCGCGCCTGGTCCTTCATGCGCGTCCTGGAGCGCTGGTGAAGTTGACCGGAATCGAGCCGCTGATCCTGACTCCGGGCACCGGCGCAGTCATCTTTCCGGTCGCCTCGAACCGTCTGTGACAGGGGCTTGAGTTCCGGGTTTCCGGGAAGTCGTCGGCCTATTTCTTCAGCCGAGAGCGTGCCAGTGTAGCGGCTGCCCTGAGCGCGGCCGGGTTCGAGATATCGGGAACCGAGGGCAGGCGACGGCCGTACTAGTGCATTGCAAGAACGTTTGCTTTAGCCTTATGCTGGCGAAAGTCCGCTGGCTATGAGGAAGGCGCCGACTAGGCGTCAGAGGCTAGCCTGAGGCGAGCAGTTTGCGGTATCAGATGTGTCTCGTAAGACGGTGACCATGTTCGTCAGTCAGGAACGGTGGCACGCCGTCATCGCTAGTGCGCGTGGGCGAGCGGCGGAGATGTCGGGGTATAGCGATGCTGGCTTGCGTGGGGTGCGGGCGGGGCTGGTTGATCGGGTAACCATATAGGCCCGACAGTCACGACCTTTACCCGCGTGCCCCCGGCCCGTAAAGCGCCCGCCGCACCGACAGGGGGACCATCACCACCCAGGTGGCCCCGTAGCATCGCCGGCCACGGCCAAACGGCCAGGAAGACCACCGCCTCCCGGCCAGCCGCCTCCGCCGCGCAACCGCCGGCCCTGGCAGCACGAGTTCCCCTTGGACATCGGCCAGGTCCTGGCCGCCACAAGCACAGCCGCGCCCGGACCGCGCGTCAGCGAAGCGGCAAGGCCCGCGCCAGCTCGGCGCCGGGGCATGAACACCGGACGGCCGCCATGAGCACGCCCGGTCCTCGTCATCCTGCCCTGAGTTTACCGAACAAGGTTTCGAAGAACGGGTATGACGAGATCGTGGCCGTTCACGACATCGCCGCATGGTTCTACCGGGCACGGCTGCCCGGCAGCTGGGCACGGGACTACCTGCGCCAGCGCGGCTTCAGCGACGCCCTGCAGGAGGAATGGCGGGTCGGTTACGCGCCGGCGGCCCGGGACGCGCTGACCGGGCACCTGCGGCAGGCCGGCTACGGCGACACGCTGATCCTGGCCGCGGGCCTGGCCCGCCGCACTCAGCACGGCGCCCTGATCGACACCTTCAGGGACCGGGTCATGATGCCGGTCCGTTCCGCCGGCGGGCGCATCATCGCGTTCACCGGCCGCGCCAGCGAGCAGGCCGGCGGAGAGGTGCCCAAGTACCTCAACAGCCCGAGCACCGTTCTGTACGGCAAGAGCAGCACGCTGTTCGGTCTGGCCGAGGCCCGGCCGGCGCTGGCCCGCAGGGCAATCCCGGTCATCACCGAAGGACCGCTCGACACGATCGCGGTGGCCGAGGCAGGGCGCGGACGGTACGCTGCGGTCGCTCCGTGCGGGACCGCGCTGACAGCCAGCCACGTTGCCGCGCTCGCAGGCGCGTGCGACCTCGGCGGCAGCGGAGTGCTGGTCGCCTTCGACGCCGACCTGGCCGGCCGGCGGGCCGCGGTCAGCGCCTATCATCTCTTGCGCCCGGTCACCCAGCGGATCGGAGCCGTGGTGTTCGCGCCAGGCACCGACCCCGCGCAGGTGCTGCACGAACACGGCGCCGCCGGTCTCGCCGGGGCGCTGGCGTGCCGCCGCGTGCCGCTCGCGGACCTGGTCGTCAGCGCCGAACTGGTGCGGTGGAAGCGGTGGCTGCCGTATGCCGAAGGGCGGATCGGCGCGCTCCGCGCGATCGCGCCGGTCATCGCCGCCATGCCGCCGCCCGACGTGGCGCGGCAGGTCAGCCGTCTTGCCGCGCGACTCGGACTGGACCACGGCACCGTCACCGAAGCTGTCACCGGAGCGGTCAGCGGTCTCTTCGACAACTCCAGGAATCCTGCCGCCAGCGCTGTCACGATCCAGGCCACCACTGCGCCAGGGCTCGGCAGCACGTCGGTGCCCTCGCGAAACTGGCCGCTCAGGCCATCGTGACTGACGCGAAGGCGCCAGCCGGCCTCCCAGTTGCTGCCGTACCCGGCCCGCCCGAGTCGGCCGGACTCGACATCAGCCCAGCCGTGGCCGTGCAAGCTCGCTGGCAACAAGACGCCATCATTCAGTCGCCCGGCCCGAAACCGTCCCCGCGGACGCGGCTCTGTCGCACGTTCAAGGCTGGGCTGCGGAGTGGGAAGCGGAACTTGAGGCCGAGTAGGGCGGTTCCTGGCGGGTCAGGGCACTGCGATCATGGCTACGGGTTTGCCGCCGACGGTGACTGGCTTTCCCGCGTGGTTGGTGGCGATGGTGATGGGTGTTACGACGTCTTGCTCGCCGTCTTTGGTGCCGAGGGCGAAGATGGCGTGCACCGTAGGCCCGCTGAAAGACCTCCAGCCACTGCTCATAAGTCGCCATCAGGCTCCTCACCCGCCGAAACCAGCGAAATCGCCGCGCACAGGAATGTCGCGGACCGCGATCGGCACCCCCCGAAAGTCCAAGTCCCCCTCGTCGTTCCCGCACGCAAGCACGGCCGACACCATCACCCGCATCGCCCCCGCCGCCATCACGATGGCCAAACGCTCCGGCCTGAACAGGGAGAACACCAGAACCTCAGCTGAACGTGTCGCAGGGGGAGTCATGGAGGCTGCCCGGGAGCCGGGGCGTGGTCGTTGGCTGTGCCAGGTGGCGTCAGGGAGTTGCGGCGGGGGTGATGGCGAGTCCGGCTGCCTGGGCTCCGTCGCGCAGCCGGCGGTCCCAGGCGGCGAGGATGAGGCCTGGCTGGCTGAGGGCCAGGGCGCTGGCCAGGTGCACTGCGTCGCCCCCGCGCAGGGCGTGGCGGACGGCGAGTTCGCCGGCGTTCTGCTCGACGGCGCGGGTGAGCTCGACGGGGCGGGTGGCTGACCAGTACTCCTCCCAGGCGTCCTGGGCGGCCGCCTGCCCCGCCGGGTCCAGGTCATGGTTCCTCCCGGCGGCAGCCAGCGCGGCCCTGACTTCCGGATAGGCCAGCCGACTGGAGAAGGCGGCGTCGCATCCGTCCCACAATTCGGCCGCCAGTTCGCTGCCGTCCTCCTCGACCAGGAGCTTGACCAGCGCGCTGGAGTCGAAGTAGATGACCGCCACGGTGGTCAGTCTCGCTGTTGGCTGATGATGTCGGCGACGGGGCGGCGGGAACGCGGCCGGGCACGACCGGAGGCGACGGGCCGGACCGGCTGTCGTGGCCGGGCGATGACGCCCTCAGCGGTCAGGCGCTCGATCACGGGCGCGCTGTCGAGGCCGAGCAGCCTGGCGACCGGCAGGCCCCGGTCGGTGATGACGACTTCCGCGCCCTGCCGGGCGCGTTCCAGCCAGTCGCTGAGATGGGCACGCAAGTCCGAGACGGCGACATCCATGCCATGAGTGTACAAGATGACCATGGCAAAGATGTACAGGCGACACAGCCGGGAACGCTGAGACCGAGTAAGAACGATCCTTACGGCTCACCGCGACCTGACCGGCAAGGCTGGCCTGCCGCGCCAGATCGAGCCTTAGTTGCGGCGCGGACAGCGGGTAGGGGGCGCTGGCCTGTCTGCGGACGACCATGGTTCCGACGCTGCCGGCGAGGTCACGGTATCGGGCGTTCCGGATGCAGACGAGGTCACGCTCGGGCGCGACGGCCAGGACCGGCCAGCCGACGACGCCGCTGACCACCTCCCGCAGGTTCGGCGCCACCAAGAGCGAGGCGCTAAACGGCGAGCCGACGGCAAAGCTCAGCAGCCGACGGCAAAGCTCAGCAGGGTGACGCCGTTCACCGGCTCGGTGGTGACCTGCGGTGCCGCGACATGGTCAGCGAACTGCACAGGGAGGGGGTTCCAGGCAGGCGCCTGGCCCGCTCGCCGGGCCGCGTACGCGGTCGCCATGTCCTCGCACAAAGGCTGCCAGGAGAGCCCATCGCAGGCGATGTGGTGCAGCACGAGCAGCAGAACATGCTCGTCTGGAGCGAGCTCGAACAGCCAGGCCCGGATGGGAATCTCGGCGCTACCTGTGCCAGATGGGCAACGACCGTCAGCAGCCGGGAGCCGGTCGCGGCGTCGTAGCTGGCGTAGCCGGCCAGCTCGATGACAGCGCGCAGCTCAGCCGTCACGTATCTCAGGCTCAGCGCCCCGCCGCCGTGCGCATCATCCAGTTGGCGCAGCGCCGCCACATGAGCCGCGATAGCTTCAGCTGCCCGGCAGCACCCGGTCCCGCCCGGATAGGTGCACGACAAGCTGCCGAGCCCGCACTCCGCAAGCCTCAGCAATTCCGCCAGCCCCGGCTGGCCGTCAGCCGCCGGCCCCGGCCTGCCCGCCAGGACGTTCTGGCCGGGGCCGGACCCCGCAAGCCGAGAAGGCAGCGCCCACGCAGCAGTCAGCCCCGCCGCCGTGGCTGAAGCACGCACTCACCGCAGCCTCGCCGCCGACGTCAACGCCGAAGTGATCCCTGAACAGCGCCCGAGTCCGGGCAAAACTGTCGAGCCAGGCGACCCGGTCCTGCTCGCCCCGCAACCCGGCATAAGGGAAGTGATCCAGGAACCGGCCGAATACCGCCATGCAGTCGGTGCGGTACTTCGCGCTGTCCAGCAAGTGTGCATGCCAGACCTGGTCAATCGCGGCGGTCGGCACGACCGAGGTCCCCGGATGCCACCCGCACAGCTTCAGGAAACAGCGATACAACCCGGCGCCTAGGTCCGCTAGCTCAAGGCTGAGACCTTTCTCGCCAGCGTCCGGCCGCACGAGCTTGAATACGACAGGCTCAAGATCAAGCGCCTCCACCCGCCGCGCCAGGTCAAGGTCAGCACCGGAAAGCCGCATGGATCACCTCCACGTGAATTTCAAAACCGCTAGCTAACGTATCAGACGTATCTAACGTTAGGAACGTAGCTGCTGAGAGGTACGTCAGAGACGTATCTCTACCGTGTGAACTCGTGACCGTCGACCACCGCGACCCGACCCCGCTGTACGTGCAGCTCGCCGCCGCCATCCGGGCCGACATCACCTCAGGCAACTTCGCGAAAGACGACCTCATCCCCAGCGAGAGTTACCTCCAGCAAACCCACGGCGTCTCCCGCGTCACCGTCCGCAAAGCCATGGAAGTCCTCAGAACCGAGGGCCTGATCTACACACTCCCGCAACGCGGCTCATACGTCCGCTAGACCAAGCGACCGTGGGCGGCAGGTCAGCTGAGTCGGCGCATCACCGCTGCAGGGTGTGAGCAGGTCGCCATGTTCGCCAGATAAGAGCCCGGAGATGCAGAAATTGCAGCTGTACTTTGCTGCTGCACTCGCCTGAGGGAGCGATGGAAAGTTCGAAAAAATCCCCTGACCTGTGTCAGGTCTTCACGTTTGGCGCTGACCTGGGACGATGCAGGTTTCCGGTGGGCTTGCCCGCGGGTTAAGCGGGCTGTGCCCGCGGCGTTTCAGGGTGGTTTAGCGCTGCCAGCGGGGGTCTGCGTCGGCGATGGCCAGGCCGAGGGCTTCGAGCTCGGTGATGAGGGCGC
>DAHVDE010000096.1 GCA_027313705.1 Actinomycetota bacterium | reverse complement strand
GAAGCCCGGGCAGAAGATGGGGCTAGGACAGCTGATTTAGGCAGGGCCTTGCCCTGACCTGACCCGTCGGCTGCTCTCGCCCGGCGATGGTTACCTGACCGGCCGGGCCAGTCTTTGCTTATCCCGGTCATCAGTCGCGCTTGCCCGGTGGCGGCGGATTGGGCCAGTGATCCCGCTTTGGCTCTTGGTCGCCGCCTGCCCGGCAACAGACTCAATAAGCGTCGTATCACTGTGACTCCCCTGACGAGGTTTAAGTCGCCAAGTTACGACGGTAAGCGTTCTGAGGGCAGCTTGCACCGCGAACTGCCTCAGATCACCACGAGCAGGCCAGATTAGCGGTTACTCTGTGTCCCATGTTCATACTGTGTGCGGTCTTTGCCCTCGTTACAGTCGGTTTCGTCGTCCCGTGTGTCATCGATATAGCCATGACACCTAGTGACCACTTCGGGCTTCCAAGCAAGCAAACCTGGCTGATCGTGGCTACCGCGTTCTGGGCGTTCGGGGCTGCCGCCTGGTTGCTCGTCGGACGTCACGACGTCCGGATGCGCGCAGTCTGCGATGAAGTGACCGGCGGCTTCATGTTCGGCCCGCAAGCCAGCCTGTGGTCCTCGCCGAACCCGGCGTCAAGGTCCGGGTACCTGGCGGGTAACGGAAGCCGCAGGCAGCAGGTCGCCACAGATCGCATCAGGTTTATCGCGCCGGACGACAATCCTGACTTCCTGCTCGAGCTCGACCGCCGGATCCGCGGCGCTGGCGAAGCAGAAGGTGCCTGACTGGGCCCCATGCCCGGCCAGCGGCCAGCCGCTGGCTACATGTTGGCGTAGGAGTGCAGGCCGCTGATCCACAGATTGACACCGACCAGGTTGAACATCAGGCAAGCGAACCCCAGCAGCTGGACATAGGCTGCCCGCCGCCCCCGCCACCCGGCGGTAGCCCGTGCGTGCAGGAACGCCGCATACACCAGCCACGTAATGAAGGACCAGGTCTCCTTCGGGTCCCAGCCCCAGTACCTGCCCCAGGCATGGTCGGCCCAGATAGCGCCAGCGATCACCGCGAAGGTCCAGGCGGGGAACGCGAACAAGATCGCGCGGTACGCGAGCTGGTCGAGCTTGGCCGCGCCAGGCAGTTGCGCCATAATTCCGGCCAGGCCAGACTCCTGGCCTGCGGCCACCCGCCGCTCATGCCGGTCGGCCAGCAGGTAGAGCACCGTCGTCACGGCGCCGAAGATGTACATGCCGATCGCGATGATCATGCCGGTCACGTGGATGGCAATCCAGTATGAGTTCAGCGCGGGCGCGACCGCGCCTTCCGGCGTGTAGATGACCGCCTCGTCGATGCCTAGCGTCACTACCACGGGCAGCAGCACGAACAGGCCCATGTAATAGGCGCGGAACTTGATCGAGGCGAGGGTCAAGATCAGAACCGCGGCGCAGGTAATGGCCGACAGGAACTCGTACATGTTCCCCCAGGGCACCCGCTGCTCGGCCAGGCCCCTGGTGGTGATCGTGGCTATATGCACGACCAGCCCGAGGCAGGTCAGCACGAACGCGGTGCGCAGCCAGGCGCCCTGCGGCCACTTGGTCAAGCCGACGACGTCGCTGCCAGAACCGCCGGGCGGCGCCGAGAGGTCCGCGAGCTGCGCGGAAGCGTCAGCCGGATCAGCGCCGAAGTTGCGGTCCGCCTCGTCGGCTGCAAGACCGGCGTCAGCAGTGCCGCTACCAGCACCGACTAGCACTGCGGCCGGTCGCTTCTCCCGTGCCTGCGCAGCCGTGGCGGGAGACTCGAACTTGCGCCTGCTGTAGAGGAAGTCGAGCGCGTAAGCAAGCATGGCGAACCCGTACAACAGGATCGCTGATACCAAACCGGCGTTGCTGAGCTGGTCCAACGCGGGGCTAGGCACGCTAATCACTCTCCCTTTGACTGCGCAAGAGCTACCTCGTCGGCGCCGTCCTTGCTGGTCTCATCCACAGCGCTCTTCGCCGGAGCGCTCGAACCGGCCGCACTGCCGAGCCGCCGCTTGAACTCCCCGGTCAATTCGGCGAACTCGACCTCGAATCCGCCTGCCGCATCCGACCTGGTCAGGCCGCCAAGTTGGACGACTGTACCGTTTCCGTTCTCGCTCACCCGCACGAAGATCCGGCGCCTGCGCACCAGGAAGGACAAGATCAGGCCTGCTAGCGCTGCGAGCGCCGAAAACAGCGCGGGTAGCTGGCCTGGGTCATAGGTGATGGCCAGGCTGGCCCACTGACGGTAGCCGGTGAAGGTCAGCTTGCCGAGTCCGTGCGGCAGCACGATCGACTGGCCTGGAGCGAGCATCTTGATCGGATAGTCGATCCGGCGCATCTGCGAGGTGTTGAGGCTGTAGACAGATTGCGGCTGGCCGTTGTTGAGCTGAAGATTGCCCTCGTAGCCGACGAGGACGACCCGCGGCAGGTTGGCTGCGGGAAACTCAGAACCGACAGAACCGGTGATCGTCTCGTATGCCGTCGGCAGGAACTCGCCGGAGAAACCGAGCGCCTGCGGCTTCGCGTCGGGAACCTTGATCACGCCGTCGGAGCTGAGCCCTGCCTCTTCGACGGGTATGAAGGGCACCGGCTGGTCGAGCACGACCCTTCCGGTGCCGTCGGTGACCTTGAACGTGGGCGCGTAACCGTGGCCGATCAGGAAGACCTGCACACCGTCAACGTTGAGCGGGTGATTGACCTGGAGGTCGTAATGACCGACCGGCCCGCCGGGCTGCGCGGTATAGCTGAGGCTGGCATTGAAGTTAGCCGGCTGGCCACGCTGCGACCCTGACGTGATGTAGGAGGCAGTGAACTTCGTCATCGTGATGCTGAACGGCTGAAGATCAGAAGCGGTCACCAGGCGGCCAGGGTGGAAGACGTCGAGTGCGGTCGGCGTGTTGGCGAACCCCTCACCGGCCACGAGCAGCTTGTTGGCCTTGTAACCGAACAGCCCGCCGAGCGCGATAGAGGCCAGCAGCCCGAGCAGGGCGAGGTGGAAAAGCAGGTTACCGACCTCATGCAGATAGCCTTTTTCCGCTGACACCCACCCGTCGCCTGTGCGCAGCCTGAAGCGCCTGGCGCGGAGCATCCTGGTGGCAGCGGCCAGCGCCTCGTCCGCCGGGCCGGCGGCGGGAAAGTCCGTCGACTGTGGCAGCCGGCCCAAATGACGTGGCGCCTTGGGCGGTGGCTGCCTTGACGACTTGGCCAGCCGGTAGGCGCGCGGCAGCACGCATCCGGCCAGCGAGGTAAAAAGCAGAATGTAGATCGCCGCGAACCACGGTGCCCCGAAGACGTCGAACCCAGACAGCTTCGCCAAGACCGGTGCCAGCGCCGGGTGTGCCGTGTAGTACTGCGCCACCGCAGCCGGGTCGATGCCTTCCTGCGGCAGTACCGAACCGGGAATGCTGGCGAGCGCTAGCAAGAACAAAAGGACAAGCGCCGTCCGCATCGAGGTGAGCTGCCGCCAAATCCACCGCAGCCAGGCGACCGGTCCGAACTTGGCCTTCCCCGGCCTGGTCATTCCCTTGCCCGCCACGTCCGCGACCCCCGCCGTCATGACTTGCCCGTGAGTACGCTGTCGATCAGCGCCTTGAGCCCGTTGAAGGAGACCGCGCCCACGACGAGAGCCGCGATGCGGCCGGCGCGGTCGATAACCAGCGTGCTCGGGATCGCCGACGGGGGCACCGTGTCGTGGAAGGCCAGCGCCACCTGCTCACCCTGATCGTTGATGCTCGGATAGCCGATGTTGAAGGTGCGCTCGAACGCCTCAGCCGAGTCAGGTGAGTCAAGGACGTTGTCGCCGAAGAAGCGAACCCCCTTACCGCGGAGGTCGGTGGCAAGCGTGCCGAGAATTGGCGCCTCCTGGCGGCAAGGCGCGCACCAGGACCCCCAGAAGTTCAGGACCACGACATGACCGCGCTGCGCCCGCAGGCTGAAGGACTGACCGGTCAGCAAGGTGCCGGTGACGGCAGGCGCCAGCGGCCGGGAACCGACCTGGAAGAATTTGCTGCTGTAACTTGCCCCGACGAAGCTGTTGCCTGAGTTGCCGGGGTCGCTGGAGTTCGCGATCGAGCCGCCGTCGCACCCAGCCAGCGTGAGTGTCACGACACCAGCCGCGGCCGCCATGGCGACAGCCGCTACCCGGCCTGGGCGCACGAACCTCGGCAAGCGGATCACAAGGAGATCTCCTACAAGCAGTAGTACCGCAACACATTGTGCCGGATAGGGTCGGCCGGTGTGCCTCCGGGCTAGCTTTTGCTACGCACCCGCCTTCTGCGACCCGGAAGAACCTGACGGCTCGTGATAGCCGATGAGCCTGAACCGGTCACCGGTGAACTCAAGGCTGGTCACGCTGCCAAGGGCGCACTGCCTGCGCCTCGGGTCATGCCAGAGTCGCTTGCCTTCAACCGACCGCCTGGTCACCCAGATCGGCAACTGGTGGCTGACCAGGACGGCTTCGTGCCCGCTTGCCGCCAGGCCCGCGTCTGCTGCGGCGGCCAGCACCCTCGTGCAGACCTCGACGAAGGGCTCTCCCCAGGAAGGGCGGAACGGGTTGCGCAGGTGAATCCAGTGCTTCGGTGCGCGCAGCGACCCGTCACCTACCCCGACGTTGAGGCCCTCGAAGTGATTCCACGGCTCGATGAGCCGGTCATCGGTCTCGATCACCAGGCCAAGCTGCGCGGCGATCGGCTCTGCGGTTTGCTGTGCCCGCTCAAGCGGTGACGACCTGAGCACGGTCACGTCCCGGCCGGCCAGGAAGTCGGCCGCCGCCTTAGCCATCAGCAGACCATCTTCTGATAGCCGGAAGCCGGGAATCCGGCCGTAGAGTACGCCGTCAGGGTTCGCGACCTCGCCATGCCGCACCAGGTGCACGATCGTCCGCTCGGCGTTAGCCGGTGCAGTCTCCGACGCAGGTGCGGGCGCGGTGTCCGGTGCGGGCGCGGTGGACGCGCCGGTGGAGTCCTCATCCATAGCCCGCTCAGCCTACCCTCAGCGCCCGCTCGCTCCCGCGCGGTCGCAAGCACCACCGATTCGCGCGTAACGGGATCGGGGGCCGGGAGCCGGGGCGAGACCGGGGCCGGGACATGGCCGGGGGCCACGAGCCCGGCGGCTGCGGCAAAACGCTGCGCAATTCATTTTTACCGTATCAAGCTTCTTTACGACGTGCTTACGAAATACCGGGTCATCGTGTCGCTTGATAGGTTACGGAAAGAGCACGGCGGCTGGGCTGGAATGCCAGGTTCTGTTAACGTGCCGCTAAGCGCGTCACTCTGCGGGGAAAAGAGAGAAGGGGAAGGTTAATGCTACGTCGCCACAAAATGATGTCGACTGCCTTCGCGGCCGCCGTAACGATGTGCGTAACGATGTGCGGTACGTTCGCGGTGCCCGCTAGCCAGGCGACAGCCTCTCCCGCCTGGTCAACTGTGGTGTGCCAGGGGACACTCTCACGGCCGGGCGTCCTGGCCGGAACGTACCTTGGCGTGACCGTCAAGGGCATATGCATCGTTAATCGCGGTCCTGCGGTGGTACGACGGAGTATCTGGATCAATCGGGGCAGCACGCTGATTGCTGCCTACGGGCAGTTTAATTCACATCTTGTCGTCGATCATAATATTTATATCAAGACAAGGGGAACTCTCCTGCTTGGCTGCGAGGCGAGGCGCTTCCCGTGCCTTGATGACCCGCATAGGAGGCACGCGACCCTGCACAGCCATTCCATCGTCCGCGGCAGCATCATGGCCGACGGCGCGCTTGGGGTCGTAGTGCACGACTCGCGGATCGGGGGGCAAGTCAGCGAACTCGGCGGCGGAGGCGGCAAGAACTGCAGACCGCAGGGTTTCTTCGCGGCGCTGCACAGTCCGGTTTACAGCACCTACGAGGACAGCGTCGTCAAGGGCAACCTGAAGGTGAAGCGGGTCCGCTCGTGCTGGTTCGGCGTCCTGCGGAACTACATCGCAGGCAGCGCGACGATCAGCAGCAACGTGATGGCCAACGGCGACGCGATGGAGGTCGTGAGCAACACGGTGCTCATCAACCTGGTTTGCTGGCGTGACGCACCCAGGGTGCAGTTCGGCGACTCGCGCGGCAAGCCCAACAAGGTGGGCATGATCGCGCTCTATCAGTGCGGCTTCCATGTGCTGAGGCCGAACCCGGCCGGACAGCACGCGCACTTCGATCACATCTCGGTTCCGCTCGGCTAGCCGCGGGCGAGGCCGTACGGGGCTGACCACCACGGCCAGCCCCGTACGGCGTCAGGCGATCTCGATGAACCGCTGCCGCTCGCCGGCCTTTCGCTCACGACACACTAGGACTGATGTGATTGGTCAGCCAAGTGCGCCCGCGGCCGCCGCGGCGGCCGCGGGCAGAGCCTGCGCGATCTGGGCTATGGCACGCTCGTCGTGCGCCGCTGAGACGAACCATGCCTCGAACGGCGAAGGCGGCAGGTATACCCCGCCGTCGAGCATGGCATGGAAGAACGCGGCGTACGCGGCGCCCGATTGGGCCTTGGCCTCGGCGAAGTCACGCACTGGCTCAGAGAGCCCGAGGAAGAACGAGAAAAGGTTCCCGGCCTGGGAGTACCAGAAAGGCACGCCGGCCGCGGTCAGTTCCGCCTTGGCCAGGTCGGCGATGACCGCAGCGGCCTCGTCCACTCGTTTGTAGACTTCGGGCGTGCATTCGCGCAGCGTGGCCAGCCCGGCTGCGGTCGCAAGCGGATTCCCTGAGAGCGTGCCCGCCTGGTACACCGGGCCGGACGGCGCCATCAGTTCCATGATGTCGGCCCGGCCGCCGAAGCCGGCCGCAGGCAGCCCGCCGCCCATCACCTTGCCGAACGTCATCAGGTCCCCGGCCACGCCCTCCCGTCCGTACCAGCCTGACCTGGTAACACGGAACCCGGTCAGCACCTCGTCCATGATCAGCAAAGAACCGTGCTCGCCGCACAAAGCCGCGAGCAGTTCGTTGAAGCCGACAGAGGGCGGCACCACGCCCATGTTGGCAGGGCATGCCTCGGTGATCACGCAGGCGATGTCCTCGCCACTGGCCGCGAAGGCCTGCCGCACCGCCTCGCCGTCGTTGTAAGGCAGCACGATCGTGTCCGCGGTGACCGCGCCAGTCACGCCCGGCGAGTCAGGGAGCCCGAACGTCGCCACTCCAGAACCTGCGGCGGCGAGCAAGGCGTCCACGTGGCCGTGATAACAGCCGGCAAACTTCACCACCAGCCGCCTGCCGGTAAAGGCCCGTGCCAGCCGCAGCGCCGACATCGTCGCCTCGGTGCCCGAGTTGACCAGCCTGATCTTCTCGGCCGGCGTTCTGGCGACGATCTCGCGCGCCAGTTCGACTTCGCCAGCAGTCACGGTGCCGAACGAGGTACCCTTGGTTATGGCCGAGCTGAGCGCCGAGGTCACTGCGGGGTGTGCGTGGCCCAGGATCATAGGTCCCCAGGAACAGACCAGGTCAACATAGGTATTACCGGCCACGTCCGTGAGGTAAGGACCACTGCCTGACGCCATGAAAACCGGAGTGCCGCCGACCGCGCCGAACGCGCGTACCGGCGAGTTCACCCCGCCCGGGAGCACCGCGCAGGCACGCGCGTACAGGTCGGCATCGACAAGCTCTTCGGCACTCACTTAATGATCTCCTCGCATGCGTCGGCAAGTACTTCAAGCAATCTCAGCGCATCGGGCAGCGGGCTCGCACCTGGGCCAGCCAGCCAGCACGCCGCGGAACCGTCGCTCAGCCTCGACGGCGGAGCGACCACGTAGCTGTCACGGCAATGCCAGCGAAGTCCCGTGACCTCTGGCAGCACTTCAGGTTCGCAGTCTAGGTGGCAGGACCAGAACTCGTCGTCCTGCGCCAGTGCCGCCCGGCTCTGCACGAAGAACAAAGCCCGTCCTCCGGCGCTGACTGCGACAGGTCCGCAGGGCGGGCCGTCGCTTTCGAACCGGCGCAGCGCGAGCCGCCCGGCCGCCAGCGGCACGTCAAGCACGTCGAAGGCCCGCCCGGTCACCAGCAAGATATTGGCATCTGGCCGCTCGACCCACCAGCGACCGACTACGGCCAGGTCGACCGTGGCCTGGAGCTGCCAGGCCAGTGAAAGCGGATGGGCGCCAGGTGCGGGACAGCCCACCCGGTCACATGAGCAGGCCCGGCCAGAGCCGCCCTTCCTCGACCCGCGACGCTCGCGGGAGCCCGGGCCGCGGGGTGCGACACCCTGGCAGAGCGGCCAGCCGATCGCCGCGTACCGGCTCGCGGCCACCGCTAGCTGATTGACCGCGCGGCGGCCGCTGCCGCCACGGCGCCTGGTTCGCGGCCCCGCCTCGACCATAGGCCGGCCTCCCCGCGTGGCACGTGTGTTAGTCAATGATCTCCAGGCTCTGGCCTGCGGCCCTTTGAACCAGCCCATTCCCGGATCCGTCCGCCCCTGGCGCGCAGGCTCAAGCGAAGGTTTTCCCTGGTGGCTATCTTGACCATACCTCGCCGCACTGCGGCTGCGGCCTTGGTCTGGTCACAGTTCGGTGCACCATCGGCCGCAGCGCCGCCGGTAGGGCATCCTTATGCCGTGGGGCACAATAACGTGCAGGTAGCGAGCACGAACTCGACCGCCAGGGCAGACCGCGATGACACCAAGTCAAGACCGTCGGCCGGGATACGGCTGCCAGGACCTGACAGCCTATGGTGGCTGGCGGTGGTGGCCGCCGCCTTCAGTCTCGTGCAACTTCTATTCGTGCGGCTGCACGGGCTGAGCTGGGACGAAGTCGTCTACGTCAGCCAGGTAAGCAGGCACGTGCCTGCCGCGCCTTTCGACCCGGCCAGGTCCCGCGGCATACCTCTGCTCGTCGCCCCGGTCGCGATGCTGACTTCCTCGATCACGGCGCTGCGGATCTACCTGGCCATAGCCGGAGGCGTAGCGCTGTTCTGCTCGCTGGCGGCCTGGCGGCGGCTGCGCCCCGGCTGGATGCTGGCTCTCGCGGGGCTGATCTTCTCCGGCCTTTGGGTGGTCCAGTACTACGGGTCGCAGGCGATGCCAGACGAGTGGGTCGCCTTCTGCGCGCTGGCGGCAACCGGGCTCTTCCTGCGGGGTGCGGGAGTGGCAGAAGAACCTGGCGCGGCCGAGCCGGCCAGGGTTACCCGGATCAGGCTGGCCGGGCTGGCGGCCGTGGTCGCCGCCGCCGCGCTGATCCGCCCTGGCGATGCCGCCTTCCTTACCGGCGTCCTTGTACTTGCGGCACTTGCCGTACCGTCCTGGCGCCGCTGGCCGGTGATCGTAGCGGTCACCGCTGGCGCGATCGCCGGCGCGGCCGAGTGGATCGCCGAAGCCTACATCCGCTGGGGGAGCCTATTCGAGCGCCTGCACCTGGCGAGCGCCGAGCAGGGCGGCTTCGGTCTCCGCCTCGGCGCCTGGGCGGAGTTGCGCTCGGTCAACGGACCTACGCTGTGCCGGCCGTGCACGATCGGCTGGCGCTACCCGGTGCTCAGCGTGTGGTGGCTCGCACTGCCCTTGCTCGTGGTGCTCGGAATACTCGCGGCACGCCAGGCTGGCCGCCTTGGCTCGGCCGTACTCGCCGCTGCCTGCGCCCTCGGCTTGGCCGCCCAGTATCTATTCGGCATCTGGTACGCCGCGCCCAGGTTCTTGATTCCCGCCTATGCACTCGCCGCCATTCCGGTCGCCGATCTCATCGCCCAGATCATCGCCAAGACCAGGCCGGCCGAGCGGACCGCGATGAAGGTCCTGATCGGCATCGTCATCGCCGGGCAACTGATCACCCAGCATGCCGTGCTAGAACGCCAGGTAGCTGACACCGCGGCGCTGCACGATGACTATGCGAAGATCGCAGCCGACCTGCGAGAACTTGGCGTGCGCGGCAAGTGCCTGATCAACGGATCGCAGCGGATTCCCGTCGCCTTCTACGCCGGCTGCGCCTCGACGCCCGCGCCGATCAAGGTCGAGCCCGCCCAGGCGAAGGCGACTTATCCCGGAGGCCCCTGGAAGTTCGCGATACTCGAATGGCGAAGTTCCAAGCCCCCCGCGTACGCCAGAAACTGGCCGCACCACCTGCTGCCAGGCGCCGGCTACCTGAAACTGACCGCCTACCTGCCGCCGCGTCGCTAGCCGGCACCCGCTATCGCCGGCACCCGCCAGGCCAGCACCCGCTAGCTAACGGAGGCGGGCGGCCATCTCGGTCGCCCAGTAAGTGAGGATGATGCCCGCCCCGGCCCGCTTGATCGCGGTCAGGGACTCAGTGATAGCCCGCTCCCTGTCCAGCCAGCCGTTGGCTGCGGCGGCCTCGATCATCGAGTACTCGCCGCTCACCTGGTAGGCCGCGACCGGCAGGTGCACCGACCCGGCGATCAGGCTGATGATGTCCAGGTACGCAAGGGCAGGCTTGACCATCACGATGTCGGCGCCTTCTGCTACGTCGAGTTGCACCTCGCGCAGCGCCTCGGCCCTGCTGCCGTGGTCCTGCTGGTAGGAAGCGCGGTCACCGAACTGGGGAGCGCATTCGGCCGCGTCCCTGAACGGACCGTAGAAAGCGGACGCGTACTTCACGGCGTAGGCGCAGATCGCCACTTCATGAAGTCCGGCGCCGTCAAGCGCGGCCCTGATCACGCCCACCTGGCCGTCCATCATCCCGCTCGGCGCGACCACGTGCGCGCCAGCCCTGGCCTGCGCGATCGCGACCGAGGCGTACCGCTCGAGGGTCAGGTCGTTGTCGACCTCGCCGGTCTCGGTGAGGACACCGCAATGCCCATGATCTGTGTACTCGTCAAGGCAGAGGTCTGCCATGAGCACCGTGCCGGTGCCAAGATCGGCCTTCAGATCGGCCAGCGAGAGTTGCACCACTCCCGCCGGGTCGTCGGCGGCAGAGCCATGATGGTCTTTTGCTGCCGGAATGCCGAACAGAATGAGCCCGCCGACCCCGGCGCTGACCGCCTCCGCCGCCGCCTTGCGCAGGCTGTCCCTGGTGTGCTGTACTACGCCAGGCATCGAGGGTACTGGCTGCGGCTCGGCGATGCCTTCCTTGACGAACAAGGGCTGCACCAGGTCAGCGGGGCGCACAGCGACGTCAGCGACGAGCCTGCGCATCGCGCCCGTCGTGCGCAGCCGGCGCGGGCGGGCGATGGGGAACTCAGCAGCCATGTCTCGTCCTCAGGTAGTCAGCGAACCCGCCGGCGGGCACCGCGCCTGCGCTCGCTCGGCCGCCTGACCGGCTCGGCGGCCTTCATGGCGGCGTCACGGATTCCGGCACCGTGCTCGGCGAGCGCATCGACGAGCGCCGCGGCGGAAGGCTTGGGCGCGATCACGTCGACCCGGAGACCGTACTCGGCGGCGGTCTTGGCGGTCTCAGGGCCGATCACCGCGATCACGGTCACCGAGTGCGGCTTGCCTGCGATGCCGATCAGATTCCTGACCGTCGAAGAGGAAGTGAACAGCACCGCGTCGAAACCGCCGCCCTTGATCGCCTCGCGGATCGGCGCCGGCGGAGGCGCTGCGCGGACCGTGCGGTACGCCGTCACGTCCTCGGCTTCCCAGCCAAGCTCGGTCAGCCTGGCGACGAGACCTTCTGTGGCGATATCGGCGCGGGGCAGCAGCACGCGGTTGATCGGGTCGAGCACGTCGTCGTACGGCGGCCAGCAGTTGGCCAGGCCCTCGGCGGATTGCTGATGGTCAGGCGGCATCAGGTCGGGGACGATGCCGAACGCCCTGAGCGAAGCGGCGGTCTGCTCGCCGACCGCCGCGACCTTGACCCCGGCGAAGGCACGCGCGTCAAGGCCGTATTCCTCGAACTTCTCCCGCACCGCCTTGACCGCATTGGCTGAGGTGAAGGCCACCCACTGGAACCGGCCGGTGACCAGGCCGCGGACGGCACGCTCCATCTGCTGCGGCGTGCGCGGCGGCTCTACCGCTATCGTCGGCACCTGCTCTGGCACGGCGCCGTAGGCACGCAACTGGTCGCTTACCCCGGCCGCCTGCTCTTTCGTCCTCGGCACCAGTACCCGCCAGCCGAACAGTGGCCTGGTCTCGAACCAGGAAAGTGACCGCTGCAGCCGCACGCCCTCGCCCACGACCGCGATGGCACGGCCATGGGCAGTGAGCAGGCTGACTCCCGCCGCCTTGAGGTCGGCGGTCACCGAGCCAAGAGTGGTCACCACGGTCTGCTGGTCGGTCGTGGTGCCGTTCCAGGTGATCGCGAACGGAGTCGAGTCCGCCCAGCCGGCGGCGATCAGCATCTTCGCGATGTCCCCGATGCCGGTTTCCGCACCCAGGACCACCAGGGTGCCTGGCGACGCCGACAGCCTGCTTACCTCCGATGCGTGAATGATCCTTACTTCGCCCGTGCCGTCCTGGGTAAGCGGTATTCCGGCATAAGCGGGCACCGCGATCGCGGAAGACAGGCCAGGCACGACCTCGAAAGGCACCTTCGCGCTCGCGCAGTTGGCCGCGTCCGCGGCCGCTGCGCAGAACATGAACGGATCACCGCTGAACAGGCGGAGCACCAGCCTGCCCGACTTGGCCGCCCGCACAAGCTGACGCGAGTCTGAGTCGACCGAGGACGCATCGATCACCTCGGCCTCTGGCCTCAGCAAGTGGCTGATCCGCTCGCTGACCCAGGACGCGGCGACAACGACGTCTGCCTGCGCGAGCAGTGCGGCCGCCCGCAGCGTGAGCAGTCCCTCTTCGCCTGGACCGACGCCGACGAAGGCGACCAGACCAGCGCCGCCGTTGCCGCCTGCCGCCTGGTCAGGCGCCGACTCCGGCTCCGGCACCGACGGGTCAGCGCCTGCTGAACCGCCAGGAACCGGCCGGGCACCGGGCCCGAGCAGGTCGGTCACGCTACTTCCAGCCTGTTCAGGCATGGGCGTGGGGTTCACTTCGCATCGTCCCCGTCGCTGAGGTGTCCAGCGGACACACTTGTGTACTTGTTCGCACCGCGGGCAAGCAGATCGGCGGCCACCTCCCAGCCGAGACGCTCGGCCTGTGCAGCAGGTCCGCGTGCGCTCGCTCGCAATGCCGCTCCCCCGTCGGCTGCCACGACAACCGCGTCAAGCAGCAATTCATTGGTCCCGGCAGCATACGCGCCGATGGGCGCGCTGCAGCCCGCTTGCAACGCCGCCAGCACGCCACGTTCTGCCTTGATCGCTGCCCGGCTGGACTCGTCGTTCACGCTGGCGAGCAGGGCGGCCAAGTCGGGGCGGCTGGCCAGGCACTCGACGGCGAGTGCTCCCTGGCCCGGTGCAGGAAGCATCTCGTCTGGCTCGAATACCTGGCTCACGACGTCGAGCCTGCCGATCCTGGCCAAGCCCGCGTACGCCAGCACTACCGCATCTACTTCACCGTCGTCAACTTTCGCCAGCCTGGTTCCGGCGTTGCCGCGGATCGGAACCGGCTCGACGTCAGGGCGAAGCAGCAGCAACTGGGCCGCACGGCGCGGTGATCCCGTTCCGATCCTGGCTCCGGCCGGCAAGTCGGCGAGCTTGGCTCCGCTGCGCGTGACGAGCGCATCGCGCGGGTCGTCACGGTCGGGGACGGCCGCCAGCGTGATCGTTTCCTCTGGCCACGTCGGCAAGTCCTTCAGCGAGTGCACCGCGAAGTCGATCTGGCCGAGCACGAGGTTCTCCCGCAATGCGCTGACGAACACGCCGGTGCCGCCGATCTGAGCCAGCTGCGCCTTGCTCGTGTCACCTGCCGTTACTATTCCAACAATTTTCACCGCCAGGCCGGTCTTGGCGGTCAGCATCTCCGCGACCGCCGTCGACTGGGCGATCGCCATCGGGCTCCGCCGGGTGCCAAGTCGAAGTGCTGCCGGTTCGCCGTTCACTCGCCATCCTCCTCCGCGGGCCAGGCCAGCATGTTCTCGTCGGGGCGGCCGATCGATTGCACCGTGTCCGGGTCAAGCTCGAAGAGGACACGAAGAGCCGCCTCGTAGGAATCGGCGCCAGGCGAGCCCGCCAGTTCCTTGACCCGCACCGTAGGCCCGTGCAGTAGTTTGTCAGCTACCCTGCCCATGGACTGGGCGATTTCGTCGCGTACCTTCTGATCCAGGTCGCCTAGCCTGCGTTCAAGCCTGGCCAGTTCGGCTTCGACGACCGTCGCTGCCTTGGCGCGGAGCGCGACCACGGTAGGCGCGACGCTGGCCGCCCGGTCGTCGCGCAGGAACGAGCCGAGTTCCTGCGCGACGATCCGGCGCACGGCGGTCACCTCGGTGTCCGCCGGCAGCGCCGTGCTGGCGGCATCTCCCAAGTCGGACGCTCCCGCCAGCACCGTCATGTCGATGACCTTGACTCCGGTGAGGCCGGCCACGCCTGGCTCGACGTCCCTGGGCACCGCGAGGTCGAGCAGTACCAGCGGCCGGTCACCGCTGCCCGCGTCACTTCTGCCCGCGTCACGGCGGCTGAGCGCGGCCGTCACCAGCGCGGCGGTCACGACGTGCCCGGTGGCACCTGTGCAGGTAATGACCAGGTCGGAGGCGGCAACTCCGGCCTCGAGTTCGGCCAGCGGGATCACCTTCGCGCCGTACTTGTCTGCGAGCCGTTCCGCGTGGCTCTTGGTCCGGTTTGCTACATGCACGCTCGCCGCACCCGAGCGAACCGCCGTCGCGACCGCCAGGGAACTCATCGCTCCTGCCCCGACGACTAGCACCCGCAATCCGTCGAGCAAGGGCAGGTCGCGCCCTTGGTCACGGCCGATCGCGGCCGTGGCGAGGCCAAGGCCGAGGGTGACCAGGTTCTGGCCGGCCGCGTCTATGCCGGTCTCTGCGTGGGCACGCTTGCCTGCCCGCAGGGCAAGCCTGCTGAGGTCGGAAAGCTCTCGGCCAAGCGTCCCGTGCTGACGTGCGAGTCGTACCGCCTGCCTGACCTGGCCGAGTATCTGGCTCTCGCCGACCACGACGGACTCCAGGCCGCAGGCCACGGCAAGCAGGTGCTGGGCCGCCCGGTCCTGGTAGTGCACATAAGCGGAACCGGTCAGCTGGTCGAGGGGAAGGCCGGAGTGGCGTGCAAGCAGTTCACAGATCGCGGCGACGCCGCCGTGGAAGCTGTCGACTTCCGCGTAGACTTCCACCCGGTTGCAGGTGCTCAAGATCATTGCGCTGGTCACGTTGGATGCCAGGTAGACGTCGTTGAGCAGCTTGGTCTGAGCGTCGCCAGACACCACGGCGCGCTCGAGCGTGGCCACCGAGGCGGTGGCGTGGCTGAGGCCGACCACCAGAAGGCTCATGAGCCGATCGCCTCCGCCGTTACCTCGTCATGAGCCTGCCGTGTGACCTGCTGCGTGACCGGTCGCTTGCCGTTGACCGATGGCGGCTCGCAGCCATTGACGGCCGGCGGCTCGGCCGTGGGATGTGCCTTGCTCGCCGAGCGGCGCTGCGCGTGGAAGGCGAGGATCTGCAGTTCGATCGACAGATCGACCTTGCGCACGTCGACCCCGTCAGGCACGGTCAGCACGACAGGAGCGAAATTCAGGATGCTGGTGACTCCCGCGGCGACCAGCCGGTTGCAGACGCTCTGCGCCGAAGTAGCCGGCGCCGTGATCGCACCGATCATCACGCCGAACCTGGTCACCACGCGCTCGATCTCATCCGGCCCGAACACCCGGTGCCCGCCGATCGACGTTCCTATGATGAGCGGATCTGAATCGATCATCGCCGCAACGCGAAACCCCCTGGTGGCAAAGCCGCCGTAGTTCGCGAGCGCCCGTCCGAGGTTACCCGCGCCGACGATGATGACCGGCCAGTCCTGGGTCAGGCCAAGCTCTCTCGAGACCTGATAGATCAGGTAGTCGACGTCATAGCCGACGCCCCTGGTGCCATAAGAACCAAGATGGGACAGGTCCTTCCTCAGCTTGGCCGAGTTCACTCCGGCGGCCGTCGCCAGTTCCTCGCTGGAAACGCAGGCAGTATCGCGGTCCGCAAGCGCATAGAGCGCACGGAGGTACAGCGGGAGACGAGCGATCGTCGCCTCCGGTATGCCCTGGATGCTGTTATCTGACCTGGTACGGCGAGACATACGCCGGCAACTCCTGGGGGGATCGGCACGGCGGGCATCGGTGCGATCTGACTTCCCGCTTCTTAGTTCTCTTCTCACACGGTACGCCCTTGTGAACGTTTGCACAAAGTCGCGAGAACAGCCCCGATGCGATGGGTGGCGCGGGCGGCCTGACTGCGCTCTCAGCGCGAAAGCGCGGCCCTGAGCCTGGCCTCGTCCACTCGCCAGAAGTCGTGCTGCACGCCATCGATCAAGGTGACAGGTATCATGTCGGCGTATTCCCGCAGGTCATCCTCGGACCGGGTGATGTCCCGTTCTGTCCAGGGAACGCCGAGTTCGTCCGCGACTCGCTCGATCACTTCCCGCGCGGTCTCGCAGAGGTGGCAACCAGGCCGCGAGAGCAGCGTGATGCGATGCGAAGAGGTCATCTGGCTGGTCACTGGTACCGGGAATCCTCACCGCGGATCTCGGCCCAGCCCTGCTGGTATGGCCGCTCGTAACCGGAGCCGTTATATTCGGCATCCTGGTCACCGGGCTCGCCGTAGCCGTACTCACCGCGCTCGTCGTATTCGCCACGCTGGTACTGATCGTGGTCGTAGGGAGCACGCTCGCGCTCATAGCCGGACTGCTGGTGGCCGGCTCGATCGTAACGTGGCCGGTCATAGCCTGGCCGGTCATAATCTGGCTGCTCGTCAATTGAACGCCTGCTCGACGACGGAAGCGCCCGCTGGTAGCCGAACGGAGCCGGGGACGACTTGGTGATGCCGGTGATGTCTATCCCTGACTCGCTGAGCAAATCCGAAATAGCGGAAAAGGTAGGCAACGGGGTGGCCTTCGCTCGCCGGAGGTCGAGTTCGATGACGTTGGCGGCCAGCACGTACTGGCGCTGCTCCGCATGGTAAGTCTGCACATAGCTGCGCAGCAGGTGCTGGTCGTGGGCGCCGCGGTCGCGATACACCTCGTAAAGGATCCGCTGCATCGGGGCGGCGGGGACCGCGTGCGCGATGTACACCAGGGTGTCAGGCTCCTTGGACCGCACCTGGGCGAGGACCCACTCGGTCAGCTGGTCGAAGTCCTCGGCACGCCCTTCGACCAGGGTATAGATGGTGATCTGGCCGAACATCTGGCCGGGCGGATCATCATCGGGCAGCGCCTGGTCATAGTCGCCGCTCCATCCGCCGCGCCCGGTTCCTGGCCGCTCATACCGCGCCCGGTTATCGTCTTCGCCCGCTGGCTGACTGAACTGGCCGGAGTACGGCCCGTCGAATGCCGCGGAATCGAATGCCGCGGAATCGAAGGAACCCGAGTCCTCGTACTCGCCGGCCGTACCGCGACGATGGTCACCTGGAGCGTCGGCGTGCTCGGCCGCAAGGGCCGCCAGCCCCGGATAGCCGTTGTCGGAAAACGGATCGCCGTAGAACCTGTCGTCTTGCGCCCGGCGCCTGCCGTGATACTCGGCGTCTTCGTATCCGCCGCGACGACCTGCCGCGCGGACCTCGTCGAACTCTCCCGTCTCATAGGACAGGAAGGATGGCCTCGAGCCTGTTCCGTAGCCGGGCAGGTCGCGGTCACCGTCCCGATCGTCGCCTGACTGCCCGCCCGCGGCGGCCCTCTGGTCAGCCTGGGCCAGGTTCCGCGCTCCTGCCATCCTCGCCGCGTACCAGATCAGGCCCGCCGCCAGAGTGCAGCAACCAGCGAAGATGTCTTTCGCGGTGAGCGGCAGAGCGAAGCCGAGCCCCTTGTCCATCAGCCAGGAAAGCCCTGGCATGGCCAGGGCGAAGGCGGCGCATGCGATCAGGATCAGCGGTCGCGACTCGGCTTGCGGTGTCCGCTCCCTCGATGACCTGAGCATGGTCATGGCGATCGTTACCGCCGCCGTCACGGCGGTGAACACGGACAAGATGCCGAGGATCGTCAGCGGCGCGATCTGATAGACAACCATCGGGTCCGGCCAGGCCGAGCCGAACGTCACGCTCGGGTTGAGCGGGTCAGTTCCGAGAATGACAAGCGCAATGATGCTGAGGCCAGATATTGCCAGCCGCATCGCGAACCTGGCCCCGAGCCGGCGCCCGGCGGTTTCGACCATCGCGAGGCACAGGCTGAGCGGCGCGATCAGTTGAGCGCCAAGTTCCATCGCGCGGAAGAACAGGCTGCTGAAGCCGGCCAGGTAGCCGAGAGTCGCCGCGCCGAGGCCGATCGCCAGCCCGAAGAGTGCTATCCCCCAGGCGGCGAAGTACACGTGCGGAAGCTGCGTCGCGCGGGCGGTAAGGACGCCAGTGCCCACCGCGGCGGCGACGGCACCGAGCGCGACCACAATGAGAGCGATCATCCCTGCCTATCGCGGCGCAGGCCAGCCGATCGGGCGGGCCGCTTGCCAGCCAAGTAGCGAGCCTTCTCCTGGCGAGGTTCGCTCCAGGTCACTAAGAGTACCCATTAGGCTGGGGTAACGTGACTCAGCTTCACGGAGACCTGACCAGGAAGCGGTCGCGGGAGGCGATTGCAGTAACGGGGGCAGGGGCAATGCAGCCGACGCAAGCTAGCCAGGCGACGGCGGCCGGAGCGGCATCGGCCGCCGCGGCGGCCGTTTACCAGCCAGAAGTCAGGACCGATCCGCGGGCTGGCGCCTTCTTCGACGTGGACAACACGCTGATGCGTGGCGCGTCGATCTACTACTTCGCCAAAGGGCTGGCCGCGCGGAAGATGTTCAGCACCCGCGATCTGCTCAAGATGGTGATCGGCCAGCTCCTGTTCCGGATGCGCGGAGCCGAGAACGCCGGCCATATTGATGCCGCCAGGCAGGCGGCTCTGGCCTTCGTGGCTGGCCAGAAGGTCAGCGACATCACCACGCTTGGCGAGGAAATCTATGACGACACCATGGCGTCGCGGATCTGGGCGGGCTCGCGCGAACTCACCCAGGCTCACCTGGACGCCGGGCAACGGGTATGGCTGGTCACCGCCACCCCGGTCGAACTGGCCGACATCCTGGCACGCAGGCTGGGCCTGACCGGTGCCCTGGGCACGGTCGCGGAGACGCAGGACGGCATCTACACCGGCAGGCTCGCCGGCGGCCTGCTGCACGGCGCCGCGAAGGCCGAGGCGGTCCATGCGCTCGCCCTTCGTGAGTGCCTGGACCTCTCGCTGTGCAGTGCTTACAGCGACTCGATCAACGATCTCCCGATGCTCGAGCTAGTCGGTCACCCAAGCACCGTTAATCCTGACGCGGAGCTCAGGGCGGTCGCCAGGAAGCGCGGCTGGCCGATCTACGACTTCAGGAAGGGCAGGAAGGCAACGATGACGGCCATCCCGGTGGCCGCGGGCGCCGGAGTCGTCGTCGGCGGCCTGGCTGCGGGCATTGCCTTCCGCAGGCACCGCATGGCCAGTTAGGACCGCCCTAGCCGCCGAACGCGGGTCCGCGCTCGGCGAGCAGTTCGGCGATCTTGGACGCGATGGTGTCCCTTACCTTGTCAGCCAGGTCCATGATCGTGTCCTGGTCCTCCCACTGATCAGCGGCGAAGCCGTCGGTGGGCACCGGATCACAGAACTCGATGATCCATTTCGACGGGAGCGGGATCGCGCCGAGCGGGCCGAACCACGGGAACAGCGGAGTGATCGGGAAGTAGGGCAGTCTCAGCCGGGCGGCCAGTTCCTCCCAGTCGGCGATCATCGGGTATATCTCTTCGGCGCCGACGATGGCGCAGGGGATCAGCGGCGCACCGGTGCGCATCGCGGTGCGGACGAAGCCGCCGCGGCCGAACCTGCGCAACTGGTACCGGTCGCTGAACGGCTTGCCGATGCCCTTGAAGCCTTCGGGGAAGACACCGACCAGCTCGCCCGCGTGCAACAGTCGTTCCGCCTCTTGCGGGTGCGCGGGCACATGCCCGCTCAGCCTGGCCAGCCGGCCAAGGCCAGGAATCGAGTACACCAGGTCAGCGCCGAGCAACCTGAGGTTTCGAACCGCCTGGTGCTCGTCGAGCAAACCGACCTGCAGCATGATCGCGTCAATCGGGAGCACGCCGGAGTGGTTCGCCACCACCAGGGCTGGCCCGGTAGCCGGCACATGTTCAAGCCCGCGCATCTTGACGCGGAACCAGTTCCGGTAAAGGCCGCGCACGAGGGGCATCAGGACAGCACGGTTCAACTCGGGGTCGAAGCCTTCAGCATCGACCTCGTAGTCGCCCTCGATCCGCCGCCGCAGAAAGTCCGCCATCCCGGTTATCCGGCTGGCCCAGATGCCAGCCGCCGGAGTCTGCGATTGACCGGTAGGCGTTTGCCCTTGATCGCTCATGTCGGATCACCGCACCGCGAGCCGGGCGGCTATCTCGCGAGCCTGCCATGGCCGCCAGCTAACCGCTTGTGCTTGCCCTGCCGGAGACCTAGGCGAGCCAGACGGGCTCGCCTAGCCTGCCGTTACTTCTTGTTTCTGCGCTGAACGCGCGTCTTGCGCAGCAGCTTGCGGTGCTTCTTCTTCGCCATCCGCTTGCGCCGCTTCTTGATTACTGAGCCCACAGGACCACCCTCGATCGATACTCACGCGTCACGGCATGCCCGGCATCCGCTGCCTTTGGCTACGGGCGCACGCCAACGCCACAGCGTACCCCGACGGAGCCACCGCAGTTGCGGCCGCCCGCCGATCCGGTGCGGCCGGCTGCCGTATTTTTCCGGTACCCGGACTTAGCCTGCCTCGACGAAGGCATCCCTCAGGTACTGGTTGACCGCCCGCTCAGGCACTCTGAACGACCGGCCCACGCGGATCGCCTCCAGGTCACCAGAGTGAACGAGACGGTAGACGGTCATCTTTGAGACGCGCATGATCGTCGCCACCTCAGCTACCGTCAGGAATTGCACGGCACTGAGGGGAGTTGCCTCTGCTGCCATCGGTAACCCTCTCCGGCGCTCCCTTGCGCCAAGCGATTTCAGCGCACCAGTCACGCCCGTATCCAGCGTAATTCGTAGCCGCAAAAGGGCAACCCCGCACAGGGGTCTCTTTCCGCCGCTGCGGGCCGCCTGCGCAGCAGCGCATGAGCACATCGGCCGTTAGCCTGCCCCTAGCTCCCTGCCGCGGTCTCTCGCCGCCTCGATCGCCGCCAGGAACGCCGCCCGCACGCCGTGCCTTTCAAGTTCCCTGATCGCGTTGATCGTCGTACCGCCAGGGGATGTGACCGCCTCACGCAAGATCACCGGATGCTCGCCAGACTCACGCAACATGGTCGCCGCCCCGTAGACGGCCTGCTTGACCATCTCAAGCGCCGTTGCCCTTGGCATTCCGAGCAGGATCCCGGCGTCGACCATCGATTCGACGAGGAAATACACGTAAGCGGGCCCGCTGCCTGACAGCGCGGTCGCCGCGTCCTGCTGCGACTCGGGGATGCGAAGGACCTTTCCTACCGGCCTGAGCAACTCCTCGGTGCGGCGCAGATGCTCCTCGCCCGCGAACCGCCCGGCCGAGATCACGCTCATGGCCTCGTCGACAAGCACCGGCGTATTGGACATGACCCGCACCACGGCCACGTCCACAGGGAGCCTTGCCTCTATGTACCTGGTCGTGATGCCGGCCGCTACCGAAATCACTAGCTGGTCGGCCTTCACCTGCGGTGCGATCTCGTCGAGCAGCACGGCCATGTCCTGCGGCTTGACGGTGATGACGAGGGTGGACGCGAGCGCGGCCGCCGCCGGGGCGTTCATCGCATCGATGCCGTAAGACTCAGCGAGCGCCGCACCTCGCTCGGTCCGCCTGGCCGCCGCGATCACCCCGGACGGCGCCACTCCGGCCCTGAGCATGCCGGAGAGCAGCGCCTCACCCATCTTGCCCGCGCCGAGAATCGCGATCATGATGCCGAGACTACCTGGAGCTAGTTTTTAGATCGCAGCGCTCGCAGGAAGAACGTCAGGTTGGCAGGCCGCTCAGCGAGCCGTCTGACCAGGTAGCCGTACCAGTCATGGCCGTAAGGCAGGTAGACGCGCACCTGCGCCCCGCCGGCCGCCAGCCTCGCCTGCTCCTCGGGCCTGATCCCGTAGAGCATCTGGTATTCGAAGCTGGAGGCGTCCCTGCCCAGCGTGGCCGCCAGCGAAGAGGCGATTGCGATCAGCCTCGGGTCGTGCGTCGCGAACATCGGGTACCCGTCGCCTTCGAGCAGGACACGCAGGCTTCGCGCGTAGCTCCTGTCGACCTCGGACTTGATCGCCAGCGCCACGCCGTCAGGCGCCGAGTAGGCGCCCTTGCATAGCCTGACCCGCGAACCCGCGCCGGTGAGTTCCTCGCAGTCGCCAGGCGTACGGCGCAAGTAGGACTGGAGCACGCAACCGAGATCAGGGAAGTCGGCTCGCACCCAGTTGACCAGCCGAAGCGTGGCCTCGACCCTGGTGTGATCCTCCATGTCGACGGTGACCCTGGTGCCCGCGTCTGCCGCCGCCGCGCAGATCCTCGCGATGTTCTCCGCGGCCGTCTTCTCGCCATTCTCGGCAAGTCCCAGGCCGACCGCGGTCGGCTTGACCGAGACCTCGGCTCGCCCGCCCGCGCTGTACCCGGCATCGCGAAGCCGCCCGATCAGGGAGACGTACTCGGCCGCCACGGCTGCCGCCTGCTCGGGTTCCGTGGTGTCCTCGCCCAGGTAATCGAGCGTGACAAGCAACCCGTCAGCGAGCAGCCGCTCGACCACGGCCAGCGCGTCCGCTGCCGTCTCCCCGGCGACGAAGCGCCGCACCAGGGAGCGGCTGACCGGGGTGGTGGTAATGAGATTGCGTACCCGCTGACTGCCTGAAGCGGCCAGCAAGACTCGGCGCAGCACCGAAGGCACCTCCGTTGGGCAACGGCTTAGACCATGCGGCCAGGCCGGCCGGCCCATCTGGCCCGACATGGCCCGCCGGCATAGGGTACTCCTGCGGCACGGACCACCCGCCAGCACCAGGCATCGGTATGCCGATCAGAGATCTAGCGCCGCCGCGGCAGCGTGATCTTCACGTTCGCCCCGGCGTCAGGGGACACAATGACTTCCTGAGCCGCCGTTATCCCGGCCGTCTGCAGTGTCGCGGTCACCGGCACTGTCCGCTTGACCAGGGCAAGCGCGATCGGCCCGAGCTCGTAATGCCTGACAGCCGAGCCGACGAAGCCCACCTTGTCCCCGTCGAGCAGCACCTCCTCGGCGTGCGGCGGCAGCACGTCGGCCGAGCCGTCGAGCTGGAGCATGACCAGGCGCCTTGGCGGGTGCCCGAGATTGTGCACCCGTGCCACGGTCTCCTGGCCGCGGTAACAACCCTTGTTCAGGTGCACGGCGGACTCGATCCAGCCCATCTCGTGCGGAATCGTGCGGTGATCGGTGTCGGTGCCGAACCTCGCCCTGTGACCCGCGATCCGCAGCGCCTCGTGCGCCCAAATTCCCGCCGGCCTGATACCCGCCGGCATCCCGATAGCCGACCGCCGCACGATCAGGTCGATCCCGAAGCCGAAGTCCAGGCTCACGGCGCCGGGAAGTACCGGTGGCGACTCGGTCCCGATCGAGGTAAGCACCGCGTAGTCCGCAGACACGTCCGCCGGCTCGACCCGCAGCATGAACCGCATCGAGTTGAGGAACTCAAGCAATTGCACCGCTTCGCCTGGCTCTACGTGAATCCAGGTGCGGGTGCCGTCGTCGACGAGGAAAAGCTGGTGCTCCACGTGACCATGCGGGCTGAGGATCAGCGTCTGCGCCGCCATGCCAGGCGCGAGGTCGTCGACCCGCTGGGTACTGAGGCTGTTCAGCCAGCTCAGCCGGTCCGGCCCGGAGATCGTGATCACGTCTCTGTCCGACCTGTCGACCAGGCCGGCGCCTTCGGCAAGCGCGCGCTGCTCGGCGTAAGGGTCGCCGTAGTGGGCGGCTATGCCGGCATCAGGGAACTCGGCCTCGACCGCTCCTTGGAGGTCAAGCAGAGGACTGCGCATACAGGCAAGGCTATCCGGGCGCTCACTGCTCGGTAACTCGGCCAGCGCTTACCACGAGCCTCCGCGTTACCTGAAGGTTCGCGGCGAGCGCCCGGTCATGGGTCACCAGCAGCAAGGTTCCTTCGTAGCGGTCGAGCGCCTGCTCAAGTTGCTCGATCGCGGGCAGGTCAAGATGGTTGGTCGGCTCGTCAAGTATCAGCAAGTTCGCACCGGAGTGCATGAGCAAGGCCAGGTCGGCTCTGGTTCGCTCGCCTGGCGACAGCCGTCCGGCCGGCCTGCCGATGTCGTCGGCGCCGAGCCCGAACTTCGCGAGCAGCGTCCGCGCCTCCCCGTCGGCCAGCCCGGACGCCGAGCGGAACGAATCGATGAGCGTGGCCGATGCCGGGAAGGTCCGCCTGCCCTGGTCGATCTCGCCGACGACGACGGACGCCCCGACCGAGCCGCGTCCTGACTCGAGCGGTAGCCGGCCGAGCAGAGCCTGGATCATGGTGGTCTTGCCCGAGCCGTTGCCGCCCCGCACCAGCACCCGGTCACCCCAGTTGAGCTGGAAGCTGACCGGGCCGAGCGTAAAGTCGCCCCGGCTCACGACGGCGTCGTCGAGTACCGCCACTATCGCGCCGCTACGGGTCGCGGCACCGAACCGCAGCCGTAGCTGCCACTCCTTGCGTGGCTCTTCGACCGCTTCGAGTCGCTCGGCTGCGCGCAAAGCGGCCGAGGCCCTGGCACCGGCCTGCTGTGCGGACGCGACGCGTCCGCTCCTGATGCTCTTGTCTGGCTCCTTGCGCCTGCTGGCCGCGCTCTTCGCCGACCCTTCGCCGGCCCGCGCCCATTCTTTCTGCCGCCGGGCTCGTTCTATCAGGTCATCCCTTTTCGCGGCATACTCCTCGTAGGCCTGCGCCGCGAGAGCCTTGTCCCGCGCCAGTTCATCCCGGTACGCCTGGTAGCCGCCGCCGTACAGCTTGACTTCGCGCGTGTGCGGGTCGATCTGGAGCACTTGCCTGGCCGTC
>DAHVDE010000038.1 GCA_027313705.1 Actinomycetota bacterium | reverse complement strand
GACGCGCGAGTTCGCCGGCACCACGATGACGTCTCCGGCACTCGCTTCGTGGCACGCATCATCGAGACGGACGCTGACCGTGCCGTCGAGAACGTAGATCACTTCCTCTTTGGATACCTGGTGCGGCACTCCCTCGGACCGGCCTGGTATCTCGATTCGCCAGCCGCACAGTTCTGAACTGCCGACTGACGGCCTTACGTAGGAGACGAACTTGACTCCGTGCGTATCGTGCACGGTAGCGTTTCCGGCTTTGATGATGGGCATGACCGCGGCGGACGCCGCGATCAACGAGACTATCGCCGCCTGGGAAGCACGGCTGGGAAGCGGGAGACTGCGATCGCTGGGAGCTGACCTCGAGCTGATCGCGCCGCGCGGACCGCTCAGGCCGCTTTGGTAGCGGCGCGGAGCGCCTGGTCTTGGGTGGTCGCTGGCTGCCGGTTGCCGGGCGCAGCCGGATCGGCTTGACTCCTCACTTGGTAGCGCAGGCAAGATTGGCGGCATGAAGAACTGGGTTGACTGGCATCAGGACTATGACGATCCGGCCTCTGGGCTGAGCGCTCGCCTCGCATGCGTGCGCGGTCATCTCGGCCGCGCGCTTGACGATGCCCGGGCGGGCGAGGTGTCCCTGGTCAGCCTTTGCGCTGGCCAGGGACACGACGTGCGCGCAGTGCTGGCAAGGCATCCGCGCCGCGCCGACGTTCGCGCTGTGCTGGTTGAACTCGATCACCGCAACGCCGAAGTCGCGAGGGAAACGGTCGCGGCAGCGGGCCTGCACCAAGTGCAGGTGCGTGAGGCCGACGCTAGTGTGCCATGTGCCTACGCCGACTTCCTGCCCGCCCAGATTCTGCTGCTCTGCGGCATATTCGGCAACATCAGCGACGCCGACATCGAGCGCACGATCAGGGCTGCCCCCGCGCTGTGCGACCTGGGCGCGGTCGTCATCTGGACCAGGCACCGCAGGGAACCCGACGTCACACCGCGAATCAGGGAGTGGTTCGCTGCGGCAGGGTTTGAACCGATCGCGTTCGACCCTCTCGCGACCTCCCAGCTGAGCTCGGTCGGCGTTAGCCGCCTTACGCGGCCAGGCGAGGGCAAACCGCCTGAGGGGCCGCTGTTCAGCTTCCTGACCAGCTAGCCGACCAGTCCGGTGGCGGACCGAGCCAGGTCAGCAGTGCGGCACGCCAGATGCGGGGTCGCCGCCGGTGTTCAGCAGGCGGCCGGTGACGTAACCGGTATAGGGCGCGATCGCGTGGTACCAGACCGGGTCTCCGAAGATCGGAGTTCCATCGGAGTAGCAATTGACGGTCACCTTGCTGCCGACGTCTACCAGGTAGCCAGCAATGGTGGCGGTAATTGTCGGATCTTTTCTAATGCGGAGGTTGGCCTCGAGCGCGTAATATTCGGCGCTGAACGATGGCACTAGGCAGTGCGGCACGCCGTAGGCTGGGGCGAAATGGGCGGCGAGGTTGAATGCGGGAACGTAGCCGCCCGCTGGAGCGGAGATCTGATACCAGACCGATATTCCCTTGTAGGCGGTTCCGCTGGTCCAGCACGCAACGCTCACGGCGGTGCCAGACCCGGTCAGCCTGGCCGTGACACCTGAGTGGTTGTCTGGCGCGGCGAAAACCCTGACCATGCTGACCAGCGTCTGCATGCTGCGGCCTGCCCTGCTTACGTCGCCGCCCGCAGGCACGGCCGCGGCAGCGGAACCCGCGAGCAAGAGCGAAGCCGCCGCGGCGGCGACCGCGCTGGCCGCATGGCAGGCCCGTGCAGGTAGCACGCCAACCGCCCTCTTCATATCCGTTGCCCCCTTTTTGCCGATGTTGCTCTCGCGCTTGTCCGGCTAACTGCGTAAGCGCAGCACTCGGCAATTCTTAACTAAGAAGGGAGCAGATTCCAGCATGCTGCATTGATGTTGCCTTATGCGGCCACGACTTTGGCGCAGAGCGTCCTAGCCTTTTACCCTGCGGCCCGCCTGCCATACTCCCGTGATGTGCTCGGGACGGCCAAGCACCGAGATGTCAGCCAGCGGGTCCGCGCCTACCATGATCACGTCGGCGTCGTACCCCTGCGCTAGCTGGCCGCTGCGGGGCGCCTGCGGGCCAAGCGTGGCCGGAGCGGTCGCGGTCGCCGCCTCGATCGCCTGGAGGGGGGTCATGCCCAGCTTGGCCAGGTAGACCACCTCCGCCCCGTTGTTGCCCCAGGAATTGGGCATCTCCCGGCCAGTTACCGCGATGTCGGTGCCCATCGCCACGGTGACCCCCTGCTCGATGGCCAGCGACGTGGCCTCGGCGTGGGTTTGCGCGATCGTGACCAGTTTTGCCGCCGCGTAGTCGGGGACGGCCGCCAGGTTGGCGAGGATGTCCTCGACGATCGTGCGGGTTGGCACCAGGATCGTGCCGGTCTCGCGCATGGCCGCGCGCACCTCGTCGTCGGCATAGGTGCCGTGCTCGATGGTGCGGACGCCTGCCTCGATGGCGGCCATCATGCCTGGCTTGCCGTGGCAATGGGCGGCGACCGCTCGGTCGGCCATCGCGGCGACCTCGACGATGACCCGCATTTCCGCCGTGGTAAATTGCTGATGAATGGGATTGTCGATCTCTGACATTACCCCGCCGGACGCGCAGATCTTGATGAGCTTCGCGTTCTTCCTCAGCTGCTCGCGTACCGCGCGCATGCACTCGGCTTCGCCGTCGGCCAGCCGAAGTTCACCGCAGTGCTGACCGAAGTCGCTGACCCAGCCGAGCGGATAAGAGTGCAGGTCAGCATGGCCGCCTGTGGAGCTGAGGATCGAGCCGGCCGGGTAGATGGACGGCCCGTCGAGCACTCCTTCCCTGACCGCCGCGGCCAGGTAAGTTCCAAGTCCGCCGACCTCGCGCACCGAGGTGATCCCGGCATCGAGTGCGTTGGCCAGGTCGCGGGTGCAACGCGCCGCGCGCAGCGGTACCGGCTCCACAGGCAGCTTGCCCAGGTCCAGCGACCTGGTGCCGAGAAAGTGGCCGTGACAGTCCCACATGCCTGGCATGACAGTCTCGGTCCTGTGCACCCGAGCGGCCGGCGTCTGCGGCGCGTCCTTCGCGGCCCCGGCGAAGGTGATGACCGGGCCGTCGAACACCACGACACCGTCTGGCACTGGTTCACCCCGGCCGGGAATGAGCAGTTCGGCCTCGATCCGTTCCATGACAGCTCCTCGCTGAGTGTGCAGGCGTACCCGATCCAACCGGCACATCATGACTGCTGCCGCGCACCGGCCGCAACAGCCTGCCCATCTGCCTCTGCGGCTGCCCCTGCGGCTGCCCCGCGCGGCCAACACGCCAGGCCAAAATGGCCATCGTAGGATGCCAGGGTCGTGGTGATAGGCGAGAATAGAGCCGGCGGTGCGAGAATCGCTGCATGCGCATGCGAATGCGCTATATAGGTAAAGCAGTATAGGTAAAGCAGTACAAGGGAGCGAGATGCCGCCATCGGAGGGATCGTTCACCGCGCCTGGCCGGCAGCCGGGTCAGGGCGGGCTTGACCGGCTCCGTCGCGGATTCGACGACTTGCCGCTGGCCGTCAAGATCCTCGTCGTTGTCGTATGCACCCTGCCGGGGTTCCTGGTCGGGCTCTTGCTCGCCCCCTACCTGATCATTAGCGGGAACCGGACCTTCTGGGGCACCTGGGCTACCACGATCCTCGGGCTCGGGGTCACGACCGCACTCGCCCGCTACCACGGGACGCTGCCGTTCTACGCACTGCTGGTGCTGCCGGTCGTGGTCGCGTTCACGTCGCATGCGGGCGCACTTGGCCGCTGGTATCCGCCGTGCCGGACGCTGGCATGGACGGTGCTTTTCTCGGTAGTTCCCGGAGCGCTGTTCTTCCGCTTGATCGGGCACGGCACCTCGTATATCGGTCCGATCGTGGCCTGGGTGCTGGCCGCCATCGTGCTCGGCTGGCGGCTGGCGAAGGCGCTGCAAGATAGCCGCCAGCAGGCCAACATGCAGCAGGTACGCAGCGTCGGCCCGGCCGGCGCACCCGCAGGCGCTACCTGGCCGCCGAAGACCGGTCCTGGCCCTGCCGTAGTTCGTCCCGTCAGTCCGCCGAGACCGCAGATCGGCCCGCGGCCGCCCGCCGAGGCCGAAGGCAGGATTCCGGCCGGCGCCCGGACGGGCTGGTCGGGTCATCTCGGAGCGGCCGCCGCGCTGGCCGCCGATCGGACACCGGCCTGCCGGCCGGCGATCACGGTCGAGGAAGCGATGGCAGAACTTGACGCGATGATCGGCTTGACCGCAGTGAAAGACCAGGTCAGGTCCATCGCTGCTTCAGTGGAGGCGGCGCGCAGGCGGGCGCTTGCCGGGCTCGGAGCGGAAAAGCCGATGCAACATTTCGTGTTCCTCGGCCCGCCTGGCACCGGCAAGACTGCCGTTGCCAGGATCGTTGCCAAGGTGTTCTACGCGTTCGGCCTGCTCGAGTCACCGACGGTCGTCGAAGCGCAGCGCAGCGATCTGGTCGGCGAGTACCTGGGCGCGACCGCGATCAAGGCCAACGAGCTCGTCGACTCGGCGCTCGGCGGGATCTTGTTCATAGACGAGGCGTACAGCCTGGTGAATGAGGGCGACGGCCAGAACGACCGGTTCGGCAACGAGGCCGTGCAGGTGCTCTTGAAACGAGCCGAGGACGATCGTGAACGGCTCATCATCATCCTGGCGGGCTACGAGCGGCAGATGGAATCAGTCCTGGCTAGTAACCCAGGACTGACCTCGCGTTTCGCGGTAAGGATCAAGTTCGCCGGCTATTCGCCCGCCGAGTTGCTGCAACTCGCCGACCTGGCGGTAGCCAGGCGCGGTGAAATCATCGACCCCCAGGCGCGCTCGGTACTTTGGCGCATGTTCGAGGAAGTCGGCCGGCGTCGTCTCGGTGACGAGCTTGGCAACGGCAGGTTCGTCCGTTCGCTGCTCGAGCGTGCCGGGCAGGCGCGGGACGTGCGGGTAATGGCGGCGATGGGCGAGCCCGCGCCGGCCGATCTGATCACCTTGCACGGCAGCGACTTCCAGCATGCCTATACAGAGCTGACTTCCAGGTACCGCGGCTACGACGAGACTCCGACGCTGGAGAGCGCGCTCGCTGAACTTGACGGACTTGTCGGCCTGGAGCCGGTGAAACGGCAGGTCCACGAGATCGCGGCGCAATTGCGGGTGGCCCGCCTGCGCGACGCCCACGGGCTGGCCAGTCAGCCCCCGGTCCGCCACTTCGTCTTCACCGGCCCGCCGGGCACCGGCAAGACCACGGTCGCGCGGATCCTGGCCAGGATCTTCGCCGCGCTTGGCCTCCTGGTCAGGCCAGGGGTGGTCGAAGCCCACCGCCCTGACCTGGTTGGCGACCATCTCGGCTCGACCGCGATCAAGACCAACAAGCTGATCGACTCGGCGCTCGGCGGTGTTCTGTTCGTAGATGAGGCTTACTCGCTGTATAACGACGGCTACTCGGGCGGCGACGCCTTCGGTTCCGAAGCCATCGCGACCTTGCTGAAGCGGGCAGAAGATGACCGTGACCGACTTGTCATCGTGCTGGCCGGCTACACGGAGGACATGAACAGGTTCCTGCGCACCAACCCGGGCTTGGCGTCCAGGTTCAGCACGCGAATCGCGTTCCCGAGTTACTCGCCCGCCGACCTGGTAAGGATCGCCGCGATCTTCGCCAAGCGGTCAGGTGACAAGTTCGCTCCTGACGCGATTCCGGTGCTGACCGAGATCCTTACCAGCGCATGTGAGCAGGGCAAGATCGACGAGCTTGGCAACGGCAGGTACGCAAGGTCACTCTACGAGCGAGCTTGTGCCTCCCGTGATCTGCGTGTCGCGCACCTTGGCGAGGTGGCGGGCCCCGACGAGTTGACCACGGTCGCGGCCGCCGATATCGAAGCCGCCCATCGCGGACTCGGCAGCTAGCCCGATTCGTGACAAGCGCGGGCTGCGGGTCCAGGGGCGGGCCTACGGGGGAGGGTTCAGGGTTGCGAACTTGATCGCGTCGCCTGGCCGTAGTTGGGCGGCTAGTCCGATGTCGGCGCTGGTGACTACGGCGATTACCGGGTAGCCGCCGGTTGTCGGGTGGTCGGCGAGCAGGAGGATCGGCCGGCCATCGAGTGGGACCTGCAGCGAACCGGTGATCATGCCTTCGCTCGGCAGTTCGGCGTCGGTAGCGCGGCTCAGGCGGGCGCCGTCGAGGCGGAGCCCGGTGCGATTGCTGGCCGCCGCGACCGTGTAGGTGCCAGCCGTGAGTTCGTCGAGGGCGCCTGACTCGAACCAGTCCAGCCTTGGCCCGCCAAGCACCCGCAGCAGCACTGGCTCTCCCCGGCGGGGGAGCGCCGTGGCCACGGGAGTGGCCACGGGAGTGGCCAAGGTACCGGAGGCCCTGGCAGGTCCGATGGGAAGCAGGTCGCCGGCCTTGAGCGGCTTGCTTCCCAGACCGGAGAGCAGGTCGGCGGAGCGGCTGCCGAGCACGGGGGTGATGGTGATGCCGCCGGCGATCATGAGGTAGCTTCGCAGGCCGGCGACCGGAGGTCCGATGCTGACCAGGCCGTCGGCCGGCACCTCGATGGCGACGCCCGAAGGAACAACCTCGGCCGCGACTTTCACTTCGGCAGCCGCACCGGTGACGGCGATCGTGGCGCCGCCAGGAAACCTGAACATCGCGCGGCCGAGAGTCAGTTCGATTCCAGCGGCTCCGTCAGGGTTTCCGACCACGCGGTTGCCGATGATCAGGCTGGCCGCGTCGGCGGCACCTGAAGGCGGCACGGCCAGAGCGGCAAGGCCCGGCCGGCCGAGATCCTGCACAGTAGCAAGAGGTCCCGTCCTGACCACCTCGGCTATTCGGCCGGAACAGCCGGCCGTGCCCTGGCCGGGTGTGTCCTGGCCGGGGGTGGCGGCAGGTGCCGAGCCGGAGCGCACCAGCCGGAACCTGACTGGCTGACCTGGGCTGAGCAGCGCCGCGGGATCACGCATCGCATCCCACATCGCCAGCGGCGTGCGACCGAGTAGCCGCCATCCTCCCGGCGACGCGGAAGGGTACACAGCAGCCAGCCCGGCCGCGATCGCCACGCTGCCCGCCGGCACGACCGGTCTTGGCGTTTCTCGCCTTGGCACGGTCGCAAGCAGCGGGTCTAGACCGGTCAAGTAGCCGAACCCGGGCGAGAACCCGAGCCAGCCGACCGTGTAACGTCCCTCGGCATGCCTGGCGATTACGTCCTCGACGGTCAGCCCGGTGAGGTCGGCCACTTCCGCCAGGTCGGGTCCGTCGTATACGACAGGAATCGTGACCGGCTCTGCCGCCTGGCCGGCCAGGGCAGCCACCGGCAATTCGGCGATGCGCTCGGCCAATCGCCCGGCGGCGGCACCTGGCAAGGTGACTACGAGTACTGTCCGCGCTCCAGGCACGACATCGAGTACCCCTGGCAGCTTGGCGGCAGCGATGGATGCGGCCAGCCAGGAGGCGGGTGCGTCGCAGCTAAGCAGCAGTCCGGCATCACCGGCTTGCCGCACCTCGATCATGCGAAGGCGGCGAGCTTGACGCCAGCGGCCAGCAGCCCGTCGCGTACGGCGGCTGCCAGCGCCACCGCACCTGGCGTGTCCCCGTGAATGCACAGTGACCGCAAGATCACCGGCACGTCACTGCCGTCGACGGCAGCGACTCGACCGCTTACCACCATGCGCACGGCCCTGGCGGCGACGAGCACGGGATCGGTGAGCACCGCGCCTGCCTGCGTTCTCGGCACCAGCGATCCGTCTGGCAGGTAACCGCGGTCCGCGTAAGCCTCAGGAACGAGGGCAACCTCTGCCTCGGCAGCCAGTTCAGCCAGCACCCCGCCCGGCTGGCCGAGCAGTGGCAGCGAAGCGTCATAGCTGCGCAGCGCATCGACAAGCGCCCCGGCCTGTGCCCGGTCGGTCCGCACCCGGTGATACAGCGCGCCGTGCGGCTTGACGTAACGCACCCGCGAGCCAGCCGCCCTGGCGATCCCGTCGAGGGCTCCGATCTGGTAAAGCAGCTCGGCCGCAAGTTCCGCCTGCGGCACGTCCATCGCCCGCCGGCCAAAGCCGGCCAGGTCACGGTAGGACACCTGGGCACCGATCACGACGCCTGCCGCGACAGCGGCGGCACAGGTGCGGCGCAGCGTGAGCGGGTCGCCCGCGTGGAAGCCACAGGCCACGTTGGCGCTCGAGATCAGTCGCGTCAGTGCTTCGTCGTCGCCGAGCTTCCATGCGCCGAATGACTCGCCGAGGTCCGCGTTCAGGTCGATGACGGGCTCGGCCAGGCGGCCACGGTCATCGTTCACGGTTGCCCTTAGCCTCTGGAGGCACGTATCCGGGCGGATACGGCTCCGGCGGCAGGTCGGCAAGCGCCAGCCTGACTGCCTTCTCGCTCGGGCCTGCTACCTCGATCGTATCTATCAGCGCGTGCACCACATCGTGTCTCGGCAGGCCGAGATCGAGCAGGCGCTGGGCGGCTTCCCACAGTTCCGGCGGGTCACCGCGCCAGAGCCGGGCGGTGAGGGCAAGGTGCTGATCCAGGTGTTCAGGCGTCGGTGCCTTGCCGCGGCCTCCGGCGTGGTCCGCGGCGAGCAGGATACGGCGGTCACGGTCGCTGGCCGGATCGAGCGAGCTGAGGTTGGTGCCGCGGAACGTGCCCTCGAGCACGCCGAAGGCGAACACCCGCCTGGGCAGGGCCTCAAGGTCACGATCTGGCAGGAGTCTCGCGACCAGTCCGGGCTCGAGCCCGAACGACGCGGGGTCGCGGTACACCCGGCTGAAGGCCGACATGCTGTCGAACACCGCGTCGAGCGTCCGCCCGATCGCCGCCTTGTCGAGGCCGGATTTGGCGCCGGCCCACCTGGCCCACGCGAGCAGCACGTGCGGCATCGCATGTTGCTCGGAACGGGTCAGCATGACCTTGCGTGGCAGCCAGTCGAGCAGGAAGGTCTCCATCTTGGCGGGACTGACCCTGAGCGGCCGGCCGAAGTCCTGGTCGCAACCGTAATCCACGATGTGATCCGCGCACCGGCTGGCGGCCTCGGTGTCAGACAGGTCCTCGGCATCGTCTGACGCCAGGAACTCGGCCACCAGCATCGCACGGCGGTCCCGCCGCCAGGTCATCTTGCGGTTGCTGAGCGCCACAGGTTCGCCGAGCGAGGTCACCTTGGGCCCGGTCGGCGGCAGCGTCCGCACCCGTGCCCTGATGAAGGCGTGGTAGGCAGGGAACGAAGAGCTTACCGGCGGGTCGGCGAGTGACTCGGTGACGAGCAAGGCCGACTCAAGCAGCCGCCTGGCGCTTGAGGCAGGCACCGGACGGAAAAAAGCCTCATTCTGGCCCTCGGCAGCCCCGGCCAGGCTGGCGCACCGTTCGAGCAGGGTCGCGACCTGAGAGGTTACCCAGCCGTCTCGCAGCATTCCGCCCGCGTTGTAGTCCACCACGACGACCAGGGCGTGCTCTTCAGAGCCACCATAATTAAATAGGCAAATAACCTCGTCGCGGTCACGGTAGGCATCGGAACTCTGGTAGCAGTCACCGGCCGCCACCGCGCCGGCGTGCTCCGCCCAGGCGGGTCTGGCTACCCCGCGTTCCATCAGGGCGAGAGCCGCGCGTTCTGCCTTGACCGCCTGATGCGGCGTGCCCAGGCAGGCGATGCCGGAAAGCAGTGCCAGGGCGGCCGGGCTGCCCTGGTCGGCGGCATAGTCGACCAGGCCCTCTCCGACAAGTTCCTCGATGTCGGCGCGGTGACGGCGGCGCAGGGCTGAAGCGCCGGTCCTTGGCTGGCGCCACCAGGTGCCGAGCAATTCGCTCACCATCAGCTCGGCATCGAGCGGGCTGCGCACTGCGAGCAGTTCGCGTGCCGCCCTGAGCATCTCGGCGAACAGGGCGTTCGGCGGTGTGGCGCGACCTGGTCGCCCGGCTGAGCCGGGGAGACCTGATCCGCCTGAAGATCGGGCGTGTCGGCTCGGCTGGCTCACATTCCTAGCTTTTCAGATCCGCATCCCGCGATGCCACGCTTAACGACGGCGCGCCGCCAGGAATGGCTGCGCTCACAGTAGATTACCTGCCGGCCTCACGTGGTCGGTCACGTCAAGACCCGGCAAACTCGCAACTACTCATGCATCGGCCCTCATCCGTACCAGACTGCCAGAAGTTGCTGCAATGGCGAAGTATGCTGTCGCACGGCGCTTGGCACGGTCGGGCGGCGGCCACGGCAGGCTTGCCTGCCGCCGGTACCGCCGAACAGCGGGCGATCTATCAGTCGATAAGACATAATTTATCTTCACTGGCAGCAGGCCGACGGTCGCCCGAGGCAAGGCGGCCAGCTCAGGCGGACCGGACTGCGAAGGAGTTGCGGTATGCGGCGTTCTCGGCAGCGAGTCTCCGTCGGATGTGCCAGTCTCATGGCGGTCGTCATGGCGGTCGCCGGCTGTGGCGCGAGCACGAAGGTCAAGGCCGGCGACACGCCGGTGAATGGCGGAGTGGCCACCTACGCGCTGCCCGCGAACGTGACCCCGAACTACATCTTCCCCTTCGCCCCAGGCCCCGACTTCACGATCGTGAACCTCGACCAATTTCAGTACATGATGTACCGGCCGCTTTACTGGTTCGGCGACAAGGGCACCCCGCTGCTTAACCCCGCGGTCAGCCTGGCCTATCTGCCCAAGTTCCACGGCCAGGTCGTGACCATCAAGCTGAAGCCGTACTACAAGTGGTCCAACGGTGAGCCGGTCGACGCCAAGGACATCATGTTCTGGATGAACATGATGAAAGAGGAGGCGCATACCGAGTACGGCGGCTACGTGCCTGGCGGCATCCCCGACGACGTGACCGACGTCCACGCCGTAGGTGCCTACGAAGTGCAGATGACGATCAAGGGGAAGTACTCCACCCTCTGGTTCACTGACAACGAGCTCAGTCAGATCACGCCCATGCCGATGGCCTGGGACCGTACCAGCGCCACCACGACCAGTGACTGCGCCGATGTTCCCGCGGACTGTGCCGCGGTGTTCAATTACCTGAACTCGCTCGCGCTGGTGAAGAAGGCCGCCGAGTGGCCCAATTCGCCGATCTGGGGAATCGTCGATGGCCCGTGGAAGCTCACCGGGTACAGCAGCACCGGCGTGCTGACGTACAGCTACAACCGCAGCTATCCGGGTCCGGTGCCCAAAGACCACGTAAGCACGTTCATCGAGGAGCCCTTCACCTCAGAGGAGTCCGAGTTCAACGTGCTGCAGGCCGGCGGCAGGAACCAGATCGACGTGGGATACCTGCCAACCGTTGACGCACCGGTGCCGCCGCCTGGCAAGGCTCTCGGCCAGAATCCGGTCCCCGGCTACCACCTGAGCGTCCTGTGGACCTGGGGGATCAACTACATTCCCTACAACTTCAACCCTGCCGACCCGCAGGTGGCCATCTTCAAGCAGCTTTACTTCAGGCAGGCGTTCGAGTACCTGGTCAACCAGGCCGCGATCATCCAGGGCGCGCTCCACGGGTACGGCATCGTCTCGACCGGACCTGTCGGTGACGCGCCGAGCACGGACTACCTCTCGCCGCAGGCGAAAAAGGGCGATCCGTTCCCCTACAACCCGTCCAAGGCCAGGAACCTACTGCAGGACAATGGCTGGAATGTCAAGCCCGACGGGCTGTCCACGTGCGCGAATCCTGGCATCGGCTCAGGTCAGTGCGGTGCGGGGATCAAGGGCGGTGCCAAGCTGAGCTTCAGCCTCTTGTACGTCACCGGCATTTCCTGGGTGCAGGCGGCGGTGCTGCAACTCAAGTCGAATGCCTCGACGGTGGGCATCCAGATCAACCTTTCTTCCGGGTCCTTCGACCAGGTCATCGGCACCGTCGAGAATGCGTGCGGCTCAACCGCTGCGCCTAAGCCCTGCCCGTGGGAACTGGCCGACTGGGGTCAGGGCTGGAGTTACGAGCCAGACTTCCTGCCGACCGGGGACGAACTTTACGGAAGCGGTTCGAATGGCAACCTCGGCGATTACAAGAATGCGAGGAACCAAAACCTCATCAAGGTGACGCTGCAGACTTCTAACCCCCGCAGGTTCCTGCAGGCGATGTACAAATGGGAGGCGTACCTGACGCCGCAACTGCCGGTCATGCTGCAGCCGGAGGCGCCGGCCGACCTCCTGGAGAACATCGACAGCCTGCACATCGGCATCCAGAATCCGACCCTGACGCTGAACCCGGAAGACTGGTACTTCGTGCGGTGAGCCGCCGATGCTATTCAGGTGATCACCTGCGGTGATCACCTACCTGGTCAGGCGGCTGAGCCAGGCGGTCGCCGTGCTTGCGCTTGTCAGCCTGGTCGTGTTCGGGTTCCGCTGGCTGCTGCCTGGAGGTCCTGAGCGGGCGCTGCTCGGGGCCGGTCAGACGGCTGGTGACGCGAGTGCGCTCCGGCACGCGTACGGACTCGGCCGTCCGGTGGTATTGCAGTACCTGACCTGGCTCGGTCAGGTACTGCACGGCAATCTCGGCTCCTCCGCCGTGCAGGGCACGAGCGTGGGATCGCTGCTCGTCGCGAGCCTGCCGAGGACGCTCGCGCTGACACTGACCGCCGCCGTGCTCGCGATCATGATCGCGGTTCCGCTCGGCCTGGTACAGGCGCTCGGGAAGGACTCGGCGCTCGACCGGGTACTGCGCGGGTTTAGCTACGTCGGCTATGGTATGCCGTCTTTCTTCCTCGGCTCGGTGCTGATCTTGGTGTTCGCGGTCAGGCTGCACATTTTCGCCGCCGAAGGTCCGCAGGAGCCAGGGATCGCCGGGGTGCTTGCCGACTGGCGGGCCCTCACCTTGCCCGTGCTGACCCTCGCCATCTTTACCGGCGCGATCTTCGCCAGGTACGCGCGAGCCGCGGCGATCGAGAGCCTGGCGAGCGACTACGTAAGGACGGCGAGGGGAGCGGGAGCAGGTCCCCGCCGCGTCATGGCGCGGCATGTGCTGAGGAACTCGCTGATCCCGGTCATCACGCTGGCCGGGCTTAGCCTGCCTCAGATCATTGGCGGCTCACTGGTAGTGGAGAGTCTGTTCAACATCGAGGGGGTGGGCTGGCAACTATGGCAGGCGGCACTCAAGCACGACTTCCCCGTGCTTCTCGGGTTCATTCTCGTCATCGGAACCGCCGCCGTGACCGGCTCGCTGCTTGCCGACATCGGTTACCTGCTCGCCGATCCTCGAGTCAGGTACCGCAAACCATGACCGTCAGGGGAAGACATGCCGCCCCGGTGGCCAGGCCAGGCCTGGTCAGGCCGCGCCTCGGCACCGGGCATGACCGGCCTGTCCAGCCTGCCGCAGCCGCCCGCCCGGCTAATCCCGCTCTCAGAGTCGGTTTGGCGATCCTCGCGATTATGGTGCTTTTTTGCTATATCGGGCCGTTGATCTACCGACGTGACATCTTGCAGGTGAATCTGCTGCTCAGCAACCGGGCGCCGAGCGCGGCCCATTTGCTCGGCACCGATCCCGATGGCATCGACGTGCTCGGCCGGCTGATGACCGGGGGTCAACTCTCGCTTGAGGTTGGACTGGCGGCCGGCTTGCTCGCGGCCATTATCGGCTCGCTGTGGGGAGCGATCGCAGGTTACCTTGGCGGTGCCGCCGACGCCTTTATGATGCGAGTTGTTGATGCCGCATACGCTTTTCCAGTGATTGTGCTCTTGCTGCTATTGACAGCTATTTTTCAACCTACGCCCGAATTGCTGGTTTTCGTCATTGCCGGGACATCCTGGCTCAGTACCGCGCGGCTGGTCCGCGGCGCGGCGCTTACCTTGGGTAACCGGGAGTTTGTGCAGGCGGTTCTGGCCATGGGTGGCGGTCGGCTGCGGGTGATCGTACGGCATATCGCGCCGAACGCTTTCGGGCTGATCGCGGTGAATGTGTCATTTCAAATCGCTGACGCTATCGTCGTGCTCGCAACGCTCAGCTACCTGGGGCTCGGCGTGCAGCCGCCGTCGTCGGACTGGGGTGACATGATCGCGGCCGGAGCGCAGTCAATCTATTCTGGCTACTGGTGGGAGATCTATCCGGCCGGAGCAGCGATTATCTTGGTGGTGGTTGCGCTTAACCTTGTTGGCGACGGGCTGCGTGATCGGTTCGCCGGAAGCCCGATTGGATACTGAGTCAGCTGCTCAGATGCTGGGTAACGGCCCCTAACCGGCGCCTGACCTGGCTAAAATGCTATAAGGGCTAGTCTGGGTGGCTAGCTGGCGGTCGCGGGCAAGCCTCGTTCGGTTCGCTCGGGGGCAGGCCCGGTAGAACCGGTTGTATGCCGTACCAGTGAAGGTCCGTGTCGGAGATAGCGGGGAAGGGGGTCCTCCCTTGACTGCTCGGATGGACTCGAGGTGCTTTCCTTGAGTGCTTCGACCTCCGTTCCGCAGGCTGGACGCCCGCGCCCAGGTTCGCAGGCATGCGACACCGCGATGCTTGAGGCACTGCTCACGCAGGCTCCGGTCGGTTTCGCTTTCATCGACTCCGACCTGCGATTGCGCCGGGTAAGTAGCTCCCTGGCCGAGATGACGGGCGGGACCCTAGCCGAGCAGACCGGTCATCCGATCGGTCAGGTCTGGCCCGTCGCGATGGCGGCAACAGCGGAGGCTGCGGTGCGGAGTGTGCTCGCTTCCGGGCTGCCCGTGCTCAACCGGATCGCGGTAGCCGGGCCGGTGGCCGACGACCTTGCGCTCGGCGACCGGCTGGCGGTGCCGCGGCAGGTGGCCGAGCCTGACGTGATCGCGGTCAGCGGCAGCGGCAGCGGTCAGCCTGGCCAGTCCGGCCAGGCCGGAGAACGCAGGCTCGCGTTCTCTGCCTTTCCCGCGCACGACGCGACCGGAGCCCCGACAGGCGTCACCGTGATCGCGATGGACATCACCGGCGACCTGACCGCCGCCGAGGCGGTGCGCCGCACGAACGAGCGCTACCAGTCCCTGGTGCAAGCCGGGAACCAGGTGGTCTGGATGACCGACCCTTCTGGTCAGGTTAGCGAGGATTCGCCCGAATGGCGGTGGATTACCGGCCAGTCAGTCGACGAGTACCTGGCCGGCGGATGGCTTGCCGCTATTCACGCCGACGATAGAGAAAAGATCGAGCGGGACTGGTTCAGCTGCATTAAGACAGGGGCGGTCTTTGACGGCACCTACCGGGTGCGCACGAAGACTGGTTCCTACCGCTATTACGACGTTCGCGCGGTTCCGATTGAACGCGACGGCGCGATCGTGGAGTGGATGGGCGCCAGCACCGACGTCACGAGCCAGCGCGAAGCTGACGAGATGCGTGGCAGGCTCACCGAGCAGCTTTCCGCGGCCGCGTTGCGCACGTCCAGGCTCCAGCAGGCGACGTCGTTGCTGGCCGAGGCGCTTTCAGTGCGCGAAGTCGTCGGTGTCATCACTGAAGTCGGCCGGACGGCGATCGGCGCCGACCGATCGGCCGTGGCACTCGTCGAAGACAAGTCCAGGCTGCGCATCATCAGTGTGCAGGACGCAGACGAGCCGACCGAACTGAGCGGTGAGATCCCGCTCGACCTGCCGAGCGTGATGACCTCCGCCGTTGTCCAGCGGCGGTCGCTTGTGCTTGACAGCCCAGACAGCCTGCGGCGGCACTTCGAGGGCGAGGTTGATCCCGAGTTCTTCCTGCGGCACAGCGATGAACGGGCCTGGATCGGACTACCGCTGACTACCTCCGGCAATCCGCTTGGAGCACTCCAGTTCTCATTTACCGGGCCCAGGCAGATCACGGAGGAGGAACGGGTATTCCTTGAGGCGCTGGCCGGGCAGTGCGCGCTTGCGCTCGAGCGGGCGATGCTCTACGAGCGCGAGCACACCACGGCGGAGACCTTGCAGCGCAGCCTGCTGCCTGACAATCTGCCCGAGGTGCCAGGGATCGAGCTGAGAGCCTGTTATAAGCCGCTTTCCATCGAGGTCGGAGGCGATTGGTACGACGCTTTCCGGCTGGCAGACGGCAAGCTGGCGGTGGCGGCGGGCGACGTGATGGGCAAAGGGCTGACTGCGGCCGCAGGGATGGGCCGGGTCAGGAACGCGTTGCGTGCGCTAGCGCTGACCGACCCAAGGCCGGCGGCGGTGCTCGCCGGGCTAGACCGGCTGTTCATGGCCACGGAACTAGACGAGCAGGTGACGACGGTCTGCTATCTGGTGGTAGACCCGCAGACCGGAGAGGGCGTAATCGGTAATGCCGGGCACTTGCCGCCGCTGCTGCTCGGGCCTGGCCTGCCGCCCAGGCTTGACCAGGCCGAAGCGGGGACGCCGCTTGGCTGGGCTAGTCCGCGCCAGCAGTATCCGTTCAAGCTGCCGGCCGGGCACACGGCAGTGCTTTACTCCGATGGCCTGGTCGAGAACCGCAAGCGCGGCCTGGACGCCGGCCTTGACGAACTGGTCTCGGTGGCGGCACAGGCGCCTGCCCTGGTGGCCGAGGATCCAGGCAGACTGATGGACTACCTCGTCGAGCGCATGCTCGCGGGTTACGAGCAGGACGATGATGTCACGGTGCTCGTGCTGCGGATACCAGGAGATGACGTCGCGGGTACCGGGCGTGACAAGGACTCGGGCCGGGTTTTCGGCAAGGTCTTCGGCAAGGACCCGGGCGGGGGAGTGCGTGGGCGCGATCGCGGTTGAGCATGGTCAGGCGTGGTCAAGCCTGACAAGTTGTGGGTACGCTTTCTCGGCGTGTGCTTGTGGTGGCCGATCGAATCGGGGGAACAGGGGTTGCGGTGGTACGACCTACCATCCAACTCCGCCTAAGGTGGGGGACGGGAGCGGAACAGGTCGCCTCGGTTGCCTGATCCGGCGGGATGGGGACCTTGCCGGAGGAAGGGCGAGCGCTGGTCAAGTAAGTAATGGCCTGACCAGCATAGACCTGGCGGTAGCGTCTACTCGCTACCAGATGATGGCAGGAGAGTGTCGGTATCGCCTGCTAGCCCGGCCGGGCGCGCACTGCTGGCCAGCGCGACGGTTCGGCTGAGCGGTAAGCGCCGGGGCAGTGACCCGCAGGGGTAACCCTGAAGGGTAGTGCTTAAGGCGGGGCGAAATATCGGCCAGCGAAGGAAGGGGTGACCGCGGTGGCAGGCACTGCAAGCTCCGCGGCGCGGAGGCAGCCGACGCCGGCAGGCCGAGGCGCTCGCGTTCCGCAGCAATCCCGTGCACAGCCTTCTGAGGCACGGCTTTCTGAGGCACAGCTTTCTGAGGCACAGCCCGCTGCAGTGCCCCCGGTAGCACAGTCTTCTGCGGACGAAGATGGCCGGGAAGCTGGCGAGCGGGTGGGTGACGGCGGCGTAAGCCGGCGACGTTCCGCCAAGCCAGCGGCCAAGAAGGACCGCGCTGGAGGGACGAGCGCACCAGGCGGAGCGGATACAGTAGTGGATCAAGCCATTCCGGCGCCGGCCAGCCCAGCGCCCGGTACTCGCCGGTCACGCACCAGCACCAGGGCCGATCGAGGCGCCGGTCGTGCGGGTGCGAACGGCAGTCGTGGCAAGGGATCTGGCCAAGATGGCAACTCGCCCGTCGGCCTGCATGACCTGGAAGGTGACGTGAACCTGGCGGAAGCGACCGATCTGCACGCCGACTCCGGACTCGGCGGAATGACCGATCTGAACGGTACGGACCTGAACGGTGCGGACCTGAACGGTGCGGACCTGAACGGTACCGAGCTGGACAGTGAGACCGATCTTGGCGAAGCGGGAGAGCTCGACGGTGATCCTGATCTGGCTGACGTAGCCGATCTGGACGTCGACCTCGATGACCTGTCCGTGCTCGACGGTGATGACGTAGACGGCGACGAGGACAGCCTCGATCTCGCCGATGAGGTTAGTGACGAGTCCGAGGATGCCGAAGACGACGAACCGGCAGCCAACGGGGTGGCAGCGGCCGGGGTAGTGGCCGTGGCGGTAACCGTGGCGGCTGTTGAAGAGTCGGAAGACGAGGCGTTCGTTTACGGTGACGACGACGAGGACCTGCCCGCCGCCCAGGTGGCCGTAGCTGGCGCGACGTCCGACCCGGTTAAGGACTACCTCAAGCAGATAGGCAAGGTTCCGCTGCTGAACGCCGAGCAGGAAGTCGAGCTTGCGAAGCGGATCGAAGCCGGACTGTTCGCCGAGGAGAAGCTGGCCGACGGCGGCCGGTCACTGCCGCCTGACGTCAGGGATGACCTGGACTGGATCGCGGAAGACGGCCGCCGCGCCAAGAACCACCTGCTCGAAGCCAACCTGCGGCTCGTGGTCTCGCTGGCCAAGCGGTACACCGGCCGCGGCATGCTGTTCCTTGACCTGATCCAGGAGGGCAACCTGGGCCTGATCAGGGCGGTCGAGAAGTTTGACTACACCAAGGGCTACAAGTTCTCCACCTACGCGACCTGGTGGATCAGGCAGGCGATCACCCGTGCGATGGCCGATCAGGCGCGCACTATCAGGATCCCGGTCCACATGGTCGAGGTGATCAACAAGCTTGCCAGGGTGCAGCGGCAGATGCTTCAGGACCTGGGCAGGGAGCCGACTCCCGAGGAACTGGCTGCCGAGCTGGACATGACCCCGGAAAAGGTCATCGAAGTTCAGAAATACGGCAGGGAACCTATCTCGCTGCACACACCGCTCGGCGAGGACGGCGACAGCGAGTTCGGTGACCTGATCGAGGACTCTGAGGCGATCCAGCCGGGCGAGGCGGTGAGTTTTACCCTCCTGCAGGAGCAGTTGCATTCCGTGCTCGACACGCTGTCCGAACGGGAGGCCGGCGTCGTATCGATGCGGTTCGGGCTCACCGACGGCCAGCCGAAGACCCTGGACGAGATCGGCAAGGTCTACGGTGTCACCAGGGAGCGCATCAGGCAGATCGAATCCAAGACCATGTCCAAGCTGCGGCACCCGTCGCGGTCCCAGGTTCTGCGGGACTACCTGGACTGAGCACAGGCTATCTCTAGCGGCCCGTATCCCGCTGAGGGGAGGCGGGCCGCTAGTAGTCTGCGGCGGATCGGGTACGCAGGCAGGCGCGAGGCCCGGCACCTTGGCTGGTGCCGGGCCTCGCGATAAGCCTCTCTTGACTGCGGCGAAAGCCGCCTAACCGCTAGCGATCGGACGAATCGTCGCTTGGCTTGGTCGTCAGGCGGGCAGTCTCGTCATGGATCTCGACCGCGACCTTGGCCAGCGCCGGGGCGTGCTGGCGATTGTGGTGTGCGCAGAACAGCAGTTCAGCTGAGCCGGGCAGGACTACCCGTACGTAAGCAGGAGCACCGCACCTGTCGCACAGGTCATTAGAGTTCAGCGGCTTTGTAGGGGCCATCGCTCCGGTCATGTCCGCCTCCCTTGCCCGATTCCCGCCGACGGGTTTGCCGGCCGGTTTCTACAACCTGCGTTCTCTCTACGCATCACAACACCTAGCCAGTCTTGAGTCATCCCATGCCGGCTAGCGGTACGCCGTGGGCGAACAGATTACCGATCGCTGGTTTGATCTTTATACAACATGCCGCCAAAGAGCAAGTTGCCCCAGCTAGTTAGCTATGCGGTCGGCGCGTCTGCTCGTGGTGTCCTTCGGGGCCGATATTCTTCGGTCAGAAAAAGTTTCGGCGCGGCCCGGCCCGGTCTCTCGGCGCTGCGGCCTCGGTCCGGTGCCGGCCGCGCCTACCGCGGTTGGAGAAACCCTGAGTACTGGACACGCGCTAACTGCCATGCGGGGCCCCTTGGCTCAGCACGACAGTCACAGGCGAGCGAGGGGAGCGCGATGACGGCTGCCCTGAGGGAGACGCCGCTGGCGGCGAACCTGGTCGAAGGCTACTCGGCTCGGCACCTGACGGTGCTTGAGGGCCTTGAGGCGGTACGCAAGCGGCCAGGCATGTACATAGGCTCGACTGACGAGCGAGGCATGCAGCACTGCCTGTGGGAGATCATCGACAACGCGGTGGACGAGGCGCTGAACGCTTGCTGCACGAGGATCGACATCATCTTGCACCCTGACCAGTCGGCGGAAGTGCGCGACAACGGCCGGGGGATTCCGGTCGACATCGAGCCAAGGAGCGGACTGAACGGTGTGGAACTGGTCATGACCAGGCTGCATGCCGGTGGGAAGTTCGGCGGTAGTTCCTACACGGCCTCTGGTGGCCTGCACGGTGTCGGCGCGTCCGTCGTCAATGCCCTGTCCGGACGCCTCGACGTGCGAGTCGACAGGGAGGGCTACGAGTGGCTTGGCAGCTTCCGGCGCGGTGTCCCTGGCGAGTTTGCCGGTGACGGCCCTGACGCGAAGTTCACCCGCGTCTCTGGGCTGCGCAAGCAGGGCAAGGTGCCGAAGAACAGGACAGGTTCCAGGATCAGGTTCTGGCCTGACAAGCAGATCTTCGTGCCAGGCGCGAGGCTCGACTACGACTCGCTGGTCGAGCGTGCCAGGCAGACGGCCTATCTCGTCCCCGGCCTGAACATCACGATCACCGACAATCGCCTCGACACGGAAGGTCTCGCGCCGGGCGGTGCACCTCGCGAGGTCGAGTTCAGCTTCGCCGGCGGGATCAGCGAGTTCTGCACGCACTTGTCGGCTGGCGAGCCGGTGACCGACGTGCTCAGGCTGACGGGGTCAGGCCAGTTCACCGAGACCGTGCCGGTACTTGATGATCTTGGCCACCTCACCCCGACCGAGGTAGAACGCGAACTGGAGGTCGATATAGCGCTTCGCTGGGACGGCGGTTACGAGACGATCACCCGGTCCTTCGTGAACGTGATCGCCACCCCTAAGGGCGGCACGCACGTGACCGGCTTCGAACGTGCTCTGGTCAAGACCGTCAACGACCAGCTGAGGGCGACCAGACTGCTCAAATCAGGCGACGAGTCCGTCATCAAGGAAGACGTGATGGAAGGGCTCACGGCGGTGATTTCCGTGCGCCTGCCCGAGCCGCAGTTCGAGGGCCAGACCAAGGAAGTGCTCGGCACTCCTGCGGCCTCGAGGATCGTCGGGCAGGTCGTCTCAGCCGAGCTCGGGAACTTCCTCGAAGGCAAGCTGCGTGGCAGCAGGCAGCAGGCTAAGGCCGTGCTGGAAAAGGTAGCTGCTGCTGCCAAGACCAGGATCGCGGCCCGTGAGCACAGGGAAAATCAGCGCCGCAAGTCGGCCCTCGCCAGTTCGGCCCTGCCCGCGAAACTGGTGGACTGCCGGTCAGCCGATGATCGCAGCGAGCTGTTCATCGTCGAGGGTGACTCGGCGCTCGGCACGGCAAAAGTGGCGCGTGACTCGGAGTTTCAGGCACTGCTGCCGATCAGGGGCAAGATACTCAACGTCCAGAAGGCGTCACTTTCCGACATGCTGAAGAACGCCGAGTGCGCCTCGATCATCCAGGTGCTTGGCGCAGGCTCGGGGAGTGCCTTCGATCTCGAAGCGGCCAGGTACCAGCGAGTGATCTTGATGAGCGACGCCGACGTCGACGGCGCCCACATCAGGTGCTTGCTGCTTACGCTGTTTCACAGGTACATGCGGCCGATAGTCGACGCCGGGCGGGTGTTCTCGGCCGTGCCGCCGCTGCACCGGATCGAGCTGAGCAATCCGAAAAAAGGAGTGGATAAGTACATCTATACCTATTCGGATGCCGAGCTAAGCCGAACCTTGCTCGAACTTGAGCGTAAGGGCCAGCGCTGGAAGGACCAGCCGCAGCGCTACAAGGGCCTAGGCGAGATGGACGCGGCTCAGCTTGCCGAGACGACGATGGATCCGCGCAGGCGCACCCTGCGCCGGATCAAGATCGCCGACTCGGCTGCCGCCTCGGGAATCTTCGACCTGCTGATGGGCAGCGAGGTGGCTCCGCGGCGCGACTTCATCGTCGGTGGTGCCGCCGAACTCGACCCGACGCGGATCGACACCTGAGCGGCGGTCCTCGCCCTGATCGCGCGGCGGCTCGCCTTGGTCAGAGCAGCCGGGTGGGCAACTCGGTTTCCACGGCCTTTCCTTCGCCCACCTTGGCGATCGAATAGCACTTCGCGCTCGGATGCTCGGCGATGGCCTCGTGCAGGTCGGTGCCGAAGAAGACCAGCCCCGCATGGTCATCGGTCGCGTAGGCATCGGGTATCACGCCATCGGCCACCAGCTGGTTGGTGAGCGGCCTGCGTTCCTTCTCCGCGCTGTAGTGCGGGCTGTTGGAGTAGGGCAGGAACCGCAGCCCGTCGGTGATGGCCTGGAGCGGATAGCGGAACGAGTCTGTGGTGCCGCCCGAGTGCCAGCAGATCGCCCCGGCAGAAGATCCCATCAGGACCACGCCGGCCTCCCAGCATTCCCGCATGATCTCGTCAAGCCCGTGGACCCGCCATACGGCAAGCAGGTTGGCCGTGCTCCCGCCTGACACCCAGATGACGTCCTGGCTGAGCAGGTGCTCGCGCAGGTTCGGGTAACTCGGGCAAGGGAACAGGGACAGGTTGGTGACGTCGACGCCGAGGTTGATGAACGCGTAGTAAAAAGCCGATGTGTAAACCGGGTTGTCGCCGAGCCCCGTGGCGAGGAAGCAGAGCCTGGGCTTACGGCCCGAGTCCGGTCTGGACAGCTTGATCGCGTATTCATAGGAGGGCCCGGCTGTGCCCTCCCAGAACCCGCCCTGGGAACGCAGGAAAGAGATCGACGTCGCGATGATCGTCGGCTGCGCGGCTGGCATAATACCTCCGGCTCGGGGGTTACTGGCTTAACTGTTATTTCATGACGGCGCGGATCGCCGCGACTAGCTGATCGTGGCCCGGCTGAATGGCCCGGTCAAGCGCGAGGGCGAAAGGCAGCACCGCTCCGTCTGGCCTGCCGACCCTCCTAGGCGGTGCCACCAGGTGCATCTCTTCCGCCGCGGTCGCGAGGACCTCTGCACCGAGGCCGCAGGACCGGTTGGAGTCGTCGATGACGACCAGCCGCCCGGTCCGCTCAAGCGATCCGGCCAGGAGCTCCCAGTCGAACGGGTACACCGTACGAGGATCGAACACCTCGATCGATACTTCCGAGGCGAGTTCCTCGGCGACGTCGAGCGCCACGGAGACGAGGTGGCCCACGGCGACCACGGTCACGTCTGACCCTGGCCGGCGGACCCGCGCCGAACCGATTGGCACCGGCACGAGTTCGCTGGTGACGTCCTCGCGCAGCCCCATCGCCAGGGCGGGCGCGAACAGGACGACCGGGTCGTCGTCCCTGATTGCCGACACGAGCAGCCCGTAGGCGTCCGACGGCGTCGCGGGCACGATCGTCTTCACCCCGACATGGGCGAACAGGCTGTATGGGTGGTCGGAATGCTGCCCGGCCCAGCCTTCCCTTGACCCGGAACTCGGCACCACGTAGGTCACGGGCACGGAGACCTGGCCCCCGGTCATCAGCGAAAACTTATGCGCTTGGTTGGCGATCTGCTCGAAGACAAGGAAGAGCAAGGACGGGATCTGGAACTCGATCACCGGGCGCATGCCGCGCAGTGCCGCCCCGGTCGCCATCGAGGTAAACGCCTGCTCTGAGATCGGCGTGTCGATGACCCGGTCGGTGCCGAACCGCTTCGCCAGGCCGAGCGTGAACTGCGCGATGCCCGCGACCACGTCCTCGCCGAGCACGCACACGGACTGGTCGCGTTCGAGTTCGTCGGCTAGGGCGCGGTTGAGCGCCTTGGCATAGGAGAGCTTAGCCATCGGCCACCCCGCCTCTTCCCTTCAGGCCGCTCGCGTACAGGAACTCAAGCGCGCCTTCGGGCGAAGGCTCGGGACTTGACCGGGCGAATTCCCGCGCCGCCGCGATAACCTCGGCGATCTCCGCATCGATAAGCGTCCTGGTCGCAGCGGGCAGCCGGGCACCTTGGATGTCGAGCGGATCTCGCTCCCGCCACCGCGCGATCTCCTCCTCGCTTCTGTAGCTGAGCCTGATGCGCTGCTCGATCGTGTGATGCGGCCCGTACCGGTATGTCATGGCCTCGATCAGGGTCGGTCCCTGCCCGGCGCGCGCCCTGGCCACAGCCGCGGTGGTCGCACCGAGTACGGCGAGCACGTCCATGCCGTCCACGGTCACGCTCGGCATGCCGAACGCGGCGGCACGTCCGCTCGCGCTGCCCGCTACCGCACCGGAAGTGGCCATCGTGGTCGCGTATCCGTTGTTCTCGCAGACGAACAGTACGGGCAGGCTCCACAGCGCCGCCAGGTTCATCGTCTCCAGCAGCACGCCCTGGTTGAGCGCGCCGTCACCGAAGAAGGTCGCGATCACCTGGTCGGAGCCGGCCCGTCGTGCCGCCCAGGCTGCCCCGGCGGCGATCGGCGCCGCCCCGCCCACGATCGCGTTGGCGCCGAGTATCCCTGCGGACACGTCGGCCGCGTGCATGGACCCGCCGCGGCCCTGGTTGAGTCCGGTGGCCCTGCCGCACAACTCTGCCAGCATCGCGGCTGGATCAGATCCCTTCGCCAGTACGTGCCCGTGGCCGCGGTGGGTGCTGGTAATCAGGTCGCCGGGAAGCAGCGCCGCGCAAACGCCGACCGCGACGGCTTCCTCCCCGATGTAGGGATGAATGCCGCCCACGATCTCGCCCGACTTCACCAGCCCAAGCGCGCACTCCTCGAACTCCCTGATCAGCCGCATGCTCCGGTATAGCCCGGCCGGATCGTGCCCGGCCGGGCACGGCGGGCTCGCCGTGCCCGCCGTCACAGCCTGGCCGGCTAGCTCTGCCATATGACCGGGCAGAAGTCGGGGTCGGCATAGTCGGGGTGCCCGTCCGCCGTCCGCCGCACGAGCACGTCGTTGTTGTACACCACGCGCGTGCCGTCGGCCTTGTCGTAAGGCCGCCATTGATTGTCGCCGTCCTGCAAATGGAACGAGATCGCCCGGCGGGGCACGGTGCCCTGATTGTGGCCGCTGCCGTGGAAGATCTTGCAGTGGTGGAAGCTCATGTGGCCCTTAGGTATCACCATCGGGATCACGGTGACCTCGGCGTTGTTGAACTCGGCCGTCTTGTGCAGCAGGTCTTCAAGTTCGTTGCGGTCGCGCTGGGCGAAATGCCTGGTCGAGTCGTCGCCGGGAATTTCCTTCCACAGGTGCGAGCCGTCGATCATCGTGATCGTGCCCATCTGCACCGTGCAGTCGTGGAAGGGTATGAACGCGGTGAGCATCCGGTCCGATGAGCAGGTCTGCCAGTAGTGCCGGTCCGCGTGCCAGGGCACCAGGTTCGTTACCTCGCCTGGGTTCGGCGGCTTGTAGATCAAGGTGGACTGGAACACCCTGATCTGGGCTGCCTGGGCCAGTCTGGCCGCCGTGGCGCCGATGACCGGCTTGCGCAGCAGCCTCGCGACGGCGTCTGACTCGTAGTGGATGTAGTCGTTATGCCGCTGCACATCGCCGTGCGATGGCTCCCAGTAGACCAGGTTCGGCGGCCGCATCGGCAGCGAACGGTCCTTGTGCCCGGCGTAGAAGTCATCGGCCGCCGCGATCAGCGCGTCGACTTCCTCGTCGCTGAACAGCTTGCGGGTCAGGTACCAGCCACGCTCGGCGTATTCCTCGACCTCGGCTTCGGTCGGCAGCAGTTCGAGTTCGGCTTCTGTCAGCCTGAACGGGGTCGTCGTCATTATCGTGGCTCCTGTCGGTCGGGAAAACTTGCTGGCGCGGTTAGTGGGTCACTCCCGCGCGGGTGTCCTCCAGCGCTTCGTAAAGCGCCTTGATGTTGCGGCTGCCAAAGGTCAGCGCGCCTCTGCGCTCGATCAATTCGAAGAAGAAGGTGCGCCGTTCGTGGGTCGACTTGGCGAAAATCTGGAACATCTGGCCCCACCGGTCACGGTCGGCGAGCACGTTCGTGCCGCGCAGGTACTCGAGCGGGATCGCCAGTTCGCCGAGCCGGCCCGGCAGCGCGTGGTAGTAACCGGCCGGGGCGACAAGGAACCCCACGCCACGAGCCGAGATCGTCCGGACGGCGCCGATGATGTCGGGCGTCTGCAGCGCCAGGTGCTGCACGCCGGCGCCGCCGTGCGCGAGCAGGAAGTCATCGATCTGACCTGGTTCGCGGGTCACGTCAGGCTCGATCAGCGTGAACGTCACCCGGGCCTCGTCGTCCTGCACGACCTTGGAGATCATGGCCTGGGTGCCGATCTCGATCCGCTCGTCGTAGATCTGCGCCAGCCCGAAGACGTCGCGGTAGAAGCGGACGGTCGGATCGAGTTCCCCGGCGGGTACGCACACCGCGACGTGGTCAAGCACCCGAAGCAGTGAGCCTTCTTCGTCGGCCTGGCCAGACTCGCCCCGCTCCATCGTGACTAAACCAGGCGCAAAGTCGTCGTCTTGGTGACTGCGCTCGACCAGTTTGTGCACCACGTCGCCAAAACCGGCGACGACGGCCGTCCCGACCCTGCCATTGCCTGACTGCTGGCCGGCGGCCGCGAACGCCGGGGCGGCGATGGCCCGCCCGCCCGCCGCTATGACCTGGGCGAAGGCCGCCGTCACGTCGTCGGTGCTGAACGCGATGACGCCGACGCCGTCGCCATGCTTGCGCAGGTAGCTTGCCGCCGCATTATCGTCGTCAAGCGGGGTCGTGAGCAGGAGCCTGATCTGGCCTTGCCGCAAGAGCACCGAATGGGTAGCCCCGGTGCCTGAGGACTTTCCTTCGACCTTGAAGCCGTAGGCGTCGCATAGCACCCCAGACAGCTTTGGCAGGTCAGCGACGTAGTACTCGATATGGTCGAAACCGTGGATCTTCATCGGGCGCCTTTCACCTGTGATGTTGTCAGCTCACCTTCGGCGCGCCGTCCCGGCAGGCCCGAAGAGCAGGCTGACGTTGTGGCCGCCGAAGGCGAACGAATTGGACAGCGCGGTCCTGATGTCGGCAACTCGCGCGGAATGCCTGACGTGGTCTAGATCGCATTCGGGGTCCGGGTCTTCCAGGTTGTGGGTCGGCGGGATCGCCCCCTTGCTGATCGCGAGCACGCTCGCGACGGCCTCGGCGGCCCCTGATGCGCCGAGCATGTGGCCGGTGACCGCCTTGATCGAACTGACCGGCGGGCCGGAGCCGCCGAAGACGGCGTGGATCGCCTTCGTCTCGGCCAGGTCCCCTAGCTTGGTGCTCGTCCCGTGGGCGTTCAGGTATCCCACATCGGCGGGGGACAGGTCCGCCCTGGCCAGAGCCTGCCGCATGCAGGCGGCCGCTCCTTCGCCGTCTGGCCTCGGCATCGTCGGATGGTGCGCGTCGGACGACGCACCCCAGCCGATCAGGCTTCCGTAGGAACTGGCGCCGCGGGCTTCGGCGTGGTCCGACCGCTCGATCACCATGATCGCGGCGCCCTCGCCGAGCACGAAGCCGTTGCGCCTGCGGTCGAACGGCCTGCTGGCCTGGACCGGGTCCGCCCAGCCGGTGGCCAGCGCCCGCGCGTTCCCGAAGGCGGCCACGATCGTGGGATGCAGCGGGGACTCGGTGCCACCGCAGATCACGACGTCGGCGCTGCCCTCGTGAATGAGCCGGTACGCCTCGGCGATTGACTGCGCGCCGGCCGCGCAGGCGGTCACGATGGTCGAGCTGAACCCTCGGATGCCGTATTTGATGGCGATTCTGGCCGTCGCCATGTTCGACAACATGCCAGGCAGCAGGTACGGGCTGACCGCCGCCCGGCCGCGGCTGAACCGTGCGTGGCTGAATTCCTCGAAGGTCTCAAGGCCGCCGCCGCCGGTGGACGCGAGCACCGCCACCCGGTAGGGGTCGGCATTCCCGCCGACTTCAAGCCCGGCGTCCGCGATCGCCCGGTCGGCAGCCAGCATCCCGAGCAGCACGAACCTGTCCACCGCCCTGATCTGATTCGGCGGGAGCACGCTGACCGGGTCGACTTCAGGTGAGATGCCCGCCACCTCGAGATCTGGCCACGCGGGATGGCCCTCCGCCGGGCGCTGAAGTCCTGAAGGACCTTTACACAGAGCCGCAAAGAAACCATCGGGGTCGCTGCCGACCGGCGTCACCAGCCCGATGCCCGTGACCTCCGCCGTGACCGATTGCCTGCCCGGCGCGCCCGCTGCCCCGCTGGTCACTGGAGTGCGCCTTCCAGGTGCCGCTGCCGCAGTACGAACTTGCGTACCTTCCCCGTCGGGGTGAGCGGGACCTTGGCATCGTCGACCACGATTACCTGCCGCACGGTCGCCGCCACATGAGCTTCGAGCGCGCCCCTCACCTCCTTGGTACGGTCCGCCGCAGCGTCGGCGTCCGCCTCAAGCTGCAGCAGCACGTCGGTGTGCACGCTGTCGCCGTCCCGCACGGCCACGATCGTGCAGTCGAGCACGTCAGGACAGGCAGCGAGGATCCGCTCCTCCGATGCGGAGGTGTAGATGAACTTGCCATCGCCAAGGTCAACCGAGTCGAGCCTGCGGTCCAGGTGATAGAAGTAGCCCTCCTCGTCCCGGTACACGAGGTCGCCAGTCAGGAAATAGCCGCCGTACCTGGTGCGATAGGTGCTGGCCGAGTCGTTCCAGTACCCGAGGCTGAGCGTCGTCGACTTGGTGCCGAGTTCGCCCACCTCGCCATGCGGCAGTTCGCGGCCATCAGGTCCGAATACCTTGGCGTCGGCGAAACTGTGCACCTTGCCGATGCAGCGGTTGTACTGGCTGGTCTGCGGAGTGTGGGCGATGAAGAAGTGCGAGTGGCCCATCTCGGACGAGCCAAGCCCGTCGACGAACACCGAGCCTGGCACCTGTTCCCGCCCGGCCCTGGTCACGGTCTGGCGGTTGCCGCAGGCGACCAGCCGCCTGATGTGAGCCTCGTGCGCGCAGTCGCCGGTGTTCCACCACAGCGCGACCGTGCTGAGGTCGTGTTTGGACAGATCGGCCTTGACCAGGTCGGGCCAGGTCGTGGAGAACCCGACCACGGAACGTGGCCGCCAGGAGTCGATCGCAGCGAGCACGCCAGGTCCGGTCTGCTGTGACAGCATCGCCAGTTCGCTGCCGTAGCTCATCGCGAGGTTCAAGATGATCAGGCCGGCCGCGTGCGGGCAGGGCAGCGCGCTCAGCATCCGCTCGGTGCCCTGCGGCCTCGGCAGGCTCAGCCGGTACCTGATCGCCGCGTAAAGGCTCTGGTGCGAGTGGACCACGGCCTTGGGCAGCCCGGTCGTGCCAGAGGAGTGCGTGATCGCGACCGGATCGGTCGGGAACCACCGGTAGGGTGCGGGCGCCGCCGCCGGGTCACCCATCAGCGGGCCGAAATCACCGCTCAGCACCGGCACCCCGGTAGCCGACTCAGGCAAGAAGGCCGCGTGTTCTGGGTCGGTGATCAGGCCGACGGCCTTGAGCCTGCCAATAAACTTCACCGCAAGCTCGGGCGCGAGGCTCGGGTTGATCAGGGCAGGTATCGCACCGATCCTGGCCAGGGCAAGGAAAGTCAGCGCGGTGTCGACCGCGGTCGGTGCTACCACAGCCACCGGGTCGCGCCTGCGGATGCCAAGCTCGTGCAGCGCGGTAGTGCGCGCCGCGACCAGTTCGTGCAACTGCCGCAAGGTGAGCGGCTGCCAGGCCGGGATCTGTCCCGCAGCGGTGTCGAAGGTGAGCTGCGGGGTGTCAAGGCCGAGATCGAGTTCGGCCAGCGTGGTCAGCACGTTGCCCGCCCCGAGGTCCTGGTTCTCTGCCAGCCGGGCACGGATGCTCTTGGCGCTCATGGGATTACCTCTTTCAATGGGCAGGAAGTGGAAGTGACCAGGAAGCCGGACCGATCAGCTTGGCGCTGCCTGCTACGGTGCCGTCGAGAAAGGCGTTGACCGCGATAACAAGCGCGGCCTCGGCGTCGCCGTCCGCCAGCAGCAGTTCCGCGCAGATGGCGGCTTCAGCCTCGGCACGGGACAGCGGATCGCCCGTCCCCGCGGCGCGGCCGGGCATCGTGCAGACCACCGGCCCGCAGAGCCCCCAGCGGGCCGCCAGGTAGCCGGCCACGGCGTTGTGATTGGACTGGTAGAACAGCAAAGGCGGCACTCGCCTGCCTGCCTGCACGGCGGTGGCCACCGCCGTGCAGGTGGCCAAATCTCCGGTCGAGGAGACCAGGACTATCCCCGTTCGCTCGCCGCGGGCATGATCGGCAGGCGGCGTGCCGAAGTAGTCAGCCAGGCACAGCTCGGCGACGGCGGCCGCGAGCGGGCTGAACGCCGACGTCACGAAGCCCGCTACCGGCGGTGGCTCAGCTCCGTTCCACCACGCGCTGGCTAGCTCGGCCATACCGTTCATGCCGCTTCCAGCAGCAGTGCCGTTCATGCCGCTTCCAGCAGCAGTGCCGTTCATGCCGCTTCCAGCAGCAGTGCCGTGTTGGCGCCGCCGAAGGCGGCGTTGAGGCTCATCGCGTACCTGGCATGGACCTGCCTGGCTTCGTCGAGCACCAAGTCGAGCCGGCAAGCCGGGTCGGTGCCCAGGAACCCGGCGTTGACCGGCAGCGATCCTGACCGCAGGGTCAGCGCCGTCACCACGAACTCGACGAGCGCCGATGCCTCAAGCGCGTGGCCGTGCAATGCCTTGGTCGAGCTGACCGGGATCGAAGCGGCCTGATCGCCGAACGCCAGCGCGATGGCGGCAGCTTCGGAAGAGTCGGCGAAGATGGTGCCTGTCGCGTTTGCGTTGATGTAGCCGACCTGCGAGCCGTCGATGCCGCCGCGACGCAGCGCGGCCGCGACGGCCCGAGCCAGGCCCGTGCCATCGGGACGTGGCTGGCAGACGTGGTAAGCGTCACCAGCCCTGCCCCAGCCGGCCAGCCGCACTAGCGGCGTGGCGCCGCGTGCTCGCGCTGCGGCGGCGTCTTCGAGTACCACGGCGGCGAGGCCGTCGCCGAGCAGCAGGCCCTGGCGGCCGGCGCTGAACGGCCGCACCTGGCCATCGGCCGCGAGCGTGCGGCCCGCGTCGAACAGCCAGAAGCTATCCAGGTCGACCAGATAGCCGGCCGCGATCAGCACCCGCTGTACCCGGCCAGACCTGATTAAGGTGGCCGCGTCGGCCAGTGCGGTACTGGCCGCGACGCAGGCGGTGGTGTAGATCCTGGCCGGGTAAGGCAGCCCGGTCGCCACGCTGATCTCCGCCGGGGTATCGCCGATCACATCGCGGGCCGCCGGGTCTCGCGCCGACCCCGCGTCGGTATGCAGGGCGAGGAACAGGTCCACGTCAGCGCGGTCGGTTGCGTCGAGCCCCGCCCCGGCGCATGCCTGCTCGATCACGGCGCCGAGTTCCGGGCCAAGCTTGGGGTCGCCCGCCAGTTCGGCCGCGACTCCCACCCGGCAGCGCCTGGTGTCGAACCGCAGGCTCTGGCCGAACGCCGACTGGCCCGTGGCCAGGCCGTCAGCGAGCGCGCTCGTGCCGCGGCCGAAGGCCGTCGTAACGCTCATGCCGGTCACGACGATCTGCGCTGACGCCTCCTGTGCTGGCCAGCCGGCCGACGAGCACGGGGCTGGCTGGCTAGACATGCTCCGCGCCGGTGAGCACGTCGCGGAGTGCGGTGACGGCGCTGGTCACCGTCGTCATCGACATGAGCGCCTCGTCGCTGAGCTCGAGGGTGACGCCGTACTCAAGCTCGACCTTGGTTATCAGCCAGGTCAGCTCGAGCGAGCCGATCTGCTCGGGTACCTCCCCGACCGAGCGCTGGCCGAAGGAGGCCAGCATCTCGATCACTTCCGCCCGGTCAGGCGCCGGCGCCCGGTCGGGTGCGGGGGACTGGCTCATTCTGTGCCTTCGCCGGCCGGGACCTTGATCCTGCGCGCCACCTCGGCGGTGAACTCGTCCAGCGTCATCAAGGCGAGTCCCTCCGCGTCCTCGTCGCTGAACTGCACCCCGAAGTGATCTTCGACAAGCACGGCAAGTTCGGCGACGGCCAGCGACTCTAGGTCGAGCCCGGCCGGTCCGAGGTCGGTGTCTCCGGTCACCTCGCTGACGTCGTAGTTCATCTCCTTCAGAGCGTTAACTACGAAGTCCCGGATGTCGGATTCGGTGTCCATGCGATGAAACTCCTGCCTGTGTCATCTAGGGCGGATTACTGTTCTGGCGATCAGGTCTCAGGGTGCAGCTGCCTGCCTGGCGTTCACGGCGGCCTGGAGTACCGTCCTGTCCCTGACGTTCTTGCCGGTCGCGGTGCGCGGCAGTTCGCCGAGCACGTACATGCGGCGCGGTCGCTTGTATGCCGCGAGCTGGCCGGCGATGGCCGCGCCGACGTCGGCGATCTCGGTGCCCTCGGTCAGCACGAGATAAGCCTCGATGGCGTCGTCGTAACTGACCACGCACGCGGTCACCTGCGGCAGGGCGCAGATCGTCTGCTCGACCTCGGTGAGGTCGACCTTGAGCCCGCCGATTGAGACCTGCGAGTCGAGCCGGCCGAGGATCGTCACCTGCCCGGTTTCCTGGTCCATGACAGCGGCGTCCCTGGTATGCAGCCAGCCGTCCACCCACCTGGTCTCGTCGACGAGGCCGATGTAGGGCGAGGCCGCCATGGCGACCTGCAGTTCGCCGTCGACAACCCGCAGCCCGATGCCGGGTGCGGCCGCGACCGATGGGGCAAGGTCGCCGAGCAGGTCGGTGGCGATAACCCCTAGCTCGGTCATCCCGTACATGTTGCCGAGCGGCACGCCGTAGCCGGCCGTGAACGCGGGCCTTACCCACGGCCTGGTCAGCTCGCCGGCCACCACCATCTTGGTCAGCTGAGGCAGCGGCCGCGGATCGGCGGTCAGCAACTCGGCGTGGAACGGCACGCCGAGCAGCATGGTCGGCCGCTCGCCCGCCGCCACCGTGGCCCTGATGCCTTCGGCGGTCAGCCGGTCGGGGAAGACCAGCTCGATGCCGGCGTGCAGGCTGTGCAGCAGGCCTCCGACCAGCCCGAGCACATGGACGATGGAGGCCAGCAGCACGATCCTGGTGCCCGCGCCAGGGTAGGCATCGAGCTTTTCGTACCTGCCAAGTTCGAAGATCAGGTCGGCCGCGGTGCGGGCGATGACCTTGGAAGGCCCGGTCGAGCCCGAGCTGAGCTGTATGAGCGCGTGCGGCGTCGTCGCCCGCACCCCGTCAGGTCTGCTGGCAGGTTCGGCGTCCACGGTCGCGTACCCGGCCATGAACCTGGCCGTGACCTCCTTGGGCTCCACGACCACCTGCGGCGCAAGCCGGTCGAGCGCCTTGTCGATTTCCGGCCGGGCAAGCCGGTGGTCGAGCAGGCTCACCTGAGCGCCTAGACGCCATGAGGCGAGGAGGCTGGCGACGTAGCCGAGCGACGGGGGAAGCACTAGCGTGACGGTGCCGCCAGGCCGGAGGCCGGCTGAGGTCAGCAATTCCTGCTGACCAGCCACGAGGCAGGCAAGCTCGTCTCTCGTGGTCGGGGCGCCAAGGTACAGGCATACCTCGTCGCCGGGACCGGCGAGCAGCTCACGATCTACCCAGTCACCTGGCGGAACGGCGCAGCCTGACTCGGACATGCATCATCCCCCACAGAGCCATTTGTCAGCGGAATAGAGGTATCTTTCGCCGTGAGAGTTACACAATCGACGCATCAGGTCAAGCCGTCCGGTGCCGATTGGCGGGTCTCGGCGAGACAGCAGCGACGCCTGTGAATGTTGTGCCTGCTGCGGCGCCCGTAACAGCCTGCAAAAGTAGCATTCGTCGCTTAATCGGCTACGCACGGTGATTATTGGCTGGTGTGAAGAATGGGGGCCAATGGCCGGGCCGCGTACTAGCCACCGGACGGTTTTTGGCAGAGTATGTGCAGCAGGGTCCCCGAGCCGTGGCCGGTCATGGAAAGGATCTGGTGCCTGATGACCACAGGGAGCGTGCCGCAGGCTTTCCCGTTTCCGCTCGAGCCGGCCGACTTCGGGACACCGGCCAGGCTGTATGACCCAGGCCGGTGCCCGGTAAGCCAGATCAGGCTCCCGAGCGGCGACCTCGCGTACTTCGTGACAGGGCGTGACGATGTGGAGACCGTGCTGAAGGATCGCAGGTTCAGCCGAAACTTCAGGTATCCCGGTGCGCCCCGGATGGTGACTGAGACCGATCTGTCCACCAACCCCGATGCGATCGTGAACCTCGACCCGCCCGAGCACACCAGGCTGCGCCGGATTATTTCCGGCTCCTTCCGGCCTAGGCACGCGACCGCCTGGCGGCCGGTTATCTCCCGGATCGTGGACGGGTTGCTCGACGATCTCATCGCCGGCGGCAGGCCAGCAGACCTGGTCGCCGGCTTCACCCAGTTGCTGCCGATCAGCGTCATGTGCGAGCTGCTCGACATTCCAGAGCAGGACAAGCCAAGCCTGATCGCCTGGACCGGCATCTTCTTCGACACCGGTTCCGCCTCGACCACCGAGCGCACCGGCGCGGGCATCGCGTTCATCACCTATGTACGCGAGCTAGTCGCCAGCCGGCGGGTGGCTCCTGGCACCGGCATAGTCGACGAGCTGATCGCCGCCTGCGACACCGAGGGAGTGCTGACGCCTGCCGAGTTGCACCAGATGATTTCCGCCCTGTTCATCGGCGGCCAGGAGAACACCGCGGCGCTGCTCGCCCGCGGGCTCTTCACCTTGCTCCGCCAGCCGGGCAGGTACGCGGAGCTGGTCGCCGAGCCCGGCCTCACCGAGCGGGCAGTGGAGGAGATCCTCCGTTACGAGGTCGCGAGCGAAGGTGCCTTCCTGCGCGTGGCGACGACGGAGGTCGAACTCGACGGAGGCAAGATACCGTCAGGCTGCGCCGTCCAGGTTTCGATCCCGGCCGCGAACAGAGATGCCAAGATGTTCGCTGATCCTGGCACCTTCGACCTGCACCGGGCGGCTAACCCGCACCTGACCTTCGGCGCCGGGGCGCACTACTGCCCTGGCGCCGCGCTGGCGCGGCTAGAGCTGGCGATCGCGCTCGGCGCGATCACCGCCAGGCTGCCAGGGCTCAGGCTGGCGATCGACGAGGCGCAGGCGCGCTACGCCCAGGACACGCTGGTACGCGCCCTGCTCAGCCTGCCCGTCACCTGGTAACGTGCCGCAGCGCTAGGCCGGCCAGGCACCAGCAGCCACCGAGGCGAGCGCCCGGTCACCAGGCTCGCAGGCGGCGCGCAGTTCGGCAAGCAGTTCGCTGTCTATCCTGGTCGCGGCGCCGGTGCGCAGCGGGTCGATCAGCTCAGCCGCCGAGCGCAGCCAGTCGGGCTCGGCTGGCACGCCGAGGAAGCCGGCCAGCCTGGTAAGTTCGCTGGCTGGATCGGCAAGTAGCTGCTCGTAGCTGAGCTGGGTCCACGACTGCGGTCCGAGCGCGGTCAGCGCTTCGACGCCGCCGGCGACCATGATTGACCAGGTCCTTGCGAAGATCGCGGGCGGGATGTCGCAGGCCATGAATCGCTCGGCGTCGAATGGCGGCACGATCAGCCCGGTTGCCTTCTCCGGGATGACCGCGGCGATATCCTCGAAGGACGCCGATGTCGGCAGACCCGCCTCGAGGGCAAGCAGGTACTGCAAGGCGGCCAGCCTGAACATCGGGTGCCTGACCATCGACAGGGCGCAATCGACCCCGTCCCGGTACATGTGCACGAACCTGGCATCGGGAAACTCGGCTCGCAGTTCGCTGATCAGCGCCAGCGAACTGCCTGAACGCTCCACGACGACCCGGCGGCCGAGCAACTCGCCGAGCAGGGCGAAGAATGCACGGTACTGAGCCGCGGCCGGTCGTCTTGGCCAGGTTGGCACCCTGGCCGCTAGCTGGTCAAACAGCGAGTCTGGATCGTCGGTGAGTATCGGCAGCGTGTTATGGCAGATATTGGGTATTCCCGCGGCCAGCGTGAACCTGCCCGCGTCGTACGGGTAGAACATCTCGTCGTTCTTCAGCCCGCCCGCGATCATGGCGTCGACGACGGGATCGGCGCCGGAAAGCAGTTCCCACAGTTCCGCGCCGTCCATGTCGCGCAGCGGCAGTTCCCAGCCGAGCGGCACCCGCTGCAGGGTGACGAAGAACTCGCTCATGCTCAGGATGTCCCGGTGCTGATGCAAGATCTTCGACAGCATAGTCGAGCCGGAACGGCCGGTACTCACCACGAAAGTAACAGACATGAACTTTCCCTCCCTGTGACCACTTTAGCCATCATGGCGCAACTGAGACCGCTTAGTCCTACTCAGCGCGCCGGCAAAGGAGGGTGACTAGCGAATGGCTACCGGAAGATAGCTGAACCCTCGGAAGACCGTACCCTGCCTGACCGGCTCGCCGGCCAGGCTGATCGCGGGGAACCGGCTGAGCAAGCCGGTGAGGAACTCGCCTGCCTCTACCCTGGCCAACGGGGCGCCGAGGCAGCGGTGAATGCCGCCCCCGAATGACAGCGGCGCCGTGCCCTTCCTGGTGACGTCGAACACCTCGGGTGCGGCGAACTTGGCCGGGTCGCGGTTGCCCGCTCCGATCAGGGCAAGCACCAGCTCGCCTGGACGTACCTGCAGGCTGCCGAACATGTGCCCGGCAGCAGCTACCCGGCCGACAAGCTGCACCGGTGCGTCATATCTGAGTACCTCGTCGACCAGGTCATCTGTCGGCACCAGGCCTGCTCGCACCAGGCCGGCCTGCGCCGGATTGGCCAGGAGCGCGAAAGTACCGTTGCAGAGCAGGTTGCCCATCGTGTCGACGCCTGCCATGAACAGGAAGGTCAGTGTCTGGACGACCTCGGTATCTGTGAAGCCTGCCGTCCCTGCGGCGGCTTGCTTGGCCGCGACCACGGCCGATGCCAGATCGGTGCCGCCGGGATGGCTGCGGCGATCGCCGGCCAGCGCGGTGAAATAATCGGCCAGGATAACCGCCGCGGCGTCGGCCTTGGCGACGTCGTCCGTGGTGATGCCAAGCTCGACTAGCCTGAGCAGGGCCGACATGGGCTCGCGCAGCATCGGCCAGTCGGACTCAGGCACGCCGACTAGCGAGCCGATCACGGCGATCGGCAGTCTGGCCGCCAGGAACTCGTGCAGGTCGATCGTGCCGCCTTCGGCGCCTGCGTCGGCGAGCTGGTCAAGCGACTTGGCGCTGAGCGCGGCGACGCCGGCCCGCATCCGCTCCGCCTGGCGCGGCGTGAAGGCGGCGCTTACCAGGCGGCGCAGCCTGGTGTGATCGGGGGGGTCGCGAAAGAGCATGGCCTCGAACGTGGTGACCCTGGCCGGATGGTCACGCCAGCCAGGTGTCACCTGATCGCACCAGGCCGGGCTCTGCGACCCGAACTTCTGGTCACGTACCAGCGCAGCGCAGTCTTCGTAACTGGTGAGCACAGGCACGCCGCCCGCCGTGCTCCACCTGACCGGACCGAGTTCGCGCAGCCGCGCGTATACCTGGTAAGGGTCGGCGCTGGCCGCGGCGGAGAGCAGGCTGCCAAGCAGCAGGTCGGCCGCCGACTGCGCCATTGCTGCCTGCTCCGCTACCGCCATTTTTCTTGTCCTTCCCGCTGGTCGCGGCGGTTATGCCGCTTCCGTCATCGTAGGGTGGCGATTTCGTCGTGAGAAGTGGCGCCGAGAAATGCCGCGAGCGCTTCGCGGCCTGGCTGGCACGCGGCTTCCAGGCGCGCACTCAAGTCGGGTTCGAGCGTGCCCGCCGCGCCCGGCCGGCTACGGTCGCACAGCCCGGCGGCCGCCTGGCACCATTGCCCTGAGGCGGTGACGCCGAGGAACCCGGCCAGTCTGGTCAGTGTGCCTTCGGTGTCGCTCAGCAGGTCCGCATAGCTAATCTCGCTCCTGTCCTGCTCAGGTACCTGGGCGAGCATCGTCGTGCCTGAGCAGATCATCCTGGACCACAACTCGCCGAACCAGACCGGCGAGATCCGCACGTCAGACAGGCCTCGCAAGTTGTATGGCGGCGACAAGATGCCAAGGTAGCGTTCTGGCAGGCTGGCCGTGATCTCGTCCATGGTGGCATTGAGCGGCAGGCCGGCCTCCTGCGCGGCCTCAGTCGCCATGACCCCGAGCTTGAACATCGGGAACCGGCTCATGGACACCGCGGTATCGGGGCCGTCCCTGTGCATGAACAAGAACCTGGCGTCAGGGAACTCCCGCCTGAGCAAGCTGATGAGCGGCAGCGACCCGCCCGACCGTTCCACGACGACCGGCCGTCCGAGCAGCCGGGCGAGCAATGCGAACAGAGCGCGGTACTGTTCCGCCGCCGGGCGCACCGGCCAGCTGGGAACTTCCGCGGCTAGCTGGTCGTACAGGCCGTCAGGGTCGTCGCTGAGCAGCGGCAGTGTGCTGTGGCTGATGATCGGGATCCCGCTCGACGCGGTGAAACGGCCGGAATCGTACGGGTAGAACATCTCGGGCACCTGCTGGCCGCAGCGCACCATCGCGTCGGCGAGCGGATCGGGTGCCGACGCGATCCGCCACAGTTCCGCGCCGTCCATGGGCTCGGACGGGTAAGGATCGCGGCGCAGGATGCCCATTAAAACGGCGAAGAACTCGCTGATGCTGAGTATCTGCGGATGCAGGGCGAGCATGCGGGACAGCAGGGTCGAACCGGCTCGGCCGGTGCTTACGACAAATGTGATCGGCATGACTTCCTCCGGCAGGTCGCTCAGGCAGGTGAATCGCTTTCGCGCGGCGCGCCGGCGCGCGCGCGTCTTTCCAGCAACTCCATTCCGCGGCGGGTCAGCGTCCAGATCGCGATGAGCAGGTAGACCCCGGCAGTGATAAGGATCATGGCGCGCGGCCCGATCTGGTCGGTGATGAACCCGAACAGGGCCGGGCTCACTGCCATGAGGCTGGTCCAGCACAGCTGCATGGCATTGCTCATCTGCGCCTGGAGATGATCGGGGGCGAGCTGCGCGGCGCGCGACATCAGCACGACGTTGATCGGCATCAGCAAGAACCCGGTGAGTCCGGCCATGATCCCGATCAGCCAGACCCAGGGGGTGACGGCCATGACAGCCGCGCAAACCGGGAACGTCCACGACACCAGCTGCACGAGCAGGCGCTCGCCAAGGTAGGCGATGATCCGCTTGGCGAAGATGGCGCCGACCAGCCCGATCGCCGCACTGATCGAGAACAGCAGGCCGATCTGGGCCGGGGGAGCACCCATGTGCTCGGCGAGCACGATCGAGGTGAGCCTGACACCCGCGATCACGCCGTTGACCACAGTCGCCCAGACGGTGACCATACGCAGGTACGGCGTGGCGAAGACGTAACGCAAGCCGGTCATGACACGTTGCCAAAGCGGCAGCTGCTCGGCAGGTACCGGCTGCTGCTCAGGGTCGAGCGACTTGCGCAGCAAGGACGCGGCCAGGGTGATCGCGCCGAACGACAGCGAGTCAGCGGCGAACGGCAGGTAGGGCGCGACGCCGAATAGCGCAGACCCGGCAGGAGGACCGAGCATGACGGCGGCGCGGTCCCTGGCCTGCGTCCGCGCGAACGCATCAGGTAGCTGCTCGAGCGGCACGATCCGGCGCAGCGCACCGCGGCTGGCGCCGGTATAGAACGCCAGGGCCGTCCCTTGAATGAAGCCGACAGCGGCCAGGTGGACCAGGTAGACGTGCTGGGTGACGATGGCTGGCACCACGGATGCGCCGACGATCAGCTGTACGACCGAGGTAGCGACCAGAATCTTCTTGCGCGGCCAGCGGTCGGCCGCGACCCCGGCGGGCAGCAGGAACACCAGCGTGCCCGCGATGGTGGCGCTGCCCACGATGCCTGCCTTGGCGGCCGACCCGGTGATCATGAGGATCAGCAGCGGGTAGGCGATGGTGGACATCTGCGTGCCCATGTCGGACAGCGCCTGCCCTGACCAGAGCAAGTTAAAGTCCCGGTTGCGCCTTAATGGCGGCGGCTGGACGGTGCTGGCCGGCTGATCGCTGGCGGTGCCTGCCTGCCCTTCTACCGCCGTCATCGCGCCGCCATCGGAACGGGTGCGACTCGCGGGCACATGACGAAGGAGGGCCAGTCGGATCTGCGCATCGGTACTAGTGTGCCAGTTACAGGCGCTAAGTCTAGGGATTGGTTGTTGATTGCCATTTCGCCGCGTCGTAATCTTCGGTGATGACCAGCCAGCGCTTGCACCCGGCGGAAGCAGCCGACCCCTACTGCCTCGACGACGGTGAGGCGGAACGACTGCTCGCCTGGCACCCGTGGCGGCGTTTCGTCGTCGTCGGTGACAGCATCGCCGAAGGGCTTGGTGACCCTTGCCCCGGATACCCTGACCAGCCATGGTGCGATCGGATCGCGGCTGAGCTTGCCAGGCAGGCGCCAGGTTTCGAGTACCTGAACCTCGGGGTGCGCGAGACGCAGGCGGTTGACGTCGCCGGCACTCAACTGGCTGATGCGCTGAGCTTCAAGCCGGACCTGGCGCTGGTCGCATGCGGCGGATACGACATCTTGCGGGTCTTCTACGACCCCAGGGCCGTCGAGTCTGCGCTGCGCACGATCGTGTCGGCCTTCGCAGGCGCGGGCGCCGACGTGATCACGGTCGGCTTGTTCGACGGCTCGAAGTCGCCGACGATGCCGGTCGAGTTCAAGACTGTGCTGCGCCGCCGCCTGCAAGGGCTATCCGCACTGACCAGGGCCGTCTCCGAGGAGTACGGCGGACTGCACGTCTCGCTGAGCGCCCATCCCGCCTCTGGCGATGCCGATGCCTACAGCGAGGACCCGAGGCACGGCTCGATGCGCGGGCACGCGATCTCGGCCGCCGAGGCGGTCAGGCGGCTTGGCCGCCATCTCGGTGAGATCGGCAGGCCGGCCACGGTCCGTGCCAGAGCCGCGCGGTGATGGCGGCAGGCGGAGAGCCTGGATCAGGCCGCGGCGCCGACGCTGCGGCCAGGCCAGGCATCGCCGACCGGGTGCGGATGTTCGAACTGCTCTCGGCAACCTGGATCGCCCAGTCCTGCTCGGCCATCGCCAAGCTCGGCATCCCTGACCTGCTCGCGCAGGGGCCGCGCCCGCTTGCCGAGCTAGCCAGGCAGACAGAAACCAACGAGCGGGCACTCGGGCGGGTGCTGCGCTCGCTTTGCTCGGCCGGCGTGCTGAGCCTGGCCGAGGACGGCGGCTTTGCCCTGACGCCGCTCGGTCAGCTGCTGCGGGCCGGCGTGCCCAGGTCGAGTCATGACGCCGCGGTGATGTTCGGCGACGAGGTCTTCTCTTCCTTCGCCGAGATCGGCTACACGCTCCGTACCGGAAAGCCTGCCTTCGAGAAGGTATACGGCAAGCCGTTCTACGACTACCTGGCGGACAACCAGGACGCCGCGCGCACCTTCGCCAGCGCCATGGGCGACGGCCCGGTGCCCGCCGCGCTTGCCACCTGCGACCTGACCGGCGCCGGCCGGATCGTGGACGTCGGCGGCGGCAACGGCGGCTTGCTTGCCAGCATCTTGCGGGCACAGCCGCGGGCGGCCGGCGTGCTTGTCGACCTGCCTCCAGCGATCGCCCAGGCCAGGGACCGGCTGACTGCGGCCGGCCTGGCCGGCCGGGTCGAGTTCGTGGCCGGCAGCTTCTTCGACCAGGTGCCCGCAGGCGGCGACGTCTACATCCTGTCCCGCGTGCTGCATAACTGGTCAGACGCTGACGCGGTGAGGCTGCTCCGCCAGGTGCGCGCGGCGGCCGGGGAAGGTGGCAGGCTGCTGGTGTTCGAGAGCTTGCTCGAGCCAGAAGCGGCCGCTGACTCCGGCGCCGCGCAGCCTGGCAGGCAGGTGCAGTCCGCGCAGCTCATCGATTTGCTTATCCTGCTCATGCTGCCGGGAAGCGACCGTACTTCCGGTGAGTACGCCGGCCTGCTCGGGCAGGCAGGCTTTGAGGTAACCGCCGTGCGGTCAGCGCCGATCCGCGCTCGCCAGGCGGAAAGCGTCATAGAGGCCGTTCCCAGGTAGTGATCGCCAGATCCGGCCAGCCGCCGTGGTGCCCGGGCAGACAGGAGAATCAGATGCCGTTTCATCCGCAGGTGCAGGCGATCAGGGACCGGCTCGAGGCCGAGCAGGTGCCCAACCTTTACACGCTCCCGATCGAGGAGGCGCGGGCTCAGGACGTGAAGGGCGCGATCACCACGGCGGGAGCGCCTGAGCCGGTGGGGGAGGTGCGTGATTTCGTGATCGACGGCGAGGCCGGAGACCTCGCGGCCAGGATTTACCTGCCTGAAGGCGTCGAGCGGCCGCCCGCGCTCATCTACTACTTCGGCGGCGGCTGGAGCCTCGGCACGCTTGACACCTCAGATGCGGTGTGCCGCAGGATCACCAACCGGGCGGGCTGCGCCAGCATAGCGGTGAGCTACCGGCTGGCGCCCGAGAACAAGTTCCCGGCCGCGGTGCACGACTGCTACGCCGGCGCCGCCTGGGTGGCCGCGCACCATGACGAGCTGGGTATCGATGCGACCAGGCTGGCCGTCGGCGGCGACAGCTCGGGCGGGAACCTGGCCGCTGCGGTCACCCTGCTGGCCAGAGAGCGTGGCGGGCCGCGGTTCGTGCATCAGCTGCTCGTGTATCCGAATACCGATGCCGCCGCGGACACCGCCTCGATGCGAGAGATCGCCGATAAGCACTTCTTCAACTCGAACGCGATCAGGTGGTACTGGGGCATGTATCTCGCCTCGCCGCAGGACGGCGACGATCCGCTTGCCTCGCCGCTGCGGGCCGCCGACCTGTCAGGCCTGCCTGCCGCCACCGTGATCACGGCCGAGCTTGACCCGCTGCGCGACGAGGCCGAATGCTATGCGAGGAAACTCGCCGAGCACGGCGTGCCCGCAGAGGTGATCCGCTACGACGGCATGATGCACGGTTTCTTCACTATGGTCGGCATACTCGACCTGGCCAGGGAGGCGGTCGCGACAGCGGCGGAGCGACTGGCCGCCGCCTTCGCGGTCAGCGCACGGTAACGGGGAAACTGGCGAAGCCGCGCAGCGCGAAGCCACGGCGTACTGGTGCCGCCGCATAGGCCAGGCGCGGGAATCGCCCGGCCAGAGCAGGGAAGAACACCGCCGCTTCCAGCCTGGCCAGCGCCGCGCCCAGGCAGAAGTGCGCGCCGCCGCTCAGGGACAGCGGTGCCGGGCCCTCCCTGGTGATGTCGAAGACGTCAGGTTCCGGGAAGCGTTCAGGGTCGCGGTTTCCCGCGCCGATGAACCCGAGCAGGTAGGTGCCGTCGGGAATGGCGACACCGCCTACTTCGCAGTCGCCTCTCGCGATCCGGCCGACGGCCTGCACGGGGGCGTCGTAGCGGAGGGCTTCTTCCACGGCACCGGTGGTGAGTCCGGGATCGGCCCGCAGCGCGGCCGCTTGGGCGGGAAAGTCGATCAGGGCCGCGGCACCGTTGAGCAGCAGGTCAGCCATGCTCTCGATGGCCGCGCTGAAGATCAGGGTCAGCGTCTGGAGTAGTTCTTCCTCGCTGAGCACCGCGTCGTCGGGCTGCCCGGCACCTCCGCCGGTGTCCCTCACCTTCGCCAGGGACGTCACCAGGTCACCTTCTGGCTGGCGGCGGCGCAGCGCGACTAGGTCGGCGAAATAGCTGAGCAGATCCTCGCCCGCCTTGTCGATGACGGGCAGCTTGTCAGCAGGCGATCCGTCCGCTGCCAGGCGCAGTCCTTCGAGCGGGACTCTAAGCGCGGGAAAGTCCGATTCAGGAACGCCGAGTATCTTGCCGATCACCTTGATCGGCAGCGTGGTGGCGAGCACCTCGTGCAGGTCGACGGTACCGCCGTCGGCACCCGCCGACGCGATCTGGTCGATGACGTCCGCGGTGGCGGCGGCGATATAGCCGTGCCATTTCCTGACCTTGCTCTGGCTGAAGTCGCTGCTGACATGACGCCGCAGCCTGGTGTGGTCCGGCGGATCGCGGAACACGAAGGACTCGTGGGTGACCCGCAGGCCAGGATGGTCCCGCCAGCCTGGCCGCACCACGTCCATCCAGGCCGGGCTCTGCGCTCCGAGCGACGGGTTCCTGATAATGGCCTGACAGTCGTCGTACCTGGTCAGGTAGGCGGCGTCGCCGGTTAGGAAGACCGGAGCGACTTCGCGCAGCTTCGCGTAGACCGGATAAGGATTGGCGCGGCCTTCCGGCGCCACGAGTTCGTGGAGCAGTCGCTCAGCGTCGGCCGTCAGCGACGTGGCTGACTCCTGAACGTCATCCATTCTCCCGATCCTTATCCCTGCCGAGGCGGCAGTGCGAGGAACTGGCCAGTGGCGCGGCACCAGGGGGCTGGGGCGACCGCATCATTAGCTTGCCTCAACGGCATCCGGTAGTCGAGGGCCTATGGCACCTGGCCAATACAGAAAGTGCGCTCACCGCAGGACTGACGTAAAGGCCCGCTTCCGCTACGGTTGGTCTCAGATCATGAAACCGGCGGCAAACCTGACACATCGCAGCGAGGGGATGTAATGGGTGATTCTGGCGCTACTGAGGGTAGTTCGGCGCCAACTGTGCTGATCATCGCTCCGGACCGCTATCTGCTCCGGGCTTGCCAGCGCAACGGGGTCGATGCGGTTGTCATCTGCGGTGCCGGCATCACCGACGCCGGAGTCGCACGGGTGCCACCCGGCATGACCAGCGTTTTTGTTGAGAATCATAAGGATGTCGCCGTCGTGCTCGGGGCATTGTCCCGTGCGGGCCTCGCCGACCGGCACTTCGACGCGGTGATTTCCTCCAATGAGTACACGGTTCCGCTCGCCGCGCTGCTGGCTGGCCATTACGGGTGCCGCGGGCTGCCGGTCGACGTGGCCATCAGGTTCCGCGACAAGTCACTTCAAAAGCGCGCGGTCCGCGCGGCCGGCGTGCCTGCCGCCGATTTCGTCGTCATCGACGACATTCGCGAGCTTGGCCAGTTGCCGCCGCTGCCGTACAGCCCGATGGTGCTCAAGCCGGTTGCCGGGGTCGGCACCAGGCTCACGAAGCTGGTCAGGGACGCAGGCGAGCTCGAGGCAGCGGCGAAGTACGCCGCAGCGCATACAGACCTGCGCACCTTCATGCTCGAGAAGTACATACCCAACGACGAACTGATCGTCGACGGAGTCATGCGCGACGGCGAGCTTGCGTTCTGCTCCATGGGCTATTACCCGGAACCGTGCCTGGCGGTCGTCGAACGGCAGGCATCGATGACTTACTGCCGGTTCGATCCGGTAGCGGACAAAGACATCTTCGAAGAAGGCGGAGCGCTGGCCAGGCGTGCCATCGGGGCGCTCGGCATGACCGATGGCGTCTTCCACATGGAGCTGTTCAGGCCGGCTGACGGCGGGCCGCTGATGTTCGGCGAGTGCGCGGCCAGACGGGGCGCGGCCATGATCTTCGAAGAAGTCCTGTGGAAGTTCAACGTCGACCTCGCCGAGGAGATGCTGCTCGCGCAGCTTGGCTGGCCGCCGCGGCTGGACGTGCGGGTGAGGCCAGGTTTCGTGGGCACCACGAACCTGAACGCGCCGCCAGGCGTGCTGCTCTCCGTTCCGCCGGTCACCGAGATAGTGCGCCAGCCGGGTGCGGCCTTCGCCAGGATCGAGATGCCGGTCGGCGCGGTGATCGCGGACCAGATCTCCGACGCGGCCAGCAGGCTCGGGCAGGTTCTTGTCACCGCAGCCGAACCCGGTGAGCTGATCGCCCGCTTCGCGGCGATCCAGGCCTGGTTCGCCGGGCAACTGATCGTCGCGCCCCAGCAGGTAACGCACGCGACGCTACGGTCCTGGCAGCAGCGCACCTGGCCGGCCTCGCGGGTCGGCGACGAAGAGATGTTCGTACCTGACGATTCTGGCTTCGAGGAGGGCTCATGACAGGGAACCTGGCATCTGGGCAGGATCTGGCCGCAGATGACAGCATCGAACTCGAGCCGGACAACTACGTGCTCGATGCGTTCGAGTTGTTCGCCGAGTACGGCGACCGGGAAGCGATCGTGCAGGGTGAGGTCAGGCTCACCTATCGCGAGGTCGCCAATCTCACCAGGAGCCTGGCGGCGACGCTCCATGATGCCGGGGTCGAGGACGGCATGGGCGTCGCGGTGCTAGTGCGGGACTGCCCTGAGTCGGCGTCGCTGCAACTGGCACTGCACCTGCTTGGCTGCCGCACGGTGTGGATCGTGCCTTATGCGCCGCGCCGCGACCAGATCGCCTACCTGGAGATGGCCAGGCCGGACGTCCTGATCTACAGTCCGGCGGTGATGCAGCGGGCCGAGCTTGCGGCCGAGCTGATCGAGCGGATGCCCGACCTCAAGGTGCTCACCATGGGCGCTGCAGACGGCAGCCACCGTAACCTGCTCGCCGACATCGATCCGCACGCTCCCGACCTGCCGCTCGCCTACGTCGGCAGTCAGCCGTCTTCGCTGTTTTATACCGGCGGTACCACGGGGCAGCCCAAGCTAGTGCATCACTGGCAGGGCTTTTACAAGGTGCTTCAGTTCATCTCCGCCTATTACCGGTCGATCAAGGAACCGCCGATGCGGTTCCTCTCCGGCTCGTCTTACAGCTACGTGAGCGGTCAGACGCCCGCGTTCCTCACTCTCTTCCAGGGCGGCACCTTCTTTACCAGCGAGCGCTGGGATCCGGCGGACTGGCTTGGCACGATCCAGAAGGAGCAGATCTCCAGCGCGTTCCTCACCCCGCAGTTGCTTTACGCCGTGCTGGCACACGAAGCGCTGCCCTCGACGGACACGAGTTCGCTGCGTTACCTGAACGTTGGCGGTGCGGCGGCGAACCCGGCACGGCTGGCCGAGGCTATCGACAAGCTCGGGCCGGTGGTGCGGATCGTCTATGGCTCGAGCGAACTGCCGCTGATCACCGACCTGCCTTTCCTTGATCACGACCCGGAGCATCCGGACCGGCTGAAGTCGTGCGGGCAGCCGTTCGCCGACTCGGTCATCGAGCTTCGTGACGAGGAAGGCAAGGAAGCAGGCGTCGGCGAGTCAGGCGAGGTGTGGGTGAAAGGCTCGCTCGCCATGGCCGGATACTGGCAGCAGCCCGAGCTGACCAGGCAGACCATGAAGGCCGGCTGGGTGCGCACCGGCGACATCGGGTACAAGGACGAGGACGGGTTCCTCTATCTGATCGACCGGATCAGCGACATGATCGTGACCAGCGGCGCGGCGGCCAATGTCTACGCTAAGCCGATCGAGGATGTGCTGACCAGCCATCCCAAGGTGCGCTCGGCAGCGGTGATCGGCGTACCTGGCGACGAGGACGAGGAACTGGTGCACGCGATCGTGGTTCCCGAGGCCGGCGCGGAAGTTGACGCCGAGGAACTGCGCGAACTGACCAGGAGCACGCTCAACGCGCTCTACACGCCCAGGACCATCGAGTTCGTGACCGGACTTCCGCTGACCGGTCAGGGCAAGGTGGACAAGAAGGAACTTCGCCGGCGGTACCGCGAGGCGCGCGGCGCAAGCTGACCGGAAAACAGATCTCCCGGGTCGCGATCCGATGCGGACCGGGCCCGGGAGATCGTTAAAGAGCTGGCTTAGAGCTAGTCCTTCACTACGACGTCGTCCTTGACGATAAGATCGTCGCGGTCCTTGACGACTACATCGTCCTTCTCGACCTTGAGATCATCCCTCATTTGTGCGCCTCCCTCCGGTTTCCTGGCCACATGGGCGTCGGGCACGGGCTGCGGTCGCGGCTTATGTCGCGGCTAACAACCGCGTGGCACGGAACCGCAAGTGACCAGCCGGGTGACCCGGATCAGGTCACCTACTGCCTAGTCCTTGACGATGGTGTCGTCCTTCTCGAGCTTGATGGTGTCGTCCTTCTCAACCTTGAGATCGTCCCTCATTGTGCGCCTCCCTCCGGTTTCCTGGCCACATGGGCGTCGGGCACGGGCTGCGGTCGCGGCTAACGTCGCGGCTAACAACCGCGTGGCACGGAACCGCAAGTGACCAGCCGGCAAACCCGGATCAGATCACCTACCGGCTAGATTGGTATCGGGCGGTCGATATGTCAAGCATCGGAGTCTTCATCCCACGTCACTTCCGATTGGACAGTCCCGTACGCATCGTCGCGTTATCCGGATTGGCAGCTCCGAAGCCCTGCGAACATGCTGTTGTCCTGCGGCGATAGGGAGCCGGTCATTCCGCTTCTTCCCTGACGGTGACATTCGCCTACCTTTTCGGAAAGTATCCGCGAAGCTTAGGGTACCCTTCGCTGCTCAGCGTCAGGCCGCTCTTACGGTCCGCCGTCACTCGCCGCATCAGGCCGCCAGGGTGGCGTTGCCGGCCTCCTTGCGGAACGGGTCGTTAGCCGAAAAGATGGGAATCAGACGCGAAGGGATCAACAGCTATGACAAGCGGCACCCAGGCCGGTGTCTTCGCCGAGGTCGCTCAGGGAGCGGACCTTGCCGCGGCCACGTTGCACGGCTCGCTGGTCGACCCGGCACTCGAGTCGATGAACTTCCTGAACGAGATTGCCGGCCGGTACCCGGACGCGATCTCGTTCGCCTCCGGGCGACCTTGCGAGCAGTTCTTCGACGTCGGCTTGATCCACAGGTACCTCGACGCCTACTGCGAGTACCTGACCACAGAGCGCGGCTTCAGTACGGTCAGGCTGAACCAGGCACTATTCCAGTACGGCCGCACCAACGGCATGATCGGCGAACTTGTGGCCAGGTACCTGGAGACCGACGAGGGCATCGCGGCTGATCCTGCCGCGATCGTGGTGACCGTCGGTTTCCAGGAAGGCATGTTCGCCGTGCTGCGGGCGCTTCGCGCCGATCAGAGCGACGTGCTGCTTTCCGTGTCGCCGAGCTATGTCGGGCTGACCGGTGCCGCCCGGCTGGCCGATCTGCCGGTCTGGCCCGTGCGCGGCGGCGATGACGGCATTGACCTCGACGACCTGGTGACCACGGTCCGCCGCGCCAGGAGCGCCGGGCTCAGGGTCCGTGCGTGCTATCTGATGCCGGACTTCGCGAACCCATCTGGGGTAAGCATGAGCCTGGCCACCAGGCGGCGCCTGCTCGAGGTGGCGGCCGCCGAGGAGATCTTGCTGATCGAAGACAACCCGTACGGCACGTTCCACTCGGGCGAGCACCTGCCCACGCTCAAGGCACTCGACACCCGCAGGCAGGTCATCTATATCGGGTCTTTCGCCAAGGTGGGATTCCCCGGAGCACGAGTCGGGTTCACCGTGGCCGACCAGCGGGTCGCTGCCGATTCAGGCCATGTCAGCCTGCTTGCCGACTACCTGGGCCGGATCAAGAGCATGATCACTGTCAACACGCCCGCCGTGGCCCAGGCCGTGATCGGGGGAAAGCTGCTGCTCAACGATTTTTCCCTGGCCAAGGCCAACGAGCGTGAGACCGCGCATTACCTGGCCAACATGCGCCGTTTGCTTGACGGCCTGCACCGCAGGTTCCCGGCTGGGTCGCCGGTCACCTGGAACACGCCGACCGGCGGGTTCTTCGCGGTAGTGACGCTGCCGTTCGTCGCTGATGACGAACTGATGGAGTACTCGGCTCGGGCGCACGGCGTGCTCTGGACACCGATGAGCCACTTCTATGCCGGAGCAGGAGGGTCGCACCAGGCCAGGCTCGCGTGCAGCCAGATGACGCCGCAGGCGCTTGAGGAAGGCCTCGACCGGTTCGCCGCCCTCGTCGCTGACCGGCTGAGCTAGCCGGACGCTGGGGTCGACGGCGCCGGACTGAAGGGCCTTTCTGCGGGGGGTGACCATTACGTGCCCGCTGGTCGCCCCCCGCCTAGGCCCGGGTTCGTCGCTACCCGGGCCACCGGGTATGCGGTATGTGGTGTGGTAGTCGCCCGCTGGCGGCTACTAATGGGTCCAGTGACGTGACGTGCTTTCTGCATTAGACGGACTGAAGCGCGAATCCGTTGCTTCCTGGTGGCGGCGATCGGCAACGAGCGCTGCGCCTTTATCAGCGTCGGACACCGGATCGGCGGTGCCTGCCGCCTGGTGAGCCTGCTCAGTGAGCACTGCGGCGGTCGCGTCCTGGCCGAAGGGAGGAGCGACGGCCGAAATCAGGCGCCGTGCCCTGGTTGCTGCCACTGTAGCCACGGGTTCGCTCCTGCTTGGTGGACGTTGGCGGCGGGCCCGGCCGGGCCCGCCATCTAAGAACAATGGCCCGCCAAGCTGTAGATCAGCCGAAACTAAGCTAATGAACTGCTAGAACTCGCTCAAGCTGGGGCGGAGCCGCCTACGGCGGCGATCGGCTCGCGTACTCGTTCACCTGAGCCGTCCCTGCGACCTTCAGGCGACGGGAGTTGCACCGGGGTACCAGCCGCCGTGGCCGCTCTGGCCTGGCCTGGTCCGGCCCAGGCCAGGACCAGGGTGTCCTCGCCTTTCAGGAACCTGTGGCAGCGGACCCCGCCGGTGGCCCGTCCCTTGGGCGGGTACTCGGTGTAGGGCATGACCTTGACGCTCGCCGCGGTAGTGCCAGGCAGCGCGCCAGCGGCGCCAGCCACAGTGACCACGACAGGCTCGTACGGACCTTCCTCGGGTTCCACGGCACCGAACCAGATCACGGTCGCTCGCGGAGCGAGCCTGATCCCGGCCATGCCAGCGGCCGCACGACCCTGCGGGCGTACTGAACTGGCGGCGAACCTGAGCAGCTGAGCATCGCTGGTGATGAACACCAGGTCCTGTTCTTCCTCACCTTCTTCACCGAGTTGAACGGCGCCGACGACCCGGTCGCCATCCTTGAGCGCGATCACCTCGAAATCGGTCAGGTTCTGCGGATAGTCGGGGGCTACCCGCTTGACTACGCCATGGGCGGTGCCGATTGCAAGACCTGCGCCCGCCGCGTCGGCTGCCACGATCGCCACCACGGTCTCCCCGCGCTCGGTCGACACGAACTCGGTGATCGGGGCGCCGCCTGACAGGCCAGGGGAGTGCGCGGTCGGCGGCAAGGCAGGCAGTTCGAGCACGCCAAGCCTGATGAGCCTGCCATGCGAGGTCAGCGCGCCGATAGAGCCGCGGGCCGTCGAGTGGACGGCAGACACGATCACATCGTGGGCGCTGCGTGGTTCTGCCTGCTTGCCCGTCGTGCCTGAAGGCTTCCTGCCCGGCGACTCGCCGGTGCTCGCTGGCGGCTGAAGAATTTCTTCCGGTAGCTCCTGCTGCGCGGTGGCCGGCTTTACCGCGGCGGTCCTGGCCAGCAGGCCGGCCGAGGACAGCAGCACGGTGCAGGGGTCGTCGGCGACCTCGAGCGGCACCGCTGCTGTCCTGGTCACCCCGCTGGCTTCGAGAAGCACGGTGCGGCGCGGGGTACCGAACTTCTCCGCGACGGCGGCTAGCTCAGCGGAAACCAGTTCGCGCAGCTTCTCGTCGGAGTCGAGTATCGCGGTCAGGTCGGCGATCTCGGTGCGCAGCGTCTCCTGCTCGCGTTCGAGTTCGAGCTTGTCGTACCTGGTCAGGCGGCGCAACGGAGTGTCGAGAATGTACTGCGCCTGGATATCTGACAGGTCGAAGACGGATATCAGGCGTTGCTTGGCGTCAGCAGCGTCGTCACTGGTCCTGATGATCTGGATTACTTCGTCGATGTTCAGCAGGGCGATGATGATGCCGTCGACCAGGTGAAGCCTGTCGGTACGCTTCCTGCGACGGAAATCGGTGCGGCGGCGCACTACCTCAAGCCGGTGCTCGACGTAGATCTCGAGCAGTTCACGCAGGCCGAGCACCCGAGGCTGGCCGCCGACCAGCGCGACGTTGTTGATTCCGAACGTGTCTTCTAGCGGGGTGAGCTGGTACAGCTTCTCGAGCACCGCTTCAGGGTGAAATCCGCTGCGGATCTCGATCACCAGCCGCAGGCCCTTGGTGCGGTCGGTCAGGTCGACGACATCGGCCACGCCTTGCAGCTTCTTGGCCTGCACCAGGTCCTTGATGCGCTCCCTGATCTTCTCGGGGCCGACGCCGTAAGGCAGTTCGGTGATCACGATGCCTGACCGGCGTGCAGTGATCTGCTCTACCTTGGCCACGGCGCGGGTCTTGAAGATGCCTCGCCCGGTCTCGTACGCATCCCTGATGCCGTCAAGTCCGACGATCTTGCCGCCGGTGGGCAGGTCCGGGCCTGGCACGAACCGCATGAGCTCGTCGAGGGCAGCGTCAGGGTTGGCAATCAGGTGCCTGGCGGCCGCGATGACCTCGGCGAGATTATGCGGCGCCATGTTCGTCGCCATCCCGACCGCGATCCCGGCCGCACCGTTGACCAGGAGGTTCGGCAGGCCAGATGGCAGGACTTCCGGCTGGGTCTCTGTGCCGTCGTAGTTCGGTATGAAGTCGACCGTGTCCTCGTCGAGTGAAGCGGTCATCTCGACAGCGGCGACGGCCGGGCGTGCCTCGGTGTACCGCATGGCAGCGGGCGGATCGTCGTTGCCCTGCGAGCCGAAATTCCCGTGGCCGTCGACCATCGGCAGCCGCATCGCGAACGGCTGCGCCAGGCGGACAAGCGCGTCGTAGATCGCGCCGTCGCCGTGCGGGTGCAGACGGCCCATCACCTCGCCGACGACACGGGCGCACTTGACATGCGGCCGGTCAGGTCGCAGGCCCATCTCCGCCATCTGGTACAAGATCCGGCGTTGCACCGGCTTGAGGCCATCGCGCGCGTCGGGCAGTGCCCGCTGGTAGATCACCGAGTACGCGTACTCGAGGTAGCTGCCGCGCATCTCGTCGGTGACGTCGATGTCGACGATGTTTTCCTCGAAGTCTTCTGGAGGCGGGGTTGTCCTACTGCTGCGTGCCATGCCGATATTCTGCCGTGCGCTGGCGACAGCCAGGACCCGGCGCGCTCGGCCGGACCGGCCGGGTCAGGCGGCTGGCTAAAGGAGCGGCCTGGCTAAAGGAGCGGCCTGGCGCCGACGAGGCCAAGTGCCATGGCGGCCAGCCGACAGCCGCTGGTCAGTGCCTCGTGCGGTGGCTTCTTGTCCAGCCAGGCGGGCAGGAAGCCCGCGCAGAACGCGTCTCCGGCGCCGGTGCGGTCCACGATGCGCTCGACGGGAGGCGCGGGCACTCTGACCGGATCTGGCCTGCCGTTGGCGTAGAAGAGCGCGCCCTGGTCGGCAAGCTTCATGACAACGTGCGGGTACCAGGCATTGAGTACCCTGGCGGCCTGCTCAGGCTCGGACCTGCCGGTAAGCACCCGGCCCTGGTCGGCGTTCACGAACAACAGCACGGCGCCGTTGGTCATCTGCAGGAAGGGCTCGGCACCTGCCCGCTCGAGCGGAGCGGAAGAGGCGCCGTCCACCGAAATCGTCATGCCCGCGCGCCTGGCCATCGCGATCGCGGCCAGGGTAGCTTGCCTGGAGCTGGCGTTAAGTAGGGTGTAACCGGACACGTGCAAGTGACAGCCAGGAGTGAACAGGTCCTTGGGCAGGTCATCAGGCGACAGGGCGGCGTTGGCGCCCGGGTCAGACATCATGGTCTGATCGCCCTTATGGGTGACCATGACCACGCAGGTACCCGTCGGCCGCTCCGGGTCCATCACGAGCCTGGCGTCAACGCCGTAGCCCATGAGTTCCATGTCCCTGTTCCTGCCCGCGATGTCGGCGCCGCGCCGCCCGACGAAGGCCACTTCGGTGCCGTCCACCGCCAGCCAGGCGGCGATGTTGGCGCCAGAACCGCCGCCATGCATGGTTACCGTCGCGGGCGTATCGCTGGCCTTGGCCAGCGGCAGCATCGCATGTGCGACGGTGTCGGTCATGAGGTCACCAACGACGACAACGCGCGCCAATGCCGTCCACCACCTTGATCTGCTGGTCTTGCCTGTTGCTGGTCTTGCCTGCTGACCGACGTCAGGCATTTGCCTGCGGCGTCCTAGGCTTTAGAACTTAACAGTTCCCGCGTGCTACCTGGCCATGTTCACTCGCGGAATCCGCGATCGACGTTAATTGCGGTCAAGTCACGCCTCGCCAGCCTGCTTGCGGCACGCCAGAACCGCGGTGCGCCGCAGGGGAGCCGGCGCCGGTCCGCGCGGGCCGCGGTCATACGCTGTCAGCCATGACCTGGACCTGGCAGTACCAGAAGGCGGACGGGACGGCGGCTACCGCGCGCGGGCTGCCCAGGGAGACTTTCGGTAGTCAAGGGGACGCGGAGACCTGGCTGGGCGAGCACTGGCGCAGCCTGCTCGAGTCGGGCGTTGACCAGGTCAGCCTGCTTGAAGATGGCAGGATCGAGTACGGTCCGATGAGCCTGCACCCGCAGGACTGACGCGCTGCGGCAGGTCATGGGTGCCGCCTAGGGACCGTTACTGCGGGCTCTGAGTGCGCTCCGGGTCGCTGACGATCACAGGGCGCATGATCTCGTCGATCCTGGCCATCAGCTCAGGTTCGAGTCGCACGCCTGCCGCCTTCACGTTCTCGCGAACATGCTCTGGCCTGCTCGCGCCGATGATCGCGGCGCTTACGGCCGGATTTTGCAGCGTCCAGGCGACCGCTAGCTGCGACAGGAGCAGGCCGGCCTCCTGCGCCACCTGACGCAGTTCCTGCACGGCATTCAGCACCTCGCCGGTCAGCAGTTCGCTGATGACCCTGGACCCGCGCTGGTCCGCGGCGCGCGATCCGGCCGGCGGCGCCGCACCTGGCAGGTACTTGCCTGTCAGCACGCCCTGGGCGATCGGTGACCAGACGATCTGCCCGATGCCCTCCTCGAGCGACAGCGGGACCACTTCTGCCTCGATGACCCGCCAGATCATGTTGTACTGCGGCTGGTTGGAGACAATGCGGTCAAGGCCGAGCTGGCCGGCGATGCGCAACGCGGCCGCGATCTCCTCTGCCCGCCACTCAGACACGCCTACATAGAGGATCTTGCCCTGGCGTACCAGGTCGTCGAAGGCCCGCATGGTCTCTTCGAGTGGCGTGCCGTGGTCGAACCTGTGCGCCTGGTACAAGTCGATGTAGTCAACGCCGAGTCGCCGCAGCGATGCGTGCGCAGACTCCATGATGTGCTTGCGTGACAGGCCGCGGTCGTTGCGACCTGGCCCGGTTGGCCAGAACACCTTCGTGCAGATCTCCAGCGACTCCCGCCTGATGCCGTGCAGCGCCCGGCCGAGCACCGACTCGGCGGCGGTGTTCGCGTAGACGTCGGCGGTGTCGAAGGTCGTGATGCCTTCGTCGAGGGCCGCGTGCACGCAGTCTTTTGCGGCCTCCTCCGCGATCTGGGAGCCGTGCGTCAGCCAGTTGCCGAAGGCGATCTCGCTTACGACCAGGCCACTCCGGCCAAGATTGCGGAACTCCATCAGATGCGGTCTCCTCGCTTGACCCTGGCCGGCGGAATCCGCGACGCGCGCAGCCGCAGGCTGCGCTTGACGACGTACCAGGTGATGCCGCGGGTGCTCTCGGCCGGCAGGCGCTGCTTGGCCAGGCGCGCCACCATGGCGCCGTGGTAGATGCCCTCCACCGCGATCACCAAGACGATGAAGAGCTCAAGGTACAAGATGGTGTTCGAGTAGGCCTTGTGCGAGCCGAGCGCGAAAATGATGAAGATCAGGATGAAGACGGCGAACAGTATGTACTCGCTGACCAGCAGCCTGCGCGAGTCGACGTAGTCCCTGGCGAGCGCTTTTACCGCGCCCCTGTCCTTCGCCGGGATCGCCCACTCCTCGCCGCGTTTCATGGCCGCGGTCTGACGTTCCCGCTCGAGTCGCCTGCGTTCACGGTCGTGGGCCGCGGCCGCCTTGCGGTCCTTGGCATCTTTGGGCGGCGCGGCATAAGGCTGGCGCCTGGCCCGCTCCACCTCGCTCCGCTTGGGCGTGGGCTTGCCCTTGCCTGCCTGCCTGCCAAGTTCTAGTGGCTGGCTAGCCTGATCATTTTCCTGCGTGGCCGTAGCGCCACCTGACCGTCGTCGCAACACCATCACAGCCTACCGGTCCGGCTGGACGAATCACTCAGAACATCCGTTCTGTCGCGTCGCCGTGAGGGGTGCAATGCAGCCAGGTAGCGTGCATTGTCAGGCTGTAATGATGACGCAACTCCCGGCAGGCCATAGGCTGGGAATCCGGCATCTGCGGAAGTTCTCCGCTGCTGCGCAAACGGTCGCTGACGGCGCCAGCCCCGGTGCTGCGGCGGAAGACAGGATGAGGGGATGGGCCGCGCTTATGGGCGTGATGAAGCGGGTTTCTACGATCTTCAGGGCTAAGGCCAATAAGGCGCTTGACAAGTATGAGGATCCAAGGGAGACCCTGGATTATTCCTACACGACCCAGCTCGAGCTGCTGCAGAAGGTGCGGCGCGGCGTAGCCGACGTCGCAACCTCGCGCAAGCGGATTGAGTTGCAGATGAACCAGGTACAGCAGACGTCGGACAAGCTGGACAGGCAAGCGCGCGACGCGCTCGCGGCCGGCCGGGAGGACCTGGCCAGGGAGGCGCTGACCAGGAAAGCGGGCGTGCAGAGTCAGCTAACCGATTTGCAGGCGCAGTTCGCATCCCTGCAGGCGGAAGAGGAGAAGCTGACGGCTGCCAGTCAGCGGCTTCAGGCCAAGGTTGACGCCTTCAGGGTCAAGAAGGAGACCATCAAGGCCACCTATACCGCTGCGGAAGCCACGACCAGGATCAACGAGGTCTTCACCGGCATCTCGGAAGAGATGAGCGATGTCGGCCTCGCCATCCAGCGGGCCGAGGACAAGACCGAGCAGATGAAGGCCAGGGCCGGGGCGATCGACGAGCTGATGGCCTCAGGCGCGCTTACCGATGCGCTCGGCGGCACGCCGGCCGACGACATTCAGGCCGAGCTCGACCGGATGGGCGCAAGTGGCAGCGTCGACAACGAACTGGCCAGGATGAAGGCCGAACTGGCCGGCGGCGCGCCCAAGGAGCTTGCGGGCGGCGGTGCCGGACAGGACGTGAGGCCTGGCCAGCAGCCTGGCTACCCGTCGCAGCAGCCGAATTCCGGAGGTGCTCAATGATCATCAGGATCATGGGCGAAGGCCAGTTCCGGCTGCCTGAAGGAGCGGTGGAGGAGCTTAACCACCTCGACACCGACCTCGAATCGGCGGTGGAGCGGCACGACGAGGACGCCTTCCACACCGCGCTTCGCAAACTTCTCGACCGGGCGAGGGACCTTGGCGAGGTGTTGCCGCCCGATGCCATCGAGCCGTCAGACCTGATCCTTCCCGGCGAGGGCGCGACGATCGAGGAAGTACGCGATCTGCTCGCCGACGGCGGACTGATTCCTGGTTGACCTGGCTCAACGCGGGCAGGTCGCAGCCGGGGTGATGCGGCCTGCCCGCAGTGGCGCCCGCTAGTCGCCTGGGCCAGGCGGGAACACCGATGCCCGTTGATCAGTTACCAGAGCATCAGCTCGGGTCGGATGTAATGAAGTAAGTAGGTTCTCGCGGCTGCTGGAAGAAACGGAGGCGGCGCCGATGGCTGGGACCCGGTATGCGACGGACAAGGGCCTGATCGCGCGGATGGGCGCGACCATGTTCCTGATCGGCCTGGTGTTCACCGCGTTCATACTCGTCATCGTGCTGTTGCTTGCCAACTACACGAACGTTGGCAGTAGCGGCATCATCTTCCTCGCCGTCCTCATCGCGGTCGGGGTCTCGTTCGCCTCGTTCTACTGGTCGGACAAGATCGCGCTGGCCACCGCGGGAGCGCGCGAGGTCAGCCCGCAGCAGGCGCCTGAGTTGCACGGGGTAATCGACCGGATTTGCGCGCTCGCCGACATGCCCAAGCCGAGGGTCGCGATCGCGCCTACCGATATGCCTAACGCGTTCGCGACCGGGCGGAGCAGCAAGGTCGCGGTTGTTTGCGTGACTCAGGGACTGCTTAACCGGCTCGACACCAATGAACTGGAAGGCGTGCTCGCGCACGAGATGTCGCACGTCGCGCACAAGGACGTGGCGGTCATGACGATCGCATCGTTCCTCGGCATCGTGGCAGGGCTGCTCGTGAGGTTCGCATTCTACTCTGAGCTTTTCGGCGGCGGCGGCGGCGGTGGCGGCCGCGGCCGCGGTCGCGGCGGTGCCGGTGGTGGTGACCAGAACACGTTCCCTATCGTGCTGGCCGTGATGGTCGTCGGGATCGTGGTCTACGCGGTCAGCTTCCTGCTGATCAGGCTGCTTTCCAGGTATCGTGAGCTGTCGGCCGACCGCTCGGGTGCGCTGCTCACCGGGCAGCCTTCCGCGCTGGCAAGCGCATTGGTGAAGGTCACAGGTGACATGTCCCGGATTCCGACCAGGGACTTGCGGGCGGCGGAGCCGCTCAACGCGTTCTACTTCGCGCCAGCGCTTTCTTCGAAGAGCGCGGGGATGAGCCTGTCGAACATCTTCTCGACGCACCCCACGCTCGAAAAGCGCCTGGCGCAACTTGACAAGATCTCCAAGGAACTAAGCCGGTAGGAGTCTCGCCGTGGGACTGATGGACGTGCTGCTTGGCCGGTCAAAGCCGGTTCCGCCGAACCTTGACCAGTTGTTCGCGTTGCCCTCCGCCGCGATCACGCTCGAGGCGGCGACCGACTTCATGCCGACCGGTGTCGGTTCTGTCTGCTTCCGCGCCGTCGAGGGCAGGGCCTTTTCCGATATCGAGAAGGACGTGACCGAGCTGCTGGCGATGGGGGAGAGCAAGGCGCCTGCCAAGGTGACCGCGGACTCGTTCGGATTCACCTGGGTAGTGGTCACCCACGACCCTGAAGACAGCGAAGGGCTGGTGACCGACCTGCACGCCGTGAACTCCTCGCTGGAAGCCGGCGGGTTCGGGCCGCAACTGCTGTGCACGATCCTGGGCTTCAAGGACGCCTCTGGGCCGCTCGGACTGGTCTACTTGTACAAGCGCGGCACCTTCTACCCGTTCGCGCCGCGAGCCGGGCAGCGGCGAGACAATGCGACGGAACTCCGTGTCCGCGGGGTGCTCAGCGACGACCTGAAGATCGAGCCTGACCTCGGACGCTGGTTCCCGGTGTGGGGCGCGCCCGGGCTCTAGGGCAAGGCGAGCATCTGGTCGAGCGCGGTTTTGGCCTGCGCGGCCGTAGCCGGGTCAACCGTGATCTGATTAACCACCCGCCCGTCGGCGAGTGACTCCATGGCCCAGACCAGATGCGGCAGATCGATCCTGTTCATCGTCGAGCAGTAGCAGACGGTCTTGTCGAGGAAGACGATCCTCTTATCAGGATTGTCGTTCGCGAGACGCTGCACCAGGTTCAGTTCAGTGCCGACCGCCCACGCCGATCCCGAGGGCGCCCGCTCGATCGTGGCGATGATCTTCTCGGTCGAGCCGATCTGGTCGGCGGCGAGCACGACGTCGTGTACGCATTCCGGGTGGACGATGACATTGACCCCAGGGATGCTGCGCCGCACCTGCGTCACCCCTTCGGCAGTGAACCTGCCGTGGACCGAGCAGTGCCCCTTCCAGAGAATCATGGTGGCCCGGCGGAGTGCCTGCGGATCGTTGCCGCCGTATGGCCGGCGCGGGTCCCAGACCACGCAGTCATCCAGGCTCATCCCGAGTTCGAGCACGGCCGTATTACGGCCAAGGTGCTGGTCGGGAAGGAAGAGGATCTTGGTGCCCTGCTCCAGCGCCCAGGTCAAGGCGCGCCTGGCGTTCGACGAGGTGCAGACCGTGCCGCCATTGCGGCCGGTGAACGCCTTGATGTCGGCCGAGGAGTTCATGTAGGTAACCGGGACCACCGTCTCGGCAATGCCGAGATCCCCGAGCGTCTCCCAGCACTCCTCGACCTGGTCGTAGCCGGCCATGTCGGCCATCGAGCACCCGGCGGCGAGGTCCGGCAGGATGACACGTTGTGCATCAGAAGTCAAAATATCGGCTGATTCAGCCATGAAATGGACGCCGCAGAAGATGACATACTCTGCCCCTGGCATCGCTGCCGCGTCCCTGGCCAGCTTGAACGAATCGCCGGTCACATCGGCGAACCTGATGACCTCGTCGCGCTGGTAATGATGCCCGAGCACGAACGCGCGGTCACCCAGCCTGGCCCGCGCCTCCTCGGCGCGGCGGACGAGTGCCGGATCTGACTGGGGCGGTAGTTCGCCAGGGCAGGAGACACCACGCTCCGCCTGCGGGTCGGCGCCGCGGCCGAGCCGCAGCAACGGGAGTTCCCGGTCCGCTGGTCCCGCGGCTGGTCCCGTGGCTGGTCCCGTGGCTGGCACTGAGGTGATGAGCTGGCTCGTTGCCGTCGTCGGCATGGTGATCCCCTGTTCCCCCGTGTCTAGGCGGTATTGTGTTCTCGTCACTTTGACGATACCAACTTATCGTCGGTATGACGATACCCAAGGATACGCGGCCCGTTCGTAACCAGTTCACGAGGTCTGACCCCCTCGTTCACCTTCCCCCGCCCGCCCCTACTCCCTACTCCCCGCCCCCCCGCCCCCCCGCCCCCCCCGCCCCCCGCGTTGTCACAACGCGGGCACCCAGCCGCCCTTCCGGACCCCCATAACGCCCCAACGTGGGCGCCTGGGCACCTGCAACGCCACAACGTGGGCGCTGGCACTTGGGGGGGGCGGGGGCGGAGCCACCGCTCCGGGCACCTGCAACGGCACAACGTGGGCGCTGGCGCCTGGGGGGTGGGGGTGGAATGTTGGGGAGGGGGTTATCGTTGATGTGGTGGAGATGCCGCGCGGCGCGCGGTCGTTATCAGCGGGAGCTAACCAGATGACAGTTCAGAACGATGTGACGGCGCAGGGCGTCATCCTCACCGAGGTGGCTGCTGCCAAGGTCGGCGACTTGCTGGCCCAGGAGGGGCGTGACGACCTCCGGCTGCGGATCGCTGTGCAGCCCGGCGGCTGTTCTGGCCTCCGCTATCAGCTTTACTTCGACGAGCGCCAGATGGACGGGGACATCGTCAGCTCGTTCAACGGTGTTGATGTCGTCACCGACAAGATGAGTGGGCCTTACCTGACCGGTGCCACTATCGACTTCGTGGACACGATCCAAAAGCAGGGCTTCACCATCGACAACCCCAACGCGACGGGTTCCTGCGCGTGCGGAGACTCCTTCCACTAGGAGGATCTGGCCGGGCGTGCCGGGCGCCGGCCGCCTGGCGGCCGGGTTGGTGGCGCTGTAATGTTGGGATGTCGTGTGCGTTTGCTCCCGTGCCGCCGGGCAGACCGTTCGCTTTCATGCGTACGGTAAGTAGCGGTTCCGCCTCTTCAGAAGGACCGCCGTGCGCCTTGCGATAACTGGTTCGATCGCGACCGACCATCTGATGACTTTTCCCGGCAGATTTGTCGATCAGCTCATGCCGGACAAGCTCGACAAGATCGCGTTGTCGTTCCTGGTCGACACGCTTGAGATCAAGCGCGGCGGAGTCGCGGCCAACATCGCCTTCGGACTCGGTTGCCTCGGACTGCGCCCGCTGCTTGTCGGGACGGCGGGCAGCGACTTCGCCGAGTACCGTGACTGGCTCGAGCGGCACGGAGTGGACACAAGCGAGGTCAGAGAGTCCGTGCGTCAGCACACGGCGAGGTTCGTCGGAACGACGGACACTGACATGAATCAGATCGCGTCCTTCTACCCGGGCGCCATGTCAGAAGACAGGAACATCGACCTCAGTGATCTGCGCGGGCGGGTCGACCTGGTGCTGATCGGCGCGAGCGATCCTGATGCGATGCTGGCTTTCACCAAGCAGTGTGTCGCCAATCAGATACCTTTTGCCGCCGACACGTCCTGGCAGCTAGCCAGGCTCGACGGCGATCAGGTGCGCACGTTGATGGCTGGCGCGGACTACTTGTTCTGCAACGAATACGAGGCCACGCTTACTCAGCACAAGAGCGGCTGGAACCCGGCCGAGCTGACCGAGCAGGTGGGCGTGCAGGTCACAACCCTTGGCGGCAAGGGAGCACGGATCGACCAGGCCGGACAGGAGCCGATCTTCATTCCCGCTGTGCCAGGCGTGGAGCCGGCGGAGCCTACCGGTGCGGGCGACGCGTTCAGATCGGGTTTCCTCGCGGCGGTTTCCTGGGGGCTGAGCCTGGAGCGCGCCGCTCAGCTCGGCAACATCGTCGCGGTGCACGCGCTGGAGAGCACGGGCCCGCAGGAATATGAGCTCAGGCCTGATGCGCTGACCGCCAGAGTCGCCGTCGCTTATGGCGAAGAAGCCGCCGCCGAGATCGCCGAATACTACAAGCCGTAGGACCAGCTGAGCCGGATAGCGCCGGCGAGGGGTAGTTTGGTCTGCGTGACTGTTGCGCTGAGTCTGGCTCACCTTGCCTCCTTGCCGTCCGGGTATCACGGGCCGCCGCGGCTTACGCCGTCCAGGGGATTCACCGAGTGGTCGATCGACCCGTTCGCGCTGGTCGTGCTCCTCCTTGTGGCGGCGGTTTACCTGGTCGGCGTCCGCCGGGTGCGGCGCTCGGGAGAAGACTGGCCGGCTGGCCGGGTATTCGCGTTCTGCGGCGGCGGGCTCGGCCTGGCCTTCATCGCGACATGCTCTTTCCTTGCCGTCTACGCAAAGGTGCTCTTCTACGTCAGGTCGTTCCAGACGGTATTGCTGCTGCTCGGGGTGCCGTTGTTCATCATGCTCGGGCGGCCGCTCACGCTGGCGATCGCGACGCTGCCGAGTCTGGGTGCGCGGCTGGAGCGGGCCGTGACCGGGCGGGTCGCACGCTTGATCACCTTTCCGCTGGTCACCGGGTTCGTGCTGGTGGTGACGCCTTTCCTGCTCTACTTTTCGCCTTGGTACGCTGCGGGTTTTCACAGCGCCGGCGTCAGGGAACTGACATACCTGGCGCTGATCGCTCCAGGGCTGCTGTTCTTCTGGACCCTGCTAAGGGTCGATCCGGTGCCGAGGCAGTACCCGTACATGGTGGCGGTCTGGGTGACTGCCGCCGAGGTCGTCGGTGACGCCGTGCTCGGCCTCGCGGTGATCGCGGACCGCTCGCTTATCGCCGGGAGCTACTACCACTCGGTTGGCTGGCCCTGGGGTCCTTCGCTGACCACCGACCAGGTGATCGGCGGCGGTGCGCTCTGGGTGTTCGGCGACATTATCGGGCTGCCTTTCCTTGCCGCCCTCCTCATTGCGATGATCAAGGAGGACGAGGGAGAAGCCAGGGCGATCGACGCTCATCTCGACGCCGAAGCGGCGGCGCAGGACGCGGCGGCGACGACCGTCGCCGCGAAGGAGGCCGGTCAGGTGCGGCAGGAAGCGAGTCATCGGCTCTGGTGGGAGAACGACCCCAGGTTCGCCCAGCGGTTCGCCGCGGTCGACCCGCAGCCCAGCGAGGGTACGCCAGAGCCTCAGTAGCTGCGGCGGATACGGAAGGCCCAGCCGGGCGCCGGTGCCAGCTCGCCGGCACCTACGAACTCGTGTGACTTGAGCCCGCACCACGCGGGCACGTCGGTCTTGGTGGCCGGGTCGTCGGCGAGCACTTCGATGACGTTACCAATCGGCACCTCGCCGATACGCTGGGCAAGCATGATGATGGGCAGCGGGCACTTCTTGCCGAGCGCGTCGATCCTGAGCGCAGGCGGCTGCACGGCCGCATCTTGCGGGTAAGCCATGACCCCTCCCAGATGCCGCTCCACGTATCCGCCCCCAGACGTCATACCCAGCGGCTGACCGCTTCGCGCAGTCTGTTCACGATATCCGGTAGCACCGCGAGGAATGTCTCGACCGACTCGCGTGTCGTGCCCGCAGGCAGCGAAATTCGCACGTTCCCGTGCGTCAGCGCGCCCATCGCGGCGAGCACATGGCTGGGCTGTGCCGCTTCTGACGCGCACGCGCTGCCAGAGGACACCGAAAAGCCCGCCTTGTCAAGTTCGGTCACGAGGGCTTCGCCGTCCACGTACAGGCAGGAGAACGTCACGATGTGCGGCAGCGAGAATGCGCGATTGCCGTGCACCACGCAGTCGGCAAGCAGCACGGGCAGGCGGTCCCTGATCAGGTCGGTGAGTTCCCGCAGTTCGGCGTCCGCGTCGGCCCGACCGGCACTGGCATCCTCGAGCGCGGCCGCCGCCGCGACGATCGCGGGCAAGTCAGGGAAGCCTGGTACCCGTCTTCCTTCCCTGCTGTCCGGCGGCAGCGGCGATTTCCAGCGCACCCCTTTCCTGACCGCAAGCAAGCCGACACCAGGAGGGCCGCCGAACTTGTGCCCGCTGGCCGCCAGCAACGACCACCCTTCAGGCAGGGGCAGCCGTCCTGCCGACGCCGCTGCATCGACGAACAAGGGGACTCGCGCAGCCTGGCATGCCCTGGCTGCGCGGGCCGCTGGCTGAATGGTGCCTGTCTCATGATTGGCCGACTGCAGACAGGCGAGTACCGTGCGTTCCTCGCTGATCGCGGCGGCGAACTCGGCCGAGTTCACCCGTCCGTCACGGTCGACTCCGACCAGCGTGACCCGGCTGCCTTCGTCCTCGAGCCTGGCGACCGCGTTCAGCACGCTCGAATGCTCGACGGCACTCGCGACCACATGGCCAGGGCCGCGGGCCTGGCTCTGCCTGGCGAGCACGGCGCCGAGCACAGCCAGGTGGCAGGCGGTGGTTCCGGAGTTGGTGAAAGAAACTTCGTCGGCTCTGCAAGCGAGCACCGAGGCGGCCCGCTCCCGTGCCTGCTCGAGCAGGAGTGCGGCCCGGCGTCCTTCGCGGTGCAGCCTGATCGGATCGGCCCAGCCGTCATCCAGTGCCGCGAGCAGCGCCGCCCGCGCCGCGGGTACGATCGGTTCGGCCGAGGCCGCATCGAAGTACACCATGGTCACGACCTTACGGCGGGGCGGTCTGCCAGGATGCCAATTCTGGCGGGGGTCATGGGCGGCGGGGGACCGTGACGTTGTACTGTTTGCACGACAGCCTGTAGGACTGGCGGACAAGCCGGCGGTACAGGCAGAGAACCTGCTCGGAAGTCGCCGGAGCATGCTGGGAAGGCAATCTGTGTTCGCAAACACCGGCAGTGGGTTCTGCGGGCAAGCGTCCGCAGAAGACACTGCGAGTTCCAGTCGCAGTACCCCGCGCGGGCGGGAGAGCGGAGCGTCGCGGAAGCGCGGCGCCGCGCGAGGGCGCAGGCGCTTGGCGCCCGCCGCCGCGCTCGTGCTTGGGCTGGCCATCGTGACGTCTGGCTGCACGTCCAATGCGTTCACCAGGCAAGGCTTTCTGCCGCCGGTGACCAAGCAGGGCCTGGTCACCCTGCACATGTGGCAAGGATCGTGGATCGCAGCCTGGGCCGTCGGCGTTGTCGTCTGGGGCGGCATCTTGTGGGCCGTCATCTTCCACCGCAAGCGGCGCGGCCAGAACGCACTGCCCGCCCAGGTGCGCTACAACCTGCCGATCGAGATCATGTACACCGTGCTGCCGTTCATCATGGTGGGCGTGCTGTTCTACTTCACCGCGCGGGACGAGAATTACATCGACAGGCTGCCCAAGCACCCGAACGTCGTGGTGAACGTGACCGGGTTCCAGTGGAGCTGGGAGTTCCAGTATCCGCAGTACAAGGTGACGAGCCCGGCCGGCGCGCAGTCCATGGTCACTGAGACCGGAGCCATGTGGAACCCTGACTCCTCGGTCCAGCACCTGCCGGTGCTCGAGATTCCGATCAACGAGACGGTGCAGTTCAACCTCACCTCGATCGACGTCATCCACGCGTTCTGGATCGTGCCGTTCGAGTTCAAGCGCGACGTGATCCCTGGCTTCGCCAACCACTTCGCGGTGACACCGATCAAGACAGGTACCTTCATCGGCCGCTGCACGGAGCTTTGCGGCGTGTATCACAGCCGAATGCTGTTCCAGGTCAAGATCGTGACCAAGTCGCAATTTAACCAGTGGATCCATAGCCAACAGGCGCTGCAGAGTTCTTCCGGGGGTGTTTCGTGACCGAAGTGCGCTTCTCGGAACCGCATGGCGCCGTGCAGGCCATGACGGCCCCGGCTGGCTATCGCAAGGGGTCCTTGCTCGCCGACTGGCTTTCCTCGACGGACCACAAGATCATCGGTCACCTGTACCTGATTACGTCGTTCGCGTTCTTCATGATCGGCGGCCTGATGGCCATGTTCATCAGGGCACAGTTGTTCGAGCCTGACAATCATCTGCTCAGTGACCAGCAGTACAACGAACTGTTCACCATGCACGGCACGATCATGCTGCTGCTGTTCGCGACCCCGCTGTTCGTCGGCTTCGCTAACGAGATCATGCCGCTTCAGATCGGCTCGCCCGATGTGGCGTTCCCCAGGCTGAACCTGCTGAGCTACTACATGTTCGCCTTCGGCGGCATCATCTTGCTGCTCAGCTTCCTGACCCCCGGCGGCGCGGCCGCATTCGGCTGGTATGCCTACTCGCCGCTCACCAACCCGATCTACTCGCCGGGGCTCGGCGGTGACATGTGGATCATGGGCCTGGTCCTCTCCGGCCTTGGCACGATCCTTTCCGGCGTCAACTTCGTCACCACGATCTTCTGCATGCGGGCGCCGGGCATGACGATGTTCCGCATGCCCATCTTCACCTGGAACATCCTGCTCACGTCGATCCTCGTGCTGCTCGCGTTTCCTGTGCTCGCTGCGGCGCTGCTCGTGCTCGAGATCGACCGCAAGTTCCGTGCCCAGGTGTTCAACTCGACGAGCGGCGGCGCCATTCTCTGGCAACACTTGTTCTGGTTTTTTGGCCATCCTGAGGTCTATATTGTGGCGTTGCCGTTCTTCGGCATCGCCACCGAGATCCTGCCAGTGTTCAGCCGCAAGCCACTGTTTGGCTACAAGGGCCTCGTCGCCGCGACAATCGCCATCGCCGGCCTGTCCATGACGGTCTGGGCGCATCACATGTTCACGACCGGTGCCGTCCTGCTGCCGTTCTTCTCGTTCATGACCTACCTCATCGCCATTCCTACCGGTGTGAAGTTCTTCAACTGGCTAGGTACGATCTGGCGCGGCCAGATCACGCTTGAAGCGCCGATGCTGTTCATTCTCGGCTTCATGGTCGTTTTCCTGTTCGGCGGCCTGACCGGCGTTATCCTGGCCTCGCCGCCGCTCGACTTCGCGGTCAGCGACACGTATTTCGTGGTCGCCCACTTCCACTACGTGCTCTTCGGCACGGTGGTGTTCTGCATGTTCGGCGGGTTCTATTTCTGGTGGCCCAAGTGGACAGGCAAGATGCTCAATAACAAGCTGGGCGTCTGGCACTTCTGGTCGGTTTTCATCGGCTTCAACATGACTTTCCTCGTGCAGCACTGGCTGGGCCTGATGGGGCAGCCAAGGCGGACAGCGAACTACGCCTACCTGCCGCACCTGGCGACAACTCTCAACCAGATCTCCTCAATCGGCGCTTTCATTCTCGGTGCCTCGACGCTGCTCTTCCTTTACAACGTGTACATCACCTGGAAGCACGGCGAGCGTGTCACGGAAGACGACCCTTGGGGTTACAGCAATTCGCTTGAATGGGCTACCTCATGCCCGCCGCCGAGGCACAACTTCACTTCCATTCCGCGGATCAGGTCCGAGCGCCCTGCGTTTGACTTGCACTACCCGCAGATCAGGGCCGGACGTGATCCTGAAGACCGCAAGCAAGCGATCGGCGTAGGCGGCGGTCACTGACCGCGGCGGCTGTCGACGTACGAATACCTGACTTCCGCGGCTGAGCCGCTAACCGAGCTGACAAGAAGGCTGACAATGGCAGGGGCAGGAACATGAGGGTCGAAGGCTGGCTTTTCCTCGGCTGCGCGATCTTCTTCGGCGTGGCTGACATCTTCTACTGGTACCTGTCGCACGAGCCGACCGGCGCGACCGCGCTAGCGCTAGCGGTCGGCCTGGCGTTCCTTATCGGCTTCTACGTGCTGTTCACCGGCCGGCGGCTGCCGCAACGGCCAGAAGATGACCCCGATGGCGAGATCGAGCATGGCACGGGCGAACTCGGGTTCTTCAGCCCGCATAGCTGGTGGCCGCTGTTCGTCGGGCTGTCCGGCGCGCTCGCTGCCATTGGCGTGGCGGTCGGCTGGTGGCTGTTCCTGATCGGACTGCTTGCCGTGGTACTAAGTGTCATCGGTTTCGTCTTCGAGTACTATCGGGGTCATTTCGCGCACTAAGCTCCCGAAGGGCGGTCGTCGTGGACGTCTATGAGGCGCTGTACACGACCAGGGCGATGCGCAGGGTTCGGCCTGAGCCGATACCTGATGAGGTTCAGGCGAAGATACTCGACGCGGCGATTCGCGCCCCTAGCGGCGGCAATACCCAGAACTGGCGCTTCCTGCTCGTCGACGACGCGGCGGTGAAGGCGAGGCTCGGCCCGCTCTACCGTGATGCGATGAGGCGGCTCTGGGCCACTGCTTACGCGGAAAGGATCGCCGCCGCACAGGCCAGTCCCGGTGACCCGGCCAGCGTGTCGCTAGTGCGGATCGTCAAGTCGGCGCAGCATCTAGCTGACCACTTCGAGCAGATCCCCCTGTTCCTCTGCGCCTTCACCAGGAATGACTCAAGCGGCGGCTCGATCTTTCCCGCCATCTGGAGTGCCCAGCTCGCGGCCCGCGCAGAAGGCGTCGGCAGCGCCCTGACGACGATCTTGGGCACCTTCCATAAGTCGGCGACCTTCGAGATCCTTGGCGTACCCGCCGACCGCGGCTGGGACATGGCCTGTTGCGTGTCCTTCGGCTATCCGACGGGCAAGTGGGGTATAGCCGCCAGGCACCCGGTGCACGAGGTGGCCTACCGGAACTCCTGGGGCGGCGACCTGGGATATGAGATCAGCGAGCCGCTCTGGCCGTCAGCGACCTGACGCCTGTACGGGAGAAGGCCCGAGACCGGAACGATGGTCTCGGGCCTTCTCAGGCTCGCACAGGGCTATCCTTCGTCGTCGGAGCCAGAACTTACGGCGGCGTGATCTTCTGCCGTCGCACTGTGCCCGTTAGCGCCGTGCCCGTTAGCGCCGTGCCCGTTAGCGCCGTGCCCGTTGGCGCCGTGCTCGTCTATCGGCACGCTCTCGTTGACGATCTTGTTGAGCCTGGCCTTGACCCGGCCGAGTCCGCCGCGCATGTCGGGTGCGGGAACTTCGGCTTCTGCACCGCCTTCACCCGACGGCAGGGCCAGCGCCACCGGCCTGCCGAGCGCGGCGAGCTCCTCTTCGTCGAGCGGCCTGGTTTCCTCGATGAACCCGCCGGAAGGCAGCTGCCTGACGATGCCGGTTTCCACTCCGTGCTGGATCAGGTGCAGGTCCTTGCGCTGCAAGCCGAGGCAGATCCGCTTGGTGATGATGTAAGTGAAGATCGGCACCAGGAAGACGGCGAACCTGGCGATCCAGGTGATTGTGTAGAGCGGGACATTGAAGTGCTGCGCGAGCACGTCATTGGCGCCTTCCGCCCACAGCACGCCGTAGAAGCTGACCGCCGCCATTCCTAGCGCCGTCCTGGTCGGTGCGTTACGCGGCCGGTCGTTGACGTGATGCTCGTTCTTGTCGCCGGTGATCCACTGCTCGAGGAATGGCCAGAGCGCCGCCGCGGTCATGATGCCGCCGAGCGGCAGCAGGGCAGGAATGAACACGTTGAACGCGAACGTGTGCCCGAACACCACCCATTGCCAGGGTGGCATGATGCGCAGCGCGCCCTCGAGGAAGCCCATGTAGAAGTCAGGCTGGGAGCCGGCCGAGATCGCCAGCGGATTGTAGGGCCCGTACAGCCACACCGGGTTGATCTGCGCGAACGTGGCCGCGAGGGCGAGCACCGCGAAGGTGAAGAAGAAGAAAGCCCCGGTCTTTGCCATGAAGTACGGATACATCGGCGCGCCGACCACGTTCTGGTTGGTACGGCCCTTGCCTGGCATCTGGGTGTGCTTCTGATGGAACATGATGAACAAGTGCGCGCCGATCAGCGCCATGAACAGCCCTGGTATCAGCAGCACGTGGAGTATGTAGAGCCTGGGAATGATGTCGGTGCCCGGATACTGACCGCCGAACAGGAAGAACGACAGGTAGGTGCCGACGATCGGTATTGACTGGAGCACGCCCTGGGTGATGCGCAGGCCGGCGCCGGAGAGCAGGTCGTCAGGCAGCGAGTACCCGAACAGTCCCTCAAGCAGCGAAAGCGTGAAAAGCACCAGGCCGATCAGCCAGTTGATCTCCCTCGGCTTGCGGTACGCGCCGGTAAAGAAGATCCGCAGCATGTGGGCGAGGATCGCGGCGACGAACAGATCGGCCGCCCAGTGGTGAATCTGCCTCATCAGCAGGCCACCGCGCACATCAAAGCTGATGTTGAGGGTGGAGGCGTACGCCTCACTCATATGGACGCCATCGAGCTTGATGTAGGAGCCGTGATAGACGACCTCCGTCATGCTCGGCTTGAAGAACAAGGCCAGGAACGTGCCAGTAAGCAGCAAGATGATGAAGCTGTAAAGCGCGATCTCGCCGAGCAGGAACGTCCAGTGGTCGGGGAAGATCTTGCGGAAGAAGGTCCGCAAGCCTTTGGCACCGTGGAGTCTGTCGTCCAGCCAGCTACCCGTGCCAGACAGCGCCTTGTCGATGCTCATGACGAATTTCCCCGCTCCCAGAAGCTCGGGCCCACCGGCTCGGTGAAGTCGCTCCTGGCGACCAGGTAACCTTCCGCGTCCACGGTCATCGGAAGTTGCGGCAGCGGCCTGGTGGCCGGCCCGAAGATCACCTTGGCGCCGCGGGTGGCGTCGAACGTCGACTGGTGGCACGGGCAGAGGATGTGGTGGGTGGTTTCCTCGTACAGTGCCGCCGGGCAGCCGACGTGAGTGCAGATCTTGGAGTAGCAGACGATGTTGTCTACGGTCCAGTTCTTCACCGTGAGGTTGGGGACCGGGTAGTCGTGGTCGGTGTAGACGACCTGCCCTGGTGCGAACTTGATGATGATGCACGCCGCCTTGGCCAGGGCGTTGAAGTCGTTCTGGAAACCGTCGGGCACCACCGTGATCATGCCGCCAGGCGAACTGAAGTCACCGGGCCTGATCGGCGTGTTCGCACCGTAGTTCAGCAACCGCATGCCCTTGCGCCAGACGGTGTGGTCAAGGCTTTCACGCGGCAGCGGTCCAAGGTCGCGCAGGAGCACGATCGGGGCGACGGCGACCGGCACGGTCGCGGCGATCAGCGTGCGCCGCAGGATCGGCCGCTTGACGAACTGGCTGGTGTCGGCGCCTTCCTTGAACGTGTCGGCGAAGGCCTCGCGGTTCTCCGGCTCCGAGCGCATCGGGTGCCGCATCTCGGTGAGTTCCACATACGGCATCAGCCGCCTGACCCAGATCGTGGCGCCGACGCCGAGCAGCAAGAAGGCCAGGCCCATGCAGGTGCCGAGCGCCAGGTTGGAATGCAGGACGTTGGTGACCGAGTGCACCTGGAAGATGACGTAGCTGGCGATAAAGCCGAAGCCGGCCAGCATCGCGAGAATGAAGCAGGCGGCGACGATCTTTTCTGCGCGCTTGGCGCCCGCCATGTCCTGTGGATCGGCGGGCAGGGTCCTCGGCTTCGCCGCAGGCAGTCCGGGCGCTGAACCGCCTGCCGTCTCGGCAAGCAGCAATCTCGACTCGGCTGGTGAGGGCGTGCCGATCACCCGGTGCCGGCCTTGCGATTCCTCCCCGGTCTCGCCCTGAGCGCCAGGCAGCGAGCCTTCTTCTGGTTCGCCTGGCCCCTGGCCATGCGTTGAGTCACTCATTGGGAATCTTCCTGTGCTTCGCGGTGATCCACATGGCTGCGAACACCATGGCCAGCAGCAAACCGAGGAAAGCGACGAGACCTTCGGTGACCGGTCCGATCCGGCCAAGGCTGAAGCCGCCAGGGTTCGGCTCTTGGCGGGTCTGGACGATGTACGCGATGATGTCGCGCTTTTCCTGCGGCGTGATCGTGGTGTTGTTGAACACCGGCATGGCTTCTGGCCCGGTGAGCATGGCCTCGAAGATCTGCGTCGGCGTCGACTTGGTCAGCGGCGGCGCGAACTTACCGTAGGTAAGGGCACCGCCGGCCCCGTCGAAGTTGTGGCACTGCGCGCAGTCGGCCACGAACAGTTGCTGGCCGAAGCCTGGATTCGCGCCTCGCTGGCTAACCTGGGCAGAGGTCGGGATGGTCGGGCCGCCGCCAAGCGACTCGATGTAGGCCGCGACCGCCGCGATCTCCTGCGGGTTAAGCTCAGGCGGCTTGCGGTCGTTCTCGGCGCTGGGCTCCTTGGCCGGCATCCGGCCGGTGCTCGTCTGGAAGTCGACTGCGGCCGCACCCACGCCGATCAGGCTCGGCGCCACGCCAGGCGTCCCCTGAGCGAATTGGCCATGGCAGGTCGCGCACTCTTCGAGGAAGATGGCATGACCCTGCGCTATCTGGGCTGACTGAGTGATCCTGGCTGGTGAGGCCGAGGCGTCACCAGCCGCGGTAACGGCGGCGTAGCCGATCCCGGTCAGTAGCAGCCCGCCGACGACGACGGCGTAAGGAGCAAGCGGGTGCCGTCGTCTCGAACTCATCGATGTCACTGCGGCACCTATTTCCCGGTCAGCGGTAGCAAGTAGATGGTCGTGAACAGACCGATCCACACCACGTCGACGAAGTGCCAGTAATACGACACAACGATGGCGCTGACCTGCTGCTCATGAGTGAACCGCTTGGCCGCGTAAGTACGGCCGAGCAGGAACAAGAAGGCCACGAGGCCGCCGCTCACGTGGAGCCCGTGGAAGCCGGTAGTAAGGAAGAACACGGAGCCGTACGCGCTGGACGACAGCGTCAGGTGCTGCTTGAAGATCAGGTCGAGGTACTCGTAACCCTGGCCGCAGACGAAGTACAAGCCCATCAGGAAGGAGAGCACGTACCACTCGCGCAGGCCCCAGGAGCGCACGTTGAAGATCGACCCGGTCCGCCTGACCTGGCCGCGTTCCACGGCGAAGACTCCGAGCTGGCAGGTGACGCTGGACAGAATCAGCACGATTGTGTTCGTGGTAGCCAGGGGATAGTCCAGATGCGCGTCTGGCCAGGGCAACCCGAGCCCGGTATCCACTGACTTGATGGTGAAGTACATGGCGAACAGGGCGGCAAAGAACATCAGTTCCGAGGACAACCAGACGATCGTCCCGACGCTCACCAAGTTGGGCCTGCTCGCGGGCGTGCGCGGAATCACGCTCGCATCTTGTGCTGTCGTCACGCGCCCATTATTACGACACTCGGTAGGCGTACGCGCCGCGACCCCCTAGGTCGGTAGCATCCAGTTATGAAAGTTGTCGTGTATAGCCATGACGCGGATACCCGCGCGCAGGTTCGGCTGGCCGTCGGCAAGCGCCCGGCGCCCGATGTGCCGGAAGCTGAGATCATCGAAGTCGCGACCCATCCGGCGCTGATCAGGCTGCTCGACGCGGGCGGTGTCGACGTCATGGTGCTTGACGGAGAAGCGCAGCCCTCTGGCGGCATGGGAGTGTGCCGCCAGGCGAAGGACGAAGTCTTCGACTGCCCGCCCGTGCTGCTGATCATCGGGCGGCGCGACGACGGCTGGCTCGCTACCTGGTCTAGAGCCGATGCCGTCATCTCGCACCCGATCGAGCCTTCGGCGCTGGCCCAGGCCCTGGCCGGACTCATGCGGCAGCGGGCAGGCGAAGGCCACGCGGCCACGCTGCGTCCCCAGTCCGCCACCCGGCCGGCCTGACCTGCGCTTTACTAGAGGCTGAGGTTTTGACATGGAGACAACGGACACCTGGCCAGGTCTCATTAGCCGGCTGATCGCGGGCGAGTCGCTGTCGCCGCAGTCGGCGGCGTGGGCGATGAACGAGATCATGGAAGGGGCGGCGACCCCGGCCCAGATCGCCGGCTTCGGCGTCGCGATGCGGATCAAGGGCGAGACGCCCGCTGAGGTGGACGGGATGGCAGGCGCGATGCTTGACCACGCCACGCCGCTCAGCATCCCTGGCCGGCTGACCGACCTGGTGGGCACTGGCGGTGACCGGGCCAGGACCGTGAACATCTCCACGATGGGCACGATCGTTGCCGCCGCCGCCGGCGTGCGGATGGTCAAGCACGGCAACCGCGCCGCGTCGTCGGCTTGCGGCACCGCGGACGTGCTCGAGGCGCTCGGCGTAGCGATCGACCTGCCCCCGGCCGCGACGGAAAAGCTGGCGCAGGAGACGGGCGTGGTGTTCTTGTTCGCGCCGCTCTATCACCCTGCGCTGCGGCACACCTCAGTGCCAAGGAGCGAGCTTGGCGTGCCGACCGTGTTCAACTTGCTCGGCCCCGTGGCGAACCCGGCCCGGCCGCAGGCGCAGGCAGTCGGCGTAGCTGATGCGCGGATGGGACCGGTGCTCGCCGGGGTGCTGGCCAGGCGGGAGTGCTCGGCGCTGGTGTTCCACGGGGACGACGGGCTCGACGAACTGACCACCACAGGGCCATCCACGGTATGGATCGTCCGGCAGGGCGCCGTCTCGCAGACACGCTTCTCTCCCGCCGAGATCGGGATTCCCGCCTGCCAGCCAGAAGACCTGCGCGGAGGAGACCCGGCGCACAACGCCGGGGTCGTCAGGTCGGTGCTGGCCGGCGCGGGCGGGCCGGTCAGGGAGACCGTGCTGCTCAACGCGGCGGCAGCTGCGGTTGCCGAGGCAGGGACACCAGAAGCGGACGGACTCGGGGCGGCGCTTGCCTCCTGGTACGCGCGCGCCGCCGAAGCGATCGACTCGGGAGCGGCCGCCGGGCTGCTCGAGCGGTGGGTCGAAGCAAGCCAGCGCCTAAAGGCCGCCTGACCCCCGCCGCACGGCCCGCAACGCGCGGCCCCCAGCCCCCCGCAGCCCCCACGATCCCGCAACGTCGGGACCAGAGCACCCACGCCGCCGCAGCGTGCGGGCCCGCCGCCGGGGCCAGCAATAAGCCGGGGCCAGCAATAAGGGTGTGGGGTTGAGGAGATAGTTGGGGGTAGGTCCGGGTTCTAGGACTCCGGGTACCCGAGAGAGAACGCGGCGTCTAGGTCATGGCGGGAGTAGGTACGGAAAGCTATGTGGGTCTCGGTGTGGGTTACTCCAGGTACCCGGTTCAGGCGACCGGGGATGACATCGCCTAGCTCATCGTGGCTGCGGACCCTGACCATGGCGACCAAGTCGAATTCGCCGGTCACCGAGTAGACCTCGCTGACCTCCTTGATCTGGTTGATCGCTTCCGCCGTCTCAGGAATTCGCGCGACGTCAGCTTTGATCAGGACAATCGCGGTGACCATAGCCGCCTCCTGTGCCATGGGAGCCCTTGCCCCCGCTGCGGCGACATCGTAGCGGCTCGGCGGCCTCTCAGCGTCGGCTACCCCGCCTCGGCCGGGCGAGCGCGGCCCGCAAGAGCCGGCGTTCTCACTGACCAGCGCCAGCAGGCCAGCCAGGACGTCGGCCGTCGCCCTGGCGTCAGCAAGTGCCCGGTGCCTCGGGTTCGACCGGCTGCCGAAGTGCTTGGCCAATGTAGCTAGCTTGTGATCGGCGACTTCACCGGGCCTGAGCACGAGCCTGGCGAGCACAGCGGTATCGAGCACGGCGCACGGCGGCCAGGCGACGTCGCAGGCCGCACATGCCGCCCTCAGGAAGCCAAGGTCGAACGGCGCGTTGTGCGCGGCGATGACGCTGCCGCAGGCGAATTCCAGGAAGCGCGGCAGCACCTCCTCAATGCCCGGAGCGCTGGCCACCATTTTGTCGCTGATGCCGGTCAGTTCGGTGATGGCGGGCGGGATCGGCGCGCGAGGGTTCACGAGAGCAGAGAACTCGGCCACCGGTCGCCCCTCGGTGAGCCTGACCGCGCCGATCTCGGTGATCGTTGCCGCGTCGGCCAGCCAGCCCGTGGTTTCCACGTCGACTACAACCACGTCCGCTCCGATGACGAGACCCGGCCTTGAGCGCCCTGACCGCCGCCCTCGCAGGCGGCTGACTAGCTTGGCGTGCCACGACTCCCTCTGCTCAGTTGGTTTCGGCTTGCTCAGGCGAACGAGAAGACCCACGGCGTTCACGCTACGGCCACATACTGACACCCGGCGGGGAGTTCGCCAGGTGCCGTGCCCGTGCCGTCGGCAGCGCACCCGGGAACGGCCGATCGGCCACAGGATGATGCGAGAGTTCGCGAAGCGGTTGAATGCAACGCCCGGGCTTTACTAATGTCTAGGATCGAGCCGATCGCTCGGCAGCCGCTTTCGTTGGCGGCGGCGATTGGTCACTGTCGAGTTCGTGGTCCGATCCTGGGCCATCAGGTGAACAGCCAACCCGAGAAGGCCGTGACCGCGGCAAGGTGCAGGTCGGCGTAGTCGGGTTCCGCTGCCACCGGCTCGACAGGTGAGCGCGGTTGAAGGAGCTGTCAGGCGCGTGCACGGCTCGCGATCAGTTTGCAGTGTGAGCATTAACAGAATTCGCCAGGCAAAGAGCGGCATCGCCAAGTGCGGACTTGTCGCCGCCAGCCTTGGCATCAGCGGTGCGCTGCTGATCGGCAGCGGCGCTCCGGCCGGAGCCTTCCCTCAGCCGTCGATCGCCCAAGTCGAGCACGAACTCAGCGTGCTCAACAGCAAGGTGAGCACGCTCGGCAATCAATATGACGAGGTTCTGCAACAGCTCAATCTGGCCAATCAGCGGCTTAGCCTGCTCAATCGCGAAACCAGGCGCTACCGCGCCACCTTCGATGCGATGCAGCTTGAGGTGGACAGGATCGCTACCGTCGCCTATGAGCAGGGTGCCGTCGAGTCGCCGCTCACGCTGCTTACTTCAAGCACACCGCAAGAGGTGCTCAACCAGTCCTCGATACTCGGCGAACTGTCCAGCGTGGACAGCGCGCAGATCGCTCAGTACCTCGCGGCCAGCAGGCAGTTGCTTGCCGCGCAAGAGCAGGCAGCCAGGACCAAGGCGGGGATACTGCAGATCAAGCGCACGCTCAGCAAGCGCCTGAATCACCTGAAGACCCTGCAGGCTCAAGAAGAGAGCCTGCTCGCCAGCCTGACCCCGGTTCAGCGGACAAAGGTGGCGCCGGGCGGCGGCTCAGGCAGTGGCGGCTCAGGCGGCGGCAGGTACACGGGTCCGACGAGCAGCCAGGCAGACAAGGCCGTTCAGTTCGCCTATGACCAGATCGGATGCCCCTACTACTACGGTGGCACTGGTCCGTGCCGCAATCCCGGGTTCGACTGCTCGGGGCTGATGATGATGGCATGGAACGCAGCCGGAGTTTCGATTCCAAGAGTGAGCTACGACCAGATGGCTAACCTGCCGCCGGTGTCGCTGCACACCTCATCGGGCGCCTTCACGACCCAGTACCTGCAACCCGGTGACATCCTCGGTTTCGCCGGCAACTCCCATGTAGGCATGTACGTAGGTGGCGGCTACCTCATCGACGCTCCTGTGCCAGGCGAATATGTGGAGAAAGTCCCGCTGTCTGGCTGGTACCTCCAAGAACTCGACGGCGCCGTACGGCCGTGATAGTCCGGGGACGACCCCGGCGCCCCCACAGGGCCGGGGTGGCCCTGTGCTGAGGTTCGTCTTCCTTTCTCGTGAAATCCGCTTGTCTGGCCGGACGGCGCCGCAGGCTGGCGGTGGCTGGGTAGGGTAGCGGTCGTCATGCCTAAGGTCCTGATCGTCACCAATGACTTTCCGCCGCGACGGGGCGGTATTCAGTCGTTCCTGCATTCGCTGGCCCTTGGACTGCCTTGCGATGGCGTCGTCGTGTATGCGCCTGCCTGGCCCGGGGCGCAGGAATTCGACGCCGAACTGCCTTTTCCCGTGGTCAGGCACCGGACCTCGCTGATGCTTCCGTTGCCTGGCGTTGCCAGGCGGGCCAGGGAAATCTTGGCTGAGCATGGCTGTGACACGGTGCTGTTCGGTGCCGCCGCGCCGCTTGGACTGCTCGCGCCTGGCTTGCGCAGGGCAGGCGCGCGGCGGGTCGTGGCCATCACGCACGGGCATGAGGCCGGCTGGGCGGCGCTGCCAGGGGCTAGATCGCTGCTTCGCAAGATCGGCGACGAGGTCGACGTCCTGACTTACCTGGGAGGTTACTTCAGGGTCCGGCTGGCCAGGGCGATCTCGCCGACGGCCGTCGCCAAGCTGACCAGGCTCGCGCCCGGGGTTGACAATCAGCAGTTCCACCCGGGCGCTGGCGGTGCTGCGGTCAGGGCGAGGCTCGGGATCGGCGCTGACATACCTGTCGTGCTCTGCGTCTCGCGCCTAGTGCCGCGTAAAGGCCAGGACACTCTGATCGAGGCGTGGCCACAGGTGCTAGCCGCGCTGTCAGGAAAGGCGCGCCCCGTGCTGCTCATAGTCGGCGACGGGCCCTATGCGCCCGGTTTGCACCGGCTGGCGCGGCGGCACGGAGTCGCCGACTCCGTGATCTTCACTGGCTCTGTGCCCCTGGCTGAACTGCCCGCTTACTACGACGCAGGCAACGTTTTCTCGATGCCTTGCCGTACCAGGCGAGGCGGCCTCGACGTCGAGGGCCTTGGCATCGTGTACCTGGAAGCGTCGGCGACCGGGCTGCCGGTCATCGGCGGCGACTCTGGCGGAGCGCCTGACGCGATCTTGCCGGGGGAGACCGGTTACGTGGTCGCGGGTGGCGATGCTGGCGAACTGGCCGGCCGGATCGTGGAGTTGCTCAGCGACCCCGGCGCCGCGGCGACAATGGGGGAGAAAGGCCTCGCCTGGGTCGACCAGGAATGGCGCTGGGACCTAGTCTCCGCCAGACTAGCCGGAATCCTCGGCTAGCGGCAGCGACCAAGCTCAGCGGTACAAGGCCTCGATCTCGGCGGCGTAGTCCTTGGCCACGACGCTGCGCTTGACCTTCAGCGATGGCGTCAGGTGACCGTTCGCCTCGGTGAAATCGGTCGCCAGGATCTTGAACTTCCTGATCGACTCTGCCCGCGATACAGCCTTGTTGGCGTCGTCGACCGCTGTCTGCATCTCGGCGATCAACTCTGGGTCAGCGGCCAGCTCGGCCACGCTCGCGCTGTCCGGCTTGCCGTGCTGCCGCTTCCAGTACTCCAGGGCTTCCGCGTCGAGCGTGACAAGGCAGGCGATGAACGGACGGTTGTCGCCTACCACCATGGTCTGGCTGACCAGCGGATGCGCGCGAAGCCTGTCCTCGAGCACGGCAGGAGCCACGTTCTTTCCGCCAGCGGTCACGATGAGTTCCTTCTTACGACCGGTGACGCTCAAGAACCCTTCCTCGTCGAGCGCCCCGAGGTCGCCGGTGTGCAGCCAGCCGTCAGCGTCGAAGATCTCGGCGGTCGCCGCCGGATTCCGCCAGTAACCACGGAAGACGACTGGGCCCTTGATCAGGATCTCGCCATCGTCGGCGATCTTGACACTGGTTCCGGGTAGCGGCTGACCGACGGTGCCGACCTTGTTGCGGCTCGGACGGTTCACCACCGCAGCCGCCGAAGTTTCGGTCAGGCCATAACCTTCGAGCACCGTGATGCCGGTGCCCCTGAAGAAATGCCCCAGTCGGGTGCCAAGCGGTGCACCGCCCGACACGGCGTACCTGACCTGGCCGCCGACCGCCGCCCTGAGCTTGGCGTAGACCAGGCGGTCGAAGACCAGGTGCCGCAGCCGCAGCCACGGACCCGCCTTCCTCTCGCCTTCCGAGGCTGCCACGCTGAAGGCGATGGCTGTGTCCGCTGCTTTCTTGAAGATGCTGCTTTTGATTGTGCTTTCCGATGCCTGCTGCTGAGCGGAGTTGAATATCTTCTCGAAAACCCTGGGCACGGCGAGCAGGAAGGTGGGGGTCGCTTCTGGCAAACCGTGCGCCACCGTCGAGGAGTCCGGCCAGTGCATCAAAATCGCGTCGGATTCCATGCAGCCGACCTGGATAATCCTGGCAAATGAGTGCGCCAGCGGCAGGAAGAGCAGAGTCGAGCTTCCGGTGAAATCGAACAGGTCGGCGAGTGCACCTTCGACCGCGTTGCGGGCGCCTGACAGGAGGTTGCTGTGCAAGAGCTCGCAGCCCTTGGGCCGTCCGGTCGTGCCTGAGGTGTAGATGATCGTGGCCAGATCGTCCGCCGACCGCTCAGAACGGCGCCGTGCGAACTCCTCGTCGCTGACTTCTGCGCCTGCGGCAGCCAGGCCGGCCATCCCCGCGCCGTCCGCGAGCAGCCACAGGTTCACCAGGCCAGGCAAGCTCTCCCGCACCGACTCGATCATGGCGGGCGTCTCGGCGAAGACCGCGACGGCACCTGAGTCTGACAAGATCCACTCGACCTGCTCGGGCGACGAGGTCTCGTAGACGGGCACGGTGACCGCGCCGATTGACCAGATCGCGTAATCGGCGAGGGTCCAGTAGTAGCTGGTGCGCGACATCAGCCCGACCCGGTCGCCGGCCGCTGCGCCGCTCGCGATAAGGCCCTTGGCCAGTGCGGTGACCTCGTCGCTGAACTGCGCCGCGGTCACGTCGGCCCAGTTACCAGACTCAGAACGGCGGCGCAGCAGCACCCGGTCTGGCGTCCTGGCTGCCGTATCGAAGACAACGTCGGTGAGCGTGGCCCTGGCCGGGATTTCCACCAGAGCCGGGACGCTGAACTCGCGCAACTAGCCTGCCTCCTTCGATAGAAGCGCTGAAACTGACGTTACCCCGTATCCAGCGGGCGTGACCTGCGGCACTCGGGGATCAGGCTTGCCTGCCCAGGTGAGCACGCCGCGACATAGCGGGTGGTGCGGGTGGTCTGGCCTGCTGGCTCCAGGGCCGCTGCCGCCCCAGGATACTGAGTGAATGCGGGTCCATGTGGTAAGCGATGTGCACGGCAGGAGCGACGCACTGAGGCGGGCAGGTGACGGTGCCGACGCGCTGGTCTGTCTGGGCGACCTGTTGCTCTTCCTTGACTATGTTGACCACTCCAAGGGCATTTTCGCTGACTTGTTCGGTTCACAGGCAGCTGCCGAGTTCATCGAGTTGCGCACCGCGCAGCGGTTCGACGCGGCACGCGAGTTCTCGGCCAGACTCTGGGCTTCGCTGCCCGCCGACCCGGCCACCATGATCAACGCGGCCGTGGCGGCGCAGTACGCCGAGTTGTTCGACGCCATGCCGACACCGGCCTTCCTGACCTACGGGAATGTCGACATCCCCCGGCTGTGGTCAGCTCACCTGCGGGACGGGCACCAGGTCCTCGACGGCGAACGCGCCGAGATCGGCGGCTTGGTGTTCGGCTTCGTCGGCGGCGGGTTGCGCACCGTCTACCGAACGCCCAACGAGATCGACGACGAGGCCTTCGCCGCCAAGGTCGACGCGGTTGGCGCGGTCGACGTGCTCTGCGCCCATATCCCGCCCGACCTGCCGGAACTGCTATACGACACGGTCGCGGAGCGGTTGGAGCGCGGCAGTCAGGCGCTGCTTGATGCGGTACGCCGCACCCAGCCTCGCTACTTGCTGTTCGGGCATGTGCACCAGCCGCTGGTAACCGGCTTGACCATCGGGCGCACCCGTTGCGTGAACGTCGGGCACTTCAGGGCCAGCGGAATGCCCTACGCGCTCGAGTGGTGACCGGCTGTCGGCGATACCGCGAGGTACGCTCAGCCACATGGCCGACAAGACTTCCTCGATGATGAAGATCGACGCGCCTAAGTCGGTCATCATGGCTGTTATCGCCGATTTCGGTGCTTATCCACAATGGGCTTCAGGGGTCAAAGCGGCCGAGGTGGAAGGGTCAGACACTGACGGGCGCCCGGAACGGGTCCGGTTCGTGCTGGATGCCGGAGTCGTCAAGGATCGCTATGTGCTTGAGTACCGATGGCAGGGCAACGACGAGGTCAGGTGGGACCTTGCCGAACGAGGCAGCATGATATCCGACATGTCTGGTGCATATCTGTTGTCTGAGGAGTCGGCTGACCGCACTACAGTGACATACGAGCTAGCCGTCGGCCTTGCTGTGCCGATGCCTGGCATGCTGAAGCGACGAGCCGAGAAGACAATCATCGATACAGCGCTTAAAGGGTTGCGTAGCCGCGCCGTGCAGGTCGCTGGCGGAAGTGGTGATGGCCAGTGAGTGAGCGGTCAGACGGGACAGACCGAGGCGGGCCGCCGCCGTCAGGCGGGCAGCGCGGCGACGGGCAGCGCGGCGACGGGCAGGCCGAGTCGCCTACACCGTGGGAGCGTCGGGTCTCCGAACTGAGCGGCGACTTTCAGCGCTGGCTGATCAAGACGAGTGCGCGCAACGTCAGGGACGACCTAGGCGATCAGGTCAAGCGGGCGATCCGCGGATCCCGTGCTGGTAACGAGGATGTCTGGGCCACCGCGACGACCGAACCACCTGATGCGCTCGACCAGGCGCCAGAGTGCGCTTGGTGCCCGATTTGCCGGGCCGCGCGGCGAATGGCGCAGGCGCAGGCCCAGGCGGCCGCGCAGGCATCCACGAGGTCAGCTACGAGTTCGGCAGCCAAGCCGGCGTCAGGCCGCTCCGCTGGCGGCGGCGCAGGTCACCGCAGCGAGAGGGGATCTGGAGTGCCGGCCTGGTACGGTGCCGCGGACGCGCTGGCCGGTGCCGCCCGCGATGCGCTTTCCGGCCTGGACGCGATACTGGCCTACCGCCCGCCTGAGGCGGGCTCGAAGGACAGTGACCACGCGGAGGCCGGCGAGGCCGACGTAAGCGAAAAGAGACAGCATGAGCCTGGCCATCGGGGTTGACGTCGGCGGTACGAAGATCGCCGCCGGCGTAGTCGATGCGAAGGGTTCGATAATCGAGATGGTGAAGCGGCCGACCCCGGCCGCCGATCCGCACGCGACGATCGACGAGATCAGCGACGCCATCCGTGACCTGCTGCGCAGGCACGACGTCGAGGTGATCGGTATCGGGGCTGCTGGCTTCGTAGAAGAAAGCAGGTCCGCGGTCATGTTCGCGCCCAACCTGGCCTGGCGGGAAGAGCCCGTGGCCAGGCAGGTCGAAGACCGGGTGGGCAAGCCGGTTTTCGTCGAGAACGACGCCAACGCGGCTGCCTGGGCGGAGACCAAGCTCGGGGCGGGCCGGGGCCACGAGCACGTCATCCTGATCACCATCGGCACGGGGATCGGGGCGGGAATCGTGCTCGGCGGCCAGCTTTACCGAGGACGATGGGGCATGGCCGGCGAGCCAGGGCACTATCGCGTGGTGCCCGATGGCCGTCTTTGCGGTTGCGGCAACCGCGGCTGCTGGGAGCAGTACGCCAGCGGCAGTGCCCTGGTCGCCGAGGCGCAGGAGTTCGCCAGGCGGTCGCCTGGCGCGGCGGTCAGGCTACTGCAACTGGCCGGTGGCAAGCCGGAGGGAATAACCGGGCCTGAAGTCATGACCGCGGCCCGTGAGGGCGACGCCGCCGCGCTGCGGTGCTTCGAAATCATCGGTGGCTGGCTCGGAGCCGGGCTGGCTGACCTGGCGGCCATACTCGATCCTGGCTGCTTCGTGCTCGGCGGTGGTGTATCGGATGCCGGTGACCTGTTCCTGGCGAAGGTCAGGGCTGCGTTCGATCACGAGTTGACCGGGCGCCAGTTCAGGCAGCATGCCGAGATCGTCCTGGCCGAGCTAGGCCCTGAGGCCGGGCTGATCGGCGCGGCCGACCTGGCCAGGAGCCGGTGATCGACCGCTAGACGACGGCTCCCTGGTCGGGGCCGTCCTTCTTGGACGGGCCATCGCCGAGGCGGAACACCAGTACCACGAATCCTGCGACGAACGCGATCACCGCCGCGAGTTCTGACCAGCCAGCCAGCTGCCAGCCGAGCAACGTGGCAAGCAGCAGGTAGCCTGGCCCGCCGAAGAGGGCGATCCAGGCACCCTTAGCTATCGGGTCGAGCTTAGGCAACGGGGGCAGCGGCGGGGGAATGTAGCGCTCGTCCTCGTACCCGTCAGGGAAGTCATCCTCGTCGGCGACCTGATAGTCGCGCGGGCTGCCGAGCACGCCATCGATGCCTGAATCCGCCGACCCGAACGCAGGCCAGGGCGTCGGCCCGAAGGCCTGGCCGGATGGCCTGATCGCTTGCCCCTTAGCTGGACCGATTACCTCGCCAGCAGGCCAGGCCGGACCAGATGCACTGCCTGGTGCCTGCGTGCCCGCCTGCCCGCCTGCCGGGCCGCAGAACTTCGTGAACCCGGCGGGCCTGATGACCCTGGTGCGGTCTGGCGGGCCCTTGTCGTGTTTTGTGCTTGATGAGGTGCCGCGATCACCTGCGGGCGACGCGGTCGCGTCTTTCTCCTGGGTAGTCACGTGGTCAGGGCCCGTGCTCGTCTGGTTCCGGGCTGGCTTCTGGCCGAGATTTTCCCGGTCTGGCCAGGGCGCGTCAGCCAGATCTACCGGCGTCGGCAATTCAAGCCGGGCCACCAGATCGCGCCAGGCCGCCTGGTCGCGGCCCTCGTCTTCGCCCACGTCGCGCTCCACGGTGCCCCCCGCATCCTCGCCCGATCGTCTCTCACCAGCTTGCGGTGGAATTCCTTCGTCGTCCATCCTGTCATTCCTTTCCCGCATGACTGTGTGAACGAACGAAATCCAGGCTTCCTGTGAAGATCGCGTCCGCATCGTTGTCCAGCGTTGCGACGTGATAGCTGTCAGGGCATTTCCTGACCTCAAGCTGATTGTGCGGCAATGCCCGGCGCAGTATCTCGACGTTGGCCTTGCCGCAGACGTGATCGACCGTGCTCTGGAAGACCAGAACCGGCTGGCTGACCTGATCCAGGTGCTTGGTGGTAACTTTCCATAGGCCTGGCAGGGTCGCGGCCGCCTTCACTGGAACCCGGTCGTAGGCGAGTTCAGTGACTCCTGGCTTCTTGATGTCGCTCGCGATCCCCTTGAGCGAGGGCACGACCAGTTTCATCACGGGTGCCAGCAGGAACAACTTAGTCTCGGCCGTCAGCGAAGGATTGACGAGCACCAGTCCGCCTACGGCTGGGCCGTGCAATTCGGCCAGTCGCAGCGCCAGGCACGCTCCCATCGACAGGCCCATCACGAAGATCTCGTCGGCGTTCGCGCGCAGTTCACCTAGGGCGCGATCGGCCTCGGCGTACCAATCTTCCCATCGCGTGGTCGCCATATCCTGCCAGGTCGTTCCGTGTCCGGGCAGCCTGGGCAGGCTCACGGCCAGCCCGGCGTCCGCCAGGAACTCGGCCCAGGGACGCAACGACTGCGGCGATCCGGTGAACCCGTGGCATAGCAGGACGCCTGTCCTGTCGCCATCGTGGTGAAAGGCCTCGGCACCTGGCAGCACTGGCATGTCGTGATCCTCCCTGGCGCGCTAGCGTCCCGGCAGCTCCTGAACTGGAGTATTCCCGAATCGTCGCATGTCGCGGCATATTCCGCAGGTGCTAGATGCGAGGTTCTTAGTCACCTCACAGCCAGGTCTCAGAAGATGGCCCGATTCCTGGCTGCGACGGTTCGCATGTCGCGGCCGGCGTGGAATCATGGTTAGGTGTTCTACTGGCTGGTCAAGGCGATCCTGGCACCCATGCTTCGGCTGGTGTTCCGGCCATGGGCCAAGGGTACTCAGTACGTGCCGAGGACCGGCCCGGCGATCATCGCAAGCAACCATCTCTCGTTCTCCGATCACTTCTTCGCGCCGCTGCCACTGCCGCGCAAGGTCGTCTTCCTCGCTAAGTCTGAATATTTCACCGGGCGCGGCCTGAAAGGCCTGTTCAGCCGGGCCTTCTTCAGCAGCGTCGGTCAGATTCCCGTGGACAGGTCTGGCGGTGAGGCGAGCGAACGTGCCCTGGCCACCGGCCTGCGAGTCCTGGCCGGCGGGCACCTCCTCGGCATCTATCCCGAGGGCACCCGTACTCCGGACGGCAGGCTTTTCCGCGGCAAGACCGGCGTCGCCAGGCTGGCGCTTGAGGCCAGGGTGCCGGTCATTCCCTGCGCCATGATCGGAGGCTTCGAGTTCCAGCCGCCTGGACGGATCACGCCGAGGCTGGCGATCAGGCCAGGGGTGATGTTCGGTCCGCCGCTCGACTTCTCCAGGTACTACGGCCTCGAGAACGACCGCATCGTGTTGCGTGCCGTCACCGACGAGGTCATCTACAACATCATGAAACTGTCCGGCCAAGAGTACGTGGACGAGTACGCCCAGGGCCATAAGACCCGCCTCGCCGCCGGCAGCGCCGGTAGCGCCGGTAGCGCCGGTTCCAGGAGAGCCGCATCCGCGAGCGGCGTCGCTGCCGGGACTTCGGGCACCGGCACCGGCGCCGGCGCCGGCGTCGGCGGCACCGGTAGCGAGGCAACGCCGGTCAAGATCCCCGACCCTGCCGCCCCGCCGGCCACCAGTTCGGCACCGGCCAGAAGGAATGCGGCCTCCGACTTACCGCCCTCGCCCGGCGCCCGGGCGGCGGGCTAGGGGCAGCGGATCAGGCGAAGTCGGCCCAGTGCATGGACCGCCGTACGGCCTCGCGCCAGCGCAGGTATGCCGCGTCGTCACGTTCGCCAGGCTCGAACCGGCGGTCGAGCATCCAGGTCGCCGCCAGTTCAGCGGTCGAGGACCACACGCCGGTACCCAGCCCGGCGAGGCATGCCGCGCCGAGCGCGGTGGTTTCCGCCACGACCGGCCGCTCGATTGGAACCTGAAGCTGGTCAGCCTGTACCTGCATCAGCAGGTCGTTAGCTGCGGCGCCGCCATCCACCCGCAGCACCCCGGCCCCGGCTGCGGACGTGTCCTCTACCGCCCCCATCTCCGACGCCATCACCTCGACCACGTCCCGCACTTCAAACGCGATGGCCTCGAGCGTCGCCCTGGCCAGATGCCCGGCCGTTACTCCGCGAGTCAGCCCGAAGATGGCTCCCCGCGCGTCAGGGTCCCAGTCGGGTGCGCCGAGTCCGGTGAGCGCCGGCACGAAAACCACACCGCCTGCGTCAGCGACCGAGCGTGCCAGGGCCTCACTTTCTGCAGCACTGCGGATCAACCCGAGTCCGTCGCGCAGCCACTGCACGGCGGCACCGGTAACGAACACCGACCCCTCAAGCGCATAGGTAAGTTCCCGCTCAGGCGACATCCACGCCACCGTTGACAACAACCCGGCCGATGACCGGACGATCCGCGCGCCGGTGTTAGCGAGCACGAAAGAGCCGGTGCCGTAGGTGCACTTCGAGTTACCCGTCGCATAGCAAGCTTGCCCGAAAAGTGCCGCTTGCTGGTCACCGGCAACCCCCGCGATCGGCAAGGACAGCCCGAGAAACTCAGCCGGATCGGTCGATCCAAGCACGCCCCAGGAAGGCACTACTTCGGGCAGTGCCTCGGCAGGCACGCCGAACAGCGAGCAAAGCTCGGCCGACCACATCCCGGCATGAATGTCGAAAAGCAGCGTACGGCTGGCGTTGGACGCATCAGTCACCTGCTTGCGCCCGGCGGTAAGCCGTGCGATCAGGTAGGAGTCCACCGTGCCCACGGCGACGTCGCCGGAAAGCACCCCCTCCCACGCCGAAGTGGCCGAAGCCTGCCGCGAGAGCCAGGTGAGCTTAGTCCCTGTGAAATACGGGTCGATCCGCAGTCCGGTAAGCTCGGCTACCCGCTCTTCGTGCCCGGCCTCCCGCAATTCGGTGCAAATCCGTGCCGTCCGCCGGTCCTGCCACACGATCGCACGGCACGGCGCGGCTAGCGTCCGCCGGTCCCACAGCACGGCGGTCTCCCGCTGGTTGGTGATCCCGACGCAGGTCACCGGCTCGGCACCAGCGTCCGCTGCAAGCGCGAGCCGGCCAGCCGCGAGCGTGGCATCCCAGATCTCAGCTGGCTCCTGTTCCACCCAGCCAGGCTCGGGAAAATACTGACTGAACTCGGCGTAACCCCGGCCAGCCACCTGCCCGTCCGCAGTAATGATTAGCGCTGTGACGCCGGTTGTCCCGGCGTCGATCGCGAGCACGCTCATAGCGACTAGTGTGGCGGGCGAACCGATAGTCAGCGATGGAACTGGCACGAGAGAGAGAAACCGGATGCGAGTCGGAGTCCTCACCGGCGGGGGAGACTGCCCTGGACTGAACGCCGTCATCCGCGCGGTCGTGCGAACCGGTATAGTCGACTACGGTTTTGAGTTCGTCGGCTTCAAAGACGGCTGGCGCGGCCCGCTCGAGGCCGACTCGCAGCCGCTCGACGTCCAGGCCGTGCGCGGCATCTTGCCAAGGGGCGGCACGATCCTCGGCTCATCGCGAACCAATCCCCTGTCGGACAAGGCCACCGCGGACGGCAGGACCGGCCTGCAGCGGATCACTGAGAACCTGGCCGTTCTCGGGGTAGATGCCCTGATCGCCATCGGCGGCGAAGACACCCTCGGTGTCGCCAGCAAGCTCGCCGGTTCAGGCCTTCGCGTAGTCGGCGTCCCCAAGACGATCGACAACGATCTCGGCGCCACTGACTTCACCTTCGGTTTTGACACCGCAGTCAACATCGCCATGGAGGCCATAGACCGCCTGCACACGACGGCGGAGAGCCACCACAGGGCGCTGATCGTCGAGGTCATGGGCCGCAACGCGGGCTGGATCGCGCTGCACGCCGGCATCGCCGGCGGTGCGAACGTGATCTTGATCCCCGAGCGTCCCTTCGACATCGAAGAAGTCTGCGACTACGTGCAGCATCGTTTCGAGACCAGGTACGCCCCCATCGTGGTAGTCGCGGAAGGCGCACACCCGAAGGCCTCCACTCAGGTGGACAACGCGAAACTGGACTCCTTCGGTCACGCCCGTCTTGGCGGGGTAGGGCAGATGCTGGCCGAGGAAATCGAGCGCCGCACGGGCAAGGAAGCCCGCGCCACCGTCCTCGGGCACATCCAGCGCGGCGGAACCCCTACCGCCTTCGACCGGGTGCTCGCGACCAGATTCGGCGTCCACGCCATCCGGGCGGTCGCAGCAGGCGAGTCAGGCGTCATGGTCGCGCTCCGAGGGACCGAGGTCGTCAAGGTGCCCATCGAGGAAGCCGTAAACCAGCTCAAGCTGGTCCCCACGGAACGCTTCGAAGAAGCAGAGATCTTTTTCGGTTAGCAAATCAGCACAGGCAAGGTCCACTTAACCCGCCAGCAAGGCACCGGCGGCTCGCCGCTAGCGCCGCCTGGCCAACCCGGCCGAAGGCTCGCCCGATATCGAGCCAGGACTCGACCACGTGGCCAGCCAAGGTCACCCCCTGCCCGCGTCCCTAGGCCCGCCTGGCGCGGAACGCGGTCGCCTTGACCCGGTTCCGGCAGGCCGTTGAGCAGAACCGCCGGGTGCCGTTCTTCGACGTGTCCACGAATACCCGGTCGCACCGGTCTGCCGTGCAGACGCCGAGCCGACCGTGCAACTCGCTGCCGAGCACCACGGCAAGGCCGGTCGCACAGCCGGCTGCCCAGCCGGTCGCCAGCGCATCGGTGGGACCATGGAAGTGCAAGTGCCAGGGTTCGCCATCGTGGCGGTCCAGCTGCGGCCTGGCACCAGTCCTGGCCAGCAACTCGTTGACCTGGCCGGCCGCCTCGTCCAGCCGGCCAGCGACCACGTCGATGAAGACAAGCCTCATAGCCCAGGCAAGGTCGCCTAGTTCGGCCGCCTCGGCCGGGGAGACGTTCCTGGTGTCCGTCCGGCCTGCCCTGAGTGCCCCGGTTGCCAGCGCAGCCAGTTCCTTGCCGTCAGGCGGCACGTACTCTCGGCCATGTGCCTCACCAGGAGTGAGCGAGTTCACCAGCTCGACTGCGACCGTGACCACGGCGTCGATGTGACTGCTAAAGTTCACTTGACCAGTTACGCACTTTCTCCCTATTCTTCCTAGGGTTATGACTACCTAATCAAGGATAGACGGTTACCTGAGGGAGAGTCATGTCCATCCAATCCTGGATCGACCGCTGGGACGCACAGCAGGAGGTCAACCTTCCTGACCGGGAGGAGCGCTTCACCGCCCTGATCGACGCTGTCGCCGAGGGAGTCGGTCGGCCTGACCCCCTCGTGCTCGATCTCGGCTGTGGTCCTGGCTCGCTGTCGGTACGCCTGCTGAAGCAATTGCCCGAAGCAATAGTAGTAGCCGCTGACGCCGACCCCCTGCTACTCGGTCTCGGCCGGGCCGCGTACGGAGACACGATCCGATTCGTGGAAGTCGACCTCGCCGTGCCCGGCTGGTCCGCTCAGCTTGGCCTTGATCGCCAAGCTGACGCAGCGGTCAGCACCACAGCGCTGCACTGGCTCAGCCCTGCCGCCCTCGCCGCCATGTACGCAGAACTGGCCAAGACCCTCCGGCCAGGTGGCCTGCTGCTGAACGGAGATCACCTGGGGGAGTCAGCCCAGACCGCTCCGACGCTCCTCAGGATCGGCAGGGCGATCATCGAGCGGGAAGAGCGCCGCCGCGCTCCTGCTGGGCATGCAGAGGACTGGTCCGGCTGGTGGGCGGCGGTCAAGGCTGACCAGGAGCTGGCGGACCTGGTAGCCGAACGAGAGCGGAAGCAGACCGGCGGCGGCCACCACGGCTCGCCTTCAGGCCTGCTCGCCACTCACGTCGACGCCCTCACAGCGGCCGGATTCGCCGAAATAGGCACTCTTTGGCAACGGGGTGACAACCGACTCCTGTGCGCGGTGCTCGCCTAGCCGTCCCGCATAGCCGCCGCCACCCCCGCTCGCCCCCCGCGTTGCCGGGTTGCGGGGGTTGGTGCGGGGGCGCCGGGCGCCGGCGTTGCGGGGGGTTGGCCGCCGGGGCCGGCCCCTACGTTGTGGGGTTGTGGGTGCTCTGGTGCCGACGTTGCGGGGTTGTGGGGGTTGGTGCGGGGTGCGCGCGCCGAGTGTGGCCGTCCGCTTGGGTTGGGGAAGCGGCTTGCCGCCGGAAGAGTTCGGGTTCTGCGGGCGCCGGCCGGGGGTTGCCGGCCGGGGTGGGGGCGGGCGCACGTTGTGGCGTTGTGGGTGCTGGGGTGCGCACGTTGCGGGGTTGTGGGGGTTGGTTGGGGGGGGAGTTTGGCTGGATGTATAGTGGTGTTATATAAATAGGGCATGGATCTTGAACGGTCGGCTAATGAATTGCTTGATCTCGTGTCCCTGGTGATCCGCGGACTTTCGGGAAATCGTGATCTGAGCCTGACAGCCGTGGCAATGCTTGGCTCGCTCGCCCTCTGGGGGCCGCAGCGTATTACGACGCTGGCCGCCGCCGAGGGTGTGTCGCAGCCGTCGATGACGCAACTGGTGCAGCGACTCGAACAGCGTGGGCTGGTGCGGCGGGGCTCAGATCCCGCTGATGGGCGAGTGGCTCTGGTCAGCCTGACCGAAGAGGGGAAGGCAGCCCTGGCGGCGCGGCGGAAGCGCAATGCCGAGGTGATCGCGCAATTGCTGGTCGGCCTGCCTGACGCCGATGTGGAGGCGTTGAGCGAGGCGCTGGCGGCGGTGCTGCCCGCGGTGCGGGCGAAGGAAGCCATGCGGGCGAAGGAAAGCGAGAAGAGGAACTAGATGAGCGCGAGGCGAGCGGGCCGAGCCCGCCGCGAGGCACGGGCACGGGTTGTCCGGGAGCCCGTTCAGGCAACCGCGAGCAGTCTGGGCGGTCGCGTTCGCGTGCGTCATTTCTTTCATGGGGATCGGTCTGGTCGATCCTATTCTGCCTTCCCTGGCAGGGAAGTTGCATGCCTCGCCAGCCCAGGTGGAACTGCTGTTCACGAGCTATCTCGTGGTCACCGCGGTTGCCATGCTGGTGACCGGCTGGGTAGGCAGCCGGATCGGGGCGAAGCGGACTCTGGTCGCTGGACTCGTCCTGATCGTCGTGTTCAGCGCGCTGGCCGGTTCCGCGCACACGATCGGGCAGATCGTTCGGCATCGCGGGCTGCTCACGATGGGCCTGACCGCGCTGCTTTACAACTGGGCGTTCTTCACCGTGCTCGGGTACGCGCCCTTCCCCATGCGCCTGGACACGCACAAGCTCGGGATCGCCTTCACGGCCTGGGGCGTGCTGGTCGCGATCTTCGCGGTGTTCGGTGCGCCCCGACTTCAGTCCAGGTTCGGCATTGCCCGTACCTTGTATGTCAACCTGGCCATGTTCGGTGTCGACGTCCTGATCATCGGGCTGTTCGTGCAAAACCAGGCCGTGCTGATCACTGCGGTGATCGCGACAGGTGTTTTCATCGGCGTCAACAATACGATCACAACCCAGGCGGTCATGACCGTGGCGCCGGTCGAGCGCAGCATCGCATCCGCATCCTACGGGTTCATCAGGTTCATCGGCGGCGGGCTCGCCCCGTTCTTCGCCGGCAAGATGGTCGAGCGCTGGAATGTGCACGTGCCGTTCTACGTCGGTGCCATCAGCGTGGCTCTGGCTATCGCGGTGCTGTCGACCGGGCACCGGCTGCTGCGGGTCGCAGAGCAGAACCAGGCGGCGGAACCGGCCGGGTCACGCGAGGAGAAAGAAGCGCTCGCCGAGGAACTCGGCTCGGCTACCTGAGGAAGCGTCAGGCCAGGCCGGGAGAAGGCACAGTCAGCGCAGGGTCGATCAGCCCGGCCTCGGACGCCATGTGCAGGTCGAACTCGCTGATCCGCCATCGCGCCCCGAGCAGTGCCCTGGTCACCGGATGCGGCGCGGGCACGCACAACTCGGCAGTCCCGCCCGGCGGGTCGAGGAACGCCAGTGCCGCGAGCACGGCATCGGCGGCATGCTCCTTGTCTGACCTGGCTACTACGAAGTGCATCAGTCCGCAAGTAGCACCCTGACCGCTGGCGCTGCCGGCGCCGACTGGCTTTCCGGCCCGGCTCACGATCATGCTCAAGCCGCCGTCATCCGCAGCCCAGGCCTCATGTTCTGGAGTACGGTCAAGCCCGGTCCAGTCCCGCTCGAGCGCCGCGACCTCGGCCGGAGCCGCCACGTCAACCGCGAACCCGGCCGGGCTGGCAAGTGAGCGGACCTGACCGCTGAAATACAGCAACGGCCACCAGGCGTCGACTCCGAAACTTGCGTACAGCGGCAGGGCGTTGGGGTGCAGGCTGCTAAAGGTCATCCGGCGCGGCTGGTCCCGCCAGAGCTCTGTCAAGAGAGCCCGGCCGACGCCTGATCCGTGCGCGCTCGGACGCACGAACAGGTCGGCCAGCATCGAGATCGCGGCAGGCCCGGTGCCGATCCGCAAGGTAGCGCCGTAACCGGTGACCTCATTGGCAGCCGAAGCGACGAGAAACCGCCCGTGGCGCATCAGGTGCCTTACGTACGCTGGGTAGCCGTCCGCCTGGGCCTCCTCCTGCCCGGTCGCCGTGGCGATGGTGATGATCGACGGCAGATCCCGGTCCTCGGCTGCTCGCACCTCCATCCTCGCATCTTAAGTGTCCGGCCCCATGGCCAAGACCTGTCAGAATCTGAACATGACCGCTTTGCCCGCCGCCACCCTCGCCCATGTAACAGGCACGCATAGTGACCAGCCCTGCGTCCTGCTGAAACTCGGCGAGATCGTGCTGAAGGGCGGGAACAGACAGCACTTCGAGAAGTTGCTGCAGAACAACATCAGGATGGCGATCGCCGAGCTTGGCTGCGGAGTCAGGCTCTGGCAGCGCGACGGCGTCATCATCCTCACCCCGGAAACCAGTGACCCAGGTGCGGATGCGGCCAGCAAGGCGGCTCTGGCCGCCGACCAGATCGCCGAGCGCATGCTGACGGTCATGGGGGTGGTCAGGGTCTGCCGGGCCCAGCGGGTCGCCAAGGACCCTGACGCGGCGATCGAGGCCGCTGCTGGAATGGCCGCCGGCCGGTCAGGTTCCTTCGCCGTCCGCGCCAAGCGGCGGGACAAGCGGTTCCCGCTGAGTTCTGCCGACCTGGCTATCGCGGCGGGCAGCGCGATCCAGCGCCGTTACGGTAACCCGGTCGATCTGCGCAACCCCGATTTCACCATCCACCTGGAAGTCGACCAGTCCGAGGTCTTCCTTTACACCGACGGGCAGGCGGGCCAGGGCGGCCTGCCCGTCGGGATGAGCGGCCGCGGTCTGGTGCTGATGTCTGGAGGCATCGACTCCCCGGTGGCTGGCTACCGGATGATGCGGCGCGGGCTCTACTGTACTTTCCTGCACTTCTCCGGCCTGCCGCTGACCGGTCCTGAGTCGATATACAAAGCGTACGGCCTGGTCCGCCAGCTTGATCGCTACCAGCGCGGCTCGCGGCTCTTCGTGATCGCGTTCGGCCGTGCGCAGCAGCGGCTCGCCTCGTCTGGCTCAGGCAGGCTCCAGGTCATGGCCCAGCGGAGGCTGATGCTGAAGGCGGCAGAGGCCCTGGCGGCGCGCGTCCGCGCCACCGCGCTGGTAACCGGCGATTCGCTCGGCCAGGTCGCCAGCCAGACGCTGGCCAATATCACGGCGCTTGACGAGGCGGTCAAGCTGCCGATCCTGCGGCCGCTGATCGGGCTGGACAAGACCGAGATCATGGCTGAGGCCAGGAGGATCAGCACGCTGGCCCTGTCCGAGCTTCCCGATCAGGACTGCTGCTCTTTGCTGTTGCCTCGTCAGGTCGAGACTAGGGCCAAGGTCGCCGACCTGCACAAGATCGAGGCTCGCCTGGACATCGACCAACTGGCCGGCGAGCTTGCCGCCGCTGCTGCCGAGTACCGGCCGGGCTGACTGGCACCAACAGCGGGGGCGGGCCTCACGCTGACACGCTGGCGGGCTCGGGAGCGGCAGCAAGCGTGCGGCCGAGCAACCCGGGCATCGTTGCCATGACGTCCGCTAGCCCCGCGATGTCGTCGCCGGTCAGCGCCTGATCGCCGTCGCACAGGGCCTTGGCAGGCTGCGGATGCACGTCCACGATCACGCCATCAGCGCCGACCGCGATGGCGGCACGGCTCAGTGGCAGCACCAGGTCGCGCCGGCCGCCGGAGTGCGAGGGATCGATGATCACCGGAAGGTGCGAGAGGCGCTGGGCAATAGGGACCGCGCTGATGTCGAGCGTGTTGCGGGTCGCCGTCTCGAAGGTGCGGATCCCCCGCTCGCAGAGCACGATATCGAGGTTGCCGCGCTGGGCAATGTACTCGGCTGCCATCAGCCATTCCTCGATCGTGGCGTTCATGCCGCGCTTGAGCATGACCGGCTTGCCCGCCGAGCCGACAGCCTGGAGCAACGCGAAGTTCTGCATGTTCCTGGTACCGACCTGAAGCATGTCGGCGTACTCGCAGACCAGGTCGACATCGGCAGGGTCGACGACCTCGGTGACCACCGGCAGGCCGACCTCGGCCCGTACCTGCCCCAGGATCTTAAGGCCAGCCAAGCCAAGCCCTTGGAACGCGTAAGGCGACGTGCGTGGCTTGAAGGCGCCGCCGCGCAACAGCGAAGCGCCTGCTTTTTTGGCGAGCCTGGCCGAGGCGAGGGTCTGATCGGCGGTCTCCACGCTGCACGGCCCGGCGATAAGAGTTATCGTGCCCGGGCCAATCGGCACGCCTGCGACCCTGATCACCGACCGCTCGCGGTGATGCTCGCGGCTCACCAGCTTGTAAGGAACAGAGATCCGCACGACGTCGCCGACACCATTACGGCTGCGCAGGTTAAGCGACCCGAAGTTGTCCACATTTCCAACCAGCCCGATGATGGTTCGCGACACGCCCCGGCTCACGAAGGCCTCGCCGCCCGCCGACCTGACCAGTTCTACGACGCCGTCGATGTCGGCTTGGGTGGCTTCTGGAGCCATCACGATCACCATCTCGTTCTCCTGCCTGTCAGTAAAATGACGAAAGCCCCCGGCCATTCCGGCCGGGGGCTTGGAGTCTCATGCCGCCTCTGCGTTTACGCAGCTCTGAGCGGGCTAGCTCCCCGGACCGGGTGAGTAGCCATAAAAAAATCGCTGCGTAAGCGCCACGCTGGGTAGCTTAGCGCATCCGGCTGACCGGTCGGTGACCGACCCCTGATCGACGGCGACCTGACGGGTGACAAGATGACTCACATCCTGAGCGCGGGATCGTTCAGGTCAGCGTAATCGTTGGATTTGATGATGGAAGGGGCAGGTCAGCCGGATATGAGGCAGCCCGACGCGGTCGCGCGTGGGTACGATCCTGCTGTCGTGCCGTCCCCGCGCACCGTGCCTGGCGAGTGCAGGCTCCCGCCTGGTCAGCATCTGCAGCGGGCTATGCCGGTACAGCACTACGGTCCGGTGCCTGCTTGCGATCCGGCGACCTGGGACCTTCGGGTATCCGGAGCTACCAGGTCCGGTCGTGAGCACGCGTGGGACCTGGCTGGCTTCCTCGCACTGCCGCAGCGGGAGATCATCGCCGACTTTCATTGCGTGACCAAATTCACGATTCTCGGCATCACCTGGACCGGCGTCCTCGCCGCCGAGTTGCTCGCAGCGGCCCCGCCGGCCGGCGACGCCACGCACGTGATGGTGCTGGCCGACTTCGGCTACGGTGCCAATCTCCCGCTTGACGTGTTCTGCGCCGACGACACTTTGCTGGCCACGCGCAGGGAAGATCGTGAACTCAAGCCCGAGCAGGGTTATCCGGTGCGACTCGTCGTGCCTTCCAGGTACGGCTGGAAAAGCGTGAAGTGGGTCAGGGCGATCGAGTACCTGACCAGCGACCGGCGCGGCTTCTGGGAAGAGCGCGGCTACCACAACAACGCGGACCCCTGGAAAGAGCAGCGCTACTCCTACACCGAGCAGCCCGGCGAAGGGCCGCCGTTGTAAACGGCTAGAAGAAGCTGAAGAAGCCCACGTTGACCGTGATAGTGCTGCCCCTGCGAGCCGTGCCTGTAGGCGAGTAGCTGCCGACCTTGTTGCCTGGCCCTTGCTGGTTCACCTTCACCTGGAACCCGGCTTGCTGCAGCGCCTGGACCGCCTGCTGCAGCGGCATGCCCTTCACGTCGGGAACGCTCGCCGTCGGCGGGCCTTGCGAGACCCGCACCGTTACCACTTCGCCGCGCCTGACCGGAGTGTTCGGCACCGGACTCTGCCTGGTGATCGTGCCAGCAGGAGCGTCGCTCTTGACCCGTACCGCCTGGATGCGGTAGCCGCCGGCCGCCGCCGCGGCCTGGGCGAACTGGAGGGTCTGGCCGGAGAAGTCGGGCAGGCCAGGGCCCTCGCTGACGATAAGCTCAATCGGCTTGTCCTGCGGCCACTTGGTGAAGGGCGCGGGATACGTGCTGATTACGTCGCCGGCTTGCACGGCGCCAGACACAGTCAGGTGAATCCTGCCAGGTGTCAGGTGCGCCGCCCTGATCGCCTTGCGCGCATCGTGCAGCGACATTCCCGTCACGTTGGGCATCAAGATCATCCGCGGCCCGAGCGAGGTCACCAGCGTGACCGGCGATCCGCCGGTCACGTCAGTACCCGAGGCCGGCGTTGTCGTGATGACCTCGCCCCTCGGCAGTGACGAGTACTCGCTATTGCCCGCCCGCGCGGTCAGCCCGATGGCCCGCAGGTCGCTCGCAGCCGCCGCCGCGGTCAGCCCTCGCATCGACGGGACCTTCGTGTACCTGCCCGCCACCAGCCACCAGGTGCCTGCCCCCACCGCTAGCACCACGATGAGGCCGGCCACCGAGTACCAGAACCGCCTGCCGAACAGCACCCGCGCAAGCAAGGGCTCGGCCCGTTCTTGCGGCGCGTACAGCGACTCATACGCTGGTTCCTGGTCGTAGCCGACGCCGCGCAAGCCGGCTTGCCCGGTGCCGTAAGGGTCTGGTCCGGCACCGTAAGGGTCTGGTCCTGGGCCGTAAAGACCTGGTCCGGCGCCGGGTGGCACGACCAGGGTGTGGTTCATCGCCTGGCCTGAGGCGGGCGGCGGTGGCTGATATGGCGGTGGGTACTGGCCGCCTTCGAGTTCACCCGGGTATTCAGCGGTGTAACGGTGCGCAGTGTGGTAAGGGGCGACGCGGTGAAGTCCCTGGCCCTTGCGCACCTCATCGATGGCGCGCAGGAACTGGGCCGCGTTCGATGGCCTGAGGTCAGGATCCCTGCTCGTCGCCATCGCCACGAGCGCGTCGAGCGCAGGCGACAGGCCGGGATTTGCCTGTGCCTGCATGTAAAGCAGGCTGGACGGCGGCGGTACCACCTCGTTGACGTGCTTGTAGGCGACCGCGAGCGGACTTTCCCCGGTATGCGGCTGATAGCCGGTCAGCAGCTCGAACAGCATGATTCCTGCGGCGTACACGTCGGTACGCGCGTCAGAGGCGCCGCCGATCACCTGCTCAGGCGCCAGGTAAGCGGCCGTGCCGATGATCATGCCGCCCCTCGTCTGGACAGCGCCTGCCATGGACCTGGCCAGCCCGAAGTCGGCGACCTTGATCTCGCCGTTGGGCGAAAGCAGCACATTCTCCGGCTTGACATCCCGGTGCGCGACTCCGGCCTGGTGAGCGGCGGCCAGACCGGAGAGCACGCCGGTCATCACGTCGAGCGCCTCGGCCTGGCCGAGCCGGCCGCGCTCGGTAAGCAGGTCACGCAGGGTATGGCCGGCCACGTACTCCATCGCGATGTAATGCAGCGGCCCTTCTGAACCCTGGTCGTAGATAGCGACCACGTTCGGGTGCGACAACCGGGCCGCGGAACGTGCCTCGCCGATGAACCGGCGGACGAATTCGGCGTCGTCTGACAGCTCAAGGTGGGCAATCTTGAGCGCCACGACGCGGTCAAGCCGGAGGTCGGTGCCCAGGTACACCGTCGCCATGCCACCGCGCGCGATCCGGGATCCCACCTGGTAGCGGCCGCCGAGAAGCTGGCCGACAGGTGGCGAAAGGGCGGTATCCATCGGCAACATTGTAGAGCCAGGTGCGAGCACGCGGGCCAGGTTGCGCGCGGGCCGGCGAACGTCGGGTCAGCAGGCGCCGCCTTGGCTGGCCGCCCGCCAGGTCCGCTACCTGCCTGCCGCGGGCGGGGAAGAAGCCTTCGCGAACCTGCGCCTGGGTATCCGGCCGGCCAGGAAGGCCAGCCGGCCGGCGATTACCGCCGACCGCATGGCCGACGCCATCCGCTCAGGGTCACGTGCCCTGGTCACCGCAGTCGCGAGCAGCACGGCGGCACAGCCAAGCTCCATCGCCAGCGCCGCGTCGCTCGCCGTGCCTATTCCCGCGTCCAAGATGACGGGCACCGAGCTGGCCTGCACCATCAGTTCGATGTTGTGCGGGTTCCTGATCCCGAGCCCTGAGCCGATCGGCGCGCCGAGCGGCATGACCGCGGCGCATCCGGCCTGCTCCAGTCGCCGAGCCAGGACCGGGTCGTCGCTGGTGTACGGCAGCACGGTGAAACCGTCGGCAACCAGCTGCTCCGCCGCCGCCAGCAGCTCGACCGGATCCGGCAGCAGCGTGCGCTCATCCGCGATGACCTCAAGCTTGACCCAGCTGGTGTGCAGCGCCTCGCGGGCCAGCCTGGCCACCCGGACAGCCTCTGCCGCGGTGAAGCAGCCAGCGGTGTTCGGCAGCACCCGGATACCGCGCTCGGTCAGCAGGTCCAGCACGGATCCGGCCGAGGCTGGCGACACCCGGCGCATGGCCACCGTGGTCAGCTCGGTGCCTGAGGCAGCGAGCGCGCGGTCCAGCACGTCCAGGCTCGGTGCACCGCCGGTGCCCATGATGAGCCGGGAGCTGAACGTCTCCCCGGCGATCAGCAGCGGATCGTCCACCGTCAGCCTCCTTGCACCGCAGTGAGCA
>DAHVDE010000074.1 GCA_027313705.1 Actinomycetota bacterium | reverse complement strand
CGGCTACCCCGGGCAGCTACACCTTTATCCTGCCCGCGACCAGGGAGGTGCCGCGCCGGCTGCAGCATCCGGGCAAGAAGACCGTCGGGGTGCGGATTCCCCGGCATGTGGTAGCCCAGGCGCTGCTGGCCGAACTCGGTGTGCCGCTCGTTTCCAGCACGTTGCTGCTGCCAGGCGAGGACGAGCCGATGACTCAGGGGTGGGAGATCGCCCACCGGCTCGGCGATTCCGTGGACGCGGTGATCGACTCGGGTGACTGCGGTACCGAGCCGACGACCGTCGTCGACTTGTCACAGGACTTGCCAGAGATCCTGCGGCACGGAGCCGGCGACCCCTCCCGGTTCGAATAGCCCGCCGTCTCGGTTCACGACCGCATCATCGTCGGCCACGTCCACCTTCAAGCCTGCGAGAACGCAGCGAGGTCCCGGGCGATCCCAGCCGAGAACACCCGCTCACATGCCGCTCTGGGTGCGCCAGGACAGTTGCCTAGCGGCAGATGAATACGCCCATGTGGGTGGTGGCCCAGAAACTGCCATGGGTGCAGTTCTTTAGGGGACACCTGTTTCGGGGTCTAATCCGGGTGCCTGGTACGGGGTGAGGGTGCACGGGTTGTGATATCTGGCGTGGTGGACGCGCTGTTGTTCTTGTTGCAGGTGCCAGGTCCAGTAGGTGTCGAAGTCGCCGTTGCTGGTGTAGCTCGGCGTCGACTCGCTGAACCAGCGGAGCTGGGTCGCGTAGAGCCTTCCGCAAGATCGGCACGGAACGCTTTGCGGCCGCAGACTTCTCAAACACATTCCCTTGCCACAGCTCGTCAAGACCGCTTGGATCTTGTGCCTGGCGGGCGACGACGTTCCAGTCCACGCTCTCCTGATCGATCCGGATCGCGCATAGCTGGAGCAGACGGTGCTGCTCTTCAGTGATGTCGGGTCTGCGGCCGTCGAGCGGCAGGTCCGGGCATTAGAGAAGTGACCATGTGGCGCATGATTCGTCGTGGGTAAGCTGAGCCATCCGCTTTCTGACCTCGTTGGCTCACTCTGATCCATTGGCGTGCCTAGTCTGGCATCTTCGGCTGCCTGACAGCCGCCTCCGACATCGCGCTTGCTAGGCACAGTACCGGCGTTACGGTCTGGCAGAATCATCGGCTCAGCGCCGGTCCGTCTGCGTTGCCGTCCGAGCCAGGGCCTCCGATGCTGCCGCAAGCTGCCCTGGAAGGTCAGCCATCGGACGGTGACGACAGCCTGCGGGGTGCAAGGACTGGATTTCAGCACGTATTCAGCACAGCCGGCCGCATACGGTCGTTCCACGCCGCACACAGCTGCCTACTGCCGAGGCCGTCACGGTGTCATCGAGTCAGCATAACCGCAAGTCACATGGCCTTGACCAGCGGCTTAGCGGGGTGGGGCGCCCGGGGCTCGAACCCGGAACCTACGGATTAAAAGTCCGCTACTCTGCCATTGAGCTAGCACCCCAGGACCACCGCATCAGGCAGCCTCCGCATGAAGCGTATCGAGTCTGGCAGCACTCCCGCTGACCCGCGAGTGCTAATTGGAACTGATACCTGCCCCATTGTGGTCCAGTGAAGCACGTTAGCATCCGGTAGGTGGAGAGCGCGTTCTACGAGCGGGTCAGCGACGACAGCTACCTGCCGACCCAAGCCACTATAGGTCCGTGGTCCGACGACGCGCAGCACGGCGGTCCTCCGTCGGCACTCGCGGCTCGGGCGATCGAGGCGCACGAGCCGGATCGCAGGCAGCGGCTAGCCAGGGTATCCGTCGACATTCTGCGTCCCGTCCCAGTCGGCAGGCTCTCTGTCAAGACCAGGACGGTGAGGTCCGGGCGACGAGTCGCACTGGTCGAGGCCGTCATAGCGGCGGCGGGGCAAGAGGTGCTGCATGCTCGGGGCTGGCGGCTCGAACGGCCAGAAGCGCCGGTGCCGCAGGTGCGGGATGGTCGCCCTGCTCTCGCGGTACCACCCGGCGGCGGACCGCCGCCAGAGATCTTCGGCACGGCGCGGGGCGGTTACCTTTCGATGATCGAGTGGCGTTTCGTCGCCGCCGATTTTGGCCACGTGCTCATGCCGGACGGCCAGCTGTCAGGGCCGGCGGCGGTGACCGGGCAGGGTGGCCTCGAGGCCAGGCCCAGGGCGGCGTGGGCCAGGCCGCGCATCCCTGTGCTCGCCGGCGAGGAACCCTCGCCGATGGTGCGCACCATGCTCGTCGCCGATTCAGGCAGCGGCGTCGGGGCGGCGCTGCCTGCGTCGGGATTCACTTTCATCAACGTCGACCTGACCGTGGCCTTGCACAGGGACCCGGCAGGCGAGTGGGTTCTGCTTGAGGCATCTACCGTGATCGACGCAAGCGGCACCGGACTCGCGACAACCAGGATCGCTGATGCGGTCGGCTCGGCTGGCAGCGCTATGCAGACTCTGCTCGTAGCCCCGCGCCCGGACCGGCCATGATGGGAGCGGCTCCCTGGCGGCCGGCCAGGTAGCGCTTGCGCAGGGCACGCACCTGTTCTGTGAGCGGGTCGTCCTCGCCCAGGGCCTGCTCGCAGTCGCGCAGAGAGCGGTCGAACTGAGCACTGGCCCGCTTGAGCAATCCGGACGCGTGGTAGGCGTGCGCCAGGTTGGCCCTCGTGGTGAGGGTCTCCGGATGACCGGCACCGAGATACTGCTCGCAGCCGGCGAGGTTAGCTTCCCCAGCCCGCACCGCGTCAGGCAGCCGCTTGGCCTTGTGGAGCGCGGCAGCGAGATTCCACCTGACCCGCAAGGTCGCTGGATGGCCGAGCCCGCGGATCCGCTCGAGGTCGGCGGCCAGGCCTTCGTAGAGCGGAATCGCCTCCTTCAGGCGACCGCCCAGGCAGGCAATGGCGGCGAGGTCGGCCCTGACTGACAGCGTGTCCGCAGGCCCGGCTCCTTCGATGGCCGACCATGCGGCCAGCGCCTGCTCGAGCATCGCGACCGCCTGGCCCGGCTGCGCGGCGTCGTAAAGGGCGATCGCGAGATGCTCACGCGCTGTGATCGCCTCTGGATGTGCCCGGCCTGCAATGCTCTCGACCTGGGTGAGCGCGTCCTGGTAGAGCCTGACCGCCTCCCTGGCCTGATTCGCGTCGCGGTAGACGCGGGCTAGCTGGTGCCTGGCCGCGACAGTCTCCTGGTGCATCATGCCGATGGTCTGCTCGCGCAGGGCAACGCAGCGCCTGAGCGCGCTGATCGCTTCCGGGTACCGGCGAGCGCCGGCATAGGCGCCAGCTAGTTCCCGCAGCGTCTCTGTGGTACGCAGGTGAGCGGGGCCGAGCACCAGGTCGCTATCTGCGGTGACTCGCTCCCCCAAGATGATCGCGTCGCCGAACCGGCCGGCGGCGCGCAGGGCCACGACCAGATTGGCGCGGGCCGCGATAGTCTGCGGGTGGTTCTGGCCAGCCGCCTCGTCAAGGTCAGCGACCAGGCGTTCACGCAGTCCGATCGCCTCGTCGGGTCGGCCGGCGGCGGCCGAGGAACTCGCCAGCCGCTCGCGGAGCTGGATCGTGAGCGGAGCGCGGGCACCGAGGAACTCCGCTGAACGCCTGGCAAGGTCACGCCAGTAAATCGAGGCAGTCTCCGGCATCGCCGCATCGTCGAGGCTCTGCCCGGCGCGCAGCAGCATCGGATGACAGCCGCGGCTCCACAGTGCCAGTTCGTCCGATCTCCTGATGCTGACCGCGCAGTCCCTGAACGCCTGCTCGAGTTCGGCGTGCCCGGCATCGGACGGCCATGCCTCGCCGACCGCATCAGCGGCTACCTGGACCACATGGCTGAGCTCGGACGGGCCCATGGCCTGCCTGACCGAAGCTTGCAGCGACGCAGGCATCCAGACCGTGCGAATCTCGTTGTCTGGCTCGATCGCGACCAGGCCGAGCCGCTCCAGGTTCACGAAGGTGGTCCGCACGCTCGCCTGATCGGCGCTGCTCACCTGCTGCTTGCCTGTGACGTAGGAGCACGCGGCCGAACTTGTCAGTACCGCACCAGGAATTCTGGCCGGGCCAAGCACGCAGGCCAGCTTGATCGCCGGCCAGGCCAGTTCGCGTGGTGCCCACTGCCTGGCCCGGTCGACGGCAAACATCCAGAACGGTGCCAGCGGGTCACCAGAGCCTTCCGGCCGGTCCTGGCGGTACCGCTCGCAGGCTAGCCGGTACTGGCGGCAGTTCTGCCCGCTGTCAAGCAGGTGCGCGATCGCCATGGCCAATCCGGCTGGCAGGCAGTCGAGTGCGATCGCGAGGTCAAGAGATCCCGCAGCCTGATAGGGATCGTCGTTCAGCTTGGCCGACAGGTAGCTGAGCGCCTCACGCTGGCTGAAGGCGGACACACCCAAGGCGACCTGTTCGCTGGCGATCGGCGGCCGGCGCCCTGGCACCGGGCTGAGCTTCGCCGCCTCGGTCGTGACCAGCACCTCACCGCTTTGCCCATATGGCCAGAGCCGGTCCGCGTCAGCCGGCTCTACCAGGCCATCGAGCACGAGGAGCCAGTGCCTGCCGGTCTCGGCGAGCCAGGCGAGGAACCGGGCGGCAGCGGCTTCTGGCTTTCCCGGCTGAGCCGCGACCTTGATATCGGCCAGCGCTCTCGCATAGCCGGCCACGATGCTGTCTCTGCTGCCAGCGTCAAGCCACACCAGAAGATCAAGCTCGCCCGCGGCCCACAGCCGGCCGGCGAAAGCGGCGGCAAGCTGAGTCTTGCCGGTTCCGCCGCGATGCCCGTCCGGCGTGCCCGGAACCCTGTCAGGGCCAAGAATGACGGTAATGCCAGGATGCAGGCCCTCCCAGGACCCGAGCCCGGTCTCCGGCCGCGGCGTGTAGCCATCGGCAAGCGGAGGGACCGTTCCTGACAGCACCGGCCAGTTTCTCGACGGCGGCGCCATAACTTGCCCCCGTAACCGCGCGGCCGTGAACCTCGCCTATTCATCGAGCGTCTCGGTATCAAGCAGCGTCTCGTCTGAACTCGCGCGGATGGCGAGCACGGTCAGCAATGCGGCGAAAATAGCAGCCGCGCCAGAAAGCAGGAACCCGAGTGCATAAGAATGGCTGAGGGCGTCGAAGGCGACATGTTTGAGCGGGTTGAAGGTCCTGGACTGGCCATTGGCAAGCGTGATGGTGGCCGGCACCGCGTTCGCCCCGAGCGGCCCGGAACTGACCGCGTGCACGGCCGCCTCGACGGCTGGCCGCAGCGCGGCCGGCACGTGAGCAGGTGAGGACGTGAACGCGGCCAGCGCCTTGCGCAGCGCCGCGCTGGCCGCGAGTCGCTGGCGGATGCCCGCCGCCGCCCGGCTGAGCGCCACCGCACCGATCACTGCGGGTCCGAGAGTGAAGCCGAGGTCACGAAGCATGTTGGTGGTACCGCTTGCCATGCCGGCCAGGTGAGTGGGCGGGGTGTTGACGGCGATGGCCGACAGCGCGGTAAGCGCCAGGGCGAAGCCGATACCGACAAGCACGAAGGCCGGGATCACCGGCGTCAGCGACGGATCGGAGGCTGGCACGGCCGCCAGCCACCAGGCACCGGCGGCCATCAGCATCAGTCCGCTGAACAACGGCCACTTCGGGCTATACCGCTCGAGCAGGCGACTGGTAAGCGGCAGCTCGACAATCGCGATGCCGTTAAAGAAAACAAAGGCTATGGCCGACTTGAGCGGGCTCAGCCCTTGGATGGCAGACAGCCTGATGCTCGTGCAGTCGGCGATGCCGAGGAAGGCGAACATCCCGATGACGGTAACGACCGCGGCGACGGCGAAGTTTCTGTTATGAAAGAAATCGAGGCGCAGCAAAGGTGCCTGCGATCTCCTTTCCACGCCGATGAACAACAGCAGGAAGACAGCCCCCACCGCGAACCCGCCGATGACCTGATAGCTCAGCCAGCCGCTGCTCGGACCCTGGACCACGGCATAGAGCAGCGCGAAGATGGCCACGGCGATCGTCACCTGGCCAGGCCAGTCAAGCGACCGGCCTTCAGGCGACGCGGAATCCGCGGCAGCCAGGGCCGAGATGGCGGCACTGATCAGCGCCAGGGCGATGACGACAAGGAAGGCCCACCGCCAGCCGGCCAGGGGATCAGCGCCGAACCGCAGCTTGGCGGCCAGACCGCCCAGGATGGGAGAGGCACAGTTGCCCACGGAAAGCGCCGCCGCCCAGATCGACACCGACCTGGCGCGGTGGCGAGCCGTGTGCGTGCCCGCCGCGACCATGGCGAGGCTGGTCGGGAAGATGGCGGCGGCGCCGATTCCCGCGATCGCCAGTCCGGTCCAGAGCACGATCAGCCGGGTGCTGGCCGGAAACGAGGAACCGGGCGTCAGCACGGCGATAACGTCACCTGTCGCCATCACGAGCGCGCCGCCGACGAGCAGCCGCTTGCGGCCGAACAGGTCACCTAGCACGCCGAAGCTCAGTTCGAGCATGCAGACCGGGACAAGGAACGCGTCAGATATCCAGGTCAGCTGGGCAGAAGTGGTGCCAAGGTCCTGCTGGAACAGGCCGTTAAGCACCGCAGGGATTGCCAGCGCCATCTGCGCCAGGCACACGGCTATCGCCGCCGCGATAAGTGTGCCAGGCCGTAGAACATGCATCCCGGCGGGAATGTATATGCGCTTTTTTACAGTTTTTACATCTTCCATGGAGCGTCTCCAGCATCCAGGGATTGAACCACCGGGTTGCTAGATGCTGGCATGACGGCGGCTATGCTGTACCAGTTTCCTATCGATTGGTGATAACCGGCCTTGCCGCCAGGAGTGCTGGGAATCACCGGTGATGCCGCGCTTTTCAGCCGCTGGCCACGCTGGCATCGTCGTCCGCTCGCCACTTCCATCGTCCGTATGAGGCAGGCTCTGCCCGGCCAAGCGCCGCTTCCTCCGTCAGCCAGCGGACGATCGTGTGCCTGGCGACTTCCTGGCCATCACCGGCCAGGCGCTCGGCGATGCCGCGTATCGTCATGCCCTTGACGCCGGCCGACCTCAGCATGGCCACCGTGAGCGCCCTGGCACCGCTCGCGCCGTCCAGATGCTCGCCCGAGGTCAGCTCCCTGACGGTGGGAGCGGCGACGGCCGGAGTGATCAGGGATGAAGCGAGGACCGTCGCGGTGCCGGCCGGCCTGCTGCCGCGCGCGTAGAAACGTGACCACCTGGTCAGGTACTCATATCCGAGTGCGCTTGCCAGCAGCGGATCGGGTTCTGGCCTAAGGTGGCCGAATCGCCCGGCTATCTCGCCGATCGTGTCGTGCTCGATTCGGTAGAACTTCACCGGCAATGCCCTGCCGTTCTTGTCCCCGCTTCCGCCTTGGTGCACGATCCCGCTGCCGGGGTGGCGCAGGCCGGCCAGTTCGGCCGCGATCTTGACGTCGTCGGGAATGATCAGCCTGGCATCGGCTTGCGAACTGACCCCAAGACCGATCCGCAACGCGCATTGTGACTTCAGGTCCGCTGAACCGGTCATCGTGACAGCGCCTCGCTGGGTGGCCATGATCAGGTCGATCGCCTCTGACCTGCCCGTCATCACCAGCCGCGTCGCCAGGCCGGCCAGCGTGGCGTTGGAGACCTCCTGATCACCATGACGCGGGCCGCCGGTACCCAGGCCGAGAATGACCGCAACTTCGTCGCAGACCAGCAGAACCGCGGGCTGGCTGGCCGAAGGGACGATCTTCTCGCCGCCGCTGAACGACCGCGCCCTGGCATCCACGGCGCACAGCAGTGCCCTGAGCATGATTTCGGCTTCCTGCCTGTCGGTGGCCAGCCAGTCGATCACCGGCTTGTCCGCCTGCCCGGCCAGCCAGGGCGCAATCCAGGGCGCGGCCATCCGGCCGCCTTTCAGGTCGATAGCGAAGATCAGCACGTCGCGACAGCGCGCCAGCTGGGCGATCAGCACGTTGAGCAGGTTGGATTTGCCTGAACCGCGCAAGCCGACGATGAGCGTTGCCACCTCGCGCAGGGTAACCGCGCACACCTCGCCGTCCTGGTAGATGCCGAGCGGGACCGGGCGGTTGATGCTCATCGGCTCGTGCCCGGCAGGAAGCGGCACGGTGCGAGCCAGCATGTCCCGCTCGGCCACATGCAAGATCACCCGGTGCGCATGATCGCCGCGCTCGAACCTGAGCGAGCCCCGGCGCAGCCTGGCGGCCACCTCGAGTCGCTCGGTGCAGGCGGCGAGCATCTGATAGGTGACCTTGCCTGACCTGGGCAAGCGCAGGTGCACCTGGTAACCGGCAACCGCCGGCTCCCGCCCGGCGTACTCGACTTCCCTGTGCCCGATCCTGGCCAGCAGGGCCGGCCACTTCCCGCGTTCACGCGCGGCCTCGGCGTCGGCCAGTGCCAGCCTGGCGTCCTCGGCGGCGCGCTCCTGCTTTCGCATGACCACCGGGTAGAGCCCGGTCATCGCGGCGGCTGGCAGCAGCAAAGCCACCACGGGGATCGCGGTCCACGCGGTCGCCGCTGCGGCATAGGCCAGCCACCCAGCCGCGAGCATGCCGCAAGCGCAGGCGTAAAGCGCCAGCGGACCGGTCCGCGTGATCAGCATCGCGACCAGGATCGGCAGCACGCAAAGCACCACGCCGGCCAAGATCAGCGCCAGCTCAGGCCGCGCGACCAGGCGGGCAGCTGCCCCGGCACCGAAGACCGTCAGCGTAATCAGCGGGCCGCGGCTGAGCGCGGCCCGCAGCGAACCGCTCACTGGTTTGCCGCCACGTCCCACAAGTCCTCGTTCTGGCGCGGATTTTCTATCCGCTCGAGTTCGGCGGCGTGCACCGTCCGGTGGATGGCGTGCGCCTCGGCAGCGAAGTCCCCCATGCCCGCGACGGTGGCCGCGATCTCCGCGAGATGCTCGGGCACGGCAGGATCTACAGGGAACTCGGCGCCGAGCCGTTCCGCGACGCCCGCCATGGCCGCCGCGAGCACCTCGAACAGGCCGGGCAGGCCGGCCAGGAAGGAATCTAGCTCAAGCGCGTTCTCCGGCGCCCAGCCGCCAATGTACTCACTGATCGCTTCCGCGGCGGCGTCGATGTGACCACTCACTGCCCGATACTCCCCTGTAGCCACCCACCCTTCCCTTGTCTCTTTTTTCCGGCAATAAAGTCAAGACCTTGAGGCCAACATCTTCGTCGCACTCCGGTCGGCACGGCCGAGCAAACGTTTGCAGGTTCAGTGCGGGCCTGAACTTCCTGCCTCTGGCAGGCGTCGCGCCGATATGTGACAATTAACCATGTCTGAGCGGACGTCCTGCCGGGTAGTCGTGATCGGCGCCGGGTTCGGCGGAATAGGCATGGCCCTGGCGCTCAAACGGGCAGGCATCGAGGACTTCCTGGTGCTCGAAAGCGCGGACGATCTCGGCGGTACCTGGCGCGACAACACCTATCCGGGCGCGGCCTGCGACGTTCCCGGCAACCTGTACTGCTACTCGTTCTGGCCGGGGCGCTGGACCCGCCGCTTTCCTGATCAGCGGGAGACACTCGCTTACCTGCGGGCCGCGGCGGCGGACGGCGGCGTAGGCCCGCACCTGCGGTTCGGCTCGCGGGTCGCCTCCGCCAGCTTCGACGAGCGCCTGGCCAGGTGGAATCTCACGCTCGAAGGCGGGGATACGCTCACCGCGACGGCGGTCGTATCGGCGGTCGGCCAGCTCAACCGCCCGGCCATGCCTGACATCGCGGGCCGAGAAGACTTCGCCGGACCTTCGTGGCACTCGGCGCGCTGGAATCACGATGTCGGCCTGGCAGGTCAGACCGTGGCGGTGATCGGCACGGGAGCGAGCGCGATCCAGTTCGTGCCGGAGATCGCCAGAACCGCCGCACGGGTCGACGTTTACCAGCGCACCCCGCCGTATGTGCTGCCCAAATCAGATCACCCCTATACGACCGGCCAGCAAGACACCTTCGAACGGCTGCCCCTGCTCCGCAAGGCCGACCGGCTCCGCACCTTCCTCTATGGCGAGCTGCTCACCAGCGGCTTCGTGCTGTCCCCCAGGCTGCTCGCCGGGCCGATGCGGATGTGGCGCCGTCAGCTGGAGACCCAGATCACCGACCAGGAACTGCGCGCGAAATGCGTGCCAGGCTACGTCATGGGCTGCAAGCGCGTCGTGTTCTCCAGCGACTGGTATCCGGCGCTCGCCCGCGAGAACGTCGAACTGGTCACAGAACCAATCGAGCGCATCGCGCCAGCGGGCATCGTCACCAGGGGCGGCGAACTCAGGCCTGCCGACGTGATCGTGTACGGCACCGGCTTTCAGACCCTCGACTTCCTCGCGCCGATGTCGGTGAGCGGGCGGGGCGGCACCGAGTTGCGCGACACCTGGCGGGGCGGGGCGCAGGCTTACCTCGGGATCACGGTGTCCGGGTTCCCGAACTTCTTCATGCTCTACGGGCCCAACACCAACCTCGGCGGCAATTCGATCATCTACATGCTCGAGGGCCAGATCAACTACGCGCTCGGCGCCATTTCCGCACTCAGCGCGGAGGGCCTGTGCTGGCTTGACGTACGTCCTGAGGTGCAGGCGCGGTTCAGCCGCTGGGTCGAGCGGGCCAGCAGGACCTCGGTATGGGAAAGCGGCTGCGATAGCTGGTACACCACCGCCGCTGGCCGCAACACCAACAACTGGCCAGATCACACATTCCTTTACCGGCACCGGATCAGGAACTTCGACCTGGCCGATTACCGTGCCATGCCCAAGCGCCGGGTACCGGTGAGCGCGGCATGAAGCGCGAGCGCGCCGCGGGCCTGCACCTGCCGCCCGCCGTACTGAGGCTCGCGCTCGGCGAACTACGCCGTCATGTGCTCAACCCGGGGCTGTCCTGGGACGTGCAGCGCCAGCGCCTCGACAAATCCATGCGGGCCGGCCCGTCGCCCGCGCGGCACGGGACGACCGTGGTCAGACGCGAACTGAACGGCATCCCTGCCGAGATCGTGACGGCCGCCGGAGCCGGGTCACGGGTCACCGTCGTGCACTTTCACGGCGGAGGTTACTGCGTCGGCTCCGCGTCCATGGCAAGGTCATGGGCCGCGGGCCTGTCCGCCAGAATTCGCGGCCAGGTGATCTTGCCTGAGTACCGGCTGGCGCCCGAGCATCCGCACCCAGCCGCCCTCGACGACGCCCGCCAGGTCATGAAAGCCTTGCCAGGCGAGGCAGGCACCACCAGCGTCGTGTTGTCAGGCGACTCGGCCGGCGGCGGCCTGGCCATGTCGCTGCTGCTCGCCCTGCGAGACGAAGGCCAGGATCTGCCAGCAGGCTGCGTGCTGCTCTCGCCCTGGCTCGACCTCAGCGCCGACCGCCTGGCGTCTCCTCGCCTGGTGCGGAAGGACCGGTTGCTCAGCCCTGACTGGCTAGCGGCCTGCGCCGCCGCCTATGCGGCTTCCTGCGACCTGGCCGATCCAGTCATTTCTCCGCTATTCGGTTCCCATCGAGGACTTCCCCCGCTGCTGATCCAGTGCGGTTCAGACGAACTGCTGGCGCCCGACTCGCGGCGGCTTGCCGCGAGCGCCTCGGCTGCGGGCACCGAAGTCACCTACACCAAGTGGCCGAGGATGTGGCACGACTTCGCGTTGCAGCCGGGCATGCTCGCCGCCGCCGACAGCGCACTCGACCAGGCCGCCTGGTTCATTACCGAGGTCACGGCTAGCTGCTGAGCCAGCTTGGCGCTAGATGACGCCAAGAGCGGCGCCAAGCTGGCTCAGGTCGGCCTTTACCCGGACCGCCGCCTGCCCGGTGATCTGGCCTTGCGACTTGAACTGGTCGAAGACCTGGACGAGCTGCAGGTACTGCTGGCCGACCTGGCCGGGATCCTCGCCAGGGGTGCCGAAAAGCAGCTGATCGAGTTGCTGTACCAGGTTCTGGCCAGCCTGCCGCGAGACCTGGCCGTCGTGCAAGCCCGAATCCAGGTTGGCGACCAGGGCGCCGGCGATCCTGGCCGAGGACGTCTCGCCGGCCGCCGGCACTGAGACTGGCGGGGTAACGCCAGGCGTCGGGTTCTGGGCCCCGGCGGGTCCGGTCGCGGCTGCCTGATGCGATGGCCGGCTCGGCGGCGTGGAACCCGCGACGGTGGCCTGAGTTGGCGTCAGCAGGACGAGCGCGAGCGCGGCAAGGGCCGCGATCAGGCTCATCGCCAGGATGGTCTCGGCCGGGCGCCAGGCGAACCCGCGATCTGGCCCGCCTGGCCTGGTACGGAGCGGCATGGACTGTCCTGGCCTGGCAGTCCGAGCGGACTGGGCGGACTGGGCGGACAGGATCGTCGTTTGATCCGGCGCCAGGATGCTCAGCAGTGCGGTCCTGGCCGCAGCGGCTCCGGCGGGCCGGCCGAGCGGGTCCTTGGCCAGGAGTTGCAGCGTGACCCAGTCGTGCTTGGCGGACAAGCCGGGGTGCAGCGAAGAAGGCAGCGGCGGCTTGTCGTGCACCTGCCGGTAAGCGACGGCGACCTCGGTCTCCGCCGTGAACGGCGGCATGCCCGTCAGCATCTCGAACAGCACGCAGCCAAGGCCGTAAAGGTCGGCTTGCGGCCCGGTGGGCAGGCCGGCGGCCTGCTCAGGTGACAGGTACGCGGCGGTGCCAAGCACCACCTGCGTCCTGGTGCCACCCGCCGGGAACGGCGCCCTCGCGATGCCGAAGTCGAGCACCTTGACGTCACGACCGGACAGGACGATGTTGGCCGGCTTGATATCCCTGTGCACCAGTCCGGCCGCATGCGCGGCCTCAAGCGCCTCGCACACCGCCGCCGCCACCCTTACGGCGTCGGCGGGCGCCAGCGGCCCGTCCTCGTCAAGCACTTGCCGCAACGTCCGGCCGGTCAGTAGCTCCATGACGATGTAAGGCATCGTGTCGTCCGGGCTGGTGTCGAACACCGTCACGATGCGCGAGTCACGAAGAGCCGCGACGTTCCTGGCCTCGCGCCTGAACCTGGCCAGGAAGGCGGCGTCGGCCGCGTACTGCTCGTTGAGCACCTTGACCGCCACGTCACGGCCGAGCACCTGGTCGGTCGCGCGCCAGACCGTCGCCATGCCGCCGGTACCAAGCACTTCCTTGAGCGCGTACCGGCCACCGAGTACTTGCGCGCCAGACGTGGCCATGCCTCACATTCAACCGCATCGCCGGCTGGCTGTCGGTAGTCCAGATGAAACAGCCGATGACATGGCAGTCTGGAAGGGCACAACCCCTCGAGAAAGGACAAGGTACGTGCGCAAGTACCTTTATCTCGCAATGACGGCAGCGTCCGTGGCGGCGCTCGCGGCCCCGGCCGCCGCCGCCGCGGCTACTTCGGCCAGCGGCCACGTGCTGACCATCGGCAGGGCTGGCGGCAAGGCGGTGGCGGCTAAGGCCGTGCTGAAGGCCGGCCTGGCCAAGGGAACCACTGCGGTCTTCTCCCTTGGCAAGGGAAAGAGCGCCGAGACGCTGACCTGCAAGTCGGCGGGCTTCAGCGCCACGGTCGTGAGTAACCCCGCCAAGCCAGGAAAGGCGACAGAGTCGCAGACTGCCCAGACGGTCGGCAACTGCACGGTCAACAAGAAGGGCATCGTCATCAAGGGCGTGAAAGCGCTCAATCTGCCTTACAAGGTCACTGTCAGCGACTCGAAGGGCGACCCGGTCACGGTCACCGGCAGCAAGAAGGGCAAGCCGATCGAGCTAGCCGCCACGGCCGCGGCTGGATCGTTCAAGGTCACCTGCACCTACAAGATCGGCACCTTGAAGGCGTCGGCTTCCAACAAGGGGAACACGATCACCATCACCAACCAGGAGTTCTTCTACGTAAGCGGAGGAATATTCTGCCCGGCTAAGGCCAACTTCAGCGCCAAGTTCGGCCCGGTAACTGACAGCAGCGTCAAGAAGAGCCCGGCGGTATTCGTTAACTAACTACTCGCCAAAATGACCCGGCCGGTAACCCGGCCGGGTCATTTTGCTGCCTGGAGAACTAACAGGGCGATAAAGAACCCTCCAAGTGCCGAGCAAGACACGGTTAGGCGAAGCGTAAACGCTGACCCGCAAGGAAAGGAACGCCACGCAGAACTGGAAGTGAGTACCGGATGAAGACGGGGGTCTCCATGCACCGCAAGCTCGGCATACTCGCCGAAAAGGGTTACGTCATCCTTCGCGACCGCCCAGGCCCGATGATTCCTTCTGCCGACTGGCTGGCGCTTACTTATATGGACTGGAAGAGCGGCGGTGACACCAACTTCGCGCCGCTTGCCTCGGCTACAGGGGAGATGGACTGCCGCGGTTTCTGGGACTACGGAAAGCCCGACATGGGAGGTCTTTGGACACCGAACCGCAGACTGGCACCGCACCTAGTCGATTATGTCGAGAAGATCGGCGGAAATTACGGCCGGGTCCGCGTGATCAAGCTCAATCCGAGCGACGAGGAAACCGCGCTGCGTCAGCTTCACCTAGACGACAACAACCGGCGCAATCCCGAGGGAAACGGCTGGGTGGTCAGGTCATGGCTCGAACTTGACGACACCCCGGAGCAATCGGTCTTCATCCTCCGCGACATGAAGGAAGACCCGTCCAAGGAAACCAGGATCAAACTCCATCCCGGCATGCAGCTGCTAATCGACACCGAAAGGCTCTACCACGTGGTCTGGCACCCTGGTCCGAGCCCGAGGTACTCGCTCATCACGTCCTGGGAGACCAACGACGCACTTGAGCGCTGGGTGACCAAGGAACTGTCTGGCGAACGGCAACTGACCGGCACGAGGTTATGAGAGAGCCGACGAGCGGACGGCCAGGACCCGAGCCTGGCCGGCTGGCCGGTTACCGCGTTTCCGCCGTGAGGCAGGTTCTGGACCGGTACTGTCGGTCGGGACGCAACCTGCTTGTGCTTTCCTAGCGCCCTGGTGAGCGGGCAAACCTTCCCGCCTGTCGCGTCGACCGGGCGCGATCTGAGATGGGTTTGGTACGACGAGCATGGCGATTCCCGCTCTGTCTTGTGACCGCGAGTTAGCGGACCGGGCTACTCCCCGGCAAGTCCGGCACGTTCGGCTGGCCATCTCCGGCATCTACCTGACGGCCGGCCTCATGCTCGGAAGCTGGTTCACCCGCTTACCTCAGCTTCGCCTCCAACTCGGGCTCAGCTACGGCGAGCTCGGCGCGGTGCTGCTGATCCAGATGATCGGCCTGATCGTCGCGATGCAGTTGGCTGAACCGCTGTTCGCCAGGTTCGGGCACCGCTTAATCGTCTGGATGGTGGCGGCGGCCGTGCCCTGGTTCTTGCCGTTGATGGCCGCGATTCACGGACTGGCGGCGGCGACCTTGGCGATGCTCGGCTGGGGCCTGACCGCAGGGGTGATCGATGTCGGCATGAACGCGCTCGGCGTGCGAACCGAGCGGGTCGCCAGGCGGCCGATCTTAAACAGCCTGCACGCGACCTGGGGTGCCGGTGCCCTGGCCGGCTCGCTAATTACGATCGCCGCGGTCAGGACCGGCCTTGGGCCGTTCGCGCACTTCCTGTTCCTGGCCGCCGCGCTGACCGGATTCGCGCTGGTCGTCGGCAAGCACCTGCTGCCCGACCAGGCAGAGAGCGACTGCCGCTCCGGGAAGGCAGGCGGGGCGGCCGTGGCCGGCCTGCGCGGCGGCTGGACCAGAGCCGTGGTCGTTCTCGGGGTACTTGGTGCGGCGGCCGCGCTGTGCGAGACCTCGGTGTCAAGCTGGTGCGGCATCTTCCTGACCGAACAGCGAGCCGCCTCGGTCGGCGTAGCCTCGCTCGGCTACCCGGCCTTCATCGTCACGCAAACAGCGACCCGCATGTTCGGCGACCGCCTGCACCTAAGGTTCGGCGCGGTCATGCTGGTCAGGGGCTGCCTGGCGGTCACCGCGCTCGGCCTGCTCACGGTGATCGCGGTGCCAAGCACATGGGTGGACATTGCGGGCTTTGCCTTGCAGGGCTGCGGCATCGCGGTACTGATCCCGATAATCACCGGCGCGGCCGGGCATGGCGGAGCGGCCGGCGACTCGGCTTCCGCGACCCGGGTAGCCATCGCGCGGTACAGCACGCTGTACTACGGCGGCGCCATGGCCGGTCCCGCGATCGTCGGCTGGCTGGCCCAGTTCTTTGGCATCGGCACGGCCCTTGCCCTGCTGCTCGCGCCAATGCTTTTGGTGGCCTTGCTGGCTAAGGTCACGGCTCCGGCTTCCTTCGTCGGCGAAGTCGCGCTGAGGCAGCCTGAGCTAGTCGCGCACTAGGCCGCGCACGGGCGCGGAGGGCATAAGAAGCGTTAGGCGGCGGGCGAGATCGCGGGCTACTTTGGGCACGCTTTCAGGCGTGATGGACAGGCAATGGCCGGATCAGCGCACTAGCTGGCTGCGGCGTTCGAAGAGTATGACGTCGCGCCAGGCGCCTTCATGCCTGGCGATCCGCTCACGGGTACCTACGGCACGAAAGCCTGCCGTCTGATGGAGCGCGATCGCAAGGACCTGCCCGGCGTGGGTCGCCAGCATAGGCTCGATCCTGATCTTCCCGGTATCCCAGAAGGACTGGTTCATGACCGCACCTCTTGACTATCTGGCCCACCTAGCCCGCGAATCCGCGCGGTTCGTCGACGCCAGCGACGCCGCGGCGCCGGTGCCGAGCTGCCCTGACTGGACCGCCGCTGACCTGCTCTGGCACCTCGCTGAGGTGCAATGGCTTTGGGGAACGATCGTACGTGACCGGGTGGACGCCGATGCCGCCGAGCAGTTCAAGCCGGCCAGGCCAGCCAGCTGGGCTGGGCTGCATGAGTTCTTTCTCAGCGCCAGCGAAGAACTGTGCGCCGTGCTCGCCCGCACCCCGCCGGAAACGACCGTCTGGACCTGGGCAGAGGACAAGACCGCCGGTTTCGTGCGGAGGCGCCAGGCCCACGAGGCGCTGATCCATCGCGTGGACGCCGAACTCACGGTCAGGGACAGGACTCCGCTTGATCCGGCGCTAAGCGCCGACGGCGCGGACGAGGCCCTGATGATCATGTTTGGCGGTGACCTGCCCGACTGGGGCATCTTCGCGGCCGAAGCGGATAAGGTCTGGTCGGTGATGGACAGGGTTGAGCGAAACGCTCCATCGCGGATAGAGGACGCCGTCAGCGGGCGGCCCATGGCGGGCCCGAACGATCCGAACTGGTCGGGCTGGGTTGGAGCGACCTTCTTCCACGTGCACTACGGCAGTCATGACCAGGTGATCGACCGGGCGCGCAGCGTGAGCCACATCGCCGCCCTGCCCGCCGCCGCCCAGCACCAGGTACTAGCCGAGATCAGGACCGTACTCGACGGTCATCCGGAGACCAGGCAGCGGCCAACCATAGGGATTCCTTACCGCGTTGACGCGATGCACGCAGAGCGAATCGGCTGATACTAGGCGGCAAGCGAGTAATGTCCGGCCTAGTTAGGTGCCATCTTGGACGATCCGGCCCCGGCGATGGTGTTAGATGGTCTTGGTTGAAGTCGAAGGTTCGTGCACGTGTCACAGCGCCTGCGAAACTAGACAGCGGGCGTCTGAACAGCCGGAGACAGCCAGAGACGCAGTCTCCGGTATGCAGGCGGTCGCACAGCCCGGGAACCAAGTTGTGGGTCCCGAAGATCGCTTATATAGGAGTAGTACATGCCTCAGGGCACCGTGAAGTGGTTCAACTCAAGCAAGGGCTACGGATTCATCGCGCCGGATGACGGTGGCGCTGACGTCTTCGTTCACCACACGGCGATTATGTCTGACGGGTTCCGTACCCTTGAGGAGAACCAGCGGGTCGAGTTCACCGCGGGTCAGGGCCAGAAGGGTCCGCAAGCCGAGCAGGTGCGCCCGCTCTAGTCAAATCCCTGGGGCCGTGCGGTCACTGGCCGCACGGCCACCACGGTCGGCCTTCAGATTCCTCGCTGGGCAAGTATCCGCCCGGACTTGGCGGCGTCGTCGAGCGCGTTGAAGTCCTGCTCGTTGAGGTCGGCATAAGCCGAAGCGAACTCGGCGACAGCCTTGTCGAACGCATCGGAGTTGCCGAGGTAGGCGGAGATGGCGATCCGGTCGCCCGACCTGGCATGTGCCCTGGCGAGCGTCCATCCGCACAGCTGGCCGTAATCAGCGAGCCCGCCCGGTGCCATTGCCTGAGTGTCGAAGCTGAACTTCCAGTCCCGCAGCTGCCTGACGTAGAAGTCCCTGGTAACGCCATCAGGAGCCGGGTCTATTCTGAGCCATCCGAGGAAGATGTCGCTGGCGGCCTGCATCAGACGCTGGCCTTCGACGACGCGCTGGCCCTGATTGCTGAACTTGCTCGCCCCGGCGAATTCGCTGAGCACCGACGGGCCGGCCTCCTTGATCTGCAAGAAGAGCGGATCTGAGTCGTCCTTGCCGAGCATCAGCATGATCCAGCACCGAGTACCGACGCTTCCCACGCCGACCACCTTGCGTGCGATGTCAGATGCCTCGAACTGATACTGGTCGAGCAGGTACCGGCGATCGCCTGGCAGCGTGCGGCGGTAAGCCTCGATCAGGCTGGTCAGCCGGGACTCGATACCGCTGGAGTCAAGGTCCTTCTTGAGCAAGCTTGACAAAGGCACCACGAGCGGCGGGTCGGCGACGATCTGCGGCCTGCCGTTGACGACCCGGCATAGCTTGTCGAGCGCCTGCATGCTGTCCTTGGTGCGTGCCTTGCTGATCGACTTCGCGAGATTCTTGCGTTGTGCGGCCGTAACTCGCGCGGCGAAGCGGCGCCGCACCTCATCGACCTCGGCGTGCGCGTACCACACGTCCAGATTCGGCTGTCCGGCGAACATCGCCATGGTCAGCCGGTATCTGCCGATAGCGCCGCGCACCATCGCGCGGCGCGTCCTGACGCCGATGCCGCGATCGCGAGCCGCGATTTCCAGGCTGGCCGCGAGTCGCTTGACGTCCCACTCCCACGGACCTGGCGTGGTCTCGTCGAAGTCGTTGATATCGAACATCATGCGACGCTCGGCGGTGCCGAAAAGGCCGAAGTTGCCGATGTGGGCATCGCCGCAGGCCTGCACCGCGATTCCGGTCACTGGCGTGGCCGACAGGTCATTGGCCATTGGCAGGGCCGCACCGCGGAAGTAGGCGAAGGGCGAGGCCAGCATCCGGCCGTACCTGATCGGCACCAGGTCAGGCTCGCGACTGGCCGACTGGCCCTCCAGCGCCTCAATCGGATCAGGCCGGCCCGATCCGGCATCTAGTTGCGCGTGGCTGCTCCTTGGCACGAGCGAGCGGAGTTGCCTGCCCTGGTCGGCACGCATGGCCGGCGTGAGCTTCTTGATCTCGGTGTCCAGGTGGTATCTCCGGCCGGCCCCGGCAGGCCTGACCGGCACCGCAGGCCTGACCGCCTCGGCTGGCCCGGCCGGCCTAGCCGGCTTCCTGGCCCGCCCCTGGGCAGGTACCTTCGGCACTGGCGCCTTCTTGGCGGGCGCCTTCTGGGCGCGAACCGTTGTCGTGCGGCTGTCCGTCGTGGTCATAGTTCCAGGTCATCGCCGCTTGCCGGCTGATTCCGTCATCCGGCACGGGTGATTTCGCGAAGGCAGGGTGCCGGCGAGCCACGACTTTCACTCACCAGGGGTGATGCACCGCAGACGCTCCTGGCGCATCGTCATTTCCCGTATCGCCATCATTCTTGTCGACCGAGAGGAGCCGGCATGTCGTCGCTCACCGTCTGGAAGTTCAAGTCACCAGGTGGCGCCCAGAATGCGCTAGATGAGTTGCTTGAGCTGCAAAACGCCGAACTCATCAGGGTGCTCGATGCGGCGACCGTGACCTGGGAAGAGGGGAAGAACAAGCCAAGGACCCGCGAACTGCGCAATACCAGGAAAGCCGGAGCGCTCGGCGGCGGGTTCTGGGGCCTGCTGTTCGGGCTGATCTTCTTCATTCCGATACTCGGGCTTGCGATCGGGGCGGCTACCGGTGCGCTTATCGGCTCCATGGCCGACGTCGGTATCAGTGATTCGTTCATACGCGATGTCCGCGAGAAGGTGACGCCTGGCACCTCGGCGTTGTTCCTGCTCAGTTCTGACGCGGTAGTGGACCGGGTTGCCGAGGAGTTCGCATCGGCCGACGCCGAACTGATCAGTACCAACCTTTCTGCCGACCAGGAAGCCAAGCTGAGGGAAGCCTTCAGCGAGGAGTAGCGCCGGGCGGAGGAGCAGTGCCCGCAGGGTGGTTGCTGTCCGCATCCGGTGGGTACGGTGCGTGACGAGTTAGGAGCTGAGCGTTCGCCCGTCAGGATGGGGACCTGGCTGAAATGCGGCGGAGCGGCAGCCGGGCCCGTCGGGGGACTGATGACAACCACGATCAGCGAGCCGATCTCTGGCGCGCGGCTCGCACTTGGCTCTGGCTTGGCTCGACCGCCAGGTGCGCGGCTGTCAACCGCACGGCTGCCGGCCGTGCGGCTCCTGCTCAGGGAGCGTGTCACCAGCCTGATCAGCAAAGCCCAGGCGAACAGGGTCACCGTCGTGCGCGGGCCGGCCGGCTGCGGCAAGACGGTTGCCTGCGCCATGTGGGCTGCTGCCGCGCCTGACCGGCAGCGCATCGCCTGGATCGACCTGGATCCGGGTGCCCGAGATCCCGCGCGGTTCTGGAGCGAAGTCCGCGCGGCGCTCATCTCGGCTCCAGTGACCTGCCCCGACTTGCCTGATCCCGCGGACACCGGATTCGCGCTGGCACTGGCCGAAATCGGCCACCGGCTCGACGAACCGGTCACCCTGGTCATCGACGGCATCGAGGAGCTAGCCGGGTCGGCCGTGGTGACCGGGCTTGACCTGGTGGTCAGGCATGCCGCGCCGAGCCTGAAGCTGCTGCTAATCGGCAGGCACCTGGCCGGGCTTGGCGTCGCGAGGCTTCAGGTGGGCGGTGAACTGGCCGAAATCGGCGCGGACGATCTTGCCTGTACGGCGCAAGAAGCCGGGGACTACTTCGCGATGCTCGGCGCCGCGCTGCCGCCGGAGCAACTTGGCTACCTGCTCGACCGCACCGAAGGCTGGTTCACCGGACTGCGGCTGGCGGCGCTGCGCCATTGCGCCGGACAGCGGATCAGCGACGACGACCCGCTAGCGGCCGACTACCTGCGGGACGAGGTACTCCAGCGGCTGCCACCGCATGAGCGCGAATTCCTGCTGACCACCTGCGTCGCCGACGTGGTCAGCGGCGATCTGGCCAAGGCCCTGACCGGCCGGGCCGACGCGGCGGCGATACTCGACCGGCTGCACAGGGACAACACGTTGATCACAGCCGCCAGGAAACACAAGGGTGCCTACCGTTATCACCCGCTGCTGCTCGACCTGCTCAAAGACGAGCTTCGCCGCGAGCGGCCGGCCGAGGTGAGCAGGCTCTCCGTGCTGGCCGCCCGCTGGCAGGCCGCACACGGTCAGCACGACACGGCACTGCGAAACGCGGCGGAGGCGGACGACTGGGACCTCGCGTCGGCGGTGCTGGCCGAGTCAGGTCCGCAGTTGCTGCTGCCTGAACGGGCGGCGCGGCTCGAACCGGTACTGGCGAAGTTCCCTGCGGGCCGTTACCGTGCCGACGCGGCGGTGGCCGGGGCACTCGCCGCGGCAGAGCTGCGAGCCGGCGACAACCAGGCGGCCAGGATTCATCTCGACAACGCGGAAGCGGCGCTGTCGGCAAGCCCGTCAGGGCAACGCGAACTTGTGCACGTCTGGCTGACCGCACTGCGGCTTATGCATGCGACCGAGCGCGGTGCGGCCGACGCCGCGATGATCGGGCGGGCAGCGGAACTGGCGAGCCTGGCCGGGCCAGGCGCCCGCGGCGAATCTGAGCATCAGGCGGTCGGCTTGCTCTGGACCGCCGTCAGCGTCGCCGCCCTGGCCGGCTTCATGGTCGCAGAAGCGCGAGAGGCGTCGGCCCAGGCGTGCAGACAGCTAAGTGCCTGCGGTCGGCCAGAATTCCGCGCCCGCGCGGACGCCTGGCATGCCATCGCCGAGGCCATGTACGGCGATCTGCTGACAGCGAGCGAAGTGCTTGGCTCGGAAACCGCGTCGAGTGATCCCCTGGATCGCCAGCTCACCGGCATCGCTGGCGGCTACCTGAACCTGGCAAGAGACGAGGTAGCCGCCGCCAGGCGGCTGCTCGATGATGCGACGCGGAGCACCGCGGGCGGCTGCGGCAGCCAGGTGGCCATGTCGCTGGCCAGCCTCGCCTCGGCTCGGCTGGCGCTTTGCGAAGGAGATCATGGCGCGGTCAGGCGGCTGCTCACTCGCCTGCGTTACCAGTCCGCCCGGCCGGCAATCGGACAGCCAGCAAGCAGCCAGCTCGGCACTGGCCTGGCCATGCTCAACGCCGACCTCGCGGTGAGCGAGGGCAACGCCGCAGGGGCCAGGCTGATCTTGTCCAGAGCCGGGGAAGGAACACCGCAGCGGACCGAACTGCTCGCTGGCTCGGCACGGGTACTGCTCGCCGAAGGTAACGCCGTGGCCGCACTGGCCGCCGCCGAGTCCTGCCTGGCCGGCACGACCGGGCCGGTCGCGCTGCGTGATCAGGTCTCCGCGCTGATCACCGCCGCGGTCGCGCACCGCAGGCTCGGGCAGGCCGAGCAGGCGACCGACCAGCTCGGCTACGCACTCGCGCTGGCCGAGCCTCATGGCATGTACCGGCCGTTCCTCGACGGCGGTGCCTCGGTCAGGTCGGCGCTCACGGTGCTGATCAGGCCGGCTAGCCGGGGCGCGGCGATCGCCGCACGGATCTTGCAGCGTTTCGACACCAGGCCGGGCCGACAGGCCGCTCAGCCTGCCGTGGTACCGCTGACAGGAAGCGAGCTCGCCGTGCTCCGCTTCCTGCCCTCGCACATGACCAACCAGGAGATCGCCGAGGCGCTGTTCCTCTCGATCAATACGGTCAAGACCCATCTGCGTTCTGTGTACCGCAAGCTCGGAGTGACCACCAGACGGCAAGCCATCTACTCCGCCAGCCGACAAGGATTGCTCTGACCAGGCCACTGGCGGGCCGGCGCCCCCGCCAGCGAGCGGGAGGACTAACTGGATACCCCCCGCTGGTGACCCTGTGCCTGGTCAGGTACAGTGGAGCGATCATGCGGCGCTTCGTACTCATTCTTAGCAGCCGTAGCGGGACCTGATCAGGCAGGCCAGCACCCGCTACGGGGATGAGGTGCTGGCCGCATGCCGCTCTCTTGCCTTCTCTTCTCTGGTCTGAAAGACCTCGCGGCCTACGGCTTCGCCTCCTGCTGGAACGCCTGGCAGTCAAGTACCCACGCGATAGCAACAGGAGAATGTGATGCGCCAACGCACCTATCCGCAAGTCAAGCCCGCCGATCCAGCAGCCACTAGCGCATCTGCCCGGCATGCCGTCCAGGTCGCGCTCGACCGCCGTGACAACGGTGGCGACGCGTACGCGGATGACGACGAGCGCTGACGGCAAGCGCCGAAAGCAAGGGCCGAAAGCAAGGGCCGACAAGAGAAACCGGAGCCAGACGCGATGACAGGCCGCCTGTTCGACAAGGTATGGCAAAGACACCTGGTGGCGAGCCCGCAGGGCGAACCACCGCTGCTTTACATCGACCTGCACCTAGTGCACGAAGTGACCTCGCCGCAGGCGTTCGAGGGTCTCGAGCTGGCCGGAAGGACAGTACGCCGACCCGATCTCACGGTCGCCACGATGGACCACGATGTGCCCACGCGCAACCCTGAAGGTCCGATCAGCGATCCGCTTGCGGCCGAGCAGATGGCGAGGCTGCGCAAGAACTGCGAAGCCCACGGCATCACGCTCTACCCGCTCGGCAATGCCGAGCAGGGCGTCGTCCACGTGATCGGCCCGCAACTCGGCCTCACCCAGCCTGGCATGACCGTTGTCTGCGGCGACAGCCACACCTCGACCCACGGCGCGTTCGGCGCGCTCGCGTTCGGCATCGGCACCACTGAAGTCGAGCACGTGCTCGCCACGCAGACCTTGCGCCAGTCCAAGCCCCTGGCGATGGCGGTCACCGTCGACGGGGAACTGCCGCCCGGCGTCACCGCCAAGGACCTCGTGCTCGGGATCATCGCGGAGATCGGCACCCATGGCGGCACCGGCACCGTGATCGAGTACCGCGGTGCGGCGATCCGCTCGCTTGACATGGCCGGCCGGATGACCGTGTGCAACATGTCGATCGAGGGCGGCGCCCGCGCCGGGATGATCGCGCCTGACGAGACCACGTTCGCGTTTCTCGAAGGCCGCAAGCACAGCCCAAGAGGCGCAGCCTGGGAGCGGGCACTCGATGACTGGCGTTCGCTGGCCACGGAAGAAGGCGCCGCCTTCGACCGCGAGGTAAGGATCGACGCCGCGTCCCTGCGGCCGGTCGTGACCTGGGGTACCAACCCGGCCCAGTCGGTCAGCATCGATGATGTGGTGCCCGAGCCGGCGAGCTTCGGCGCGACCGGCGATCAGCACGCCGCGCAGCGGGCGCTCGAATACATGGGCCTGACTCCTGGCACCGCGATGCGGGACATCGCCGTGAACACGGTTTTCATCGGTTCCTGCACCAACGGCCGCCTCGCGGACTTGCGGGCCGCGGCCAGCGTGCTGGCGGGCAGGAAGGTCAGCGACCGGGTCCGCGCGATCGTGGTTCCTGGCTCGGCGCGGGTCAAGGCCGAGGCCGAGGCCGAAGGCCTCGACAACGTGTTCAAGGCGGCCGGTTTCGAGTGGCGGTCGGCCGGCTGCTCGATGTGCCTGGGCATGAACGGCGACATCCTGATGCCTGGCGAGCGGTCGGCCTCCACGTCCAACCGCAACTTCGAGGGCCGTCAGGGTCCTGGCGGCCGCACTCACCTGGTATCCCCAGCCATGGCCGCGGCCACCGCCGTGGCCGGCCACTTCGCCACACCCGGCGACCTTGAAGGAGCCTGCTGAAGATGCGCGCCGTTACGAAGGTGGAGGGCCGCGCGGTAGTTCTGGACCGCCCCCACATAGACACCGACCAGATCATCCCCGCAGTCTGGCTGAAGCGGGTGGAGCGGACCGGTTTCGGGCCCGGCCTGTTCAGCGCCTGGCGCACCGATCCTGACTTCGTGCTCAACCAGCCGGGAGCGGACGAGGCCAAGATTCTGATCGCCGGGCCGAACTTCGGCTGCGGCTCGTCCCGCGAGCACGCAGTCTGGGCGCTCCAGGACTTCGGTTTCGAGGCCGTGATCGCACCAAGCTTCGCCGACATCTTCCGCGGCAACAGCATCGGCGCCGGGCTGGTGACGGCCCAGGCCGACGAGGACACGGTGACCGCACTCGGGATGGCACTGGCCGCCGATCCGGGTCTGGAGGTAGTAGTCGACGTGGCCGAGCGGACAATCGCGGTGCCCGGCTCCGGGCTCGGCTACAGTTTCGCGCTGCCAGACTACGCGCGCTGGCGCCTGCTCGAGGGCCTTGACGACATCGGCATCACGTTGCGGCACGCCGGAGCGATCACCGAGTTCGAAGCGAGCAGGCCGGCCTGGCTGCCTTCTTCCGCACCCGCCGTATCCGCAGGTAGCTGAATGCCTTATCGTGGGGGGCGGCGGGCAGCGTCGCCTCCCACGGCTTGACCTTCTGCCCATATCTCACAGAAACCCTGATTCTTTTGTTCCGAGTACTCCTCATCACCTAGCGCGAGCCCAGCAGACGGGCTCGCGCTACTCCTCCTCGGCCAGCGGCCAGGAGGTTTTTTGTTGAGTACGCAGATCGTAGGAAGTCCAGCAAAGGAGCAATCCCGTGGAAGTGACCGGAGCCCAGGCGCTTGTCCGGAGCTTGGAGAGCCAGGGCGTCGACGTCGTGTTCGGTTTGCCTGGCGGCGCCATCCTGCCCGCATACGATCCCATTCGCTCGTCCTCACTTCGGCACATTCTGGTCAGGCACGAGCAGGGCGCCGGACATGCGGCGGAAGGCTACGCCTGGGCTACCGGCCGGGTCGGCGTCTGCATCGCGACCAGCGGGCCAGGCGCGACCAACCTGGTGACGGCGCTGGCCGATGCCTACATGGACTCGGTGCCGATCGTGGCCATCACCGGCCAGGTTCCGACCGCGATGATCGGCACGGACGCGTTCCAGGAGTCCGACATCACCGGGATCACCAGCCCGGTCACCAAGCACAACGAACTGGTCACCGACCCGGCACGAATCCCGGCCGCCATCGCCGAGGCGTTCCATATCGCCTCGACCGGACGGCCTGGCCCGGTGCTCGTCGACCTGCCCAAGGACATCCTGCAAGCCCAGACCACCTGGTCCTGGCCGCCTTCCATGGACCTGCCCGGCTACAAGATCCCTGGCGCTCCAGAAGGCAGCCTGATCGAACAGGCGGCCAGGGCGCTGCGCGAGGCCAGGCGCCCGGTCCTGTACGTCGGCGGCGGCGTGGTCAAGTCGGACTCCGCCCCGGCGGTGCGCGAACTCGCGGAACTCGCCAGGACGCCGGTGACCACGACGCTGATGGCGCGAGGCGCATTCCCTGACAGTCATCCGCTCGCGCTCGGCATGCCTGGCATGCACGGCGCCTACGCGGCGGTGGCCGCGCTGCAAGAATGCGACCTGATCGTGGCCCTCGGCGCGCGGTTCGACGACCGGGTGACCGGCCAGCTAGCTTCCTTCGCGCCTAAGGCCAAGGTCGTGCACGTCGACATCGACCCGGCGGAGATCGGGAAGAACCGCAGGCCAGATGTCGCGATCGTCGGCGACCTGCGCACCGTGCTCACCGACCTGGTGACCGCGATGCGAGCCGAGATCGACGCGAACGGCGCACCGGACACGGCGAGCTGGGTGACGCTGACCGACGGATGGAAGCGCAGCTACCCGCTGCGCTACAGCCAGGAAGCGGGCGGCCCGCTGAAGCCACAGCACGTGGTCGAGCGGCTGTCCGCCCTGACCGGCGGCGACGCGATCGTGGTGGCTGGCGTCGGCCAGCATCAGATGCACGCGGCGCAGCACTACCGCTTCACCAAGCCGCGCAGCTGGATCAACTCCGGTGGCGCGGGCACCATGGGCTTCGCGGTTCCGGCCGCGATGGGTGCCCAGATCGGGCGTCCAGGCGAGCTCGTGGTCGCGATCGACGGGGACGGCTGCTTCCAGATGACCGGGCAGGAACTGGCGACCTGCGCGATCGAGGGTCTCCCGATCAAGGTGCTGATCTTCAACAACGGCTTCCTCGGCATGGTGCGCCAGTGGCAGGAGCTCTTCTACGAGGAGCGCTACTCAGAAGTGCACCTCGGCACCGCCATCCCCGATTACGTCAAGCTGGCCGAGGCCTACGGCTGCGTCGGACTTCGCTGCGACAACGCGGGCGACGTGGACAGCGTCCTGGAAAAGGCGCTCTCCGTGTCAGACGTGCCTGCGGTGGTCGATTTCCGCACCCATGACGCCGAAGGCGTCTTCCCGATGGTCCCTGCCGGTCACGCCAACGACGACATCGTGCTCGGACCCGAGTTCACCGCTGCCGAGCAGCAGGCAGCGACCCGTAAGGAAGTGATCTGAGCAATGCGCACGCATACGCTGTCTGTCCTGGTCGAGAACAAGCCGGGCGTGCTCGCGCACGTGGCGGGCCTGTTCTCCAGGCGAGCGTTCAACATCACCGCGCTGTCGGTCGGGCCGACCAGCGATCCGAAGGTCAGCCGGATGACGATCGTGGTCGACGGTGATTCGACCCCGGTCGACCAGGTGCACAAGCAGCTCGAGAAGCTGGTCAGGGTGCTCAAGGTCACCGAGCTTGAGCCCGAAGAGGCGATCGAGCGGGAACTGGCCCTGATCAAGGTGCGGGTCAACCCTGATCTGCGGGCCGAGCTGCTCGACGTGGCGACCTCGTTCCGAGCCAGCGTGGTGGACCTCAATCCCGACACGATCGTGCTCGAGGCCGTGTGCAGCCCTGGCCGGCTGGACGCGCTGCTTACGCAGCTTGCCAGGCACGGCACCTGTGAACTGGTGCGCACCGGCATGATCGCCATCTCGCGCGGCGGGGAAACCATCACAGACGACATGGACTCCGCGCCGCCCGAACTGGCCCTGACTCACTGACGAAGAAAGGAAGGCAACAACGATGGCCACTGTCTACTACGACGACGAGGCTGACCTGAGCCTGATTCAATCGCGCAAGATCGCCGTGCTCGGCTACGGGTCGCAGGGGCACGCGCACGCGCTCTCCCTGCGGGACTCGGGCTGCGACGTACGGGTCGGCTTGCCTGAAGGCTCCAAGTCCCGTGCCAAGGCGAGCGAGGCGGGGCTTTTTGTCGGAACTCCGCAAGAAGTGTGCGCCTGGGCAGATCTGGTGATGGTGCTGACGCCAGACACCGGCCAGCGCAAGCTCTACGCGGAAGCCATCGCTCCATCGCTCAAGGCGGGCGACGCGCTGTTCTTCGCGCACGGTTTTAACATTCACTTCGGCTACATCACGCCACCCGCCGGCATCGACGTGGCCATGGTGGCGCCCAAGGCGCCAGGGCACACGGTGCGGTGGCAGTACGAAGCCGGCCAGGGCACGCCCGTGCTTGTCGCGGTCGCGCAGGACGCCACGGGCAAGGCATGGGACCTGGTCAAGTCCTACGCCAAGGGGATCGGCGGCACCAAGGCTGGCGCGCTGGTGACGACCTTCGAGGAAGAGACGGAAAGCGATCTGTTCGGTGAGCAGGCCGTGCTGTGCGGCGGCGTCACCGCACTGGTCAACATGGGCTTTCAGACCCTGGTCGAGGCGGGCTACCAGCCCGAGGTCGCCTACTTCGAGTGCCTGCACGAGCTCAAGCTGATCGTCGACCTCATGCAGGCCGGCGGCATGAACTGGATGCGCTACTCGGTCAGCGACACCGCGGAATACGGCGACCTGACCAGGGGGCCGCGGGTGGTCTCCGAGCCGACGCGGGAAGCGATGGCCAAAATCCTCGCCGACATCAGGTCAGGTGAGTTCGCCAGGGAGTGGATCGCCGAGGACGACGCCGGGCGGCCGAACTTCGACAAGCTGCGCGAGCAGGCCAAGGACAGCCAGATCGAGCGCACAGGCAAGCCGCTGCGGCGCATGATGAGCTGGCTCAACGCCCCGACCGATCAGGAGGACTGACTTCCATGGGGGATCACGTACGCACTTACACCGTCGCGCACCTTCCTGGTGACGGCATCGGCCCTGAGGTGACCGCCGTGGCGAAAGACCTGGTTGACCGGGCGGGCACAATGCACGGGTTCACGATCGACTGGCGGCCATGCCCGCTTGGCTCCAAGCATTACCTCAAGACCGGCGAGGTGCTTCCCGATAACGTCCTGGCCGACTTGCGCAAGACGGACGCGGTCTTGCTCGGCGCCGTCGGCAGCGAGGAAGTACCGCCAGGGGTACTTGAGCGAGGCTTGCTGCTCAGGCTGCGCTTCGAGCTAGACCTTTACATCAACCTCCGGCCAGCCAGATTGCGGCCTGGAGTACCTAGCCCGCACGGCTCTGCGGGCATGGATGCGGTCGTGGTGCGCGAGAATACCGAGGGCCTGTATGCCGGGGCCGGCGGGATCGTGCACAGGGACACCGCGTTCGAGACGGCGACAGAAGAGTCGCTGAACACGCGGGCGGGGGTCGAGCGCTGCCTCAGGTACGCGGCGGGTCTGGCTTCGCAGCGCAGCGGGAAGCTGACCCTGGTGCACAAGACCAACGTGCTCACCAACGCAGGCTCGCTGTGGATGCGGGTCGCGCACCTGGTGGCGGCGGAGACCGGGGTGCAGCTTGACTACGCCCACGTCGACGCGGCCTGCCTCTACATGGTGTCCGATCCAGGGCGGTTCGACGTGATCGTGACCGACAACCTGTTCGGCGACATCCTCACCGACCTCGCCGCCGCGCTTACCGGCGGGCTGGGGCTTTCGGCTAGCGGGAACCTGAACCCGGAGAAGACCGGGCCCTCGATCTTCGAGCCGGTACACGGATCAGCGCCGGACATCGTCGGCACGGGGAAGGCGAATCCGGCCGGAGCGGTGCTCTCTTCTGCCCTGATGCTCTCGCACCTAGGCGAGGCCGCCGCTGCCCTTGACCTCGAGGCGGCGGTCGACGCGGTACTCGCCGCAGGCGGTGCCACCTCCACCGATGCCTGGGCAACCGCCCTGGCCGACGAGCTTGGCCGTCTTGGGGGAGTCAGATGAGCCGGGTCGAGATGTACGACACGACGCTGCGAGACGGATCGCAGCAGGTCGGGCTCGACCTCACGGTCGAGGACAAGCTGCGGGTCGCGGCGGCGCTCGACGCGCTCGGCGTCGACGTGGTGGAGGGGGGCTGGCCTGGCTCCAATCCGAAGGACAAGGAGTTCTTCGCCAGGGCTGGCGAGCTTCCCTGGCACAACGCCCGGCTGGCGGCCTTCGGCGCTACCCGCAGGCCGAACCGCTCCGCCGACGGCGACGGCGACCTGGCAGTACTGCTCGAGGCCGGAACGCCGATCGTGACGCTCGTCGGCAAGTCATGGACGCTGCATGTGGACGAGGCGCTGCGGACCACCCGCGAGGAGAACCTGGCCATGGTCGCCGACTCCGCTCTGTTCTTCGTCCGAGAGGGCCGGCGGGTGGTGTTCGACGCCGAGCACTTCTTCGACGGGTACGCGGCCGACGCGAGCTACGCACTCGAGGTGCTGGCGGCCGCCGCCTCGGCGGGCGCGGACACCCTGGCGCTCTGTGACACCAACGGCGGGACGCTGCCAGATGCCATCGTGGCGATCGTGCGCGAGGTCACCAGCCGGTTCCCCGCGCTGCGGATCGGGGTGCACTGCCACAACGACTCGGCCTGCGCCGTGGCGAACTCGCTGGTCGCGGTCGGGGCAGGGGCTACCCAGGTGCAGGGCGCGGCCAACGGGTACGGCGAGCGATGCGGCAACGCCGACATCTTCTCTGTCATCGCCGGACTGGAGCTGAAGCGGGATTACTCGCTGCTGCCGCCCGGGCGGCTGGCGGCACTCGCCAGCACGGCTCGTGAGATCGCCGAAGTCGCCAACCTCCCGTTCGAGGCCAGGCAGCCTTACGTGGGTTCCTCTGCCTTCGCCACCAAGGCTGGCCTGCACGCCTCAGCGATCGCGCGCCGCCAGGACGCCTACTCGCACGTGGACCCTTCCCTGGTCGGCAACCGCGCGCACGTGCTGGTCAGCGAGCTTGCCGGGCGCAGCAACGTTCTCGTCAAGGCGGCCGAACTCGGCCTTGACCTGTCCCGCGACCCGGAACTCGCCAGTTCGGTGCTCGACGAGATCAAGGCGGCCGAGCACCGAGGCTACGCGTTCGAGGCCGCCGATGCCTCGTTCGAACTTCTGGTGCGGCGAGTGGCCGGGCGCTCGCCCTCGTGGTTCGACCTCGAGGGTTACCGTGTCGTCATCGAAAGAAGCGGCGGTACGGACCGGAGCGAGGCAATCGTCCGCCTGATGCTCGGCGAGCAGCGAGTGGTCGCCGTCGGCGAAGGCGTCGGCCCGGTGCACGCGCTCGATGAGGCGCTGCGCAAGGCACTGACCGAGTTGTATCCCCAGCTTGGCGACATCCGCCTGGTCGACTACAAGGTCAGGATCCTCGACGGGCGGGCCGCGACCAGCGCGGTGACCCGCGTGATGCTGACCTCGGCCGACCACGACGGTGAGTGGACCACGGTCGGGGTGTCCGACGACATTGTGACCGCCTCCTGGGAAGCCCTTGCCGACGGAATCAGCTACGGCCTGCTCAGGGCCGGCGCGAAGCCGCTGGTCGTAGCGGGGGCCTGACCCTGGTACTGGTTCCGCTCCGCCCCTAACCGGACCCGCGCAGTGAATCCGCGCAACGACCGGGCGCAACAGCAACCCTGTACGGGTGGGCTGCATGCAGCCCACCCGAAGCGACATGCGCCCTGCTTACGGCCTGGCGATCGGGGCTATCGTGGCGCCCGTGGCGAGGATCAGGTCATCCGGTGCCAGTTTGACCTGTAGGCCTCGCTGGCCGGCGCTGCAGTAGACGGCCTGAAGGCCGGCCACCGAGGAGTCGATCACCACGGGCAGGTTCTTGCGCTGCGCGATCGGCGAGACGCCGCCGATGATATAGCCTGTGGCTCGCTCGGCCGCCGCCATCTGAGCCATCTCCGCCTTCTTGCCGCCAACGGCATCGGCGAGTGCCTTGAGGTTGAGTTGCCCGGCTACCGGCACGACAGCGGTTGTGAGCTGGCCGTCGACACTTGCGATCAAGGTCTTGAATACCTGCTCGGCCGGTACCCCAAGTGCGGTTGCCGCCTCGACGCCGTACGAGCCTGCCCGCTGATCATGCTGATAGCGGTGCAGGCTGTACGGGATGCCGAGCATGGTCAGCCGCTGGGTCGCCCTGGTGCCGTCCGCCACGATCGCAGAGCTTATACCTAACAGCAGGGCGACCTTTCTGCTGGCGATTAACCGGCTAGATCGCAGGCGCCCGGTCGGCCGTGGTCATCCAGGGCTCGGGTGCCAGCATGACCGCCTGCTGGTAAACGGTCTCGTAGCCTTCCGCCATTACCTCGACGGTGAATCTGGCCTCGACGTGCTTACGGCAGGCGACCGGATCGATCGAGCTGGCCTGCACGATGCCGGCCGGCAGTTCGGCGATCTCGTCGACCACGATGCCCGTCTGGCCATCGACGATAAGCTCGGGCACCGCACCGCGCCGCAGCGCGACGACCGGCGTACCGCAGGCCATGGCCTCTATCACGACGAGGCCGAACGGCTCGTCCCACTGGATCGGGAACAGCATGCAGGCGGCCCTGGACAGCAGCCGTCGCTTGGCGGTTGCGTCGGCGATGCCGAAGATGGTGACGTCCTTGCCGATCCTCGGCTCGACTTCGCGGGCGAAGTAGGCCCGCTCGATCGGCTCGCTGCACTTGCCTGCCAGGATGATCGGCAGCCCGGCCGCCCGCGCGGCGTCGATCGCCAGGTGCGGTGCCTTCTCAGGGTGGAAGCGGCCGAGGAAGAGCGCGTAATTCTCCTTTTCGGCACGGAACGGGAAGGTCTGGGCCCTGATCGCGTTGTGCACGCGGGCGGCCCAGGGAAGGTCTGGAGCGTTTGCCCGCTGCGCGTCCGAGATGGCGACGAGCTGGATCGTGTCTCCGAGCGCACCGTAGAACTCACCAGGGTCGCCGGTGACCGGGCCATGCGCGGTGACCACGGTCGGAGTCAGCCGCCCGCGTGCCATCAGCGGCCCGGCCATCGTGTGGTCGTGGATCACGTCCGCGTCCAGTGTGTCCAGGATGCTGGCCACCTTGGCCGCGTGCACGATCTCTGGCATCGGCTCGCCGAGCCGGTCCGCCGGCCCGGTGTCGTAGGTCGTGATGAATCGCTGCGCCCTAGTGGCATGCCGTCCCGCGCCGATCAGCGTTACCTTGTGTCCCCTGGCGACGAGCGCGTCGACCAGGTCGGCGACGACGGTCTCGATACCGCCGTACGCCGTGGGCGGGACGTCAAAGTACGGTGGAGCCACCATCGCGATGTGCAACTGCCGTTGGCCCATCGGGTGGTGCTGAACTCGGGTAAGCGTCGAGCCTGTGGTGCTCACAGCGAACGCCTCCTTGCCTCACAGGGATCACCAGCGCGGCACCTGAGCGCCAGTGCGGCGCCAGAACCGGCCGCAAATGATCATGCCCTCGGGCCTGCGGCGCCAATGCTGTAGCGAATTAATAAAACGCCAATAGCTATGTAAAGAGTTTACCTTCGCCGGCGAGTTAAACGTAGCGTAACGAACATTGTCATCAGCGTTTACCCAGCGTATAAGCCGCATACGGAGTGTTAACTGCCGCTGCGCACACGGCAAAGCCCGAGTCACCTGCGCGAGTCACCTGCGCGTCGCTCGCCAGAGCGGTCTTGGCATGAGCCGGATCGCGGTGGCGAGCACGGCAAGCGGGCGCGGGACCCAAAGTTCGGTCGCGCGGCCGTTGAGCGCTCGCGCGACTGCCTGGCCGACCTGCTCGGGAGTCGAGGACATCGGTGCCGACTCCATGCCCGAGGTCATCCGGCCGATCACGAACCCTGGCCGCACAAGCAGCACCCTGATGCCGGTACCCGCCAGGGCGTCGGTCAGTCCGCGTGCGAAGGCGTCAAGCCCGGCCTTGGCCGAGCCATACACGTAGTTGGCCTTTCTCGGGCGAATGGCGGCGATGGACGAGAGCACCACTATCGTGCCGTGTCCCTGCGCCCGCATCCTGGCCGTGACCTGAAGCAGGGTCGTGACGTGGCTGGTGAAGTTGGTCTCGATCATCGCCGCGGCAAGCTGCGGATCGGCGTCCACCTGGTCCTGCGGCGTCAGGATCCCGGTCGCCGCGATAACCAGGTCGACAGGACCCTCGGCGAAGATCTCGTCAACGAATTCCTTGTGCAGGTCAAGCGCGAGAGCGTCGAAACCGACCGCGGTGGTATCGAAAGGCAATTCCTTGCCTGCCGCATTGAGCCTCGCCTCGTCTCGGCCGGCCAGCACCACCCGCGTGCTGGCTGGCGCGCGCAGCGCGGCCACGATCGCCAGGCCGATCTCGCTCGTACCGCCGAGCAGCAACACGCGCGCCGGCCTGCCGAGGTTCTCCCACATCGAAAACTCCCTAACCGCCCGGCTGCTAGAGTCCGAGCGCGAACAACACCAGCCAGGATGCCTCGCAGGCGACCATGGCAGGATCACGTGAGATCAGGTCTTCGACCGGCTTGCTCGTCGCCTTCGCGGTCAGCCGGTCAAACCTGACGAGCGCGGCGAGAAGCGCCACCGAGCTGATCAGGTGAAAAACGCGCGACCTAAGCTCCGGCTCGTTGCTTGCCCAGAGCACATAGGACGCCACCATAACGACGGAGACGACCCGTTGCGCGACCCGAAGCGTTCTCGCCGAGTAGCCGCGCATCGCTGGCCTGTGCTTCGCGGCATCGGCGCCGAGCACGGTCAGCTCCGTATACCGCTTGGCGATAGCCACCATGAGCGCACCGAGGCTGCAGACGAGCAAGAACCACCCGGATGGCGGCACCTGGGTAGCGACCGCTCCGCCGACTACGCGCAGTACGAACCCGGAGGCCACGCAACCGAGCTCGATGACCGGCACGTGCTTCAGGCCGACTGAGTACAAGAACGATATCAGCAAGTAAGCGGCCAGCGTCCCGGTCAGCCAGGGCTCGCCAATGGCCAATCCCGCGCCGAGCGCCACGAGCACGAAGCAGACCGCGACAATGACCGCGTGCCGCTTGGGCAGCCGTCCCGACGCGATCGGGCGCGACTTCTTGTACGGGTGGTTACTGTCCCTTTCCGCGTCCGCCGCGTCGTTGACCAGGTACACAGAAGAAGAAGCGAGCACGAAGGCAACTAGCGCGATCAGCGCGTACCAGATCCCGTACGGCCGCCCGAGCGTGTGACCGGCGAGCGGGGCCGCGAACACCAGCAGGTTCTTGGGCCACTGCCTTGGCCTGGTCGTCTGCGCCACGGCCATGAGCCATCGCGCAGAACCGGCTAGGCGTGGCGGCGCACCGCCTGGCGGCGCGCTTACCTGAGTCGCTGGGGTTGGTGCTGTCATCGGGCGAAGACCGCCGTGAAGTCACGGTTGGACGGGTAATAGTACCGGTCGGGCGGCTGAAGCTGATCGGGTAGCAAGTTCACTGGCGTCGGATTGGCTGGATGATTTTTCGCCAGGTAGTACATGAAGGACATCCAGTCCGTATTGATATCGAGCTCCATGGCCGTCACGCACCCCGCGCGCTTCAGCAACTCGGCAAGCGTGCGCACATCGAGCTCGGGCCCGTAGACATAGATGATCCGGCCATCTCGCGTGATGCCAATGCCTGAGCGCCACACGTAATAGGCGCCGCCGAGCGTAGCTCCCCAGCTTGTCTCCACGTTCTGGTCAACCGAGGAAGGCACCTGGCCGTTGATGACCACCCGATGAAGGTTCTGCCTGACTGCGGCGATGTCTGGCCCCATGTGCAGGGCACCGCTTCCCCAGGGGCCGATCGCCAGCCTGCCGTCCTTGTAGAACACCTCGGAGGCGACGCCCTTGACAAGCGCGCTGTCGTAATGCCCGTTCAGGTAGAAGCCGCCACCTGACGCGTAGACGCGGAACCCGCTGTTGAACGTGGCGAGCAGGCCCTTCCTGCGGCCGGGCACGATGTAGTCCGCTGCGCCCCAGTTCCCCGGCCCTGGATCCTCGGTGCCGGGCCGCAGGGAGAACTTGACCAGCCGCTGGTCCATCGACACTACTCCCGCGTAGTAAGAGGAGTAGATCTTGCTGAACCTGAGGTAAGTCTTGAAGACGGCGGGGACGCCGTGCACGGACTCGACCACTCTCCAGATACCCTCGCCAGGCAGCGGCTTGCCCGCCATGGATCCCAGGTTCGCCGGGATGATCGGAGTCAGCCCATGATGCACCTTCTTGCAGTGCGCGCCCTTGGCAGCTGACCGCTTCGCGGTCGTCTTCGTGCCCTTCGTACCGTGGTCCCTGGCGCCGCAAGCCGACTTGCTGAGCGCCGTGCCGCCGAGTTTGTTGAACGACACGTTGGGATTGCCGCCCTTCTTGGGCGGGGTGTAAATCAGCCATTCGCCGAACGTCACTACCGGGCCAAGGTAGTGGTTGCGTGCCCACTCGGCCACCCGCTCGGGCACGGTGCCACCGCCGGTCGTGGTCAGCGCATGCCCGAGCGACCAGCCGGTGACGAATACGAACGTTGTGACCAGCGCGAGCGCGATACGGAGCCCGAGCTGCCTGGGCGAACCCTGGCCCGACCCGCTATGACCAGGCCACCGCGACGACCGGACTGAGGCTATCGGTCGAGCCACGCAACCCTCCTCTGCCACGAGCTAACGCCAGCACTCTATGCGAGCGATCCGGCCGTCTGTGCCTAGTCAGGTATTCAGGCCGCCTTGGTTCGCATCGGTGCGAAGGGTACTAGCAAGCTACCGGCCGACGACCGGCCTGACCGGTGCGCCGACCCAGTGAGCTGCGGAAACCCTTTCGCTATATGCCCTTCATCACAACCGAGAGAAACCGCGGGCTCAGTGAGCCACGCGGTCAGTTGACCTTATATTGACCAGTGGCCTAGCTTTACTCGCCAAACCACAAACTGATCTCGTAGTCTGCCTCGTCCGGGGTGCCTGAGGCGTGCACCAGGTTGTGGATGGGCCGCTTCTCCGTGTTGGCCGCCGCCGCGGAATCGGAACTGAACCGCCCTCTGATCGTGCCAGGATCGGCCATCACAGGCACCGTGTTGCCGCAGAGCGCTCGCACCTTGGTCACCGCATCGTTTCCGCGCAGCACCATCGCGACGACCGGACCCTGAGTCAGGTAGTCGACCAGCCAGCCCTTGATCGTTCTGCCGATCATGGCAGGCGTCGCATCGCCGAAGTAGTCCGCCGGGTCCAGGCCAAGCCGCTCGTAATCCGCGAGCGTCTTGCCACCCACCGACGACAACCAGGCTTCGTCCTCCGGATAGTGCCGCTCGATGAGGTCAGCGGTAGCCCGCCTGAGCTCAAGCCGGGTAAGCTCAAGTCCAGCTTCCTGAAACTGATTAATAATCTGGCCGGTCAACCCCCGTGCCACGCCATCAGGCTTGATGACGACCAACGTCTCCTGAGTCATGGCTTGGAGTGTGCCACAACTTCCGGCTAGTTCTGTCACCGGACCTGGTCGCAATCTGCCGTATTCTCGGCGAATGCCCCATGGACGCCGGGTGGACAAGTCGTTGTACCCGAGATGTGATACGTGATGAGTCATGGAGCCAACAGGCAGCCAGCCGGAGGCGGCCGGCCAGCAGTCAGACGAGGTGACGCAGGCCGCAGTCGAGGCCGTTGCGCAGGCCGGCGAACTAGCAGGTGAGAACGCACCCGGCGAACTTGAGTTCGAATTCGAGTTCGAGGAACTAACGCAACGACCGGGTCGGCTGCGCGGCCTCAGGCGCCTCGGCGCCGCGATCGGCGCCACGGCCAGGGCAGGCGCCGCGGTCACCGGACGCGGCGTCTCATCAAGCGGCAAGTGGCTGGCCGGCCAGGTGCTTGCCATGGCACCCAAGCTGCCGGTGCGCGATCTGGACACGCTGCGGGCGCAGTACCCTAACCGGACGCCAGATCAGCTCGCCGACGCGCTCATCGAAGGCGCCTCGCGCGCGTCAGCTACCGTCGGCGTCGCGGTCGGGGCGTGGGCCGTTCTTCCCTGGGTGCCCGTGATCGGCGTCGAGGTGGCCACAGAGACGCTGTCGGTGGTTGGAGTCGAGATCAAGCTCGTGGCCGAACTGCACGAGGTGTACGGCCTGCGTGCGCCAGGCACTGTAATCGACAGGATGACCGCTTACGTCGGGGCCTGGGCTTCGCGCCGTGGAGTGGCACTCGCGCCTGGCGGCCTGGTCCTGGTCGCGGGCTCGCCGCTGGCCAGGCAGCTCCAGCGCAGGCTGGCCGCGCGGGCCGGGCGCAGTGCCTTCTCGCTCGGCCCGTTGCTTACCGGGGCCGTCGCCGGCGGCTTGCTCAACCGCAGGGAGACCCGCAAGCTTGGCCGGACCCTCCAGGGCGACCTGCGCAGCCGGTCGCCCTGGGCGCAAGGCTGGCCGGACGCCACCTGGCCACGTTAGCCCGGCTGCCCGTCCGCTGAGCCGGCTACATGGCCTGGCTGCTCTCCCATCCATCGACTCAGCCAGCGGAATTGCTCCGCCAGTACGTGCAGCACCGATTCCCTGGCGATGTAGCCGTGGTTTTCGAACGGCAGCATCACCAGCCGAGCCGTTCCGCCAGTGCCGGCGATGGCCTGGAACAGCCGTTCTGACTGGACGGGGTAAGTGCCGGAATTCGAGTCTTCCTCGCCATGGATGAGCAAGATCGGTGACTTGATCTGGTCCGCGTACCTGAACGGCGACACCTGGTCGTAGACCTGCGGAACTTCCCAGTAACTTCGCCGCTCGGTCTGGAAGCCGAAAGGGGTAAGTGTCCGGTTATAAGCACCGCTTCGCGCGATACCAGCCGCGAACAGGTCGGTGTGCGCGAGCAGGTTCGCGGTCATGAACGCACCGTAACTGTGCCCGGCGACAGCGACGCGCGCAGGATCGGCGACGCCGAGTTCGGTGAGCGCCTTGATATGCGCGGCGGCCGCGGCGCATATCTGCTCGATGTAGGTGTCGTTCTTGGTTTCGGGTTCACCGATCACCGGCATCGTGGCGCTGTTGAGCACGGCGTAGCCGCGCAGCACGAACCAGGCCGCGTCGCCCCAATTGAGCCTGGTGAACCGGTTGCTGCTGAGCCTGACCTGCCCGGCGGTACCCGCGCTGCCGAAGTCGTAGGGATATGCCCAGATGACTACCGGAAGCGGACCGTCACGCTCGGCGCGGTATCCGGGGGGCAGGTGCAGCATGCCAGACAGTTGCACTCCGTCGCCGCGGTCGGTGACCATCAGGCGCTTTTCCATTCCGGTCAGCATCGGGTGCGGGTCAGGCCAGTTGGTCAGGTGCCTGCCCGCCGGCCCGGCATCGTGCCCGCCGCCTCCCGCCAGATCGACGACACGCAGGTTCGGCGGATCGGCTGGGCTCTGATACCAGATCACCACCTGATCGGTACGGTCTCCGGCAAAGCAGAGTACCGTCTCGTGCGCATCGGCCTGGCTGCCGAACAACCGCGTTGCCGCAGCCGTGTCCAGGTCGTATCGGTCGAGGAAAGGGCGCTCCCCTTCTGGGGTGGCGCCCACGCCGCACAGGTAGATGAACCTGCCTTCCTGGCGAACCGTCCGGCTGCCATCCGGATGCACGCGCAGGACAGGATCGCCTGGGTCAGCGTAAGCGTCATCTTCTGACAGGTCGAAAAGCACCCGGTTACGGTCTGGGTCAGCTAGGTCGCACAACCAGGTGGTCATCCACCTGCGATCCCTGTCGTGTTCGGTGAGCATGATCACGCCAGGGTCTTCCATGTTGATCCAGCCCAGGCAGCGGTGCCTGACCTTGAACGCAGTCCAGGGATCTCCTTCGAACGGCGCGCTCCAGGTCATGACCTGGTCGCGATGCTCGGCTGGCGCCGTCGGGTCGCCGCCGTCAAGCGCCTGCGTCCACAGCAGCCGGGCCGGCGCCCGTTCGTCCCAGGTCACGAACCTCGGACCAGTGGGCACGCCCATCCTGGGTACCTCATCGCTGACCGGAAGGTCGGCGATGACGGCAACGGGCCCGTCACCGGTCAGCCCGCCTGCGGGCCATACTTCGACTCGCCTGGCGAACAATCCGTAGGGCACCCGGTAGGAAAACGGCCGCTCGATCTGGTAAACGAGCAAGAACTGCCGGTCCGGCGAGTCCTCGACGTACTGATAAAGGCCAGGCGGGCCAAGCTGCTGCGCCGCTCCGGTGACCGGGTCGACTCGCAACGGCACCGCACTGGCTAGTTCCTCGAATGTGTCCTCGTCGGCAGGGGTCTTCAGCATGTCCTGGTAGGTCGCCATTATCGACCTTTTGCCTACCGTTTCTTCGACCCTCGGCTCGATCGGTTCCGCCTCGGCCCCGCTCGCGACGGCGGGCATCGCCCCGAGCACAAGCAGCGAACCTCCGTCCCTCGACCAGCCAACGGCGCCGCCAGGGTTCGGCGGCTCGCCGCCAAGGACATCCTTCACCCGCACGCCTGGCACCCGTACCGCCGTTGCACCGGCGCTGATGATGGCGGCGGCGTCGGCGATCCAGAGCCCGACCCCGTCTGGCTCGTCGACGCAGAAGGCGAACTGGCGCCCATCTGGCGCCCAGACCGGCAGGCTCACCTGGGCGCCATCGGGGAGTGCGAGCGGGTATTGGGTGCCTTCCGCCACATCTAGCACAGTGAGGCCGGTGATTCGCCTGGTACGCTGCCTGCCGCCGATGACCGGGTCGATCCGCAGTCCGCCGAGCTTACGCACGGGCTTGGCCAGCATCTCGATCGGCGGGTGAGCCTCGTAACTGAGCAGGACCAGGTACCGGTCACCCGGCGCGGGAAAGGCCAGCGGGGTAGGGGGCGCATCGATGATGGAGACCATGTCGATGTCAGGTACCTCGAACGGCAAATTCTTTCCCTCCGCGGCTGTCCTCTCGCGTGCTCTGACGCACACGCAGCTTAACCGCTTCAGCGAGCCCATGGAATCGGGCAACGGTTACCGTAGCTGGCATGATCACCGACAAAACTCAACGTCTGCTTGACGCCAGGCTAGCTCGCGATCAGGCAGCCGAGCGATTGCCCTCGATCGTGGCCGGGCTGGCCAGGGACGGCGAGCTTGCCTGGACCAGCGGCCGCGGCCGGCTGGGCAACTTCGGGGCGGAGCACGGCACCAGGCCGGATGCGGACACGCAGTACCGGGCCGGTTCGATCACCAAGACGTTCGTCGCCCTGGCCGTCATGAAGCTGCGTGACGCCGGGCAACTTGACTTGTCTGACCAGATCAGCGCGCACCTCACCGTGCCAGGCTGGGCCAGCCAGGTCGCGGCGATGACCATCGGGCAGCTCCTGTCGCATTCTTCCGGCTTGCGGGCCGAGACGGCCGGGCCCTGGTGGGAACGTACGGCAGGTTCCTCGCTGGCTGACCTAGGGGCGGCTTCGCTCGGGCCAGACGCGGCGAGGTTGCGACCCGGCCGCCGCCACCACTACTCGAACGTCGGATACGCCTTGCTCGGCGCACTGCTCGCCAGCAAGCACGGCCAGCCTTGGTTCGACGTCATCACGACGGAACTGCTCGGCCCGCTCGGGATGACGCGGACGACCACCAGGCCGCAAGCACCGCACGCGACCGGCTACGCGGTGCACCCCTACGCCGATGTGCTGCTTACCGAGCCCGAGCATGACGCTGGCGCGATGGCGCCGGCCGGCCAACTGTGGACCACCGTGACCGACCTGGCCAAGTTCGGCCGCTTCCTGGCCGGCCACACCATGGAAATCATCTCGCCTGCCACCCTTGAAGAGATGCGCGAGCCGGTCGTAATCTCGGCAGAAACCGGGCAGCCGTGGACCGCGGCCTACGGACTCGGCCTTCAGCTGTGGAACTCAGGTACCAGCCGCTACGGGCACACCGGCTCGATGCCTGGTTTCGTGGCCGTAATCAGCATCACCGATGCGCCGGGCGCAGACACCGTGATTGCCGCCTGCAATTCGACCACAGGCTTCAGCCGTTCGCTCGGCTCTGATCTGCTCGCGATCCTGGCCGAGCAGGAACCCTACGCGATGGCCGAGTGGCGGCCTGTCAGGGTAGACACCGAACTGCTTGACCTGCTCGGCGCCTGGTTCCGGGGACCGGCACCGCACACCATGCGGCTATGCGGCTATGAGCTCGAACTGAGCAGGGACGGCACGGGCGGCACCCGCACCAGGTTCCGCAAGGATGCGGCGGGCAACTGGCGCGGGCTTGACGGTTACCTGGCATTCGAGCCGCTCACCACGGTGACCGGGCCAGACGGGCGCGTGGTCGCGCTGAACATCGGATCCTTTGTCTACTCACGCACGCCTTATGACCAGGCCGCGCCGATACCAGGCGGCGTCGCGCCGCAGTCCTGGCACGCGCCTGGCTGATCGCCACCTTCCCTGGCGGCCGGCCCGCAACCGCGAGCCACCCGCCAGGGAAGGCTATCGCCGTACCGGCTGGTAAGCCGTCAGTACCAGCCGTCGTTGACCTCGTGCGCCCAAGCGGCCTTAGGCGAGCCGTACATCATCCTGATGTACCGCATGCCCCAGCGAATCTGCGTTCTGGCGTCGGTTCGCCAGTTCTTGCCACAAGAGGCCATCTTCGAACCCGGCATCGCCTGCGGGATCCCGTAGGCCCCCGAGTAAGGGTTCATGGCGTACTTGTTCCAGCTACTTTCCCTGTCCCATAGCCAGTTCAGATACTTGAACTGCCACTTCGCCTTCCAGTGGAACCAGCCCATGATGTTCCAGGCGATCTGTTTCGGGGTCAGGCGCTTCTTATGACTCTTGCCGTGCTTCTTGGACTTCGCGTCAGCCACAGTCAAGGAAAGCCGTCGCGTCGCGACGGCTGAGCTGCTGACTTGCTGAAGCGTGAGGGCACTGGCCGAACTAACCGCGCTAACCAGGCGCACCTGACTGACTGGCTGTGCAGCCGCGGCAGCGGAGAAACCGCCAGCCGCAGCGATCGCCGCAATGGCGAAGGCCTGAGCACTCAGGGCGATGGTGAGCCTAGCTGTGGTCGTTCGGTTCAGTAGTCGCTGCGAGGACAACGTGAACTTTCGGCCGGGCGCGCTTGCGCGCGCTCAACTGTCACCCAGGTCGGCAGCCAGGCATGAGCTTGCTCTGCACCTGCAGAGCAACATGCCAAGCAGCGGCGTGCCGGCGCTTCGCAGGTTCAGGGCGAGACAACGGTCACTCAGGCGACGAACACAGAGTAACTCACCGAACACGCAAGGTGCTTTCGAAGTTCTACGATGCCCGAAGTTCGCGGCCAACGTGCGGGTAATGCCGAAATACTTACTATGAAATGGATCACACCTGCCCTTGCCATGCCTCTTTCGACATTGGCAGCGCTATGAACCCCGCTAGTAGGCGCAGAGCGCGCGGGCGGCCTTGGCGACCGACTCGGCGTTTGAGCGCCTCGTGGAACGCGGCGATATTGGTCGCCCCGTCGCCGAAGAAGGATGTCGGCGGTGGTGGCACCAGGCTTTACCAGGGCGATCGCGGCCTTCCCCTGGGACGCGGCTCGGCTGCACGCGCAGATCGCCGGGGATGCCGAGCTAATGCTGCTGCCCGACGGCAACCACGGCTGCGCCAACGTGACCTTCAAGCACCGCGGCTACGGCGCGGACTGGATGGCGCGGGTGCTTGCCGACGCGGCCGCGACCTCTGCGGGCGGTGCCGTCGAGCCCCTTACCTTCAGCTCAGGCGATAGGTAATGCGCCTCGGCGCTCCGCTCGGCGCCGGCGATCTGCTCGAGTATGAGCCTGCCAGCCTCCTTGCCAAGCTCGTAGTGCGGGAAGCTCACCGAGGTGAGCGGCGGGGTCAGCCGGTCCATGAAGGGCATGTCATTGAAGCCGACGACGGACACGTCAGCCGGGCAGGCGCGGCCGGCTGACTCGAGCGCCGCGTAACAGCCCACGGCAAGCATGTCGTTGGCCGCCGCGATCGCCGTGCAACCGTCACCGATTTCGAGCAGGGCGCGGCAGCACCGGTCACCTTCGTCGATCGAGTATGCCTTGGCGGTTACCACGAGGTCGGGGTCGACCTCGAGGCCATGCGCCTTCATGGCCGCGAGGAAACCCTGGTACCTGCTCAGGCCGGTCGAGATGTCTTGCGGTCCGGCGACGTGCCCGATCCTGCGGTGGCCGAGCGCGACAAGGTGATCGACCGCCATGGCCAGGCCGCGTTCGTTATCGGCCGATACGGAAGGGAATCCGTAGCCTTCCGCGCTCCGGTTGACGAGCACCACGGGAATCCCCGCGGCCGCGGCCTCGTCGAGCACGGGACCGCGCCGCCGCGCCGTGGCGAACACGAAGCCGTCAACGTGCCTGTCCTGCATCAGGTGGAAGACGAGCCGTTCCCTTTCATTGTCCGCGTCTGTGTTGCCGATCAGCGCCACGTAGCCGTCGGCGGCCAGGCGGTCCTCTATGCCGCGGACTATCGGAGGAAACAGCGGATTGTTCAGATCTGGTATCAGCACGCCCACCGTATTCGAGCGTCTCGTCCGCAGGCTCCTGGCCACCGTATTCGGGCGGTAGCCGAGCGAGTCGGCCACCGCGAGTATCCGGTCGGCCGTCTCGTCGCTGACCAGCGGCCTGGTTTCCGGATTAAGCGCGCGCGACACCGTAGCCGGATGCACCCCGGCCATCGCCGCTACGTCCTTGAGCGTCACTGGCTGATCGTTCACCGGCCCTCACGCTCCGATCCGCGCTTGCCGCCCCCGCCGTTCGCTGCTGGTTGCCACGCCTGGCCGCCTGCGAGCATGCTAACGTCACCGGCGGGTTTTTCTAGCATCAGGCCCGGCGGGCGCGGTCGGGCGGGCATCAGGGCACGGGTACTCGCGCAGTGATCGGCAGCGCTGCTATAACATGCGAGCACCGTATTTCCGGTTCGTGACTTTGGTGTTCTAGCCTCTTGCTGGTACTCACCTGGATCCGCCAGGATCTAGGCTCGTGCCAAGCAACTACACCTAGTTATCCGGTGTACCGGCTAGCTGGCGTAGACGCCGATCCGACCCGGCTAGATCGACCTGGAGCTGTGCAGATGACATATGCACTCCGCTATGCGGTCCGCTCCGATGTCGGCGTGCTCAGAGAAGGCAACGAGGACTCGGCTTACGCGGGTCCTCACCTGCTCGCGGTAGCGGATGGCATGGGCGGATACGAGGCGGGCGAGGTCGCAAGCGCCTCAGTGATCAAGAGCGTCGCGCCGCTTGACAGCGGGCTGATGCCAGAATCGGAACTTGTCGATGCGGCCGCCGCCGCCGTGACCAGGGCCAAGCAGAACCTGCGCGCGATCGTCGAAGCCGACCCTACCGTCGGCAGCATGGGCACCACGCTCACCGCGATGCTCTGGTCAGGTGCCACCGCCGCCGTCGTCCACATCGGCGACTCACGCGCGTACCTGCTCAGAGACGAGGACCTGTACCAGATCACCCGCGATCACACGTTCGTGCAGGCGCTGATCGACCAGGGAAGAATCAGGCCCGACGAGGCCGCTAACCACCCGCAGCGGTCATTGCTCTTGCGCGCGCTCGACGGGCGCACCGACGCCGACCCAGATGTCTCGCTGCTCACCGCGGAACTAGGTGACAGGTACCTGCTTTGCTCAGACGGCCTGCCCGTGGTGGTCAGCGACGAGGAGATCAGGCAGACGCTGGCTGACCTGCCTGAGCCTTCTGACGCCGTGCTCGCGCTCATCGACCTCGCGGTGAGGGGCGGCGGGCCTGACAACATCACCTGCATCGTTGCCGACGTGATCGACACCGAAGAGGGCAGGCGGGCCGCCACCAAGGCGCCGGTGCTCGCCGGGGCGGTCGCAAGCGCGGGCAACGAGCAGACGCTCCAGTTCAGCCGGTCCGCGTTCGACGCGGACAGCGGCCTTACCACGTTCGGCAGCGCCGTGCCCGTGGCCGCGGACCAGCATCAAGGAACGCGCTCTTATGCGGACGCTGGGCCGAGCACGCTGCCGCAGCCGGCCGTTCGGCCGGCCAGGGAACCGCGACCAGAAAGCATTGCGCCGCCAGGGCAGGCACAGCAGGCGGCGACCGCTGCACCGCCGAGGGCTCGCCATGGCGGCAAAACCGACGGCGGCAGGCCAGAAAACGGCAGATCCGATGGCGGCGGACGCCGCCGCCGCGGCTTGCCGATAGTCAGGATCCTGCTCGCCTTGTTCGTCTTGATCGTCGCCGGCGCCGTCGTGGCCGGCTATGAGGTCATGCAGAGCCAGTATTTCGTCGGCAGCAACGGCGGCGACGTCGCGATCTTCCGCGGCATGAACGACAAGATCCTCGGCCTGAAGCTGTTCTCGTTGTACCAGGCGACGAACATCCCTGTGACCGGCATCCCCGTCGCCTCGGCGCAGGAAGTGTCCAGGGGCGACTCAGGCGGCAAGGCAACGGCCGAGCAGTTCCTCGCCAATATCCGCAAGCAGTACAGCACCTGTCAGGCGGCTGACGCGGCGCTGCACCGCTGGCAGGTCACCAAGCCGCCGCCGGTCAAGATCAAGGTGAAGCGGCATGGCAGGACGGTCACGATCACCAAGCCTGGCAAGCGCGGCCAGAAGCCGGTAGTTCCTGGTTACTGTCCGCCGCCGGCCGCCGGGCAGGCGGGAGCATGAGCGAGCGCCAGCCAGGACGCGCGGTGCTCATCACGGGCGCGTCGCGCGGCATCGGCCGCGCGATCGCCTTGCGGTTCGCGCGGGCAGGCGACCGGGTCGCGATCCACCATAAGAACTCGGCCGAACTCGCCGCCAAGCTAGCGAGGGAACTGCCAGGCGAAGGCCATGTCGTGGTGCAAGCCGACCTCGCCGATGCCGACGCCGTGCTCGGGATGACCGACGGCGCGGCGCAGGCCCTAGGCGGGCTCGACGTGCTGGTCAACAACGCGGGCGTATTTACCGAGCATCCGATCGCCGAAGTGTCTTACGAGCAATGGCAGCGGCAATGGCAGGCCACCCTCGGGGTAAACCTGATCGGCGCGGCCAACGTCACCTGGTGCGCGGTGCGGCACATGAAGGACCGAGGCGGCCGTATCGTCAACGTCTCATCGCGCGGCGCGTTCCGCGGCGAGCCTGAGGCTCCCGCCTATGGCGCCAGCAAGGCCGGGCTCAACGCCTTCGGCCAGTCGCTCGCCATCGCGCTCGCCCCTTACCGTATCGCCGTGGCCACCGTGGCCCCCGGCTTCGTCGAGACCGACATGACCAACGAGCACCTGAAGCCGCCGCGCGGCGACCAGATCAGGGCACAGAGCCCGTTCCTGCGGGTGGCTGACCCGGACGAGATCGCGGCGGCGGTGCTCTACCTGGCCTCGCCTGAAGCCGAGTGGGCGAGCGGCACCGTACTCGACCTCAACGGCGCGTCCTATCTGCGCACCTAGCCGGGCGAGTCAGGTCAGGTGCCTGCTGGCGGGCCGGAAATCTTCAGCGCCAGTCGCAGGAAGGCGAGCACGTCGGCCGACTCGGCTACCACCTTGCTCACCGGCTTGCCCGCGCCGTGCCCGGCCGCCGTCTCCACCCTGATCAGCACCGGGGCGTCGCCACCCTGCGCGGCCTGCAGCGCGGCCGCGAACTTGAACGAATGGCCAGGCACCACCCGGTCGTCATGGTCGCCGGTCAGCAGCAAGGTAGCCGGGTAGCGCTCGCCCGCGCGCAGGTTATGCAGGGGCGAATAGGCACGCAGCCAGCGGTACTGCCCGGGGTCGCCTGGATCGCCGAAGTCGGCGATCCAGGCACGTCCCACGGTGAACAGGTGGAACCGCAGCATGTCGTGCACGCCGACGCTCGCCACGCAGGCGCCGAACAACTCCGGATGCTGGGTCAGGCACGCGCCGACCAGCAGGCCGCCGTTGGAGCCGCCCATGATCGCGGTACGGTCCGCCCGCGACCAGCCTGAGCTTTCCAGCCACGCCGCGCAGGCGCAGAAGTCGTCGAACACATTCTGCTTGCGTGCCAGCCGCCCGGAATCGTGCCAGGCCCGGCCGTACTCGCCGCCGCCGCGCAGGTTCGCTACCGCGAGGACGCCGCCCTGGTCGAGCCAGGCCGCGTGCAAGACGCTGAACGACGGCGTGATCGGCACGTCGAAGCCGCCGTAGCCGTAAAGAAGCACCGGCTGGTCACCGGTCGGCCGCAGGTCGCGGCGCCTGGTCAAGAACATGGTCAGGCTGGTGCCGTCGCCGGAGACCACGCGCACTTGCTCGACGACGAACTTCGTCGGCTCTATCGCGGCCAGCGAGGGCCTGATCAGCTTGGTCTGTCCGGTGCTCAGGTGATGCGACCAGAGGGAGCCTGACTCGGCGAAGGAGGTCAGGCCGAAGTACACCAGGTCGCTGTCGTGGCGGCCGGTGATGCCATCGCCAAGCTTGCAGCCGTCGGCGATCGACGAGCAGCCAGGCAGCGGGATCTCGGCGACGAAGGCGCCGTCGGCGGCGTGCACGCGGAGCACCGAGCATGCGTCACGCAGGTAGTGGCAGACGAAGCGGCCGCCGAAGAAATAGACCGCGAGCAGGGTGTCGGCGCTCTCGCCGATCACCTCGGTCCAGTTCTCGCGCATCGGCCGGTCAAGCTCAACCGCGACCAGCCTCTTGCGTTCCGCCTGGTAGTCGGTGACCAGGTAGAACGTGGTGTCCTTGGTCCAGGCGAGTTCGGCGATCGAGTCGAAGTCGGCGACCAGCGGTACCAGTTCTGCCGCCCGGCCGGTCAGGTCAAGCACGTGCAGCCTGGCCTGCGGGGCGGTGCCGGCGTAAGAAGCGATGACAAGGAAGCGGCCGTCTTCGGTGACCCGCGCCTCGCTGTGCCAGTTATAGCCTGGCGGACTGGTCCAGATGAGCTTGTCCGCAGCCTGTTCCGTGCCGACCTCGTGGTACATGAGGCGGCGCTGGCCGATCTCGGCGAGGTACTCCGCGCCCGCTGGCGGCCGTTCTGGTGAGCTGTAATAGAAGCCGGAACCGTCCTTGCGCCAGGCCGCCGTCGAGAATTTCGACCACTCGACCAGGTCGGACAGGTCCGCGCCGGTAGCTATGTCGCGGACGCGCCAGGTCTGCCAGTCAGAACCGCTTTCGCTGATCGCGTACGCGAGCAGCCTGCCGTCCTCGCTGACCGCCACCCCGCTCACGGCGGCCGTGCCGTCGGCCGCCATGGCATTGGGGTCGAGCAGCGGCAGGCCAGCGCCTTCCTCAGTATCAGCGCAGTAAAGCACCGGCTGGTCCTGCCTGCCGTCACTGCGAAACTGGAACCAGCGGCCGCCGCGCTCGAAGGGCACTCCATGCCTGGGGTAGCTAGCCAGTTCGGTGAGCCGAGCGCTGATCGCCTGACGATCTGCGACCTCGCGCAGCACGCCTTCTGTGACCTGGTTCTGTGCCGCGATCCAGGCCGTCGTCCGCGGATCCGTCGTCGTCTCTAGCCACCGGTACGGGTCAGCGATAAGTTCACCGTGGTAATCGTCGGCCGCATGACCCGTCGGGGTCGGCGGGTAGCTGAGCATGCGAGGCTAACCTCCGTCAGGTCGATTGCTGACGATCGTAAGCGAAGACGCCGCGTGCGCAGAATCATTAATCTCATCCCACCTTGATCAGATACCTGGAGGAAGCGCTGTGACTCAAGACGTGGCCAATGACACCCCGCGAGCGGAGGTCTACCGGGCGCAACGTCAGGAAAAGCCGTGGGGGCACGAGCAGATCTTCGCGGCCGTGGAAGGCAAGTACATCGGCAAGATCATCCACGTGAACGCGGGGCAGTCGCTCAGCCTCCAGTACCACGACAACAAGGAAGAAACGATCTCGCTGATCTCGGGCACCGCCACCTTGCAGTACGGCCTGATCGACGGAGAGCTGACCGAGCGCACGTTCGGGCCTGGCGACACGATCCACTTGCCCGCGCATGTCGTGCACCGGGTGACCGCCGTGACCGACATCGTATTCGCCGAGGCGTCCACGGCACCGCCCGGCTGGCGCGAGGACGTGGTAAGGATCTCGGACTCCTACGGCAGGGCGGGAACTAGCGCTCCCTGACCAGCCAGGCGAGCAGCGGCGCGAAGTGCTCGAAAGGCGGTGTGGTGATGGCCGGGTCCTTGGCCTGGTCATCCCAGCGGCGTACCAGGCAGGCCGCTTCCGCCTGCGGATTCGCAGCGAACTCGCGAACCTCTTCGCCTGTCATCGGGCCGCCCTGGACGGACAGCGTGCAGACCGAGGCCTTCGACAGCTTGCCCACGTAGCCTGGCTCGACGGCGCAGAGGTAGCGCTTGGCTGCCACGTGCAGCCTGACCGGCTCGGTGACCGCGGCGCCGAACCACCTGGCCAGCCAGGCGGCACCGGCATCGCTGTGCCTGTTGTCTGTGCCTGCCATCAGCTCGGCACCGCTGATCGCGCCGGTGAAGTGCCCTACGTCGTGCAAGAGGGCGGCAGCGACCAGTTCGCTGGCCGCGCCTGCCTGCTCGGCCAGGGTCGCGGCCTGCAGCATGTGGGCGGCCTGGGTCACTGGCTCACCCAGGTACTCGGCCGCTCCCTCGCTGGCGAAAAGTTCGGCGATGCAAGCAATCGCCTGGTCGTTGCTCACCTGTCAATTGTGCCGGAAACCGATCATGACCTTGTCCGTAACCGCGGCCGCGCTGCCAGCCGCGCTGCCCTGGCGGCGCGGCCGCGGATGATCATTTAGGCCGACGGTTCAGACCCGAAGATCCCGCATGCGCCGATTCAGCGCGCGAGATGGCTATTGATTGGTAACGTCACCTTGCATTCTGGCTCGTGCTAGCTGCGCACCTCTGATTACTCAAGGAGATTCGGTGAAGGGCTTCAAGGCGTTCTTGCTTCGCGGCAACCTCGTCGACCTGGCGGTCGCCGTCGTCATCGGAGTCGCATTCAACTCCGTGATTCAGGCGCTCGTCGCCGACCTCATCACGCCGCTGATCGCCGCCATCGGCGGCAAACCGGACTTCAGCAAGCTCAGCTTCACGATCAACCACTCGACGTTCCTCTACGGCACGTTCCTCAACGCGCTGATCTCGTTCGTGGTCGTCGCTGCGGTGATCTACTTCCTGATCGTGGCGCCGGTCGACCGGGTGCTCACGGTCGTGAACCGCAGTAAGGCAGCGACGCAGCACGCATGCCCTGAGTGCCTCAGCCAGATCCCGATCGGCGCGACCCGATGCATGTATTGCACCGCGACGGTGCCGCCGGCAGGTACTTCCGCGCCAGTCGCCAGCTAGCTGGTCGCTGACGGTCCGCCGCCAGGGGACCAGACGCAGGGCGTGGTGATCGCCAGCCTGGTGAAGCCGAGCCGGTCGAGTATCGGCCAGCTATCTGGCGAGGCGTCGACGGTCAGGTACCGATAGCCGCGCTCGGCGGCCAGTTCCGCGCGCCGCCGCACCAGCGCGCGATAGATGCCGCGCCCGCGCCACGTCGGCAACGTGCCGCCGCCCCACAGCCCGGCGAACTCGGTGTCTGGCAGGAACTCGATCCTGGCGGCGGACACGGGAAGATCACCTGCCATCGCGATGAAGATGCCGACGATCTTCTGATCGGCCTCAAGCTGAGCCGAGATCGCCGCCAGTAGCTGCGATCTGTCCTCGCCGAAGACGAGTTCTTGCACCGCGGTCATCTTCGCCACCCCGGCCTGGTCCCGCACTCGCTCGATCACCACGCCCTGCGGCCAGGCCGTTCCCTGCATGGCCGCGGTGATCGCGCTGACCTCGGCCACGACGAAGGACTCAGGCTCCCGCGCGGCAAAGCCGGCCGCGAGCAAGCGCCCTGCCAGGTCAGCAGGCTTGTCGTAGTCGTACAGCTTCCACTCGAATTCCTGGCCGCGCTCGGCGAAGAAGGCGATCTGTTCGGCGATTACGGCGTCGGCGTCGTCGTAGTCAAGATCAGACCAGGTGATCCCTGACCCCTGCACGCCTGGTCTGGCTATCCGCCTGGCCAGCTTGCCGGTGACCTCGAGCGCCGCTCCTGTGCCGTCAGGTGCCTTCGCCCGCCGCACCTGTTCGTCGAACGCGGCTAGCACCGCGGCAGCATCCATACACCGAAGATCATCACGCCGGGACCGGCGCAGGCAACCTGATAACCGGCCAGTCTGCGGGTCGATCGGCATGGTCTCGCCGGTCCCTGGCCTGGGCAGCGGTCGCAGGATGTCGGTGGCGCGAACATCCGGCACCGCCCGCCCGGTCATGAACGGATCATCGCCAAGGCCGGTCTCGTGCGCCGTAGCGGGTGGCTCGGCCGGTTCTCTCCTGCGGTACTCGGCCCGCACCGCCCTGATCCTGGCCTCGGCTTCTGTCCTCGCGGCGCTCGCGGCCTCGGCGAGTGACCCAGGTGCGGCGCCTGCCCCCGGCCGGGCGGCCTTCTCGTCTGGCTGCTCGGGTCGCTCGGTCTTCGGCCTCGCGGCAGCGGCTTCCCGCATGGCGGCCGCCGCCTGCCTGAACACGGGCTCTCCTGGGTCGGATCCGGCCTCAGGCAGATCGGTGAGCAGCTCCCTAGCCCACCGCTTCGCCCGGCTCTGGTCGACGAAGGACTGATCCGCGCCGGCCGACGGCGATTGCCTGGGCACGGCAAGCGGTGCGAACCTGCCTGGCCTGCCGTTGCCGCCGTCCGGCTCACGGGCGCCAGGCAAGGTAGCCACCGTCGCGTATACGGGCCCGACGCAATCATGGCGCTCGAGCAGGGTCGCGAGTTGCTCCGCGTCCTCGGCGGCCAGCCCGAATACCACGCGAGGCTGCCCCCACGGCTCCTCTAGTGAGTATCCGACGTAGCTGGAGACCATGGGCATCGGGTCCGCTACCAGGCCGTGCACGACTCGCCAGCGATGCCAGGCGCTCTCGAGCGCGGCTGCCGCTAGCTGTGCCCTGAAAACCAAGTCCGGATCCCGCATGGCGACCCCTCCCTCACCGCGACTGCCCGCTGTCCGCTCACTGGCGAACCCCCGCGCGTAGCACGCCGCACAAGTCCCCTGTCGTTGCCGCGACAAGTATGGTCCGACCACAGGTTGAAGCAGGGGTGATTACTTAAAGTCGCAACGAGACTGCGATGTGTGAGACACCGGCCCTGGTGGCCGGCGGAGTCTGCCTTGCTGAGAATTTTCCGGCCAGCGCTCGTCGCTAGCCGTCAGTACTTTCGGCGGCGGATCGGCCCCGGCGGCATCGCCAGGTTACCAACCCCAGAGCGGTACGCTCCGCGCGCTTTGGCTCCGCGATTCCCGCCCAATTCGGCAATTGCCGACTGGGCAGGAAACTATTGGCTGACACCGATCGGTACCACCCGACCGGCGACCACCGCCAGAGCCGATCCCCCCGTCTTTTGCGCTGAGCCTCGCTAGGTATATGCCAGGGCGCGCCTGTCCCCGTTCAGCGGGGCGTCAGGCGCGTTCGGGCATTACTCCGAGCGCTGCTGCGGTATACCCGCGAGCAGTGCACGAACCTCTGTCTCCCGGTAGCGACGATGGCCGCCCAGCGTCCTGATTGACGTGAGCTTTCCGGCCTTCGCCCAGCGGGTGACCGTCTTCGGGTCGACCCGGAACATGGTTGCCACCTCGGCCGGCGTAAGCAGTGGCTCGGCCTCTGGGGTGCGTGCAGACATTTTGACGGCCTCTCCTCCTGGACCCATATTGAGATCCTGCGTCTGTTTCATTTCATGGCTCCATTCGGAGCCTGCCGTGGATGTCCCATATGGTGTTCTCATACCATATTGCCATCACCAGCGGTGACAAAGCGACCACCAGGAGCAGAAGTTTTTGACGTGTCCCCGTTGCCCCCGTTGAGCTGCGTCACGTTGCGTGATCCTACAGACACGCATCGTCGCAACGGGCGGATTCGGAAAAGTCATGTCCGCCTCCTGCTGACTACTGGCCGTAGCCACTCGGTTTAACTCGAAGTGGTCAGACCGCCTTCAGCTAGCGCCTCAGGTGAAAAACTGCCTGGCCGGGCATGCGTTACTAGGAGCCTGAGAATCTGCCAGACTCGATAGTCGGTCACCTCCCCGTAACTGGAAGTAACGCACCGTGACGAGTCGCGGGCGCGCTTCAACCCGGTACGCGTGCCGCGCAGATACCTCGCTTGAATCGCAGACTGGCCCCGCCTGCCTTTGCTATCGGCAGGGCCGGGATAATCCTCCGCAGTTCTACGGCATGCGCTCTCACGAGGTATTTGCCCCGCAGCGGCGGCTTCATGCGTGCGTCGCCTTCAATACTCCGCCTGCCACCTACTTCACGAGGCACTTCACGAGGCACTTCACGACGCACTTCACGATCTTGACGGATGACACGCAAATCGCGGCTAGCGAACTAGTCTGGCTGATGGAATCCCTGGGTCAACGACGACGCCAGGGCGTGAAACCGGGAGTTGCTGACATGGTGACAATGAGTGAACGGCCGACCGACCACGCGGACCTCAGGAAGGCGAATCTTCCGGGCGCCGGCCTTAGGCTGCCTGATATCGGGGGAAGTCCGCTCGCGAGCACCTCGCATGAGCAAGTCGTCTTCTGTAACGACGAGGCCACTGGCCTGCGCGCTATTATCGCCATCTACTCAACCCAGCTAGGCCCGGCCCTGGGCGGAACCCGGTTCTACCCGTACCAGAGCCAGGATGCGGCTCTTACCGACGTCCTGCGCCTCTCCAGGGCCATGGCGTACAAGAACGCACTGGCCGGACTCGATCACGGCGGCGGCAAGGCAGTCATCGTCGGCGACCCCGCCGCGATGAAGTCCGAGGCCCTGCTGCGAGCGTACGGCCGGTTTGTCCAGTCCCTGAGCGGGCGCTACGTCACGGCCTGCGACGTGGGCACCTACAGCGAGGACATGGATGTAGTCGCCAGGGAGTGCCGGTTCGTCACCGGGCGCACGGAGTCGCAGGGCGGAGCCGGCGACTCGTCCATCCTGACCGCCCTAGGGGTGTTCCAGGGCATGCGCGCGGCCGCCGAGCACGCCTGGGGGACGCCGAGCCTCGCGGGCCGCAGGGTGGCCGTAGAGGGAGTGGGCAAGGTCGGCAGCCACCTGGTCGGCCATCTCGTCGCCGACGGCGCCCTGGTGACCGTTTACGACGTCGACGCCGAGGCGGTGCGCCGGGTCATCGGCCGTTATGAGAACGTGACCGCCGTAGCCAGCAGGGATGAACTGATCTCGGCCGACCTCGACGTGTACTCCCCCTGCGCGCTCGGCGGCGCACTCGATGACGCGACGGTCGCCGCGTTGCGGACCAGGGTCGTCTGCGGCGGCGCCAACAACCAGCTAGCTCACCCCGGCATCGAGAAACTGCTGACTGAGGCCGGCATACTGTACGCGCCCGACTATCTGGTCAACGCCGGGGGCGTCATTCAGGTCGCGGACGAACTGGCCGGATTCCGCTTCGAGCGAGCAAGGCAGCGGACCGAGCGAATCTTCGATACCACGAAGAAGATCCTGGCCGTCGCGGACGCCGACCGCATACCCCCAGCCGCGGCCGCCGACCGCCTGGCAGAGCACCGAATGTCGGAAATAGGGCGACTCAACGGCATCTGGCTGGCGCGCTAGCAAGGCCGGGCCAAGTTGATCAGTGGTTCAAGATAAGCTGTTAAGACCTGAAGGCTAGCGGTTCGGCGGAGGGTCAGCGGATCTGGCGGGCACCGCCGGAAGCGCGAGCCGCCCAAAACAGGTACGGTTGTCTATGTACGAAGGCACTAGCCATGCTGCGAGCCATGCGCTGGAACCGCAGCGGCCAGTGTGACGTACGAAAAATCCGATGAGTATCGGATGATTGACTCTGTAGGCATCTAACGCGATGACTAGGAACCTGGCAGGTTCCTTACGTTCAAGGGGGTCGAGCCAATGGGGCGCGGCCGAGCCAAGGCCAAGCAGGTGAAGGTGGCCCGTCAGCTGAAGTACAGCGGTGGCGGCACTGACCTTGACCGGCTGCGGGCAGAGCTGGGCGTCGGCAGGGATCAGCGGGACACCGGCGGGCGCGACGCATACGCGGACGGCGACGACCGCTACGGGCCTGACGAAGACGATGATGCCGACGATGATGATTACGACGACGACGAGGACGAGTCGGACAGTCGTTAGACGTTACCTGGCCGCGGTGGTGTCCAGTCAGGAATCACTGGCACCACCGGCCATGACACCTTCGAGCAGGTATTTACCTTGCTCGGATTCGGTGACCGCGACCGGATAATCACCGTCGAAACAGGCATGGCATAGCTGCTCGGCGGGCAGCGTGGTGGCCTGGATCAGGCCTTCAAGTGACACAAAACCGAGGGAATCGGCACCGATGGACTCCCTGATGGCCTCTACCGGGAGGCTTCCGGCGATCAATTCGGCCCGGCTAGCGAAGTCGATGCCGAAGAAGCATGGCCAGCTAACCGGCGGGCTTGAGATCCTGACGTGCACCTGCGCCGCGCCAGCCTCACGCAGCATGGACACGATCGCCCGCTGGGTGTTGCCTCGCACGATCGAGTCGTCCACCACCACTACGCGCTGGCCGGCGATCACGTCACGGAGCGGATTGAGCTTGAGCTTGATCCCGCGTTCCCTGATCGACTGGCTCGGCTGGATGAAGGTGCGGCCGACGTAGCTGTTCTTGACCAGGCCCTGCGCGTACCTGATCCCGCTGCCCTGGGCATAGCCGATCGCCGCTGGAGTGCCAGACTCAGGCACGGGGATTACCAGGTCAGCCTCGACTGGATGCTCGGCGGCCAGCCGCCTGCCGACCTCGACCCTGGTAGCCTGCACGCCGCGGCCGCTGATCGTGGTATCCGGCCTGGCCAGATAGACGTACTCGAACAGGCATCCCCTCGGCTCGGCGGCGGCGAACCGGTGCGACCTGACCCCGCGCTCGTCGATCGAGACAAGCTCCCCTGGCTCGATCTCCCTGACCACCGTCGCCCCGACGATGTCAAGGGCAGCGGTCTCGCTGGCGACTACCCAGCCTCTCGGCAGCCTGCCGAGCACGAGCGGCCGGAACCCGTGCCGGTCACGGGCGGCGTACAAGGTCTTCTCCTCGGCGAACACCAGCGAGAACGCCCCCCGCACGAGCGGCAGCACAGCGAGCGCATTCTGCTCGATCCCCGGCGCCCCCGGCAGTCCCGCCGCCTCCTGCACCACGGGCGGTGACACGAACAGCGAGGTAAGCACGTCAGTGTCCGACGTAGCCTCAGGCTGGCCCCAGCTCTCGCCCGCCATCGCGGCAAGCTCGCGGGTATTGATCAGGTTTCCGTTGTGACTGAGCGCCAGGCTCGCCGATGGTGTCGCGCGGAACGTGGGCTGCGCGTTCTCCCACACCGAAGAACCGCTCGTCGAGTACCGGCAGTGACCGACGGCGAGATAACCACGCAGCGTGTTCAGCACGGTCTCGTTGAACACCTGGGCAACCAGGCCCATGTCCTTGAACACCATGATCCGGCTGCCATCGCTCACCGCTATGCCCGCCGATTCCTGACCGCGGTGCTGCAAGGCATAAAGCCCGAAGTAGGCGAGCTTAGCGACTTCCTCGCCGTGGCTCCAGACGCCGAATACGCCGCAGGCATCTTTCGGCGGCTGGTCCGCTGGGTCCAGATCGTGGGTCAGATGGCCGTCAGGCTGGATCACCAGGTAATTCTATGCGTTCTGGCTGACTTGACCCCACGTCGGCACCGTCATCAGGCAACGGCAGGTAAGCAGACAGGTCGCTACGCGGTCCGCTGGCTCGCACCGAGCCGCTCGCGACGGCGCAGGCCCAGCCGAGCCGCCCGGCGGCGAGCAGCACCCAGTTCAGCGGGTCGACCTCGACCACGTTAGGCGGTGTTCCCCTGGTATGCGCAGGGCCCGCCACGGCTTGCACGGCTCCGAACGGAGGCACCCTGACCTCCACCGCCCGGCCGGGCACCCCGTCCGACAACTGGCCAAGCGTGTGCAGCACGGCAGCCCGCAGCGCCTCGCGCTGCGGGGCAAGACCGGCATCGACGGCGGCGAGCACGGCCTTGGTGCAGGCCGCACCTAGAGCGCCGACGGCAGGGGAACCCGTCCAAGGCACCTGGCCGAGCGCGGCCAGCTGGGTATCGAGCGCCGCGTGCAACCGCTGCGGATCTAGTTTTCTAACTGGCATCTGCGCTATCTTCTCGCTTTCCTGCTGCTTGCGGCACACGGACCCGCACCTCACCGCCCGTGCCCGCGCCTGCGGTGCGGCGCCTTTTTGATGCGCAAGCTGACCGCTATGCCGCCATTAACGAGATAATCTCGCGCTATGCCTGGTCCGTTTGCGGGGTCGCCGCATCGAGTCAAGGGGTCGTGGTCCCCTCGGCTTGCTGGCATTGCCGTGATCGTGGTGATCGCGGGCGGGGCACTCGGGGTGTACCTGAACGCTGCACAGCACCAGGATCAGGTCAAGCACGAGCAGCGAGAAAGGCCTCCGGCTCTGTCTGGCAAGGTGACCTCGGTCCAGACCGTGGGAGTCGTCGGCTTCGGGCCTTATGACGACGGTGACGGCAATGCCTGGCCCAAGGATGCCGATGATCATCCGCTCATGCTCATGCAAGTGGCCTCGTCCGTTGATTTCCTTGGCATACCGGCCGCGCAGTTGTCCTTCCGTACCCCGGAATGGACGGCTGACCAGATGAGCGACGGCTCGGAGATCTTCATTTATGTACCGACAGGCAAGTGCCTGAGCCCGAGCGGTGATCATCTCCTGCTCGCGCACTGCGACCTCGGCCTGGCGCAGCGCTGGCGGATGCTGCACCAGCGAGTCGTGCTCGGCGAACCGGTCGCCGAATACGCGAACGCCAAGACCGGTGCCTGCCTGACCACGCCGCGCAAGCATGGCCAGGCATTGCTCGCTCCCTGCGGCCAGGGCCGCGAGAAGGCCCAGGAGATCGCGTTCTGGTGGAGCGCCTGAAGCCGCTGCCCGGTCAGTCGAACAGCGCTGGCAGGGTGCCTTCGTGGACGGCTCGAAGCTCGGTCAGCGGGATCAGGAACTGCCCGGCGACCTCAAGCGAGTCGCCGCCTGTGCCGCCGAGAACGCTGCCAGGTACTCCGTGCTCCGCGCACAGCTCTTCGAACCGCGCCTGCGATCTCGCCCGGACCGAGACAATCGCCCGCGCCGCCGACTCGCTGAACAGCGCATCGAACACGTTGCCTGGCAACCGCACGGAGCAGCCGACCTTACCGGTCAGGCAACTTTCCGCCAGGGCTACGGCCAGGCCTCCTTCTGACAAGTCATGCGCACCGCTCAGCAACTCGGCGTCGGCGGCGGCCGCCAGCAAGGCCGCCAGGCGTTCCTCGGCAGGCAGATCGACCTCGGGCGGCAGCCCGCCCAGGTGTTCTTGCCGGATGAAATCCCATAGTGAACCGCCAAACTCGGGACGAGTGGTGCCGAGTAGCATGATCGTCTCGTCTGGGGTGAAGAACCCGCTTGGCAGGCGCCTTCGGACATCTCCGAGCACGCCGAGGACTCCCACCACCGGGGTCGGATGGATCGCCTGATTGCCCGTCTGGTTGTAGAAGCTGACGTTCCCGCCGGTCACAGGCACGCGAAGGGCCTGGCAGGCATCCGCGAGCCCGCGGACTGACTCGGCGAACTGCCACATCACCGCCGGGTCCTCTGGCGAGCCGAAATTCAGGCAGTTCGTGACCGCCAGCGGGACGGCGCCGGTCGCGGCGACGTTGCGGTACGCCTCGGCCAGGGCCAGTTGCGCTCCCGCATAGGGGTCGAGGGCGCAGTAGCGGCCGTTGCCGTCGGTGGCAACCGCGATGCCAAGGTGTGAATCCTCGTCGATCCTCAGCACTCCCGCGTCGTGCGGCGTCGCGAGCACCGTGTTCCCGCGCACGTACTGGTCGTACTGCTCGGTCACCCAGCGTTTGGCTGCGGCGGCGGGCGAGCCGATCAGGGCAAGCAGGTCCGCCCGCAGTCGCCCGCCATCGCCGGCCGAAGCTGAAGGCACCGACGGCGGATCGAGCCTGAGCTTGTCCAGGCTTTCCTGGCGCCGGGCCGGCCGGTCGTAGAGCGGACCCTCCGCTGCGGTTTCCGGCGGTATCAGCGCAACCTTGGTGCCTTGCCAGCTGATGTCCAGGCTGCCGGTGTCCGTGACCTCGCCGACGACGGTCGCGGGTATGTCCCACTTAGCGCAGATTTCTGCGAACCTGGGCAGGCTGGCGGGCTCGATGATCGCCATCATGCGTTCCTGCGACTCGCTCATCAAGATCGCGGCCGGCCCGAGACCGAGATCACGCAACGGCACCTGATCGAGCGTCACCACCATGCCCGTGCCGCCGGCTGCGGCCAGTTCGCTCGTCGCGCAGGCAATGCCTGCCGCGCCCAGGTCGCTGATCGCGACCACCACGCCTGCCGCATAGAGCTCAAGGCAGCACTCGATCAGGAGTTTCTCCATGAACGGGTCCCCGACCTGTACGTTCGGTCGCTTCGCGCGCTCCGATCCGCCGTCGTCACCGCCTGCGAACGACGCGCTCGCCAGCACCGAGGCACCGCCGATGCCATCTGGCCCGGTCGGCGAGCCGAACAGCACCACCTTGTTGCCCTGACCGCTAGCCCTGGCCAGCTTCAGGTCGCTGTGCCGCATGACCCCGACGCAGAGCGCGTTGACGAGCGGGTTACCCGCGTAGCAGGGATCGAACGCCAGCTCGCCGCCGATGTTGGGCAGCCCGAGGCAGTTGCCGTAGAACGAGATGCCTGCCACCACGCCGGGGAGCACTCTCCTGGTGTCCGGCGCGTCAGCAGGCCCGAACCTCAGCGAGTCGAGTATGGCGACCGGTCTTGCCCCCATGGCGAGGATGTCCCTGACGATCCCGCCCACC
>DAHVDE010000072.1 GCA_027313705.1 Actinomycetota bacterium | reverse complement strand
CGACGGTGTGCAGCAGCGCCGGGACGAAGGAATGTCCGGTGAACAGCTCGGCGTAATTGGAGAAGCCGGCGAAGCTGCCAACCGGCGGTGCGATGTAATCGACGTGATGGAAGGAATTCCACAGGTTGTAGACCAGCGGATAGCCGGTGACGGCCGCCAGCACGACCACCACGGGTGCGACCAGCAGGTAACCGAGCCTGCGGTCCTGGCCAATCAGGGTCCGCTGGCGCCGCGCCGCCCGGGCGGGTGCCCGAGGCGGCACGGCTGGTTCAGCTTGCGCCACCATCAGCGGCTCATCACTTCGTGGTCGAGAAGAGCTGGGCTACCGTGGGCGCGGCGGTGGCCAGCGCCGAGGCCGGCGTCGCCTCGCCGCTGAGCACCGAGCTGATCATCGGCTGAAGCTGAGCCGAGATCTGCGCGTACACCGGGGTGACCGGACGTGGCGTCACCACGTCGTAGACCGCGGCCTCCTGCCGGTAGTAAGGCGCCGCCGTGTAGAGGGCCGAGTTGTAGGCCGCCTTGACCGACGGCGGGTCGCCGGCGCTGATCGCGCGGGTGTCTTGCGCGCCGATGCTGGTCAGGTACTGGATGAACTCCCAGGCAGCGGCCTTGTGCGTGCTCTTGGCGTTCACCGCCAGGTCGTCACCGCCGAGCGAGGACTGCGGTGACGCGCTCGGGAAGGGAATCCAGCCGGTGTGACCGTCGACGCAGGGGTAGGTCTTGGTCTCGGAAAGCTGGAAGATGTACGGCCAGTTGAGCGCGAACGGCGTCTGGCACGAGAGCCACGCGTCCTGCACGTTGCCTTCCTGCCAGGTCGTGACAGCAGACGGGGCGATCTTGTAGGTGTGGATGGCGTCGTACATGAAGCCAAGCGCGCTCTTGTTGGCCGTCGAGTCGATGTTGGACAGCGAGGAAAGCCCGATCTTCGCGCCGAAGCTCTGCCAGGCCGTCACCGCGCCCTCGTACTCGGCACCTTCGAACGCCAGGCCCTCCTTCAGGGCATGATCGGTCTTCAGCGCCGCCTTGGCATCGCTGACCAGCTGGGCGATCGTGGTCGGCGGTGTCTTGACCAGGTCGGTACGGTAATAAAGACCTTCCGCGTTGATGAACCACGGGATCGCGTAGAGACCGCCGTTGTATTCGCCAGTAGCCACCTGACCGGGGAAAAACGCGCCGCTGTCCGGATGGAACGAACTGAGGTTGGCGATCCAGCCTGCCCGTGCGTAGGCCGCCGGCCAGGTGACATCGGTGTAGAGGACATCTGGCGTTGACGACCCGGCGAGGAAGTACTTCTCTTCCTGCTGCTGGGCGACGGTCGACGAGGAAGACAAGTTGAGAATGGAGACGGTGATATTCGGGTGCAGCTTCTCGAAGGCGGATATCGCCGCCTTGGTCGCCGTCCCTTCTGAGCCAAGGCCAGCGGTCGCGAAGACGATGGTCTGTTTCGCGCTGGCCGCGACCTGGGAACCCGAACTCGCGCCACCGCTGTTGCCGCTGCAGGCGGCGACCCCGAGTACGGCAACCACGGCCGTTCCCGTGATCACGGCCATGCGACTGTGCCCTTGCCACCCTCGCATCGGAATACCTCTCTTTCTACCTTGGATTACAGGTTCCTGAATTTCATCCATTCCTGATGATCTCGCGCAGTTCCCGCGACAACTGCGCGATAGTGACGCCTACGGACTCCTTGAGCATGAGCGCCCGGTGCACTGAACTCGATATGGCCAGGCTGAGCTGGTTATATTCCGGAATTTCCGGGCGCGGCGTGGCCGACAAGATGGCCCTTTCAAGCACCGGCAGGTAGGGGAATTTCCTGACCAGTGCGGGCTGATGGTAGAGCCTGGTCCAGACCGGCGGCAGCGAGCCGTTGATAAGCACCTGGCGCTCGACCGCCTCGCTGGTGAGAAACTTGATGAAAGCGAGCGCTGTCCGCTGATGGCGCGAGAAGGCGCTGATGGCCAGGTTGGCGCCGCCGAGCGCGCTCGATCCTGGCCCTTGCGGTCCTGGCAGGGCCTCGGCACCGAACTTGCCTGCAATCACGTTGCCAGGACCCGGCCTGCTCGCCTGGCCGTACACGTACGGCCAGTTGTTCAGGAAAAGCAGCTTGCCCTGCTCGAAAGCGTTCTGCGATGCCTGCTCGTCGAAGCTGAGCGCGGCGCGCGGTATCCAGCCCTGACGGAACCCGCTGACCAGGAATGCGAGGCCGCGGCGGGCCTGCGGAGAGTTCAGCGTGACCTGCGTGCCCGCGGGCGACAAGATGCTTCCGCCCGCCGACTGGACCGCCTCGTCGAAGTTGACGGTCAGGCCCTCGTAAGCGCGGAACTGCCCGCCGTATCCCCAGAGGCCGAATTTCGGCGCGATGGTCCTGGCCAGTTCGGCAAGCTGCGCCCAGGTCTTCGGCGGCCTGACGCCGGCGCGGGCGAGTATGTCGCTGCGGTAGTAAAGCAGTTCGGCGTTGCTGGTGAACGGCGCTGCCCAGAGCTTCCCGTGATACATCGCCGTTTCTACGGCTGGCCGCAGGAACTCGCTTAACGGGAAAAGGCTGCGGCTGAGCGGAATGATCCAGCCATTCGAGGCGAACTCGGCGGTCCAGATCACGTCCAGGCTCATCACGTCGTAGGCATCGCTGCTTGCCTGAAGATTCATCACAAGCTGGGCTAGCTGGTCATCGGCATCGTCGGGCAGCCTGATAAGAGTGACCCGCTGCCTGGGGTGGGCCCGGTTCCACTGGGCGAGCAGGGAAGGCAGGTAGCTGCCGGTATCAAGCTCCCCGGTCGCGAACGTGATCGGCCCGATGCCGCTGAGCGAGGCTGGTGAACCAGCAGGACCGGCACCCGTCCTGGTCAGGCCGCACCCTGCGGCCGTGAGCGCCGCCGCGGCGAGCGTGACGATCCAGGGGCGGAAGCAGGAAACTTTCATCCGCAACTCCCTGGCGTCGTCGTACCTACGTGTTATATACCTACGTTATGTATGAGTCAACAGGAAGTTCGCTGGATGTTGTACTTACCGCTTCAATCGGGTTTATCCGAGTTTCCTGGTGATGCGATCGGGATCGCGGTGTCCCACAATGGGGTTAGCGGCCCCTGGCGGGGCTTTACGGGAGGGAGAGGGGCGAGGTGCATGCGCCTACCGCTGCTGGCACTGCTGGCCAAGGAGCCTGCCCACGGGTATGAGCTGAAATCCCTGCTCGAGCAGACCTTCGGACAGGCTTACCCGTCGCCGAACATCGGGCAGATCTACGTGACCTTGCAGCGCCTCGAGCGCGACGGCCTGGTCAAGAGCCAGGACGTAATCCAGACGACCAGGCCGAACAAGCGCGTGTACGAACTGACTCCCGCCGGACGCGAGGCTCTGGCCGCCTGGATCGAGGAGCCGAGCGAAGGTCCGCGCGTGCGCGACGATTTCTTCGTCAAGCTGGCGCTCAGCCCGCTCGCCGGGGTAACCGACCAGATGGCCCTGATCAACAGGCAGCGCAGGCACTACCTCAATCTCATGCGCGGCCTGTCCAAGCTGGCGTCGGCGACCGACAGGGACAGCCGGATCTCGCTGCTTCTCATCGAAGGTGCCATGCTGCACTTGCAGGCGGATCTTGACTGGCTGGAACGATGCCAGGAGGAACTGATGTGATTGCCCGCGCCGTGCCACAGCCCGCCCCGAGTGCGGATGAGATGTTGCTGAAGATCGTCGGGCTTAGCAAGGTGTACAAAGGCGGCGGCCCGCCGGTCCATGCCGTGCGCGGGGTAAGCCTGTCGCTTGAGCCAGGGCAGTTCGTGGCCGTGATGGGACCTTCCGGGTCGGGCAAGTCCAGCCTGCTGCACATGCTCGGCGGCCTCGAGCCGCCGACAACCGGGCAGATCTGGTTCGACGGCGCCAGGGTGGACGGTCTCTCCCAGGCGAGATGGGCGATGCTGCGCCGCAGGAATATCGGCTTCGTCTTCCAGTTCTTCAACCTGGTCTCTAACATGACCGTGGCCGACAACGTCGAGTTGCCCGCGCTGATGAGCGGTGCCACCAGGCGGCAGGCCAAGGAGCGCAGGATCGAGTTGCTTGCCGAGCTTGGCCTGTCGGACAAGGCGAGCGCCTCCCCTGCCCGGCTTTCCGGCGGCGAGCAGCAGCGAGTCGCCCTGGCACGCGCGCTCGCCAACCGGCCGAGCCTGCTGCTCGCCGACGAGCCGACCGGTAACCTGGACAGCCTGAACAGCGCCGACGTGCTGCGGGTGCTCTGCCGGGTGCACGGCCAGGGACAGACCATCATCTTGGTGACTCACGACGCGCGGGCGGCAAGCATGGCCGACCGGGTCGTCAACCTGTTCGACGGGATGATCATCGACGACATGGATGTCGTCACCCCGATCCGGCCCTCGGTGGCGGCGGCCGGCGTTCTCCGGCTCGGCGAGTGACCTGCGGTGCGGGCCGCGCTGCGATGGATACGCTCGGACCTGCGCGCCCGCCCGTTCCAGGTGGCCGTGGAGATGCTGGTGGTCGGCGGCGTGCTGACAGCGCTGCTGCTTTCGGTAACCGTGCTCGAGGGCGCGACCAACCCGTGGGCCGGCCTGTTCGCCCAGTCGAGGGGCGCCCAGATCTGGATGCGCCTGGCACCAGGCACGAAGGTAAGCGGGCTGCGTCAGATCGGGGGCGTCACGGCGATAGCCGGCCCTTACTCCACGACCGCGGCGACGATCGTCCAGGGCCCGCTCCAGTCAGCGGTTGAACTGCGCGCGATGACGCCGGCGATGCCACAGATCGGCAGGCTGCTGGTAAGGCAGGGAAGCTGGCTGGCGCCTTCAGCGCCAGGCGGCGTGGTGCTCGAGGCGTCGTTCGCCCAGGCCATCCATTGCCGGGTCGGATCAGAACTGGTGATAAACGGCATCGACGGCCCGACCGCCAAGGTCCGGGTTATCGGCATCGCGGCGACTTCTGACCAGGGCTTCTACCCCGACCAGACGCCCGGCCTGGCCTGGGTGCAACTGCCGCTGCTGCGGAGGATCGAACCGATAGCCAGGCATACCGAGGAGGTAGTCGGGATCAGGATCGCCAACTCCGCCGATACTAGCTTCGTCGCCCAGCAAGCCGTGGCCGAACTGACCGGCGCGGTGCGAAGCGTGTCGACCTGGACGCAGGTCGAGCAGTCGATGGCGCGCGGTGACCCGCTGCTTGGCCTGCTGCTCGCACTCTTCGGGCTGGTCGCGCTCGGCGGCGCGGTCCTGGTGATCGCCAGCGCAACCGGCGGCCGGGTACTCGTGCAACTCGAGGAACTCGCCACGCTCAAGACCCTTGGCTTCACTCCAGGGCAGATCACGGCGATGGTGGTAGCCGAGCATGCCGGGGTCGGCCTGGCCGGGGCCAGCCTGGGCGTCGTAGCGACCAGGTACCTGACCGTGCCGCTCCTGCATGGAATCCCGGCCAGCATCGTGCCGGCGGTGGTGCCGCTGCCCGCGACCTGGATCGTGCTCATGGCCTGTTCAGCCGAGTTCCTCGTGGTACTCGCCGCCGCCTTCCCCGGCTGGCGGGCCGGCCGCGTAAGTGCCGTGGTCGCGGTTCGCCGCCCGCTGCCCGCAGGTCATCTGTCGCAACTGGCCAGGGTCGTCATGCTGTCAAGGTTCCCGCCCGCCATCGTGCTCGGCGCGCGGGCCGCTTTCATCAGGCGGCTTCCCGCCGCGCTTACGATAGGCGGCCTGGCCATGTCCATGGCCGTGATCACGATCGGCCTCGGCGTCGCTTCGACGGTCGACGACGTGCAGCGGCATCCCGCCAACATCGGGCTGGCCGCCGCTCTGACTGTCAGCCCGGGTGAACTGAGCCAGGCCCAGGCCGGGGCGATCGTGTCCGGCGACAGGCAGGTTCTCAGCGCCTACCCCTCGGTCCAGGTGAATGCGCTGCTCGCGACCGGCACGACGACCATCACCACCCTCGGCCTCGGCACCTCGGCCAGGCCCTATCCGTTTCATGTGGCCCAGGGAAGCCTTTATCACGCGCCCGGCCAGGCCGTGGCCAGTCAGGGCCTGCTCGACCTGCTGCACCTAAAGGTCGGGGAACTGGTGCCCATGCAGATCAACGGCGTGCCGGTGATCTTCAGGATCGTGGGCCGTATCGTCGAGCCCGAGTACAGCGGCCAGGTGCTCGCATACGGGCTTGACACGCTCAGCCAGGCAGGCGTCGTCAGCCCGCCGGTCTACTACAGTCTGGTGCTCAGGCCAGGTGTCACGGTGAGCGCCGCGCGCAGGCATCTGCTCGCCGTATCTGGCGGGCGTCTCGACGTGACCGAGGTCAACGACCCGGCGAGCCAGCTTGGCATAATCAGGCCGATGCTCGCCGGGCTCATCGCCGTGCTCGCGCTGGTCGGGCTGGTGAGCGTGCTCACCGCGTCGTCCGTCGGCATCCGTGACCAGTTGCGTGACGTCGGCGCGCTCCGGGCGATCGGCCTGACCCCCAGGCAGGTCATGGTGTCAATGGTCAGCAGCACGACGGCGCTGGCAGTCATCGCCATCGCCACCGGGGCTACCGCCGGATTCATGGTGTCGACCAGGCTGATCAATCTTGGCGCCCAGGTATACGGCATCGGCTCAGGCATCGGGCGACCGCCATCGGCGCCGGCCATGGCCGCAGCCATTCTCATCGCTGCGGCGGGCGCGACGCTGACCGCGATCCTGCCCGCGCGGCGGGTCGTTGCAACTCCCGTCGCGACGATGCTCGGACCTTAGCTGGACACCCGAATAAGAAAGGCGGAACAAGCGGTGGCGCAAATCGTGCTCGATCACGTCAGCAAGGTGTATCCGGGCGGAGCCCGCGGCATCAACGACCTGAGCCTGGACATCGCCGATGGCGAGTTCATGGTGCTGGTCGGTCCATCAGGATGCGGCAAGTCAACCGCGCTGCGCTCCATCGCCGGCCTTGAGGAGGTGACGTCAGGCACCATCTCGATCGGCTCGACGGTGGTCAACGACCTGCCGCCGAAGGACAGGGACATCGCGATGGTCTTCCAGAACTACGCGCTCTATCCGCACATGACCGTCGAGGAAAATCTCGCGTTCGGCCTGAAGCAGCGCAAGACTTCGAAGGACGAGATCAAGCGGCGGGTGACGCAGGTCGCCGGGCTGCTCGGCCTCGAGGAGTACCTGAAGCGCAAGCCGGCCGCCTTGTCGGGAGGCCAGCGGCAGCGGGTAGCCATGGGCCGGGCGATCGTCCGCGAGCCGCGTGCCTTCCTGATGGACGAGCCGCTTTCTAACCTGGACGCCAAACTGCGGGTCTCCATGCGGGCCTCGCTTTCTCAGCTGCACGAGCGGCTGGGCGTGACCACCGTCTATGTCACCCATGACCAGGTAGAGGCGATGACGCTCGGGCACAGGGTTACCGTGATGCTCGACGGCAAGCTGCAGCAGGCAGACAGCCCGCAGGCGCTGTTCAACCACCCGGTCAACCTCTTCGTGGCCGGGTTCATGGGCTCACCCGCGATGAACTTCGTCACCGCGAAACTGGTCAGGGACGGCGGTGCCGCGGTCGCCTTCGCCGGCTACCTGCTTCCCGTCTCGCAGTCGCATTTCGACGCCAGGCCAGGCCTGGACGGATACTTCGACCGCGACCTGATCGTGGGTATCCGGCCTTCTGACCTGGAAGATGCCAGGCTGATCGAGGTTGACTGGCCAAGGATCCGTGCGGTGGCCGAGGTGACAGAAGCACTCGGCTCGGAGAACCACGTGCTGTTTCGCATCGACTCCCCGCCGGTCAGGCACGCTTCGCTCGGCACGGCGCGCAGTGCGGAGGAAGAAGACGCCGCGCTGCCGCTCGGCAGCGGGAAGACGCTGTGGACGGCCAGGGTAAGCGCTCGAAGCACGATCGGTCCAGGCCAGCCGGCCGAGTTCGCTGTCGACACCTCCAAGCTGCAGTTCTTCGACCAGGAAAGCGGACTGTCTATCGGCCACCCGCAAGCCGGCCAGGCAACCGGGCGGTAAGCTCGCTTCCTGGTCGCCGCCCGCCGCTCCTGGCAGGTCGATTTTGACGATCGTGCACGGGCTCTGCTCGGCGGCTACTCAGGGTACCTGGGTCCGCTGGCCGCAGGCGGCCGACCTGCCATTTTCCCTGGCCGGCCTGGCAGGGGCCGGCGCGACACCAGGTGCGGGACTCGTCGCCGCGCTCCCGGCTTCCCGCTGCCCGCGGGCCGAGACGGCCAGCATCGCCAGGTACCTAGGTCGAGGGCAGGGGCGCCTGCAAGCACCCGGACGGCGGCCGCGATGATCCGCAGCGCGCCCTGCCGTAGGGGCGCTGCGACTTGAGTGACGCTTGTCATACCGCCGACCGTCGATCTTAACCCTTGCTGAGTGATTACTATACGTATGCAATGGAACACGTTGGGCAAGCTAGAGGTCGGAGCTCACCCTCAAGTGATGCTTCCCGCGAGCGCCTTGCGGGCCAGCGACCCCGTTCGCCCGCCCGGGCTTCGCCAACTCCCCCCGCACCCCCGTGAAAGGGTCATTTCAATGCAGCATCCGACCGATGGCGCCGTCGCGCGTCGGGACAGAATGCTACTGTGCGTAAGGAAACTGTCACTGTGGATCGCTGGCAGTGCCGCGGTCGCTTCGTTCGGCCTTGGCGCGGCGTTCGCGCACGCGCTTCCCGGCCACTCGCACTCCGCCGCGACCCCGGTTCACGGCGCCCCGATCCAGGCCGGGCCGGGTGCTCGCACGGCGCCCGCGCCAGCCGGCCGCGCGCCAGCCAGCCAGCACCGCACGGGCAGGCTGGCCGCTCCGCACCGGGCGCCCGGGCACCCGCGCACGGCGCCGGCACCGGTCAAGCCAGCCGTGGTCTCGGGGGGGTCGTGAGTCATGCTGCTCTGGTACATGACTCGCGCCACCGGCGAGATCGCCTTCATGCTGCTGACAATCACGGTCGCGCTCGGCATCACCGGCGCGGCCAGGCTTGGATCGAGCCGCTGGCCCCGTGTCGTGACCGCCGGCCTGCACCGGAATCTCTCGCTGATGCTCGTGACCTTCCTGTCCGTGCACATAGCGACGACGCTGCTTGACACCTTCACGGCGATCAACCCGGCCGCCGCCATCATTCCGTTCGTCTCCGGCTACCGCACCTTCTGGGTGGGTCTCGGCACGATCGCCTTCGACCTGATCCTCACCCTGGTGATCACGAGCCTGCTGAGAAGCCGGCTTTCTTACCGTGCCTGGCGTGCCGTGCACGTACTGGCCTACGCATCCTGGCCGGTTGCGCTCTGGCACGGACTTGGTACCGGCACGGACGCCAAGCTGCCCTGGCTGCTGGCGCTCGACGCGCTCTGCGTCCTGGTGGTAATCGCGGCCATGACCTGGCGGCTGAGGCTGCTGGCCCAGCCAAGGCGAATCGCCGGAGGGACCTCATGACCAAGAAAGGATCGGTGACCAGGCTCACGGCCGGCTGGCGGCGTTCTGGGCGGCCGGCCAGCCTGCACGAGCACGCTCGCCAGCATGGCCAGCTACCGCCATTGCATTCTGGGCAGGACCTGATCGACGAGGTGGCGGCCGCCGGACTGACCGGCCGCGGCGGGGCCGGCTTCCCCGTCGGCACCAAGATGCGCGGCGTCGCCGCGCAGCGCGGACCAAAGGTACTGGTGGCCAACGGCATGGAAAGCGAACCCGCAAGCAGGAAAGACGAGTCGCTGCTGGCCAGTTCGCCGCACCTGGTGCTCGACGGAATCGAACTGGCCGCGAGCGCAGTCGGCGCAGAAACCGCCCACCTGTGCCTGCCGCGCACCGGAGGCGGGCTCGCTGACCTGATGCTCAAGGCCGTCGAAGATCGGCGCAGGCACCAGGTGGGCACGGTGCCTGTGGAGGTGAGGCAACTGCCGCACGACTACGTCTCAAGCGAGCAGACCTCACTGGTCAGCTGGCTCAACGGCGGCCTGGCGCTGCCCACGGGATCGCGGCCGCGGCCGTCGGAACGCGGGGTAGGCAAACGGCCGACCCTCGTGCACAACGTCGAGACGCTCGCCAATGTCGCGCTGATCGCCAGGCACGGCGCCGACTGGTTCAAGGACGAAGGAACGCAGGAAGCGCCAGGCACCATGCTGATGACCATAACGGGCGCGGTCGCTGAGCCAGGGGTCTACGAGATGGCCAACGGCGCCCTCGTCGGCGACGTGCTGTCCGCCGTCCAGGCGGACGAAGACGTCGAGGCGGTGCTCATCGGCGGCTACTTCGGAACCTGGCATCAGGTGAGCGAGGTAGCCGGCCTGCCGTTCAGCAAGGCGGGCCTGGCGGGCGTGGACGCCTCGCCTGGCGCTGGCGTGCTGTTCGCGCTGCCCGCTAACCGCTGCGGGCTCGCGGAGGCGGCCGGCATCGCGCGCTACCTGGCCGGCCAGAGCGCGCGGCAGTGCGGCCCTTGCATGTTCGGATTGCCCGCCATCGCCGGGGACCTGACCCAGCTCGCGGACGGCAGGCCGGAAGGCGAGCCGCTTGACCGCATGGACCGCAGATTCGGCCAGATCTCAGGCCGGGGTGCCTGCCGCCATCCCGACGGCGCCGTCCGCAACGCCGAGTCGGCGCTGAGCGCCTTCGCGGCCGACGCCCGCGCCCATGCGGATGGCCGCCCCTGCCTAGCCGCCCGCCAGGGCCGTCAGCTGCCAGGCACAGAACCCGCTACCCAGGGAGACTGGCGATGACCATGAAGCTCCACGTCGACCCCATCGCATGCGCCGGGCACGGGCTTTGCGCGGAACTGCTGCCAGAGGCTATCGAGCTGGACGAATGGGGCTACCCCATGCTGGCCGCCAGCGTGCCTGCGCGCCTGCGCGGGCACGCCAGGCGCGCGGTGAGCGCCTGCCCGGCTCTCGCCCTGCGCCTGACCGGCAACGACGACCGCGGCGAAGGCGGGCCAGCGCGGGCGCAGTAGCCTGTGGCAGTGCCAGATCCGGCCGCGACCCCCGCCAGGACAAGGAAGTGCCGCCCATGAAGAAACTGTCGATCGAGGACCTGTTTTCTGTGGCCGGCAAGACCGTCCTGGTCACGGGCGGCTCCCGCGGCCTCGGCGAGATGATCGCGGCCGGCTTCCTCGCCAACGGGGCCACGGTCTACATCAGCTCACGCAAGGCCGCCGTGTGCGACGCGACCGCCGCCCGGCTGAGCGAGGAGTCCGGCGGCACCTGCGTATCGATTCCCGCCGACCTGGCAACCATGGCCGGCGTCGCATCCCTCGCCACCGCGATCGCCGAGCGTGAAGATCACCTCGACGTCCTGGTGAACAACGCGGGCGCCTCGTGGGGCGCGCCGCTCGACGACTTCCCAGAGAACGGCTGGGACAAGGTCATGGACACGAACGTCAAGGGCGTGTTCTTCCTGACCCAGCGGCTGCTCCCGCTGCTCGGGGCTGCGGCGACGCCGCAGTCCCCCGCCCGTGTCATCAACATCGGCTCGATCGACGGCATCAGGACCCCGATCTTCGATAACTTCTCCTACGGCCCGTCCAAGGCGGCGGTGCACGCGCTTACCAGGCAACTCGCCGCGGCGCTCGCGGGCCGCGACATTCTCGTCAACGCGGTCGCGCCTGGCCCGTTCCCGACCTGGATGCTCAGCACCGGCGTCGGCGGCGGCGGGAACGTGGAGACCACGAACTGGGATGCCATCAGCGAGCGCAACCCTCGGGGACGCATCGGCACTCCCGCCGACATCGCGGGCACGGTATTGTTCCTTGCCTCGCGAGCTGGTGAATTCGTCGTCGGGCAGACCATCGCCTGCGACGGCGGCATCACCGCCACCTGAGGAAGTCCCGCCTAAGGCAGCCTGAGCGCGGCCACAATGGCGTCCAGCCCGCTGGCCTGGCTTGCGGTAGTAAGTCCGGTAGCCGGACCCTGCCAGCGGAAGCCGAGCCGGTCGCCGCTGAACGTGTCATGGTCTGCTACCGACCGTGCCTGGGTCCTGAAAAAATCGTTGAACTGGCTCGTGCCTGCGATGTCGGCGAGCACCTTGAGGTCGCGGGTGAAGATTCCCTTGAAAGACTGGGCGTCACCAGGATCAGGGCCGCAGTCCAGGGATTCGCACGGCTCCCGCAGCACACCGCGAACGGTCAGATGGTTTATCGCCGACCTGGCAATGGCTTCTGCCTGAGCTAGCTGCCCGGTATTCCCGGTGGCCAGGTACAACTGGGCGAGCCCGGCCAGGATCACCCCCTGGTTGTAGGTCCAGGTAGTCTGCCCGTTGTTCCCGCATTGCCCGTCGAGACCGTCGTTGACGAGGTCGTTTCCGTTGATCAGGCCGCTGCGGCGGAACCACGCCCACTCGGCCCGTGCCCATCGCAGGTATTTGGTGTCCCCTGGCACACTGTTATGCAGCCAGGCGGTCAGTTCCAGGAAAATCTCGTTGGTAATCGCGTTCTTATACGTCTTGCCCGTGGTCCACCAGATACCGCCGCCGCACGTATCGTCCCACGACTCATGCATATAATCGGCGTCCTTCTCCGCCATCTTCAGGTAGACGCGCGCCTGCGGCAGCCTGGACCGCGTGAGCCGATAGGCCTGCAGCCACGCCAGTCCCCACCAGCCCGTATCGTCGTTGTAGGCGTTCTCGAAATCAGTACGCGCGTAATAGGCAAAGGAAACGGGGATCACGACTTCGTAGGAAGTGTCCCCTGTTGCCTGCTGGTAGGCCTCGAGGGTGGAAAGCACGATCGCCGACTGCCACCATGAGTCACCGATGCGGCCGGTGTTGTGGTTGTACGAAGAGAAAAGCTCGGCCACATCGGCCTTAAGCTGGCTGGTCACCTGAGCGGAAGTGACGGTTGCCTCCGTGGCCACCGCGATGACCAGCGCCATCGTGGTCACCAACACCGCGAGCAGTCGCCATCCCCGCCCGCGTGCTGGCCAAGATTTCTTTCCGCCAGCACGCACCACGGTAGTCCCCCGCCCGCCAAGCCTCGCCGCAGGCGGCGATGAATCGTACTTTAGACCCCAAACTAGATTTTACTAGCGGGAGTCGTCAAGAGGCGATCTGTACCGTGACCCCTGCGGAGGCGAGACCGTTCGCGACGACGGCGAGGGTGTACGTGCCTGCGGGCATCTTCGCGGGCAGGGTGAAGCTGACCGAGGACTCAACGCCTGCGGCGACCGTCATCGTGGTCATGCCGTGCGTCCTGGCGTAGCCGACGTCTCCCGTTGCCTTGCTGGTGAGGCGCACCAGGGGATAGTTCGTCGCGCTCTGGTAGTCATCGCCGTAGGCGGATGCCTGGGTCAGCCCGTTCAGTTGCCTGCCGGAAAGCGAGTAGGTGCGGCCGGCCCTCAGGACGGTCGCGACCTTGGTAATGCTCGGCAGCCACTTTCGCTCGGGCGAACCCTTCGGGTTGTAGACCTCGATGTCGCCAGACCGGTCGTTGAACAGCACCTGACCAGTAGGCAGCACCAGCATGAACACGTCGTTGGAGGAAAAATTATCGGCGTTAGGCGGCGCGGGAACCTCGGTCAGGTTCTTGCCGTTGAAGTCGAAGACGCGGGTCGGAGGGGTGTAATCCCCTGGGCTTGCTGCGACGAGCACGTCACCGTCGGGGAGCACCGCCGCCGGCCCGTCGGCCACGCCAAGCCTGGACTTGCCGATCTTGGGGAAACTCGGCCCGGCCGACCACTTGCCCGTCCCGCTGTGGTAAATGGCGGTGTAGCCGGTCGCGCCGGCCGCGAACACGGTGCCATCGGGACGCAGGAGTTGCGGGCCGACCTCGCCGACGGCGTCGATGAGCGTGACCGGGGTCTTGCCGGCGCTCTTCCACGAGCCGGCCGACGGCGTGTAGATCTCGGTGCGGCCAGGGAAGGTGGTATCGACCGTCAGCACCTTGCCGTTCGGCAGCAAGGACCAGCCCTCTTCCCCGTTGCCGTCGGCCTTGCCCTTACCTGTCGGCCGCCAGGTGAGCTTCGGCTCGTTCAGCAGCGCCTGCACCGTCGTGCCCGAGTAGCCGGCCGCGCCGAGCATGAACGTGCCGTTGGCGAGTACGGTGCTCGGCGCGTCCCCGATCCTGGACCACTGGCTGCCTGCAGGTGCCTTGACCTTGGTCCAGGTGTTGGTCAGCGGGTTATAGATGGCGCCCAGATTCGTCCAGGCCGGCTTGCCGAAGTTGTACTCGCCGCCCATGATGATGACCCGGCCGTCGGGCAGGACCGCCGAGGCGAAGTACAGCGGGGCGTAGTTCGCGGGCAGCGAAGCGGCCTTGCTCCACGTTCCGCCGACGTAACTGCCCTTCGCATTCGGCGTCAGCCGCCACCACCGGCCAGTTCCCGCGTTCCGCGGTCCCTGGTTCTGCACCAGCACGGTCCCGTCGGTCAGCAAGATCATGGCACCCGGACTGAACGGCGGCCGGTGGGTGAACGCCTGCCAGGGAGAGCCTGCCATGGGCAGCACATGCCGGTGCGGCATGTTCGGCAGCGGGTCGATCCTGAGACCAGGCACGATGCCGCCACCCGCAGTCGCCGCAGCAGCGGCGCCGCTCACCAGGGCGGGGACAACGAGCATCAGCGCGGCCGCGCCAAACAAGCCGACCTGTGTTCTGCGATGAACGGCCACCGTTCCGCCCTTCCAGTCCCGCCGGCGACCTTCCGCAGGCATTTGAGGTAATAAGCGATGCCATGGCCATACCTGTATAGCACCAGTCAGCCATATCGTCAGCTATCGCCGGCGCGAACTCAAGAGCCAGGACGCCTCCCCGTGCCGGGCAGGACTCTGGTTGTCCCGCCAGGCACGGGGGTCAGGCAGTAGCTGAGCAGGACCACGGGGCGTGGGCCAGTACGGAAGAAGCGGTGGCTACGAACCTGAGATCCGGCCGCTTACCGCGACCGAAGCCATCTTGACAGTCGCCCTTAGCCGAATAATCATACTGTACAGAGTTCAAAATACCCTGACAGAAGAAAGGCTAGATGAATTTTGGCTACGCGCCTCGGTTCAATCACGGCCGGGACGGCCGTGATTTTTGCGGTCGCTATTACCGGAATCGGCAGCGCCTCGGCTGCTCAGGCAGGCAACCGTACTGGGTTCGCCAGCACAACGTATGTAGTAAAGCACGTCGGCCGCCTGGCTGACGGCAAGCCGCAACTGACCAGCACGACACCTACAGGACTGCCGCCGAGCGCGATTCAGTCCGTCTATAACCTGTCCGGTCTTTCTCCGAATTCTGGTGCGGGCGCAGGGCAGATCATCGCTATCGTCGATGCCTACAGCGACCCTAATGCGCTCTCGGACCTGAACACTTTCAACGCGCAATACGGTTACGCCCAGCTATCAACCTGCACCTCGCTCAGCCAGTCGGGCCCATGTTTCGAGCAGGTTTTCGCCCAAGGCAAGAAGCCCAGGGTAAACGCCGGCTGGGTAGTAGAGGAATCACTCGACATCGAGTGGGCACATGCTGAGGCTCCCGCAGCCAAGATCGTTCTGGTCGAGGCGGCCAGCAACAGCAACAGCAATCTGTTCGGAGCGGTCGTCGCGGCCAACAATCTCGGCGCCAACGTAGTATCGATGAGCTGGGGAGGCAGCGAGTCAAGTAGCGACACATCATTGGACGCCGACTTTACCCACGCGGGCACTTTCTACACCGCCTCGTCGGGCGACAGCGGGCACGGCGTGATCTACCCGTCCACCTCACCGGACGTCATCGCGGTCGGTGGCACCACGCTTAATGGCTGCAGCGGCACATCGTGCAGTTTCACCAGCGAGACGGCATGGTCAGGCTCAGGTGGCGGAATATCGGCGATCGAGTCGCTGCCCGCCTACCAGAGCAGCTACACCGGTCCTGTGTCCGGTGCTTCGTCCATCTCGGCCCTGACCGGCGGCAGTCGCGGGGTACCTGACGTGTCCTTCGATGCGAACCCGAACACCGGCGTCTCGGTGTTCGACAGCACAGCCGACTCTGGCCAGTCCGGCTGGTTCACCATCGGCGGCACTAGCGTCGGTGCACCGAACTGGGCCGGGATCCTGGCTGCCGCCGCGGCAGCAGGCAGCACGGCGCTGCAGGGCCTGTCGAGCATCTACTCCGGCGGCTATTCCACCAACCTGCGGGACATCACGAGCGGCACGAACGGGACCTGCGGCACTGACTGCACCGCAGGCACCGGATATGACCTCGTGACCGGCCTGGGCAGCCCGGTCAACTACCCTTGATCGGTGCGCAGGGCAGGCCATCGGCACCTCCGCTGGCCTGCCCTGCCTACTCCCAGAAGGCTGACGGCCGCGTCGTGCACGCCGGCAAGCTCCACCCGGGTGACTCCGCCCGGCCACGCTAGCCTCACCTTGAGATCGCCAGGCGCAGCCGCGCGATGGCCCCGGTCAGGTCGCTGGCCGGCAACCGGACATCGGCCAGGAAGACGATCTCGCCATTGACCGGATACCGGCACGCCACCAGGCCGTATCGCCACCGATCCTGCGCACCGTCATTGCGGCCAGACCGGGACGCCGAACAGCTCGCCCATCGCCTCGCAGGTCCGGTGCCGAGACAGGAACTGGCCGTGCCACAGGTACGCGCCGATCGCCGACAGCCGCGGCCCGTACCCTCACATCACCCCGGCTCGACCCAGCCGTTCCGTGGACCTGAATGTTTGCCGTAGAGGAACATCGTTCCCGGCGGTGGCCTGGGCGGCATTCATGCCCGCCGCGCGGCCAGTGTCGTAATGATCTAACTCCTGGAAATCGCCGAGCCGGACCGCCCGCGCGGCACGCGCGCACGGCGAAGCTTGGTCGGCGCTATTGGCTGCACGCGGTCAACGGCAACGATTAAAGTTGGCGGCCAAAATTACTGGACATCGGGGAGTGCCAGAATGGTAAATGCCAGAATTGCCCGTGGCTGCAGGAGATCGCCGCTGCCCGTCTCATTGGCCGCTGCGATTAGGGTGGTGCCCATGAGCGCCTTCCTGCCCAGGCTGAGCAAGGTACTGCGCGAAGACCTGGACCAGTGCCAGCGATCGACGCTGGCAAGCTGGCTGGCCTTCACCGTCACGTTCGGCGCGGTGCGCGGCATCACCTACAGCATCAAGGCGGGCGCCGGCCCGTTCAGGAACCTGAGCCTTCGCGGTGAGCACCTGCACCACTACCTGTGGGGCATCGGGCTGCTGGCCGGCGTGGGCGCCGTGGCCGTGCGCGGCAGCGAGAAGCAGCGCAAGCATCCAGCCATAGCGGTCAGCTACGGCACTGGCCTGGCCCTCATCGTCGACGAGTTCGCGCTGCTGCTCGACCTCAAGGACGTCTACTGGGCGCAGCAGGGCCGGATCTCGGTCGACCTCGGCATCGGCGGCATCGCCGCGGTCGGGTCCTATTTCGCCGCCCTGCCGGCCGCCAGGGCACTGCGCCGCGAAGTCGCAACCTCGCTCTGAGTGCGACAATTAGCGCATGGAGTTTCTCACGCGGGACCAACTGGAAGCTGGCCTGGACAAGATCAGGGACTCGCCGAAGGACGACGGCCTGGTCGTGCTCGTCGTCCGCCGCCCGGCGGAAGACCTGCGCGAACTGCCTGCCGAAGTGCTGCTTGACCAGGCAAACGGGCTGGCAGGCGACAGCTGGCTGGCACGGGGCAGCAAGCACACCCCTGACGGATCGGCCGAACCTGACCGGCAGATCACGGTCATGAACGCCCGGGTCGCCGAACTCGTGGCAGCCGGCACCGAGCGCATGCCGCTCGCCGGGGACCAACTGTACGTTGACCTCGATCTGAGCGTGGAGAACCTGCCCGCAGGCAGCCTGCTCGCGGCAGGAGAGGCCGTCCTGCGGGTCAGCGAGGTACCGCACCTCGGCTGCTCGAAGTTCGTCGAGCGCTTCGGGCCTGAGGCCATGAAGTTCGTCAACTCAGGCACCGGCCGCCAGTTGCGGCTGCGCGGGTTGAACGCCCGCGTCGTGCACGCCGGCAAGGTCCGCCCGGGTGACTCCGCTCGGCCTTGCTAGCGTCACCTAGAGAGCGGCGCCAGGCGCAGCCGCGCGATGACTTCGGTCAGGTCGCTGGCGGGCAAACCGGACATCGGCTTGCTGCCGGACCCTCGGGCAGCCCGCCGACTACCAGTTGGGTACCCGCAACCGGCAGGTACAGTCGGTCGGGCTCAACCACGGCAATGGGCTCACCAGATCCGGATACGACACTATTGCCCCGCCTGGAAAATGTCCCTCGACCTCCATGCCATCGAAGGTCGCAATCCTCCCGTACAACTCGAAACGACGTCCCGTCATGACACCAAGGTCCGACAATCACCCGGCGGGCAGGTCAGCTCGCTGGCGGCGAGCCGGCGGCGGGCCGCAGATGGCGGTCCCACCAGTCCACGACAGCCTCGAACCGCGCGACCCGGTGGCTTGGCCGGCCGCTGCGGGTCAACTCGTGCCCTTCGCCAGGGAACAGCAGCATCTCGACAGGCACCCCGCGCAGCTTGAGCGCGACGAACAGCCGCTGTGCCTGTTCGAGCGGGCAGCGCCAGTCTTGCTCCGAATGAATGATCAGCATCGGCATCCTGATCTGACCGGCATGACTGAGCGGGTCCTGCGCGGTCCAGCCCGCCGTATCCGCACCCCACAAACCTGCGGCAAAGAACCAGCCGATGTCGCTCGAGCCGCTGAAGCTGTCGATGGCGTTGACAGCCCGCTCGCTGATCGCGGCCTTGAACCGGTCACCGCAACGGGCGGCAAGCCAGGTCGTCATGTAGCCGCCGTACGACCCGCCGAGCACCCCCATCCGGGAACCGTCAAGACCGCCGGCAGCCAGGCTGGCATCCAGCAAGGCAAGCAGATCCGCCGCTGCCAGCGTGGCCGCATCGCCGGTGATGACCGATCCGTGCCACTGCCCGTAGCCAGAAGAGCCGCGCGGGTTGCCCATGACAACCGCGTAACCAGCGGCCGCATAGACCTGCGCCTCGTCATGCAACCGCCAGCCGTACTGCGTGAAAGGCCCGCCGTGGATCATCAGCAGTACCGGATGCGGACCTGGTCCTTGCGGGCGCACGATCCAGCCGTGCACCGGGTAGCCGTCGGGCGCGGTCGTGGTGACCTCCTCCATGGCGAGCGGTGCAGGCACCGCGGCGAAGGCGGTGAGCTTGCGCTCGCTGCCTCCGGTGAGCGCTATCAGTTCGCCTCTCGAGCCGGGATCGGCGACGGCCGCGACCAGGGCATCGCGTGCCCAGGCGACCCCTTCGACCTGACGGGAACCGGCCAGCAAGCACGATGGCTCGCTACCGTCGTAGGGCACAAGCAGCAGTTCGACCGCACCCCGGCGCTCCGCGCACGCCAGCACGCCATCGGGCGTGGTCTGGATCGTGCCTTCACGCGAGAGGTGAATCGTCTCTGCGTCGGTGAGTCGGGCGGGCGGCGCGGAACCGTCAGCGGGTACCGACCACACCCCCTGGTTACGGCCGATGTCATGGCCGCTTGCGCCGAGTTCGGCAGCGGTAAAGCACAGCGCCGCGCCATCTGGCGTGAACCGGGCCTCTCCGATAGAAAGCGCGGGTCCTTCGCCTGACCCGCCGCGGGTCACCGGCCGCAGTCCCGAACCATCAGGCGAGCACAGCCAGATATCGCTGACCAGATCGCTGTCACGGATCTCGTGGCGTGCCGACACGAAGGCCAGGGCCTGCCCGTCCGGGCTCCAGGCAACCCAGTCGTCGTCGAAGTCGCCGCTGGTGACCTGGACGGGTTCGGCGGCGGGAGCACCGAACGGGTCGACGACGAAGACATGGGAGCGCCGGTCGGCGAAGAAGCCCAGGTTGTCCCGCCGGTACTGCAAGGTCGTGATCCGCCTCGGCGCCTCGGCCTCCGGCTTGCCCGCGGTGTAGCGACCTTCGTCAGGAACCCTGGTGACGTAGGCGATCAGGCGGGAGTCAGGGCTCCACACCGGGGCGCCGGCGCCGAGCGGCTGCTCGGTCACTTTGACAGGCTCGCCGCCGCCGGTCGGCATCACGCAAAGCTGCGGCTTAGCGCCAGGTCCGTCGCCGCCCGCCGCCCGCAGGAAGGCCAGCCACGCGCCGTCAGGGGAAAAGGCGGGTGCGCTGTCCCGCCATCCGCTGGTGAACGGCCTCGGCGGCGCCGACCCGTCCGCAGCCACGATCCACAGGTGACCGCGGTATTCATCGGCGTCAAGATCGGGCCGGGTAACGGCGACCACGGCGACCCGGCCATCCGGGCTGACAGCGGGCTGGCCGAGCACGTGCATCAGCGAAATGTCTGCGGGCTTCATGCCAGCAATCTAGCGGAATGACACGGTAGATAGAATTTATCCGGGATCGACCCAGAGCTTGACGGCCAGGCCGGCCCCGAGCAGCGCCGCGAACCAGCGGATAAGACCGGCAGGCACCCGCCGCGCCAGTCGCGGCCCGATCAAGCTGCCAGCCAGCAAGCCCGCAGCCAGCGGGACGGTCGCCGCCCAGTCGACGGGGACCAGGAAGACCAGGGCCGCCGCCGCTACCAGGCTCGCCGCCCCGACCAGGATGTTCTTGAGCGCGTTGGCCCGCGCCACATGCTGGTCGACGGTGATCAGCAGCAGCGCCAGGGTCATGACCCCAGACCCGGCACCGAAGTAGCCGCCGTAAGCGGACACCGCGACCAGCCCGGCCACCAGGATCAGGCTGTTGTTCCTGGCCGAGCCCTCGCGGCGGGCAGAAAGCCTTGGCTGCATGATCAAGACGAGCGAACCAGTGAGCACCAGGAAAGGCACCACATCGGCGAACGCCGCCGCCGGAGTGAGAAGCAAGAGCGCCGCCCCGGCCGCGCCGCCCGAGGCGGCAACCAGCATCCAGCGCCCGAGCCAGGCCGCCCGCCCGTGCAACTCGGGCCGCGAAGCCAGCGCGGACCCTGGCCAGCAAGCCACGAGCGCGACAATGTTCGCCACGTTAGCCGCGAGCGCAGGCACCCCGGCGACGAGCAGAGCCGGATACGACACCAGCGAAGTGATGCCGCCCGCAGTCCCGACGATCCCGGCAAGCGTGCCAGCGGCGACGATCAGCAAGGAATCCCAGGCTGCGGTCATCTGGGAGCCATCTGACCACGAGCTAGCGGGCCGAGGTGGCCTGGGCGGCAGGCGGACCAGGGCTGACCTGGCCGGTCGCGGGACGGTGCGGGCGCGGTGCTTCAAGCAGCAGTTCCAGGTCCACTTCCTCGCCACCTACGCTGCCGGTGTCCCATGGCTGGCTGACCAGCAGCGTGTGGATCAGGCTGGCGGGCAGGCGCTTGAGGTGCGCGCGCAAGGTGGCGTCGTCTGGCAGGCCTTCGAGCCGCGACTCAAGGCGGCCGCGGGTAAGGGAAAGCAGCCGCATCAGGGCTTCGAAGTCGGCGGCCTGGTCGAAGGTGCCGTCGTCGCCCTCGGTGATGCCGCGGGCGATGAGGTCCCTGATCGCCGTCGTCTCGCCATTTTCTTCCGTGGTGACCATCTGGCGCCAGGCGCGGGTCTTGTGCCGGTACTGGAGCATCGCCATGACCGCTTCATGCCGCACGAAGTCGGCGTCGCGCAGGCTGCTGCCGCGCCGTTGCGCGGCCAGGCAGCGGGCCAGGGAGATCGCCGAGGCCAGGCCGCTGTTCAGGCCGCGGCCCGGCCAGAAATGGATGGCGTTCCCCGCGTCGCCGAGCAGGAACCCGTACGTGCCAGGCGTGGTCGCGGTCCGCGGGTAAAGCTGCGCGGTGAAGCGCGGGCGCTGCACCATGTCGAGCTTGAACCCGGTCACCGCGGTCAGGTGCCGCGGTGCGACGCCGAACAACTGCAGTCCTTCTTCGACCCGCGCCCAGAAGGCCGACTGCTTGAGCAGGGCAGGCAGGAAAAGCGCGTGGTGCGCCCCGCAGAAGAACTCGTTTCCGGTGGTGCGCTCAAGCAGGCAGGGCCCGGCCTGGATGCATTCGGTGAAGACCTGCCTGACCGGGTCGATGCCCACGACTTCCTTGGCTTCGGCAGCGGTCAGCCGCATGTTGAGGAAGCCCTCGCCGCGCAGCGAGTTGAGCAGGAACCTGTTCTGCGTCACCGTCAGCAGCACGGCCATCGGATCTGGCAGTTCTGACTTGACCCGCAGGCCGAGCACCATGTCCTGGAGCTGGCTGCCTTCATGGGAGAAAAGCGACGGGTCGGCGGCACCGAACTTCCCGGCGAAGTGCTCGAACGTGCGCGAGCGGCCGCCTTCGCAGATCGCGAGCACATGCTGGCCGGCGAGGTCGGCGCTGGCCGCCTCGGCGTCGAAGACCTCGGGGATGAGCTCGATGTGGTCGCGCTTGTCGTTGGCGACGGCAAGCAACTGATCCTCGACGTGGGCGATCCGCACGTTGCGCGGGCCAGAGTCGTGGATGGAGTCTGGTCCCTTCGGCCACATCTCGGTGAAATTGCCCGGCGTGAACAGGCGCTCCTGAACTTCTGGCGGCAGCTTGAGGAACTGCCTGCTCTGAATGGTGACGACCTGCTGGCGGCGGATATTGCCGTGTTCTGGGCCTTTCCATATGACGCGGCCGCCATCGCGCATCCATCGGCCGTCATAGATTTTTATGGCCGCCAATGGGCCCATCAGGTACTCGAGCAGCAAGGCGAAGCTGAGTCCGGCCGGTCCCCCTCCGGTGACAGTGACCCGCAGCACATCGGGAGCCGGCCTTGGCTGCGGTACCACGTTCCCCGCGGTTTCGCGCATGTCAGTCAGCTCGAAGCGGAACACGTCATCGCCGATCGCGATCTCATCGCCGGGCGCGAGCCGCCGTTCGGTGATCCGCTCGCCGTTCACCCAGGTCCCGTTGCTGCTGTCCCGGTCGGTCAGCAGGTAGCCTTCGGCCACCCGGCGCAATTCGGCGTGCACCCTGGACGCCAGCCCGGTAGCCAGGACGACATCGTTACTTTCGCTGCGGCCGAATGTGAGCGGCTTGGCGTCAAGACCGAACCGCCGGCCGGTCAGGTCTCCGGCCAGTCCGACAATGGAGGCGAACATCGCATCGGCTCCCGCTGGTAGCTCAAGGCGCGCGGCATTTCCTGAGGTTTGCTGCCATCACGATATCGCCGGCCGCGTGGCCTGCCCACCAAGATCACAGGCAGACCTTGATCCCCAGGATCACCACGCAACTGCTGCCGCCGCTCGGCGTCGGCGCCGGCGTCGGGGCGGGGGTGGACGAAGGGCCTGGCGAGGGCGTCTGCCCTGAGCACGTCGTGCTCGGCCCAGGGCTCGGCGACGGACTGCAGGAGCCGGAAGGCGCCGGGCCTGGCGATCCGCCGCCCGAGGCGGTCGGGCTCGCGGTCGGGTGCGACGTAGGCTTCGCCCCGCCGCTCGCGGCCGGGGAACTGCTGGCGGCCGGAGAGTTGCCGGCCGGGCCGAGCCCGCCGCCGGCCGGCGAGGAGGCACCTGGCCGCGCGCCGTTCGCTCCGCGCGTCCCTGGCGAGGAAGCGCGAGGTAACGCGGTGCCCCGCCTCCCGCATGGCTTCCATATCTCCTGAAAGGCCGTCGATGCCGGTGATAACGCTGGAAGTAAGTCCTGACGTACATCTAGCGCGATTTGGCGTGATCTTCTCGGTCAGATCGGCGGCGTTAATCCGCATCTAGGTATTTACCGAAGAATGCGGCTTCCGCGTCGGTGAACCGGCGGGGAACGTTGGCCAGGTAGTCGAAGGGGGCAAGCAGGGAACTGGCGCTGACGTAGATCCGCTCGCCATCCTTGACCAGGTAGCCGAGGGTAACCGTGGCCGCGCGCAGGCGGCTGACCCAGATCTGGATCTCGACCGGCTCGCGCCGGTGCCTGAGCTGGCTCTTGTAATCGATCTCGTGCCGCACGACCACGGACCCGCCGCCGAGAAAGCTGTCCCGCTCGCCCGTCGCCATGCGGCAGAAGAGATCGACCCTGGCTTCCTCCAGGTACCGCACCAGGGCGACGTTATTGACGACGCCGTAAATATCCATATCAGACCAGCGAAGCGGGCAGAAAAAGGTATGCCGTGCCATGGTCGCCTCCCGGAACCTCGCGCCTTGCCGTCACAACTGTGGTGACATCTTGGCGCAGCCGGGTCTAGCAGGGCTGGCTGGCCGCCCCGGCCGGGAGCGGGACACTGATCGCGGCCGCGATCCTGGTCAGGAAGGAGCGAGTGGTGGCGGCCGCGACCCGGTGCAGGAAGGCGCGGTCGAGGCTCTCGCCGAGCGGCCCGCCAGGCGGCCCGTAGACGCCGTCCAGGCCGAGCAACGCGGCCGCGTCACCGTCAGGAATCAAGGTCAGGTTGGCGTCCATGACAGGGAAGATCCGCCCGGTCATGCCGGTCGCCTCCCAGCGCATCGGCAGCGAGGTCACCGAACCCCGGCAGGTCGGCGCCATGAAGCGCACGCACACCAGCTTGGAGATTCCCGGCAAGGGACCGACCCTGGTGATGCCCTCCGCCCAGGCTTCGTGTGATACCCGCATGATCGAATGGTCGGCGGCCAGCCTGGTCAGGCGCTCGGCTGCGGCGGCAACGTCCACCTCGAGCCGTACCTCATCACCTACGAACATACCTGAATAACAGCCTGCCCGGCGACCCGATCCTAAGGGCCGTTGGTCCCGGCCGGCCTGCGGAACGTCCCTGGCCCGCCAGCACCTGCCTGGTCATGGCCGAAGGTCCCGCAGGCGGCGGACCTTTGAATCTACGTTCGCCGGGCGTTCGGCGGTGCGCTTGACTTACTGCTCTGTCCGCCGCCTGACTTGTCAGCCACTCGTTACGGGGGGGAGCGTCATGGCCGCATCGGAAAGCCTTCAGCGAAGAGCGTATCCCGTCCGGGTGGACGCGGCGCTCGATCCTGCCGTGTCGCGGTGGCTCTGGCTGTTCAAGTGGCTGCTGCTGATCCCGCACTTCGTGGTGCTCGCGTTCTTGTGGTTGTTCTTCGTCATCCTCAGCATCGTCGCCTTCTTCGCGATCTTGATCACCGCCAGGTACCCTCGCGGCATCTTCGACTTCAACGCCGGCGTGCTGAGGTGGACCTGGCGGGTCCACTACTACGCGATCGGCGCCTTCGCCACTGACCGGTACCCGCCGTTCAGGCTCGACGAGGACCCCGCTTACCCGGCTCATTTCCATGTCGACTATCCAGAGCGGCTGTCGCGCGGTCTCGTGCTGGTCAAGTGGTGGCTGCTGGCCATACCGCAGTACGTCATCGTCGGGATTCTCACCGGCAGCGGAGCGTGGTTCACGCTCGACGCGGGCGAGCATTCCTCGAGCTGGCCGGGCCTGATCGCGGTGCTTGCCATCTTCTCCGCCATAGCGCTGCTGGTGACCGGCAGGTATCCGAGGCAGATCTTCGATTTCGTGGTCGAGCTGAACCGCTGGGTGCTGCGAGTGGCCGCCTACGCCGCGCTGATGACCGACGAGTACCCGCCGTTCCGGCTCGACCTGGGCGGACCCGATCCGGCTACTACTCCACAGGCAGGTGATCAACCATGAAGGGAAATGCTCCCGCGGTCACGGTCCTGGTCTCGGCCGCCTCACAGCACGGGGCCACGGCGGAAATCGCCAGCGCGGTGGCAGGGGAACTCTCCGCACGCGGCATCGAGGCGGATCTCGTCCCCCCGGAGGAGGTCAGCACGATCGATGGCTATGACGCCTTTGTGATCGGCAGCGGAGTCTACGCCGGTCACTGGCTCGAGCCCGCGAAGGAGCTGACCAGCCGGTTCAGGGAGAGCCTGGCAGAACATCCGGTATGGCTGTTCTCAAGCGGTCCGGTCGGCGATCCCGCCGGGCGGTTCGCCAAGGCGATGGCCAGGGAGCCAGCCGATGTCGCAGCCGTTCGCTCCGCTGTCAGGGCAAGGGATCATCACATGTTCGCCGGCAAGCTGGACCGCGAGGCGCTGCGTCCGGCTCAGCGGGCCTTGCTGCGGATCTTCGGCGGCCTCGAGGGTGACTTCAGGGACTGGACGCAGATCAGGCGATGGGCCGACGAGATCGCGGCGGAACTGGCCGGGCAGCGCGCCGGCGGCAACGCTGACTCGCGGGGGTGAGGGTGCGCATGTCCGCTCAGGCAGGAGACGCCCGAGCTGAGCAAGCCAGCAGCAAGGCGCAGGCGTCAGCCGCCAGCCCACTCGGCGTCCTGGCGGGGTATGACGGCTCGCCTGACGCCGAGCGCGCACTGCGCTGGGCGGCGTGGGAAGCCAGGGCGCGCAGGACAATGCTGACCGTCCTCAGCGCGGGCCAGGCCGACATCGACGCGGTGCTCGCGCCAGGCATGCGGCTGGCCCGCGAACTGGCAGGGGAGGACAGGACCCGGCGGCTGGCCGCCACGGGTTCGGCCGCCGCCGCCCTGTGCGCGCATAGCGCCAGCGCCGAGCTGATCGTGGTCGGGGCACGCGGAAGCGGGCGGGACAGCATGCCCGGCATGCCGATCGGCTCGGTGAGCCTTCAGGTCGCCGCCAACGCCACCGGGCCGGTGATCGTGATCAGGTCAGGCGGGCACGCGACCTCAGGGCATACCTCGCTGCCTATCGTGGTGGGACTTGACGGCTCGCCTGACTCGCACGCGGCGGCACAGTTCGCCGTGGAGGAAGCCGCGCTCAGGCACTGCCACCTGATAGCGGTCTGCGCGCTGGCCGATTCACCTGGCGTGCTCGGCGCGGCCGGTCACATCAGGCAAGACGCCGGGCAGTTGATGGCGCGGCATGAGCGGGAAAATCCCGAACTTGACATCAGGTGCGAGATGTCGGCGGGCTCGGCCCGCTCGGCGCTGCTCGAAGCCTCAGTCGGGGCTCAGCTTGTCGTCGTGGGCGCCAGGGGACTCGGCGGCTTCACCGGCATGACCATGGGCTCGGTCGGCCTGGCGGTCACCAGCTACGCCAGGAGCCCGGTGGCGGTCATCCGCGCGTCAGGCCGTGCGCGCCTGCGCGCGTCCTGAATGCCGCGTGGCGCCTCGTACCAGCTTGGCCAGCCACACTGTTGCCACCGCCACGCAGATAAGGAAGCCGCCGACCACGATCAGCGTCTGCGCCAGGCCGAGCGCGTGATCGGCGAGCCTGAACACGGTCGCCGCTAGGTAGCAGAACAGCGCGCAGGAACCGAAGACCAGCATGACGATGTTCTGAAGCGGGACGCTCGCGCCCATGACGACCGCCGCAGTGAGAATCCCGATCCCGTAAACCCAGGGATACTGGTGCACCGCGATAGCCGGGGCGAGCAAGGTCACCGCGGCGCCGGCGGCCACGCTGGTTCCCAGCGGCTGCGGGTAACCGACTCCGAGCACCGTCCAGGCGATGCCGAGCAGCCATATTCCGAGCGCGACGGCCAGCCAGGGCGCCTGTCCGCCTGCCGCGATGGCGATAAGGCTGCACAGGGCGCCGATCAGCCCGGCGAACGCCGCGACCGCGAGCAGTTCACGGCGGCAGTGCAGCCAGAGCGCGAACGAGTAGGCGGCCTGCTGGCCGCTGACGGCCAGCACCAGGACGCTGGCATGGTACCCACGTCCCGTCATCGCGGTTGCCGCGGCCGCCAGGACCGCTGACGCCAGCCAGACGCTCTCGGTCAGCCGGCGGGAGTCCGACAGCGCCACCCACCTGACCACAAAGCCAGCGAGCAGCAGCGTCAGGGCCGCGCCGGTAACGGCCATGATCCTCTCGGTACTTGTCAGGCTCAGCCATCGCTGCTGCGTGACGATGGCACTCCCCGCCAGGACAAGGAGGGTGCCGACGTAGGCCAGCGACTCCGCCAGGAAGGAGATGCCCCGCTGCTGGCCAGGCTGGGCAGGGACCGGCCTGGCCAGGCCAAGACGGCTTTCCGCCACCCCGGCGGCCAGGGCAACAGCGATCGGCAAGAGGATAACGACGGTTAACATAGCGAGTGCTCCGTTCAGCTTCTCGCGCCCCAAGGCCCGCGTAGTCTGCCTGTATCGCCAGAATCGCCGGTCAGCCGGCCCGCATGCAGGGCAGGTAGGCCCGGAAGACCGGGGCCAAAGTCCTGGAAAACAGGTCACAATAACCTGATGACCGGAAACCTGCCCGATCAGCACGATCGCCCAGCCGACCAGCCGCCGGAATCCGCCGCCCCCCAGGCACGCGGCAGCTTGCAGGCGCCGCGCAGGCGCCTGCGCGGGATTAGCGGCCTGATCTGGGTGCTTGAGTACGCGCAAGACGCCCTCACGGTGACGGTGGGCATCGTATTGATCCTGCTCGCGGTGGTGTTGCTGTTCGGCGGAGTTGCCGACTTCGTGACCCATCCAGGCGGGGCGGTATCCGCGGCGACCGCGACCCTGCTCGACCGGGCGCTGCTGGTACTGATCCTGGTCGAGATCGTGCACACAGTCGTGCTTTCGCTGCGCACCCATCACCTGGCCGCCCAGCCCTTCATCGTGGTCGGCCTCGTCGCCGTCATCAGGCGGATCTTGTCCGTGCTGACTCCCGGCGCCAAGGTCCAGGCAAGCACTTCGGATCTGGCCTTGCTGATCGCGATGGTCGCCGTCTTCATCGCCGGGCTGATCGCGGTCAGCCGGTTCGCGCCAGACAAAGACGACTAGCTGGCCTGCCCGTCAGGCCGCGAGCACCCGCGTCAGGCGATTCGGCTCCGCGCAATCGGCCGTGCCAGGCACGGGGCCCGCGCCGATGACCGCCACCGGGCAGCGGGCCTGGCTCAGGCAGCCGCGGATCACCGGGCCGATCGGGGACCCAGTTTCCCGGCATACCGCGGCAGACCCGAGCACGAGCAGCTCAGCATTGGCGGACCTGTCCACCAGGATCCGCTCGGCCGAGCCCGCCACGACCTCGGTGATCAGGTCCTTGGGCAGCGCCGGCCAGAAGGCGAGCCGCAAGGCCGCGCCAAGCCGCTCATGCGCGGCCTGCTCTTGGGTCCCGTGGCCGGGGTGACCATCGACCTGAGCGTATCCGGCGAGGCGTTCTGGCTCCCAGGCCAGTATCACGCGCAATGGCAGGCGCCGGCGTTCCGCCACCTGCGCGGCCCAGCGCAGCGCCCGCACCGACGCGGCTGAACCACTGACTCCGGCTATGATGCCCCGCTCCGTGTTGTCACTCATCCCCATCCTCCGTTTGTTCAGGCAGTACTAGTGAACGATCAGGGTTCCCGCCGACCCGTCGAGCAACGCTGCGGCGGCGGTGAGCCTGCCGATCGCGGCCCGGTGGCCGGTAGCCTGCACGAACCGGCAGGCGGCCTCGACCTTCGGGCCCATCGACCCGGCGGGAAAGGAGCGCATGCGCAGGTCGGCCGCGGTCACCTGACGCAGCGGCTTGGCCGCTGCCGTACCGAAACCCTCCTGCACCGCGTCGACGTCCGTCAGCAGCAGCAAGACATCCGCGCCGACCTGCGTGGCTAGCAGCGCCGCCGTCAGGTCCTTGTCCACGACCGCATCCGCCCCGCTCAGGCGGCCAGTTTCGTCGCGGGTGACAGGTACGCCTCCGCCGCCTCCGCAGATGACGATGACGCCGCCCGCCGCTAGCTGCGAGATCAGCGGCAGGTCGAGCAGCTCAGCCGGGTCGGGGGAAGGCACAACCCGGCGCCAGCGGTCGCCGTCCTTGCGAAGCTGCCAGCCGTGCCCGGCGCTGACCTTGCGCGCCGTCGCCTCGTCGTAGCCCGGTCCGACGAACTTCGCCGGGCCGCGGAACGCGGGATCGTCGGCGCGGACCAGCGTCCGGCTTACCAGGCACGCGATCAGGCTGGAAGGCAGCTCGTTCTGCAGCGCCTGCAGCAGCCAGTAGCCGATCATCCCCTGAGTCTGAGCGCCGAGCACGTCGAGCGGGTAAGGATGAGCGAGGTCAGGGTCGGCGGCGCTTTCCAGCGCTAGCAGCCCCACCTGCGGCCCGTTTCCGTGCGTGATGATGAGCTGGTGCCTGGCCGCCAGCGGTGCCAGCGCCGCCGCGGCCGCGGCGACATGCCCTTCCTGAATCTGCGACTCGGCGGACTCGCCGCGCTCGAGCAGCGCGTTGCCGCCGAGCGCGGCGACGATCCTCACGGCTTCCTCACCTCCTCAGGCAGGGTCGCGTTCGATCGGGCAGGTCATGCACCTCGGCCCGCCCCTGCCGCGGCCGAGTTCGCTGCCCGCGATGGTGATGACTTCTATCCCGTGCTTGCGCAGCATCGTGTTGGTCGCCACATTGCGTTCATATCCGACGACCACGCCTGGGCGGACGGCCAGGTAGTTAGTGCCGTCGTCCCACTGCTCACGTTCGGCCGCCCGGATGTCCTCGTCGGCGCAGAGCACGGTGACCTTGTCCAGGCCGAGCGCTTCGGCCACGCTGTCCCACAGGCTGCGGTTCCGGGTAACCACCACCCCCGCCCCGGCCGGCCCGGCGGTCAGCGTCCAGGACCGCAGGTGCGGATCCAGATAGGGGTAGCGGACGAACGCCGCCGCGTCGATCATGGTCATCACGGTGTCCAGGTGCATGGTCGCCCTGGCGGCGGGAAGCTCGACCGCGATCACCTTGCTGGCCTGGCCGGCCTCAAGCAGTGCCCTGGTCAAAAGCTCGACGGCCATCGGGGTGGTGCGCTCCCCCATCCCGATCATGACGGCTTCGTTGCCGAGCACGTGCACATCGCCTCCCTCAACGGTGGCGGGCTGATGGAAGGCGTCGTCGTCTCCGTAGTAGACAGCGAAGTCCTGCCCGGCGAACATCGGGTGATACCGGTAGATCGCCCGGCTATGCAAGGTCTCGCGCTGCCTGGCCGGCTTGGCCATCGGGTTGACCGACACGCCGCCGTAGATCCAGCAGGAGTTGTCGCGCTGGAACAGGTGGTTGGGCAGCGGGGGCAAGATGAAGTCGTCGGCGCTCAGCATGTCCCACCTGAGGCTATGCACCCGGCCAGGATGCAGGTCAGCCTTGAGCACGCCGCCGACGAGGAACTGGGCCAGGGCCGGGCCGTCGAGATCCTCGAACAGCCTGCGTACCGGCGCGGCCAGGTTCGGGCCGAGCAACTCGGGGGTGCAGACCCGGTCGAGCACGAACGCGCGGCCCTGCGCGAGGTCAAGCGTCTCGCCGAGCAGCCGGCCGAAGTAGTGCACGGCGACGCCCTTGTCGCGCAGTGCCTCGGCGAAGGCGTCATGCTCTTCCTTGGCCCGCACGGCCCACATCACGTCGTCGAACAGCAGTCCGGTCACGTTCTGGGGCGTGAGCCTGGACAGTTCGAGTCCTGGCCGGTGCACGATGACCTGACGGAGCGTGCCCACCTCTGATGCCACGTTGAAAGTCATGACACTGCCTTCCGCCCGGCGATGAACGCGTACAGCACGATCCCGGCAAGCACGATCACAACCGCCTGGTAGACGGCCTGGTAGCCGGCCGCGAACGTGACCCAGAGCGAGAACAGCACGCTCGTGCCCGCGATGGCGAGGTCACGGCCGAGCAGCCAGCCCTGGACCTTGCGCCTTCCCGAGACCAGGTAGGCGAGCTGGGCGCAGGCGGAGAACAAGTAGGGAATCGCTACCGTCACCACGGTGAGGTCGACAAGGTCGGTGAACACGGTGAGCCCGGTGGCGGTGGTGTAACTCCACAGCATCAGCAGCGAGGGCAGGGCCGCGGCGAGCACGATGCCGAACCAGGCCGAGTCCTTGCGGTCCGCCCAGGCGAACGCGCGCGGGAACAGGCCGTCGGCCGCCACTGCCCGCGATACCTCGGCCGTGACCAGGGTCCAGCCGTTGAGCGCGCCGATCCCCGAGACCACGGCCAGGCCGGCCACCAGCTTGCCCGCCCAGGCGCCGTGGCTGAAGACCGCCTCGAAGGCGTTCACGAACGGGGCGCCATTGTTCACCAGGTCGTGGTGCGGCACCAGGCCCATGACCGCGGCGGAAGCCAGCAGGTAAAGCACGGCGCTCGCGGCAGTGCCGAACAGCGATGCCCTGGCCACGTTCTTGCGCGGGTCCCCGACCCGCTTGGCGGTGATGGCCGCCACCTCGACGCCGATGAAGGAGAACAGGGCGACCCCGGCCGCGATCCCGATGGCGTCGTAGAAACTGCCGCCCGATGCGTTGAACGCGCCGAAGTTACCCGAGCTGACGAAGAACCAGCCCACGACGGCGACGAACAGCAGCGGCAGGAACTTGAGCACGACGGTCAGGTTCTGGAACCAGGCCATTTGCCTGACGCCGGCCAGGTTGACCGCGGCGGGAATCCACAGGCCGGACAGCGCGATCCCCCAGTTGCCGAGGCCGGACGGGTGCAGGCCGAACAGGGCGTCCACGTAGAAGACCCAGGCAGACACGATGGCCGCGTTGCCTGCCCACGCCTGGATCCAGTAGCACCAGCCGGTCAGGTAGCCGGCGAAGTCACCGAACTCGTGCCTGGCATAGGCGTACAAGCCACCGTCGGCGCTCGGCACCCGCCTGGTGAGCTGGCCGAACAGGGTCGCGAGCAGCATGGCGCCGATCGCGATCACCGCCAGTACGAGCAGCGACATCGTTCCCGCTGCGGCAAGCACGGCCGGCATCGTGAACACCCCGGTGCCGATGACGCTGCCGATCACCAGGCCGGTCGCCGAGCTCACGCCGAGCGCACGGGCCTTGCGCTGATCCCGCTCCGGCATCTGCTCAGGTCCGCCTGACGCCCGCCAGGGGGCCTGCCCGGCCGCCGCCGGCCTGGAGTGAACCGTGTCAGTCATGAGAACCACATCCCTCCGAAGACTGACCGACTTTCCCCCATAAGCCTGGCTCGACGGCCATGCACCCATGCAGGGACGAACGTCCGCCTTTAACGGGCCATTCGGCAACCAGGGGGCGCGGGCCGGGTTGTCCAGCAGCGAGACGGTGCCACTCCCCTCGCCAGGTACCACATAGCCGACGAGGGCGGCCTGACCGGTTATGCGGATATGCCGGACTTCTGCTCGCGGCACGGGCACGATGCCCTGGGCAGGCCGGCGGACGCCGTCAACGACTGGGAAACCAGGAGCCTGACGGCCGTGGTCACGGCCGCGCCGTCCGGTCATCCGGTGGTGTACGCGGTGTCCTCGACAACTTCAGGCGGTACCGGGGATTTCAAGGCCACCTCGCTGGCGCCGTCATCGCAATGGCAAGTAGGCCGGGCCTGGTCCGGGGGGGTGGTCGGCCCCCGGTCGGCCCGCCCCCGAAACACTGAATGGCCAGGCCAGCGGCCACGTGAGGGCCTCCGGGAACGGCCGGCGGCCGGGAAGCACTGACCCCGGCCAGGTCAATGGCCGGGTCGTAGTCACAGCCGCGGGCGGCCAGCGGTGACCCGCCGGTCGGCCTCCGCAGGCGATTCCGGGTGACCGGGCGGACCTGGCCGGGTTCCCCCGCCTGGTGGAGGAGTTCTGCGAGGACATGGCCGCCCGCGGCTACTCGCCGCGGACGATCGGGAACCGGCGGGCCATGCTCGCGTTCCTCGCCGCCTGGCTCGGCGAGCGGGGCATCACCCGCCCCGCCGATGTCACCCGCCCGGTGCTGGAGTCCTGCCAGCGGCACCTGTTCCACTACCGCAAGAAGAACGGCGACCCGCTGTCGTTCCGGTCGCAGTCCCAGCGGCTGCTCGCCGTCCGGGCGTTCTTCAAGTGGGCCGCCCGGCAGCGGCACGTGCTGCACAACCCGGCGTCGGAGATCGAGCTGCCCAGGGCCGAGCGGCGGCTCCCCAGGCCCGCCCTGACCGCGGCTGAGGCGGAGCTTGTGCTCGCCCAGCCCGATGTCTCCGATCCGCTCGGGGTCAGGGACCGGGCCATCCTGGAGGTCTTCTACTCCACCGGCATCCGCCGCTCCGAGCTGGCGAACCTGGCGGTCACCGACATCGACCGCGAGCGGGGCACGCTGCTGGTCCGGCAGGGCAAGGGCAAGCAGGACCGCATGATCCCCATCGGCGAGCGGGCACTGGCCTGGACGGGCAGGTATCTCGCGGAGGCCCGGCCGAAGCTCGCCCTGGGTGATGACGACGGGAGCCTGTTCCTGACCGCTGAGGGTGAGCCGTTCAGCCTGGACCGGCTCACCCAGCTCGCCTCCCGGTATGTCAAAGCCTCCGGGGTCCCCAAGCAGGGTGCGTGCCATCTGTTCCGGCACACGATGGCCACGCTCATGCTGGAGGGCGGGGCGGACATCAGATACATCCAGGCGATGCTCGGCCATGCCCGGCTGGACACGACCCAGATCTACGCCCAGGTCTCCGTCCGGGCATTGCAGGCGATCCACGCCGCCACCCACCCCGCCGCCGCGAACACTCCGCACGGCCAGCGGGATGACGGCCAGGCCAAGCGGGTCGCGGTCGCCGGGCTGCTGGCCGCCCTGGACGACGAGGCCATGGACGAGCCGGGAGCGGCGTCGTGACCCCGGCGGAGCTGGCAGGCCAGGCCGCGGAGGCGGTCCGGGCGCTCAACCACGCGACCCTCCCCGGAGCCGGCGGCCTGGAATACCCCGCCGACGCCTACGAGGTCACCGGGCAGCTCTCGCTGCTGGCCGCCCGGCTCCCGCAGGCCCTCGCCCAGCTCCACGCCTTCCTCGCCGACCAGGCCGCCGCCGGGCGGATACAGGTCGTCGCCGGGCAGCACGCCGGGGATCCGGCCGCCATGCTCACCGCGGTCACCGCTGATCTCGACGCCGCGGTCGCCTCCGCCCGCCGCCTGCACCAGGCCCTGGACGCCGCCCAGAACCACCTCACCTGGGCCGCCGGGACCGAGGGGTAACCCTCCCCGGCCGCTGGCACGGCGGGACCGGCCCGCAGGGCCGCAGCCCGCCGCGCCAGGGCGGCACGCGCAGCGGGCCGCCCCTTGATACCTATATAGCTGAATTCGGCAACTGAGGCGCCATCCAGCCCCCGGCTGGCAAGCCGGCAGGTGCCAGTGCCATGACGGCGGATTCTTTCGGCAACTGGCCTGGCGCCGGCTCGCCGGGTTCCCTCATCCCGGAGGTGGTATATATACTTGGTGGTATGCCGGATCGGTTTGACATCGAGATCGAGCCAGAGGTCCGGGCCTGGCTGGACAGCCTGCCGCTGGAGCAGTACGCCAAAGCCGAGGCGGCGGCCGACTTCCTGGCCGAGCGGGCCGAGACGCTCGGGGAGCCGTACTCGCGGCACCTGGACGGCAAGACCCGGGAACTGCGGTTCGCCATGGGCCGCGGCGATGTCCGGGTCAGCTACTGGCTGGCCCCTGGGCGGCGGGTGGTGCTGCTGACGGTGTTCGCCAAAACCCGGCAGCGGGAGCGGGCCGAAGTGGCGCGGGCGATCGCGGCGCAACGGGCCTGCCAGGCCGGGCACGCGGCCGGTCACCCCGACCACGGCCCGGCCGGGAACATCTACGAGCGGAAGTGGGACTGATGAGCGACAGCGGGGGCCACGCGAGGTGGGAGCGGACCGGCGCCGCCCGGCATGAGGCCGCCTATGACGAGGCCAGGGCGGCGCTGCTGCTCGGCCAGATGGTCTACGACCGGCGCACCGCCCTGGGCCTGACCCAGGCCGACCTGGCGGCCCGGACCGGGATGACCCAGCCCCAGCTATCCCGGCTGGAATCCGGCGGGGCCACCCCGACCGTCCCCCTGCTGGCCCGCCTGGCCCGGGCACTGGACGCCGAACTCGACATCTCCTTCCGCCCCGCCGCCTGACCGCCAGCCACGCGGGAGCGGCCGGATTCTTTCGGCAACTTCTCCCGGCTACGCCGGCCGTGATTCTTTCGGCAACGCCGGCTGGGCTGCGAGGCTGAGCGCGTGCTCCCCGCCCGCCGGCTGATCCTCTTCTCAGCCGCCGTCTTCGCCGCCCTGACCGCTGTCCTGGCCATCATTCTCCCGGCCGGGATCGCGTCCGCGGCGAGCCGTCCCGCGGCTGGAAACCGCGTCTGGGCGTTTTCCCCCGCGGCCCAGGTTCACGCCGGGGCTGATCGCGGTATTCCCGCAGGTCAGCGTCTGGGCGAAGTCGTCTCGTGTCCGGTTTGCCCATCAGGCACGTGTGTTGCCCCAGAAGCAGCCGGGATTCCTGCTGGCTCGACGGCTGATGCTGCGACGTCGGGTGGTCACATCACTCCGTCGGTTCGCGGTCAGTATTTCCAGGATGGGGCAGCACCTCCGACATGCTCGTACTGTCAGCAGAATCCGGCCGCGCATCTCGATCACGTGATTCCGCGCAGTCAAGGCGGCGACCTGTCGCCGGACAACCTGACGCCTGCGTGCTCCTGGTGCAATCTGTCGAAGGGGGCCAGGGTTGCGCCGGTGAATCCGCCTCCTGGTTTCATCGGTGAATGGCCGCCGTCGTTCTGGCCGTCGCGGATGTTTGACTGGTGGAACAGCACGTACGGTGGGGTGTAGTCATGACGAAGATCGCGGCTCACACGAATCCGGTCCGACGGCCGGTGCCGAGTTTCATGCTGCGCGCATCGTTGGATGACATTGAGGGCGAGGATAACTACGAGCAACTCTGGACCAAGCGCGTGGCCGAGGATCGGTTCGAGGTGTGCTGCATCCCGTTCTTCGCTTACGATCTGGCGCTGGGAGATGTAGTCCGTGCCGACGCGGGGACCGGCTACGTGATCCGGTCCGTGGAGCAGCGCTCGGGTAACGGCGTGGTTCGGGTCGCGGTGAGGCACCGCGAGGACGTGGACGCGGTTCACCTGCGTCTTCATGACCTGCTCGGAAAACTGGAGTACCTGCACGAGTGGTTCGCGCCGGGTTACGTGGCCGTCAGCCTGGAACCGGGGAGATCGCACGACGAGTTCTTCGCGGGTCTCAATGAGCTGGGCGATGCCGTGGAGGTCGACCGCATCTTGATTTAACACGCGGTGGCCACGCTTAACAGTCGTGGGAGAACGCCGGCGCGTGGTCTTTGCGGCGCAGCGCGCGCGAGGCTGGGCTTGGGGTTCCTGCGACATCCGGCGGCTTATCACGCTGGCCTTCTGCCGTTGCTCGTCTTTCCTGCTGTCCGTTCTGTCCGTTCCTCGTTACTGGCGCTTCTCCGATGCACCTGGGCATCAAGATGATCAAGGTGGCTCCGGTGACGACGGCGCGGCCGGGTGGCGCGGGCTTCGCGTGGCTGGCGTCCGGGCGGGGCGTGACGCGCCGCCCGCGCGGCTGCTGCTCGCCGCTGTCCCGCTCGCCTGTCCCTGCTGATCTTTCTCAGCCGCCCCCGCCGCCGCTGTCTTCCCGGCGGCTGTCTGTTCTTGGCAGACCATTGCATTCCTGAATGATCTTGGGCCGCGTCGCGGCGGGGCGCGTGGGGGGGGGTTACCGCTGGGCGGCGGCGCGGGGGGTGGTGGTGAGGTGGCGGGCCTGGTGGCGCAGGAGCATGGATTCGATGAGGGCGGTGACGGCTGCTTTTTCGTCGGGGTCGAGGCGGGTGAGGGCTTCGAGGCGGAGGGCGAGGTCGTCTTCGGGGCCGCGCTCGCCGGGGTCGAATAGGAGCGTATCGGCGCTGACGTTGAGGGCTATGGCGAGGTTGCGCAGGATGTGGACGGTGGGGGCGGCCTTGCCGGCTTCGTAGCGGCGGATGTTGGTGACGTGGACGCCGGCGCGGTCGGCGACGACCTGCTGGGTGAGGCCCTGTTTCCTGCGGACGGCGGCGAGGCGGGGGCCGAAGCCGGCGTCGGTCACGGGCTCGCTCCCTGGCGGTGCAGCGGGATGGGTTGTGGGGTGACCATACCGGGGGCCTCCTGGTTGCGGTTGACGGTGCAGAGCGTATCAGCTATATGTGTGAGGACAGTTTTGTTCTCTTGACAGGGCGGGCTGATGGCGCGGGTTCCGGACGCGGAGATCGAGCGGCTGAAGGCAGGGGTGCCGCTGGCGGCGCTGGCGGAGGCGGCCGGGGTCGTGCTGGCCCGGACGGGGGCGGACCTGACGGGGCGGTGCCCGTTCCATGAGGATGACACGCCGTCGCTGGCGAACTCCCCGGGGAAGAACCTGTGGCATTGCATGGGCGCCTGCCAGGCCGGGGGGAGCGTGATCGACTGGGTGATGCGGGCGGAGGGCGTGAGCTTCCGGCACGCGGTGGAGCTGCTGCGCGACGGCCCGCCCGCCGCCGCCGCTGGCCCGGGGGCCGCTCCGAAGCGGTCCACGGTCCGGAAGCTGGCCCCGCCGGTGGAGC
>DAHVDE010000035.1 GCA_027313705.1 Actinomycetota bacterium | reverse complement strand
CCAGCCACGCCCGCGGCCCGCAGACCATCACCCAGGAAATCATCTGCGGCCTCTACGCCGAAATCCTCGGCCTGCCCACCACCGGACCAGACGACAACTTCTTCGCACTCGGCGGACACTCACTCCTCGCCGTACGACTGGCCAGCAGGGTCAGGTCGGTACTTGATGCGGAACTGCCGGTGCGGGCGCTGTTCGAGGCGCCGACCCCGGCCGCGCTCGCGGCCTGGCTCGGGCAGGCAGGTAAGGCCAGGCTGGCGCTGACCAGGCGGCCGCGGCCTGACCTGGTGCCGCTGTCGTTCGCGCAGCAGCGGCTGTGGTTCACCGCGCAGCTCGAGGGCCCGAGCCCGGTATACAACAGCCCGGTCGCCGTGCGTCTTGAGGGCGAGCTTCACACCGGGGCGCTCGAAGCCGCGCTGGCCGACGTGATCGGCAGGCATGAGGTACTGCGCACGATCTTCCCTGCGGCCGACGGCGAGCCGTGCCAGCGGGTACTCGGCTTTGACGAGCTCGGCTGGGAGCTGCCGGCGACGGCAGTAGCGGAAAGCGAGCTGGCCGCGGTGGTCGCGGCGGCGGTAGCGCGGCCGTTTGACCTGAGAACCGAGGTGCCGGTACGTGCCAGCTTGCTTGCCGTGGCGCCGGACGTGCACGTGCTCGTGGTGGTGATCCACCATGTCGCGACCGACGGCTGGTCCACCGGCGTGCTTGCCAGGGATCTCAGCGTGGCGTATGCGGCGCGGCTGGCAGGAAAGCCGCCGGCCTGGACTGCGCTGCCTGTGCAGTACGCGGACTACGCGATGTGGCAGCGTGAGCTGCTCGGGGACGAGGACGACCCGGCCAGCTTGCTTTCGGCGCAGGTCGCGTGGTGGCGCGACGCGCTCGACGAGCTGACGCCAGAACTCGCCCTGCCTGCCGACCGCCCGCGTCCGCCGGTGCCAAGCCACCGCGGCCACGTCATGCCGCTTGCCGTGCCGGCGGAGGTGCATGCGGAGCTGGCCGTCCTGGCCCGCGAGACGGGCGTGACGGTCTTCATGGTGGTGCAGGCCGCCCTGGCCGTGCTGCTTTCCAAGCTCGGGGCAGGGGACGACATCCCGGTCGGCACGCCGGTCGCCGGCCGGTCTGACGAGGCGCTTGACGACTTGGTCGGCACTTTCGTCAACACGCTTGTGCTCCGCACCGACGTGTCAGGCGACCCCGAGTTCACCGTCCTGCTCGCGCGGGTGCGTGAATTCTGGCTCGGCGCGCTTGATCACCAGGACGTGCCGTTCGAGCGCCTGGTGGAAGCGCTGGCACCTGAGCGGTCACTGGCCCGCCACCCGCTCTTCCAGGTCATGCTCGCCGTGCAGAACAACGTGGCCGCGACGGTCAGCCTGCCAGCGCTGCGCGTCATCAGGATGCCGTCAGGCACCGGGGCGCTCGGGTTCGACCTTGACGTCGCCCTGGCCGAGGTGCGGGACGAGCAGGACCAGCCCGCCGGACTGCGCGGTACCGTCACAGCGGCGGCAGACTTGTTCGACCAGGCTACGGCGCAGGCGATCAGCGACAGGTTCGCGCGGGTGCTTGCCGCCCTCATCGCCAGTCCGCAGGCACCGCTCAGGCAGGTGCAGCTGCTCGGCGAGGAAGAGCGCGCCCAGATCGTGTCTGGCTGGAACGACACCGCGGCTGCCGACTCCGCCGCCACCATGGCAGGCGGGTTCGACCTGGAAGTCACGGTCGCCGAGCTGTTCGCGATCCGCGCGGCGAGGATGCCAGATGCGGTGGCGGTGGTGTCGGGTCATGACCGGGTGACCTACGGCGAGCTGCTTGCGCGCGCCTCGCGGGTGGCCTGGCTGCTGCGCCGTGCCGGGGCGGGGGCCGAATCGGTAGCTGGCGTGTGCGTGCCGCGCGGGCCGCTGATGGTGGCGGCGATCGTGGGGGCGTGGCTGGCCGGAGCGGCGTACGTGCCGCTTGACCCTGACTACCCGGCAGGGCGGCTCGAGTTCATGCTGGCCGACTCGGGCGCCGAGGTACTGGTGACCGCGGGCGGCGCAGGCGAGGTCCTGGCTGCGGGCTTCGCTGGTCTCGTGGCGCGGCTGGATGACGCCGGGGTGCTGGCGGAACTGCCAGGGGTTCCGCCGCCAGGACAGGTGTCTGATTCTCAGCTCGCGTACGTGATCTACACGTCGGGATCGACCGGGGTTCCCAACGGGGTAGGCGTGGCTCATGGCGCCGTGGTGAACCTGGCCGGGGCGCTGCGGGGCGCGCTTGGCGCGGGGCCAGGGGTGCGGGTGCTTCAGTTCGCTTCTTTCAGCTTCGATGCGTCGGTACTCGACGTGGTGGTGACGCTGACCTCCGGCGGGACTCTGGTAATCGCGCAGGCGGCGGACCGAACCGAGCCTGACCTGGTGGCTGGGCTGATGGCCAGGGCCGGCGTGCAGGCGGCGAGCGTGGCGCCATCACTGCTTGACATGGCCGACCCGGCGGGCTGGGTGCCGGTGACGCACATGATCGCGGGCTCGGAGCCGCTGTCCGGGCGGCTGGCGGAGGTATGGGCACCTGGCCGCAGGCTGGTGCACGCGTACGGGCCGACGGAAGCGACGGTGATCGCGGCCACCGCGGTGGTAAGCACCTCGGCCGGCGTACCGCCGATCGGGGTGCCGGTGGCCAATACCCGGCTGTTCGTTCTAGACCGGTGGCTGTGCCCGGTGCCTGCCGGGGTGGCCGGAGAGCTGTACATCGCAGGTGCGGGGCTGGCCCGCGGGTACCTGGGACGCTCGGCACTGACGGCGGGCAAGTTCGTGGCCTGCCCGTTCGGTCTGCGCGGCGAGCGGATGTATCGCACCGGTGACCTCGCCAGGTGGACCGTGAACGGGACGGGGGAGGCGGCAGGCGGCCAGCTTGTGTTCTGCGGCCGTGCGGACGCGCAGGTGAAGATCCGCGGGTTCAGGATCGAGCCTGGCGAGGTCGAGGCCGTGCTTGCCGCGCATCCCGAGGTGGCGCAGGTCGCGGTGACTGTCAGGGAAGACGTGCCAGGCGACAAGCGGCTTGCCGCCTATCTCGTCGCCGCCGGCGCCGCCGGCGCAGACGGCGCGCTCGCCCAGAAACTGCGGGAGTACGCCGTCGAGCGGCTGCCGGATTACCTGGTGCCCGCCGCCGTGGTCGTGCTCGCGGCACTGCCGCTGACTCCAAGCGGCAAGCTCGACCGCAAGGCGCTGCCAGCGCCAGGTCACGCGGCGGGCGGCCGGGCGCCGCAGACGGCGACCGAGGAGATCATGTGCGGCCTGTTCGCCGACGTACTCGGCGTGGACAGCGTCGGGCCGGAGGACAACTTCTTCGAGCTCGGCGGGCATTCGCTGCTCGCCGTCCGCCTCGCCAGCCGGATCCGCGCGGTGCTCGGCGCCGAAGTAGAGATAACAGCGCTTTTTGAAGCTCCGACGCCCGCGGGACTGGCGCTGGCAGCCGGTCCTGCGGCTGTCGCGGTACCGCCGAACCTGATCCCGGCTGGCGCGCTGGAGATCACACCGGAGATGCTGACCCTGGCCGAGCTCGATGCCGGGCAGCTCGCGTCGGTGGTCGCCGGAGTCGATGGCGGCGCCGCGAACGTGGCGGACATCTACCCGCTGGCACCGCTGCAGGAGGGGATGCTTTTCCATCACCTGCTCGCCGGGCCAGAAGAAGCAGACGTGTACCTCGGCTCTTCGATGCTGATGTTCGACTCCCGTGCCAGGCTCGACGAGTTCACCGCCGCGCTCGGCGGTGTGATCGCCAGGCATGATGTCTTCCGGACCTCGCTTGCCTGGCAGGACCTGCCCGAGCCGGTGCAGGTGGTGTGGCGTGAGGCGGTGCTGCCGGTAACCGAGGTGACGCTCGGCGCCGGGCAGGACCCGGCGGCCGTGCTGGCGGCGGCGGGCGGGACCCGGATGGAGCTTGGGCGGGCGCCTTTGCTGCGGGTGCTTGCCGCGCCTGAGCCTGGCACTGGCCGATGGCTCGCGTTGCTTCAGCATCATCACCTGGTGCTTGATCACACCGGCCTGGAGCTGGTGACCGGCGAGATCGGCGCGTTGCTTGCGGGCAGGGCAGACCAGCTGCCAGTGCCCGTGCCGTTCAGGGACTTTGTCGCGCAGGCCAGGCTGGGCATTTCGCGAGAAGAGCACAGGGAGTACTTCGCCGCCCTGCTCGGCGACGTCATCGAGCCGACCGCGCCGTTCGGCCTGCTCGACGCCCGCCAGGACGGATCGGCCTCGGCGCAGGCCCGGCTGGTGGTGGACGCGGAACTGGCAGGCAAGGTCAGGGAGCAGGCCAGGCTGGCGGGAATGTCAGCGGCGACGATCTTCCATCTGGCGTGGGCGCGGGTGCTCGCCGTGCTGGCTGGCCGTGATGACGTGGTATTCGGAACGGTCCTGTTCGGGCGGATGGCCGGCGGCGCTGGCGCGGACCGTGCACTCGGCATGTTCATGAACACCTTGCCGGTCAGGGTCGATACGGGCGCGGCCGACGTGACCGGGGCGCTGGCCGCGATGCGTTCCCAGCTGGCCGGGCTGCTTGCGCATGAGCACGCACCGCTGGTCGTAGCACAGCAAGCCAGCGGCCTGCCACCGGCGCTGCCGCTGTTCACCGCGCTGCTCGACTACCGGCACAGTCAGCCGCAGCCACAAGGGCCAGCCACATCGCAGCCAGGCGACAGCACGGAAAACTCCTCAGGCATTCAGCGGATCCCCACCAGGGAACACACCAACTACCCGCTTGCTGTCGCCGTGGACGACACAGGTACCGGGTTCGGCGTCACCGTGGAAGTAGTCGCTCCCGGTGATCCGGCGCTGGTCTGCGCGCTGCTGCACACCGCGCTTGACAACCTGATCACGGCTCTGCGGCACGCGCCAGGCACTCCGTTGCGGCAGGTGCAAGTGCTCGGAGCGCACGAGCAGGTGCAGATGCTCACGGGCTGGAACGACACCGAGGTCGCGGTGCCTGACCTGACCTTGCCTGAGCTGTTCGAGGCCCAGGTGACCAGGACCCCTGACGCGGCGGCGGTGTCGTGCGGTGCCGGCACGCTGACCTATGCGCAGCTTGACGTGGCAGCGAGCCGGCTGGCTGCGGTGCTGGCGGCGCGCGGGGCCGGGCCAGAGTCGGTGGTCGCGGTGGTGATGGACCGCTCGGCCGAGCTGATCACCGCGCTGCTTGCCGTGCTGAAGGCGGGAGCCGCCTACCTGCCTGTCGACCCCGCCTACCCGGCAGGGCGCATCTCTTACATGCTGAATGATGCGTGCCCGGCGATGATCATTACCACTGAGACAGCCGCTCGTCATCTGCCCGACCCGGCCGGTGCACCGGTGCTTGTCACCGGCGCCGCAGAACTTGCCATGCCGCCAGGCAACGGCGCGGTCAGCCATGCCCCGGCCGCCGCGCTGCGAACCGAGCACCCGGCCTACGTGCTCTACACGTCGGGATCTACCGGGCAGCCTAAGGGCGTGCTGGTTTCCCACGCCGGCTTCGGCAGCCTGGCCGAAGGCCACCGTCGCTACCTGGCGGCCGGGCCTGGGAAGCGGGTAGCTCAGTTCGCCTCGCCGGGATTTGACACCTTCGGCTGGGAGTGGTGCATGGCGCTGCTTGCCGGGGCAACGCTGGTGATAATCCCGCCTGAGCGGCGGCTTGGTGACGAGCTCGCCAGCTTCCTCGGCCAGGCGGGCATCACGCATGCGACGCTGCCGCCGACGGTGCTTGCGACGCTTGCTGACGAGCCGGTAAGCACGGGGACCGTGCTGGTGACCGCGGGTGAGGCCTGTCCGCATGAGGTAATGGCCAGATGGTCGGCGAACCGGACGATGTTCAATTCGTTCGGCCCGGCCGAGACCACGATAGACATCACGCTCTGGCGGTGCGATCCGGCTGCCGGCGAAGTCGCCATCGGCGGACCCGTCGTCAACACCAGGGTGTTCGTGCTTGACCAGTGGCTGCGCCCGGTGCCTGCCGGGGTGGCGGGAGAACTGTACGCGGCCGGGCCAGGACTGGCGCGCGGCTACCTGGGCAGGGCGGCGCTGACCGCCGAGCGGTTCGTGGCCTGCCCGTTCGGTGCGGCGGGCGAGCGGATGTACCGGACGGGTGACCTGGCTCGGTGGGCCGCGCCAGGTCACGGGGCGCGGAACGGCAACGGCGGGGCGCGCCTGGTGTTCTGCGGGCGGGCAGACGACCAGGTCAAGCTCCGCGGTGCCAGGATCGAGCCCGGCGAGGTCGAAGCCGTGCTTGCCTCGCATCCTGAAGTGGCGCAGGCCGTGGTGACCGTGCGCGAGGACCGCCCAGGCGATCGGCGGCTGGCCGCCTACATCGTCCAGGCAGGCGGGGCGGGCCAGGCCGGGGATGGTGACCTGGCGGCGCGGGTTCGGGCGCACGCGGCTGAGCGGCTGCCTGACTACATGGTGCCCGCTGGTGTAGTGGTGCTGGCCAGGCTGCCGCTGACGGTCAACGGCAAGCTGGACCGTGACGCGCTGCCGGCCCCTGACTATGCGGCCACCGCAGGTGAGGGGCGCGGACCGCAGAGCGCGGTCGAGGAGATCGTGTGCGGATTGTTCGCCGGCGTCCTCGGCCTGGACTCGGTCAGACCCGAGGATGACTTCTTTGCCCTGGGCGGGCACTCGCTGCTCGCGGTGCGGCTGGCGAGCCGGGTGCGGTCAGTGCTCGGCGTTGAGGTGCCGGTCCGGGCGCTGTTCGCGGCGCCGACTCCGGCGGCGCTCACGGCATGGCTTGGGTCTGCCGGGCCGGCCAGGCTGCCGCTGGCGCCTGCGCCGAGACCCGAGCGGGTGCCGCTCTCGTTCGCTCAGCAGCGGCTGTGGTTCATCGCACAGCTTGAAGGCCCGAGCCCGCTCTACAACATCCCGGTCGCCGTACGGCTCGAGGGTGAGCTTGACCCCGTGGCGCTCGAGGCGGCGCTCGGGGACGTGATCGGCAGGCACGAGGTGCTGCGCACGGTTTTCCCTGCCGCAGACGGCGAGCCTTGCCAGCAGGTGATCGAGCTGACCGACCTGGACTGGGCGCTGCCGGTCACGGCGGCGCCCGGCGAGGGCGAGCTGACGCGGCTGGTCGCGGCGACCGTGGGAGAGCCTTTCGACCTGGTTGGCCAGGTGCCGGTGCGGAGCGCGCTGCTGCGAGTGGCACCGCAGGCGCATGTGCTTGTCGTGGTGATCCATCACATCGCCACTGACGGCTGGTCGACGGGCGTGCTGGCCAGGGACCTCAGCGTCGCCTATGCGGCGCGGCTAGCGGGGCAGGCGCCGGGGTGGGCCGCGCTGCCTGTTCAGTACGCGGACTACGCGATGTGGCAGCGGGAACTGCTCGGCGATCAGGACGATCCTGGCAGCCTGCTCAGCGCCCAGGTGTCCTGGTGGCGGGACGCGCTTGCCGGGTCGCCGCCGGAACTCGCGTTGCCCGCTGACCGGCCGCGCCCGCCGGTACCTGGACATCGCGGGCACGCGGTGCCGCTTGCCGTGCCTCCGCAGGTGCACGCCGCGCTTGCTGCCCTGGCTCGCGAGCAGGGCGTGACGGTGTTCATGGTGGTGCAGGCCGCTTTGGCGGTGCTGCTGTCGAAGCTGGGTGCGGGCGAGGATATCCCTGTCGGCACGCCGGTCGCCGGCCGTGCCGACGAGGCGCTCGATGAC
>DAHVDE010000049.1 GCA_027313705.1 Actinomycetota bacterium | reverse complement strand
AGCATCTCCTTCTCGAAGGCGAGGCGCTGGGCCTTGGAGAACTCGGTGTCGGGGATGGGCAGGCGGGCCTCGGCGAACCCGGCCGGCGGGCCACCGGCCTCGGCCGGCTCCTCCAGCATGGCGAAGAGGGTGGAGATGCCGGCCTGCTCCTCCCGCCGGCGCTCGAGGGTCCGGTCGACGATCTGCTCGAAGACGAGGCAGAGCCCCTGGCGGGGATGGCCGAGGGAGTCGAAGGCGCCCGCCTTCACGAGCGACTCCACCGTGCGCTTGTTGAGCACGACCGGGTCGACTCGGCGGCAGAAGTCGTAGAAGTCGGTGAAGGGGCCGTTGGCCTCGCGCTCGACCACGATGCGCTCCACCAGGCTCTCACCCACGTTGCGCACGGCGGCCAGGCCGAACACGATGCGTCGGCGGCCGTCCTCGCCCACGAGCGGGGTGAACTCCGCGGCCGAGGTGTTGACGTCGGGGACGAGGACCTCGATGCCGAGCGCCCTGCACTCGCCGAGATAGACGGCCGTCTTGTCCTTGTCGTCCTTCACCGACGACAGCAGGGCGGCCAGGTACTCGACCGGGTGATGGGCCTTCAACCAGGCGGTCTGGTAGGCGACGAGGCCGTAGCCGTAGGAGTGGGACTTGTTGAAGGCGTAGTCGGCGAAGGGCTCGATGATGTCGAAGAGCTTCGTGCCGACGGATTTCTCGTAGCCGTTGGACACGCAGCCTTCGACGAACTTCTCACGTTCCTTGGCCATGATGGCCCTGATCTTCTTACCCGCGGCCTTCCGCAGGTTGTCAGCTTCCTCGAGCGAGTAGCCGGCGAACCTCTGCGCCACCCGCATGACCGACTCCTGGTAGATCATGAGCCCGTAGGTGTCGGCCAGGATCGGCTCGAGATCGGGGTGGAGGTAGGTCACGGCCTGGCGGTTGTTCTTCCGGTCGGCGTAGTCCTTGTGCATGTTGGCCGCCATGGGCCCGGGCCGGTAGAGGGCGACCAGGGCGGCCACGTCGTCGAAGCAGTCGGGGGCGAGGGCCCGCATCAGGGCCCGCATCGGTCCGCCTTCGAGCTGGAACACGCCGATGGAGTCGCCCCGTTGGAGCATCTGATAGACCGCGGTGTCGTCGAGCGGCACCCGGTCGATGTCGACCCGCTCGCCGGTGCTCTCCTCGATGAGGTCGAGCGTGCGCTCGATCACCGACAGGTTGCGCAGGCCGAGGAAGTCCATCTTGAGCAGGCCGAGGTCTTCGCAGCTCGGGTAGTCGAACTGAGTGATGATCGCCCCGTCGGCCTGGCGTTTCCACACCGGAACGTGGTCGAGCAAAGGCTCGCTGCTCATGATGACGCCTGCCGCGTGCACGCCAGCCTGCCTGATCAGGCCTTCGAGCCCGCGCGCGGTGTCAAGCACCTGCTTGACCTCGGCCTCGCTCTCGTATAGCGCGCGGATCTCGCCAGCTTCGCCGTACCTGGGGTTGTCTGGATCGAAGATCCCGGAAAGCGGGATGTCCTTGCCGAGCACCATGGGCGGGAACGCCTTGGTGATGCGGTCACCGAGCGCGTAGGGGAAGCCGAGCACCCGAGCCGAGTCCTTGACCGCGGCCTTGGCCTTGATCGTGCCGTACGTGATGATCTGAGCCACCCGGTCGTCGCCGTACTTCTCAGTCACGTACCTGATCACGTCGGCCCGCCGGCGTTCGTCGAAGTCGATGTCGATGTCCGGCATCGAGATCCGCTCGGGATTAAGGAACCGCTCGAACATCAGGCCGAAGGCGATCGGGTCGAGGTCGGTGATGCCCATCGCGTAGGACACGATCGAGCCAGCCGCCGAGCCGCGCCCAGGACCGACCCTGATGCCGTTGCGCTTGGCCCACATGATGAAGTCCGCGACCACGAGGAAGTACCCGCAAAAGCCCATCTGCTCGATGATGCCGATCTCGTACTCGGCGCGGCTCTTGCGCTCCTCGTCGTAGCCGCCAGGGAAGCGCCTGTCCATGCCGGCCCAGACTTCCTTGCGGAACCAGGACTCCTCGGTCTCCCCTGCCGGCAGGGGGAAGTTCGGCATCAGGTTGGCCTTGGCGAACTCGATGTTCACGCGCTCGGCGACCAGCAGCGTGTTGTCGCAGCCGAGCTGCCAGTCCTCGTCCTCGCTGATCGCCCGCATCTGCTCCGGGCTCTTGACGTAATAGCCGTTGCCCTCGAGCTTGAACCTGTTCTGGTCGGCCATGTTGGTACCGGTCTGCACGCACAGCAGCACCTCATGGGCTTGCGCGTTTTCCGGGCGCGTGTAGTGCAGGTCGTTGGTTACCAGGTAGGGCAAGCCGAGGTCCCTGGCGATCCGCCGCAGGCCGTCGGCGGCGCGGCGCTCGATCTCGAGCCCGTGCGCCATCAACTCGACGTAGTAGCTGTCCTTGCCGAAGATGTCGCGGGTCCTGGCGGCGGCGGCCAGGGCCTGGTCATACTGGCCGAGCCGCAGCCTGGTCTGCACCTCTCCGCCCGGGCAGCCCGTGGTCGCGATCAGGCCTTCCGCATACTTAGACAGCAGTTCGACGTCCATCCTCGGCTGGCGGAAATAGCCTTCGATCGAGGCGAGCGAGGACAACCTGAACAGGTTGTACATGCCTGCTGTGCTCTCGGCGAGCAACGTCATGTGCGTGTAGGCACCCGCGCCTGACACATCGTCGTCCCGCTGAGCCGGGGTGCCCCAGCGGACCGGCTGCTTGTGCTTGCGGTGCTCAGGAGCGACGTAGGCCTCTGTGCCGATGATCGGCTTGATCCCGGCAGCCTTGGCCTTCTTGTAGAAGTCGTAGGCGCCATAGACGTTGCCGTGATCGGTGATCGCGATCGCGTCCATGCCGTTCTTGGCGCATTGCTCAAACAGGTCATCGAGCCGGGCGGCGCCGTCCAGCATCGAGTACTCGGAGTGAACGTGAAGATGCGCGAATCCCCTGTTACCGCCAGCCACCTCAGGACGATAACTCACCAAGCCCGAGCGCAGGCCGTCAACGCGCGGACGCTAAGACTCTGAGTTGAGTATTTCCAGGCTTGCGTTCAGATCCGCTGGATAATCGCTCGTGAACTCCACCCGGCGGCCGTCGTCTGGATGCGCGAACCCCAGCCGCCGCGCGTGCAGCCACTGCCGCAGCAGACCGAGCCTGGCCGCGAGCACGGGGTCGGCGCCGTAGAGCCTGTCGCCCACGCAAGGATGCCTGACCGCCGCGAGGTGGACGCGTATCTGGTGCGTGCGCCCGGTTTCCAGCTTCACTTCGATCAAGCTGGCGGCGCGGAAAGCCTCGAGCGTGTCGTAGTGGGTGACAGATGGCCTGCCGTCTGCGACCACGGCGAATCTGCCGTCACCAGCCGGGTGCCTGCCGATCGGCGCGTCAATGGTGCCGCGAAACGGGTCGGGGTGACCCTGCACGAGCGCGTGGTAGGTCTTGTCTACTTCGCGGTCCCTGAACGCCTGCTTGAGCACGCTGTAAGCGTGCTCGCTCTTGGCGACCACCATCAGTCCCGTGGTGTTGGCGTCCAGGCGGTGCACGATGCCCTGGCGTTCCGCGGCGCCGCTCGTTGCGATCTTCCTCCCGGCGGCAAAGAGGCCCTGAAGCACGGTCGGGCCGGTCCAGCCCGTGGTGGGATGCGCCGCGACTCCTACGGGCTTGTCGACGACGATGATGTCGGCGTCCTCGTGGACGATAACCAGGCCTGGCACCGGCACCGGCACCGGCGCAGCGCTTACCTCGCCAGGTGGCGGAGGCAGCGTTACTTCCAGCCATTCGCCAGCGGGCACGCGGTCGGACTTGCCGGCCTTGCGGCCGTCGACCAGGACGGCTCCTTCGCCGATCAACTCGGCGGCTCTTGACCTCGACAAGCCGAACATCCGCGCGATCGCCGCGTCCAGGCGTTCTCCGTCCAGCCCGTCAGGCACAGGGACGCGACGCTGCGCTGGCGCGGTCATGGCCCTTCACTGCCTGGCGCCGACCTGACCGGCTCTCGGTTGCTTGCTGGCCGAGCGAGCTTAGTGCCGTCAATCCGCAGCCCAAGCGCGGCAAGCAGCACGGCGAGCACGCTGCCGCAGACGATCGATGAATCGGCAAGGTTGAAAACCGGCCAGTGCGGCAGCATGATCCAGTCCACGACGTAGCCGCGGAACGGCCCGGGGTAGCGGAACAGCCGGTCGACGAGATTGCCTGTCGCCCCGCCGAGCAGCAAGCCGAGCGAGATCGCCCAGGGCAGGCTGGCGATACGGCGGGACGTGCGCAGGATGAACACGATCACGCCCACCGCGATCGCGCTGAAGACGATCGTCAGCGAGGGCCCGATGCTGAACGCCGCACCAGGGTTCCTCGACAAGGTGAGAGTGAGCAAGCCGGCCAGCAGCCTGATCGGCGGGCGGCGGGCGAGCGTGGCCACGACGACGCACTTGGTAATCACGTCGGCGGCCAGCACCGTCACCGCGACTGCAAGCAGCACGCCGACGCGCCGCCTGGCTGGGCGCGGGCCGGACTCTCCGGCCTGGCCGGCTGGTACGCGGCTTGGCGCTGCGCTGTCGGGCAAGGCACCTTCTCCTGTTAGCGGCGTTCCTCGCGCTGCTTGCACCGCACGCAGAGCGTGGCCCTTGGGAAAGCCTGCAGGCGAGCCTTGCCGATCGGCTCGCCGCATGATTCGCACGTTCCGTACGTCTCAGACTCTATCCGGACCAGTGCACGCTCGGTCTGCGCCAGCAGCTCGAGGGCGTTGTAGGTCAGCGCAAGCTCGTGCTCGCGTTCGAATGCCTTCGCGCCAAGGTCGGCCTGGTCATCACCGGCATCACTGACCGAGTCGCCTAGCCGGTCAGCGATGTCGGACTCGGCACGCTCGATCTCGGTCTTCAAATCGGCCGCCTCGGCCTTCAACTGGTCACTTAGCGCCTTGACCTCGGCTTGCGTCCAGTGATCTTCACCTTGGCGGACCGGAAAGCCGGTAGCGCCCGATCGCGCGGCTGCGGTCATCCCACGCCTCCTTCGGCGCTGTTCATAATGATCATGGTTGTCAGGCGTCACCGGAGGATAAGTGGTTACCGGGGCTGTTCGCAAACACCGGCTGGCGACACGACGCGCACTCACCGTAGCTGACTGGCCGCAAGACGCTAGCCTGTCGGGTGAGCGTCATCATCGAGCGGGGGCTTGCGATGCCGTTGCCCGACCTGTCCGCTATCGAGCGCGAAGTCGCGGCCAGCTGGGTTCATTCCGGTCTGACGGCCAGACTGGCCGCGCGGCATGCGAACGCGCCGGTCTGGCCGCTTGCAACCGCGCCCTTGCCCGCCTGCGGCGTTCCCGGCATGCACCAGGCGGGTCCGCGCACGATCGGCGACGTCTACGCCAGGTTCAAGGCCATGCGCGGATACCTGGTACCGTCGCTCACCTGGCTTGACTGTCATGACTTCGGGGTCGAGATCTCCGTGGCAGGCGAACTAGGCCTGGCCGGCCGGGCCGGGATCAAGAGTTACGGTACCGGGCCTTTCATCGCGCGATGCCGCGAGTCAGTGCTGCGGCACGGAGCCGCCTGGCAGTCGCTGGCCAGCCGGCTTGGCTGGCTGGGTGATGCCACCGCAGCGCGCCGCACCACGGATGCCGGCCACATCGAGCATGTCTGGCAGTCGCTGGTTCAGCTTTACGAGGCCGGCCTGCTTTTCCGTACTCGCCTGGCCGGGCCGTACTGCCCGCGCTGCCAGGTACGGCTAGCCGAGCACGAACTGCGTCGGCCAGGGGTTCACCGCACGGTCAAGACCAGCGCCCTGGTGGTGCGGCTCAGGCTTACCGAAGTGCCCGCCGGCATGAACGCCTGCTTGGCTGGCGCTGACCTGCTGGCCTGGACCACGGCGCCGTGGCAGCTTGCCGCCGCTACCTGCGTGGCCGCCGAAGCCGGGGAAAGCTACGCGATCGCCAGGCGATCCGGGCATGACGATCGGGTCGTGATCGCCGCGTCGCGGCTTTACCGCGTGCTCGATGACGGCTGGCACGTGATCGCCGCGGTGCCTGCGCGCGAGCTTGCCGGGGCGTCGTGCGAGCTTGCGTTCCCGCGCGGCGATGTGCGCACCGGGCCCGTGGTACTCGTCAGGTCATCGCGCGCAGCCGCTGACCTAGCCGAACCCGGCTCGATCGGTCCTGATGGCCGCTTTGGTCCCGCTTTGCCGCTGCTGAGCGGCGAGTTCTTCGCCGATGCTGGCCGCGCGATCGCCATCGACCTCGCCGACCGAGGGCTGCTGTTCGCCTCGATGCCCTGGCAGTCAAGGCAGCCACATTGCTGGCGGTGCGGTTCTCCGCTGCTCGACCGTGCGCTGCGCTCGTGGTATTTGCACCTGGGAGCGGGGCAAGACTGGGTTTTGTCGCACACCAGGTACTGGGGCGCGCCGCTGCCGCTATGGGAATGCCCTGACGGTCACCTCACCTGGGTGAGCTCGCTCGCGGAATTGTCCGAGCTAGCCGGCCGTGACCTGAGCGGCCTTGACCCGCACTACCAGGCGCTGGCCACGATCCTGGTCAAGTGCACTGGCTGCGGCGGGCAGGCGACCTGGACAGGCGAGACCGTAGCCGCCGACTTCGATAACGGACTGATGGCTTTCGAGCGATTCGAGCGATTCGAGCGGTTCGGGCAGGCAGGGCAGGTGGGAGGTGCCGGACTGCTGGTGGCTGGTGACCGGTCCTGGCAACAGGTGACGGCCGCGATCGGCAGGCTCAGGCAGGGCGCGGAGCCTCACCCGGTGCCGCTGTGGTCCGGCCGGATACTCGACGAGCGCGGACGCGCGATGGACCGCAGGCTCGGGAACGTGGCCAGCCCGCTGCCGCTCGCCGACAAACACGGCGCGGATGCGCTGCGGTGGCATTTCGCTTCCCTGACGCAACGGCAGGCAAGTACCAGGGTTACCGACGAGGCGGTGCGCCTGGTCGCCAGGCGGGTGCTGCGCAGGTACTTGCATATCGTGGCGTGGTTCTCGCAGAACTCCCAGCCTAGGCCCGCCGCCGGAACCCGAGTCGCCGCCGGTTCCTGCGGCGACTCACCCGGTGTCCTTGATCGTTGGCTGCTCAGCGAACTGCAACTACTGGTGCGCGACGTCACCGCCGCGTTCGAGACATTCAGGTGTGACGAGGCCGCCGCCCGTCTGGAGTCCTTTTTGCGTGACCTCTCGCGCTGGTACCTGCGCCTGACCCGCCGGAAGTTCGGCGACCCGGCCGACCGACCGCACTCTGGTTCAGTGCGGACCCTGGGCAGTTGCCTCGGGGTGCTGACCAGGCTGATGGCGCCGCTGGCACCGTTCACCACCGACTACGCGTGGGGCCTGATCCGCACCTGCGGCGCACCGGATTCGGTGCACCTGACACCCTGGCCGGCCCCTCGCGACCAGTTGCTCTATCCCGAGCTCGATGCGCAGATGACCGTGGCAAGGCAGGTAGTGCGCGCCGGCCGCGCGGCACGGGCGTACGCACAGATGCAGGCTCGGCAGCCACTCGGCCTGGCCTGGATCAGCCCGGCTAGCCACGCCGCGCTTGACCGCGAGCTGCTGGCGCTAGTCGCCGCGGAGCTGAACGTAAAGTCGATCGAGCAGGGTACCTTCCGCGGCCGTCGCGTCGAGCTCGATCTGACCGTCACTCCAGAGCTGCGCCGCGAAGCACTGGCCCGCCACTGCGTCCGAGTACTTCAAGACGCGCGCAAGCGCGCCGGGCTCGCGATGACCGACCAGATCTCGGTCAGGTGGCAGACCACCGACGAGGACCTCGCCGTCGCGCTCACCGAACACGACTCCGCCATCCGCCGCGCAGTCGGCGCGACCTCCTGCACCAGAGTTCACCCCGTCGGCCACCCGCCCGCAAGCGCCGCCACCCCGGACGTCACCGCCACCCTGACAGCCGCAATAACCTCAACAGGTACCGCCGCCCCGGCCGCTGCCCGGGCATCTGGGGTACCGACTGATGCTGCCGAAAGGGTCGAACAGGCAGTAGGCGGGCTAAACGCCGTCTTCTGGATCGAGCCGCTTGCGAGCAGTGCCCGCTCAGTAGCACACCACCGCTAAATATGTCCTGATTTGCGGATGACCGAAGAGCAAATTCGTACACGGTCGCGGCGACTCGGCCGACCCTGTACGGATTTCCTACCGATGTATGCCAGATTCCGGGTCACCGGTTCTGATGCGCAGGAAACCCATACAAGGTCTGAGCCCTGGCACCGACTCCGTACGGGTTTGCTCGCGGCCGACGCTCAACTAGCAGGAGTCTGGTCGGCTTTGCATGCCTTGCAGGCGATGTAGCCCTCTGCGGCAGCGGCGGTCCGGCTCATGACCTCAAGATCCTCGGCGGCGAGGAACCTGATCAGCAGGCAGTCCGCATTGTGATACCTCGCGATGCCTGGCACAACTCGAACCGAGTCCGCCGGCGACTCCTCCGGCTGCGCACCGGCCTTAGTGCCCGAGTCCTCTGCCTGCTGACTTTCCCGCGCTTGGTCCTTTGCCGCGAATCCTCGCGGCAAAGACTCCGGCGAGGCAGAGTCCGCCGGCGCAGGATCTTTGGATGGCTGGTCGCCGCTCGCCGGGCCTTCACCCATTGGATTCTTCTGGGTACCGCCCGCCTGCGCCCGGTCTTGCTGCCCGGCGCGCTTGGCGCCGGCGTCCGCAGAACTGGCGTCTTCTGAATCCGCGGCCCGATGCGCGACCTTCGCTGCCGCGCCTCCGGCCGGCCCGGCACCGGCCGGCGTGGCTACGGCCGGCGTGGCTACGGCCGAGGCGCCGGCGCCAGGCATGACATCGGCTGATGGCGAAGCAGTCCGACCGCCGGGTACCTTGTCGCTCGCCGGCGAGGGCCGCTGGCCACTTGGAGATGGCGGAACAGCCTGGCCAGCAGGGCTGGGCCGGTGCACGTCCTGCGGCCCGGCGGTCGATGGCTTAGCCGGGACTTGCTGGCCAGGCATGACCGAAGCCGAGGTGGTCTGCGCGGCCGGCTTTGCCTGCTCGCTGCGCGACCGGTCGGCACCGGGGACTTCTGTGGTTCCGGCAGCTTCCGGCCTGGCCGTATCTCTCCGCACAGTTCGCGCGCCAAGCGGGTCCCCGCCCCATGGTTCCGTGCTCCAGGCATCCGACCGCAGCCGACTGTGCCGCCCGGCCGCATCAGGCCGCCCAGCATCGGGCCGCCCAGCATCAGGCCGCCCAGCATCAGGCTTTGCAGCGTCTGATCGCCTGTCCCGGCTGCGGGTACTCGGCTCGTCCAGCGGCGATGGCGCGGCCGACCGGGAGCGGGGAGCGGCCTGCGGGTCCGGCTGGGCTGGCTTTGCTTGGTCGCGCCTGCCCGGTGTTTGCGGCCTTGCTGAGGTCAGACCGACATCTAGCGGGTCGGCGAGCGCATTTGCCTTCGCGGCAGGGGCACTGACGCCACCGGCACTGACGCCACCGGCACTGACGCCACCGGCACTGACGCCACCGGAGAGGCCGGCTGTGGTCGCGCTCGGTTTCTTGTTCGCAGCCGTGCCTTCACTGCTTTTTCCTCTGGCCAGGTTCTGTGCGGCAGCCTTTTCCGCAACACCGGCACGCTCCGGCTCTGCCATACCGGCGCCGGCACCGGCACGCACTGCACTGCCCGAGCCGTTGACGACGGACTCGCGCGCGGCTTCGTCCCTGTGGTCGCCGCCCGCGATGGCGTCAGGGACTTGCGCCTCGACCTTGCCCTGTCCTGACCCGTCCTGCCCTGGCTTGCCGTTGCCTGCCTTAGCCTGACTCGCCTTTCCCGGAGTGGCCTTTGCCGGAGCGGCGTGACCGCCGACGTGCTGCGCGGCCACGCGACGCTTGCTGAGCTTCGGTGCGTCCAGGTTGCTGAGCAGACCGGGCTCGCTTGACCTGGCCCTCCCAGACGGCTGGCCATCGCCCGAGCCCGGACCCGAGGTCACCGCCGCGGCGGACCAGCTTCGCCTGCTGTTACGGTCACCAGAATGCGCGGCCGGCACCCGGCCGGCCGCGCTCATCTGCTCGCCAGGCGCCATCGCGCCGGCAGCGGTACCCGCGCCGACACTGGCACCAACTCCGGCTGCGGCCTGCACGGCAGCAAGAGCGGGCTGAGCGGAAGTCGCCAGCCGCCTCTCGGCCACCCCCGCAGGCACACCGAAGATCTCGTGGCGCCAGATAACAACCGCGGCCGTGAGCATCAGAGCGGCGAGTACAGCAACGCCGATCGAGATGGCGACAAGCAACAGGCTGCCAACGGCAAACCCTGTCGCCAGCAGCCCTATTGCGATAAGCACGACCGACAGGACGATGCCGAATCGGATCACGCGCGAACTCCGCTCACCTGGTTAGGGGCAGATGGTGCCGCCTAGCGGCGATCGTGCTGGGTGTCGGACGGGTGGTAGCCGCCGTTGTGGACCATCGGATCAGACATGGCCGCGAACGACCCTGCCGGAGTGGACGGTCCGCCGTTGCGCATGTCCATCCTGGTGTCCATCCTGGTGTCCATCCGCGCATCCATCCTGGCGCCCATGCCAACGGGGATGGCCGGCTGCGGGCCAGTCGCCGCCGTCACGGCAGGGAAGACTCCGCTATCGGCCGCACCCGCTTCCAGGTCACGCAACTGCCCTTCGAGGTAGGCCTTCAGGCGGCTGCGGTACTCGCGCTCGAAGGCACGAAGGTCATCCACCCGGCGCTCGAGTTCCTCGCGGGACTGCACGAGCGAGCCCATTGCCTGGCGATGCCGCTCCTGAGCATCGCGCTCCAGGCTCTCGGCCCTGGCCCTGGCGTCGCTCGTGATCTGCTCAGACTGCCGGCGTGCCTTGGTCAGCAAGTCGTCCGCCTCACGCCTCGCCCGGCTGAGCGTCTCGTCAGCCTCGCGGCGGGCGTCGGCGATGGCCTGGTCCGCAGTCTGCTGGGCCAGCGCGAGCACCCGCGCGGCAGTATCCATGTTGTCCTCGGCAGAGGACTTCATCGGTGCCATCGACATCGGGTCAGGCCGCCGCTCAGGTTCAATCCGCAGCGACTCGCCCTGCATGTGATCGGGACCGTCCATGTGCGGCGAATTCAGCGGGCTGGTCATCTTCCCGCCACGGAGAACCTCCGCGAGCTTGGCGCGCAGTTCCTCGTTCTCTTGAATCAGCCGGTCGAGTTCAGCCTCGACCTCGTCCAGGAACGCGTCCACCTCTTCCTCGTCGTAACCGGGCCGCAGCCTGGTCGTGCTGAACTGCTTGTTCCGCACATCCGCGGGCGTCAGTGGCATGTCTGTGTCTCCTTGGCGCTTTGATCCCCTAGGCAGGCTACCTGATCACAAGCGGTCACAAGTTGCCTACAACCCTGCCTACAACCACCAGCAACACAATGATCACCAAAAACAACAGCGTGTAGCTGAGGTCTATGGCAACACTACCTAGCCTGACGGGTCGAATGTAGCGCCTTAGCAATCTCAGTGGCGGATCAGTTACCGTGAAGATCACCTCAGCGACGGGAACTATCGGTCCTGACGGAGTCCATGACCTGCTGTAGCTCTGCAGGACGTCGATGATCAGGCGGCCGATGAGCACCACGAGGTAGAGCGCGAGCAGGTAGTAGATCACTATGAACACGATCGACATCGCATCGCCTGCCGTTCCGTCAGGCCGTGTCAGGTCCGGCCTGACGGACCGGGCTGCACGCTCGCATCGGCCTAACTCTGGTTGAAGAAGTCTCGTTCCGCGATCCTGGCCTTGTCCTCCGCCGTGACCTCTACGTTCGCCGGAGAAAGCAGGAACACCTTGTTCGTCACTCGCTCGATGGAGCCCCGGAGCCCGAAAATCAGCCCGGCTGAGAAGTCTACGAGGCGCTTGGCATCGCTATCGACCATCTCGGTCAGGTTCATGATGACGGGCGTGCCCTCGCGGAAGTGCTCTCCGATCGTGCGTGCTTCATTGTAGGTGCGCGGATGCAGTGTCGTGATCCTGGCCAGATCGGTCGCCTGAACCGGCTCCGCTACCCGGCGTTCTGTCCTTGCCCGGTCAGGCATCCGGTCTGACAGCGCGGACTCCTGGTAGCTGACCGCCACGTCGTGCGGATCGCCGTGATCGCCATACTCGGTGACGTAGTCAGAATAGTCATCGCCGTCGCTGTACTCGCTTGGGTATGGATCGTCGTAACGATGATCGTCTTCCACCAAGCCCAGATAGACCGCCATCTTGCGCATCGCGCCGGCCATCTCAGTCCTCCGTCACGCCAGCCCCACCGTGCACCGCGAATACGCCAGCCATGCAGCGCAGTACCGCAACACCTGGGCAGCCAGCTCACGCCGTAGCTACGCCTCGGACATTACCTGACGAAGGACTGCCGGCCGCCGAGCAACGCCGTACCGACACGCACGTGTGTCGCGCCTTCTGAGATAGCCTCGTCCAGGTCGCCGCTCATGCCCGCGGAAATCATGGTTGCGGACGGATGATCGGCCCGCATCGTCTCGGCCACCTGGCGCAGCAGGCTGAAGGCCGGCCCGGCTGGCCTGCCGAGCGGTGCCACCGCCATCACCCCGCCGAGCACCAGTCCCTGCGTACCTGCGATGGCATCGGCCAGGCCGGGAACCTCGGCGGGCAGCGTCCCGCCCCGCGCGCCTTCCTTTGCCTGCGCGTGCGCGCCGACCGCCGCCGCCTGGTCCAGGTTGACCTGGACCAGGCAGGTGATCAGGCGCCCGGCGGAGACGGCATGCGCCCCGAGCGCCCTGACCAGCCTGCGCCGGTCGACGGAATGAACCACGTCGGCGTAGCTGACGACGCTGCCGCTCTTGTTCACCTGAAGCTGCCCGACGAAATGCCAGCGGGCCAGCACTCCGCGCACCTTCGCCTCGGCGATCTTGGGACTCGCTTCCTGGTCGCGGTTTTCCCCGAAGTCAGTTACGCCGAGCCCGGCGAGCAGAGCCACGTCGGCGGCGGGAAACATCTTGGTGATCGCGATCAGGGTCACCTCGTCGGCCGCCCGGCCGGCCACCGCGCAGGCGGCAGCGATCCTCGCCCGCACGCCGGCCAGGTTTTCCGCCAGCTCACTGCGCCGATCACCGGCCATCTGAGCCGTCATCAGGACAGCCAGATCAGGCTGGCGAACCGCCCGGTGATGCCGTCGCGGCGGTAAGAGTAAAGCTCGGCCGACTCGATCGTGCAGCGCAGGTCGTCGGCGATCGTGCCGACACCGGCCACCGCAAGCTGGCCGTGCAGTCCTGCCCTGATGTCAATGCCAGGTGTGCCGAGGCGGGTCACGCACGCCGCGCCAGGCGCGACCGCGCAGACCTCGTCCGCCAGCCATGCGGGCACTTCGTAGCAACGGCCGCAGACCGAGGGCCCGATCAGCGCGTGCATCCGGCCCGGATCGGCTCCCGCCGCCATCATCGCGGCGACCAGCGCGGGCACCACGCCGAGAGCCAGGCCAGGCCGGCCGGCGTGCGCCGCCCCCGCCAGCCTGGCTACCGGGTCGGCAAGCAAGACAGGAGCGCAGTCAGCAGAAAGTACGCCGAGTCCGAGGCCGGGCACGTCGGTGAAGATCGCGTCGGCCTCCTGGCTGCCCTCTCGCTCAGCGGCCGCAGGTCCTGTTACCCGTGCCACCGCGGCGCCATGCACCTGGCGCATCCAGGCTATGCGCACCGGCCCTGCCGCGATCGCCGCAGTCAGGCCGCTGCGGTTGCCGCGCACCGACGCGTCGTCGTCGCCGACGGAATAGCCAAGGTTCAAGTAACTGTAGCTGCCAGAACTCACGCCGCCGTGCCGGCTGGTGACCGCGGTCCGCACGCCAGGGCACAACTCGGCCGAGACGATCAGGTCCGGCCTGACCGAGGTCATTTAAGGAAGTCGGGAACGTCGAGTTCGTCGTCTTCCTCGAAGACGACCGACCTGCGCTTGGTGCTCGGCCCTTCACTGCGGTACTGCCCGCCGCCTTCACGCTCCGGGCGTGCGGGCTGATTATCGAACTCCGTGCTCGGCGGACCGGCCTGGGCAGGCAACTGGCCGTGCCCTAGCTCGCTCGGCTGGTCAGCACCGGTCAGGCCAGCGCTGCCGTTCGCCGCCCCCTGGGCAGGCATGTACTCAGCCGCCGACGCGGGCGCAGCGGCGAGCGGCGCCGGCGCTGGCGGATCAGCCGCAGGCACGCTGGCCGCCGCTGCAGGAGCAGCAGCAGGCGGTTCCTTGATCGAAGGCAGGCTCACCGGGCGCCAGGGCACGCCGAAGGCATCTGACCCCTGCGAAGGCTGATAAGGACTCGCCGCGCGCGCCTGCCGCGCCCGGCCGCCCTGAGCCTCGTCGAAGCCGGCCGCGATGACGGTGACCCTGACCTCGTCACCGAGCGCGTCGTCGATGACGGCGCCGAAGATGATGTTGGCGTCTGGCGCGGCGGAATTGGCCACCAGTTGCGCGGCCTCGTTGATCTCGAACAGCCCGAGATCAGAGCCGCCCTGGATGGACAGCAGGACTCCGTGCGCGCCGTCGATGCTGGCCTCGAGCAACGGGCTGGAGATCGCCATTTCTGCCGCGGCGACCGCACGGTCGTCGCCGCGAGACGATCCGATGCCCATCAGCGCCGAGCCTGCGCCCGACATCACGGACTTGACGTCGGCGAAGTCCAGGTTGATCAGGCCAGGGGTGGTGATCAGGTCGGTGATGCCCTGCACACCGGAGAGCAGCACCTGGTCGGCCGCCTTGAACGCGTCGAGCACGCTCACGTGCCGGTCGGAGATCGACAGCAGCCGGTCGTTCGGTATAACGATGAGCGTGTCGACCTCGCTGCGCAGCCTTTCGATGCCCGCATCGGCCTGGGATGCGCGGCGCTTGCCCTCGAATCCGAACGGCCTGGTGACCACGCCGATGGTCAGCGCGCCGAGCGAACGGGCAACCTGGGCGACCACCGGTGCACCGCCCGTGCCGGTCCCGCCGCCTTCGCCCGCGGTGACGAACACCATGTCAGCGCCCTTGAGCACTTCCTCGATCTCTTCGCGGTGATCCTCCGCGGCCTTGCTGCCCACCTCGGGATTGGCACCCGCGCCAAGGCCCCTGGTGAGCTCGCGGCCGACATCCAGCTTGACGTCGGCGTCACTCATCAGCAATGCCTGAGCATCGGTGTTGATCGCGATGAACTCGACGCCCTTGAGGCCCTCTTCGATCATGCGGTTGACCGCATTGACGCCGCCGCCGCCAATGCCGACTACCTTGATGACCGCTAGATAATTCTGCGGTGCTGCCACGGAGGGACCTTCCCGTTCGGTTTCCTGTCGCGTGCTCGCGGTTCATGCTAGGCCCGTCGCATCCCCCCGCGACCGCACGCGTTGTTTCTCCACCTATCAGGTCTCACCCTCAGGTTGAGATTTAGAGTTATGTCAAGCTGCCAATTGATAGGGACAGTAGAGTTGCGTGGCATAGGAGGTCAACTAACCTCGCCGTCACCCTCCTAACCTGTTGCCGCAAGTAATTCGCAAACTACGCGCAGCATTCATTGCCGGGCCAGCCGGCCGCCGGTCAGCCCGGCCAGCCGGTCATGGCCAGCTGCGGGTCGCTCACGTCGAAGTATGTTGCCCTGGTGCGCAGGAGCACGGCAAGCTCCGCTGCCTTCTGCCCGATCCGGCCCGTACCTCCCCACATCACGGTGATGCCATGCCGCAGCATCAGGACAACCCGTGCGGAGGTACTTGCCCGTACGGCCACCAGGCGGTGCCTCAGCCACTGCGGCAGTCCAGCCACGATGGTGCCAGCCGCATAGACACCAGCATCGCCTCGCAGGGTGCTCACCGGATTAACAGCATTTTTCAGCAAGAAAACACCGGCGCGAACCCGCGCCGCGTGACCGAGAATCACCCCGTACCTGTCGATCACGTCGTACCCGCGGCCTGAGCGCACGGCGAACACTGCGGTGCGCCCGACGGTGATGATGATGACCTCGTCGGGCCAGGACCTGCGTACCTTCGCCGACTGCACCTGGGTGACCCGCTCAACCCGGCGCGCAATGGCGCCGGTGTCGATTCGCACGAGCGGTGTTCCGAGCTTGAGCCCGGCCGCCGCGATGATCTCGGACGACGGCACCCGCGCGGTGCCGATGACCTTGATCGAGCGTACGACGAAAAAACTCGACCCGAGCAGCGCCCAGCCGACACCGATCGCCAGCGCCACAACGACGCCGACGAAGAACGCGGTCCGCCACGGGTCGCGCCGCCGGCGCCGCCTGCCAGGCTCAGCCGCCGGTTCTTGCGGTCTGCGCACCCCAGCCGGGGTATCGCTGGTCAGGGTCGATGACGAGTCGGAAGCGAGCACCGCTATCGCTCCCCAGCCCGGTCGCGCAGCATCGCCACGATCAGCGGACCCTGCTTGGTGATATCGCCAGCGCCCATGGTCAGCACCAGGTCGCCTGGCCTGGCCGTCGCCGCCACAGCGGCCGCGAGAGCGCTGTCGTCGCGCACGAACACGGCCCGGCCGCCCGGCACGGCGTCGGCGATCAGGGCGCCGGTCACGCCGGGCTCAGGATCCTCGCGAGCCGCGTAGACATCAAGCACGAACGCCTCGTCGGCTGCCCCGAGCGACCGGGCGAACTCGCCGGCGAAGATCTTGGTGCGGCTGAACAAGTGCGGCTGGAAGATCGCGATAACCCGGCCCGTACCTGCGATGTCGCGAGCCGCGGCCAGATCGGCGGCCAGCTCGGTCGGGTGGTGCGCGTAGCTGTCGAGCACCAGGACGCCGCCTGCCTCACCCTTGCGCTCCATCCTGCGCATGGCGCCGCGGTAACTGGCCAGGCCGGCCGCCACCTCATTCCTGTCATAGCCAAGCTCGGTGGCCAGGGCGAACGCACCGGCCGCGTTCTTAGCGTTGTGCCTGCCAGGCACGGCTATCGTGAACCGCGCAGTTCCCCGGCGGTCGGCTATCTCAAGGCTCGTGCTCATCCCGGCAGGCGTGACGCCACTCAGCCGGTAGTCGGCGGCGGGCGACTGTCCGTAGCTAACAACCCGAAGCGGCAGGCCGGTGGCACTGGCCGCCAGCCTGCGGGCACCCGGATCGTCGGCGTCGGTGACCAGCAGGCCTTCCGGGCTGATCCGTCGGGCGAACCTGGCGAAGGCTTCCTCGATCTCCGCCAGGTCGGCGTAGTTATCCAGGTGATCGGCCTCGACGCAGGTGATCACGGCGGCGTCTGGCGCCAGCATCAGGAACGAGCCGTCGCTCTCGTCGGCTTCGGCGACGAACGCCTTGCCCGCGCCTTCCTGCGCTCCCGTCCCCGTTTCTGCCAGCACTCCCCCGATGACGTAGCTAGGGTCGGCGCCGCAATACCGCAGCACGGTCGTGATCATGGATGTCGTCGTGGTCTTGCCGTGCGTTCCTGTCACCGCGATCGCCTGCCGCCCGAGCATCAGCGACGCCAGCGCGGCCGCCCGGTGCAGGACCCTGATGCCGCGCTCTTCTGCCGCGACAAGCTCGGGATTGTCCGGTCTGATGGCCGAGGACACGACGAGCGTGTCCGCGCTGGTCACATGGTCGGGACTATGACCCGCCGTCACCTCGGCGCCAAGCTCGGCTAGTTCGCCGAGATTGGCGGATCCGGCGAAGTCGCAGCCGGAAACCGCCACACCGCGCGCCAGCATGATCTTCGCGATGCCCGACATGCCGGCACCGCCGATGGCCAGGAAGTGCACCCGCCCGAGATCGCCAAGCGGAACCGGGTCAACCGGCGTTACAAGTCCCATCAGCTTCCCCCCTGGTTAACGGCCCCGGTGCGAGCCGCGATGGCGGTTCGCGCCGCGAGCGGCCGAGGTGCCTGCCATGCCTGCCGCTTGTGCTGACAGCGGCGTGCCGGAACCGGCTGGCCGGCCGGCCGCCTGGTCGGCCAGCGCGAGCACCCGCGCCGACAGGGCCTGGGCAGCATTGGGATGCCCGAGCGAAGCGGCCGCCCTGGACATCGACGCCACCAGGTCATGGTCGAGCAAGACGCGCATCAGCACGTTGCGCACCCACTCCGGGCTGATGACCGCGTCGTCGACGATCAGCCCACCGCCTGCCCGCTCTACCGGAATCGCGTTGAGCCGCTGCTCGCCATTGCCGTGCGGCAGCGGAACATAGGCCGCTGGCAAGCCAACGGCGGTCAGCTCAGCGCAGGTCATCGCGCCGGCCCGGCACAAGGCAAAGTCGGCAGCGGCATACGCGAGATCCATCCGGTCCAGGTACTCGATCGCTACGTAAGGCACCTCGCCCGTTGGCACGCTTAGCCCGGTACCCGACTTCGGCCCGACAATGTGCAGCACCTGCACGCCAGCAGAAAGCAGCGAAGGCGCCGAGGCAAGCACGGCCCTGTTGAGCGAGGCAGCTCCCTGCGAACCGCCGGTGACCAGCAGCACCGGCAGGTCGGGCCTGAGCCCGAAGTGCGCCCGTGCCTTGTCACTCATTGCCAGCCGGTCAAGGCTCGCGATCTCATTCCTGATCGGAATGCCGATCAGCGTGGCATGCGGCAACCTGGTGCCCGCCTGGCCTACGAAGACGTGCCTGGTCAGCCGGGAGCCGATCTGGTTGGCCAGGCCTGGCCTGGGGTTGGCCTCGTGCACCACGACCTGGACCCGGTGCCGCCTGGCGGCCAGGTAAGCCGGAGTCGATACGTAGCCGCCGAAGCCGACGACCACGCCGGCGCCCGCCCGGTCGATCACGGCGCCGGCCGCCCGTACCGCGGCAGCCATCCGGCTCGGCACGGACAGCAGGTCCTTGCTCGGCTTGCGCGGCAGTGGCACCGGCGGTATGAGCTCAAGCTGATAGCCGCGAGCCGGGACGACCCGGGTCTCCAGCCCGCGCTGAGTACCCAGGCAGACTATTCCGACGTGCGGGTCGGCCCGCCGCAGTTCGTCAGCGAGTGCCAGGGCCGGCTCGATGTGCCCGCCTGAGCCGCCGCCGGCGATGACCACGCTGCGCACATCACACCTCGTTCTGTTCAGCCTTGACCGCCCGTCTTGGCCCGGCCCGCCCGTGCCCGGCCTGCCGCGGCACGGACCTGCCGGGTACAGGCTGGCCAGGCACGGGCGGGCCGGCGATGGCCGCCGCGCCAGCCTCGCGCCTGGCACAGCCAAGTAGCACTCCGATGGCGGTCATGGTAACGAGCAACGACGACAAACCTTGCGAAATCAGCGGCAAAGGCACACCGGTAATCGGCAGCAGGTCCGTCACCGTGCAGATGTTCACCAGCGCCTGCCCGGCAATCCAGATCGTAATCCCGGCCGCGGCGAGGCGCAGGAACGGATCGGTCGTACGGCGGGCCACGCGCAGCCCAGCGTAGGCGAAGCCGCCGTAGAGGAAGACCACGCAGAATGTTCCGACCAAGCCGAGTTCCTCGCCGAGTATCGCGAAGATGAAGTCCGTGCTCGCGTTAGGTACCCAGCCCCACTGCTCCCTGCTGTGCCCGAGGCCGACGCCGAAGAACTGGCCAGAGCCGAGCGCCGTCTGCCCCTGGATCGCCTGCTGGTCAGGCCCGGTCGCCCCGCCTGTCAGGTTGAAGAAATCGAACAACCTGGTCATGCGGTAGGGCTGGGCCACGATCAGCGCCAGCAACGCAAAACCGATAAGCGCGAGCATGCACAAGAAAATCCTGCCAGGGGTGCCGACCACCCAGAGCAGCCCGAGCAGGATCAGCAGCAAGATAAAGGTAGTGCCGAGGTCGTCTTCGGCGATCACGAGCAGGCAAAGCAAGGCCGCTCCTGGCAGCAGCGGCAGCAGCAGGCCGCGCCAGTCGTTGAGTCTCCTCAGTTCCTGCCTGCGGGCAAGCAGGTCAGCGCCCCAGATCAGCAAGGCGAGCTTGGCGAACTCAGAGGGCTGAAGCTGAAAGCCGAGTACGTCGACCCATCGCCTGGCGCCGTTGACGTCCTGGCCGATGAATGGCACGACGAGCAGGCTGCCGACCGCGACGATCATGAGCGGCTTGGCAAGGGTGCGAAGCACCCTTGGCGGCGTGCGGGAGAGCAGCCAGATCACGGGAAGGCCGGCCAGCACTCCGAGCAACTGCTTGACGAACACGCTGTAAGGCGACTGGCCGGCATAGAGCTGGTTGGCTGATGACGTGGAGAGCACCATCATCAGGCCGATCGCGATCAGCAGGCAGGTGCTGCCGATGATCAGGTGATAGGAAGTCCGCGGCCGGTCGAGTATGCCGAGCAGGGAGAACTTCCGCTCCCTTGGCGCGGCGGGCACGGCGGGCACGCTAGCGGACGGCGCGCTCAACCTAGCGCTCCCAGGCGCCTGACCGCCTCGGCGAAGGCTTCGCCTCTTGCCGGGTAGTCGCGGAACATGTCAAAAGATTGCGCGGCCGGGGCGAGCAGCACGGTATCGCCAGGGGAGGCCAGCCCGGCCGCGGCCTTGACCACAAGTTCCATTGTTCCAGTGTCGGTGCCGCTTACCTCTATGACTGGGACATCAGGGGCGTGTCGGCCAAGCGCCGCCGCGATCTTTGCCCGATCGGCACCAAGCAGTACCACACCGCGCAACCTGGCCGCCGCGTCGGTGACGAGCCGGTCGAGGTCGCACTCGGCGCCGCGAAGCAACCCGCCGGCCACCCACACCACCTGCGGGTAGGCAGCGAGCGAAGCGGCGGCGGCATGCGGATTGGTGGCCTTGGAATCGTCCACGTAGTCCACGCCGGCCACGTGGCCGATCAGCGCGATCCGGTGCGGTTCTGGCCTGAACCTGGCCAGTCCGGCGCTTACCGCGCCCGCACGGGCGCCGCAGGACCTGGCAAGCGCCGCAGCGGCGAGCGCGTCCGCGATATTGTGCGGCGCTGCCGGCTGGCCCGACCAGGAGAGGTCAGCGGTCGCCGCCAGCCGCTCACCAGAGCCGAAGGCACGGTCGACCAGGAAACCGCCGGCCACGCCGATCTCGCCCTGGCCTGGCTCGCCGAGCCTGAACATGACCCTTCGCCCTGGCCGGTCCGCTTGGGCCGCGAGAGCCGCCGACACCTGGTCGTCGGCATTGCCGATCACCGTCGCGCCTGGCACGAAGATCTTCGCCTTATCCTGTGCGTAGGCCGCGAAGCTTCCGTGCCAGTCCAGATGGTGCGAGGCCACGTTGAGCAGCGCCGCCGCCCGCGCCCTGATCGTCGAGCTCCAGTGGAGCTGGAAGCTGGACAACTCGACAGCCACGACCTCGTATGGCTCCCGATCGGCTACCACGTCCACCAGCGAAGTGCCGACGTTGCCCGCCGCGATGCTGCGGTAGCCCGCCGCCTTCAGCATCAGGTCAAGCATCCGCACCGTGGTCGTCTTGCCGTTGGTGCCGGTCACCGCGAGCCACAGCTGCCTGCTGCCGTCGGCCAGCACTGGCCGCAGCCGCCAGGCCAGTTCGACGTCGCCGATCACGTCGATCCCCGCTCCGGCCGCCGCCTGGAGCAGCGGAGCGTTCGGCGGCCAGCCTGGCGACGTCACGACCAGCCCGGTGCCTGCTGGCAGACTCGCCGCGGCCGCTTCGCCAAGGTGCACGGAAATGCCCGCGCTCGCCAGCTCGGCGGCGATCTTCCTGCTGGCCTCGTCTGAGCGCGAGTCGACCGCGGTGACGCGGGCGCCGAGCCTGGTCAGCTCCCGCGCGGCAGGCGGCCCTGAGACGCCAAGGCCAGCCACGCAGACGGCGAGTCCCCGCAACTGGCCACGGAAGCTTTCTGTCAGGTCGGCAGCCACTGCAGCCACTCGATGTAGAACACGCACAGCCCGAGCGCGACGAAGATCCCGGCTATCAGCCAGAACCTGACCACGATCGTCGTTTCAGCCCAGCCCATCAGCTCGAAGTGATGCTGGAGCGGCGCCATCCTGAACACCCGTTTGCCGGTCAGCTTGAAGGAACCGACCTGGATCATCACCGACATCGTGATGATCACGAAAAGGCCGCCGAGCAGCAGCAGGAGCAACTGGGTCTGGGTGCAGACGGCGAGCCCGGCCAGGGCGCCGCCTAGCGCAAGCGAGCCGGTGTCACCCATGAAGATCTTGGCGGGCGGTGCGTTGTACCAGAGGAACCCCAGGCACGCGCCGAGCAGCGCCGCAGCTACCACGCCGATGTCCTGCGGGTCCCTCACCAGGTAACAGTTCCTGGCCAGTTCCACCGTGCAGTCGTTGCGTATCTGCCAGTTCGCGATGATCACGTACGCGGCGAGCGACAAGATCGCGGCGCCGGTAGCCAGCCCGTCCAGGCCGTCGGTGAGGTTGACCGCGTTAGAAGCGGCCCCGATCATGAACACGATCCAGACCACGAAGGGCAGCACGCCGAGCACGGGGCCGAAATCGCGGACGAAGGACAACTGCGGATCGGCGGGTGTCAGCCCGTAGGGGTCGGGAAAGTGCAGCACCTCGACCGCGAAGATGGCGCCGATCACGGACTGCCCGGCCAGCTTGGCTCCGCTGCGCAGGCCGAGGCTGGTCTGCCGGTAAATCTTGATGAAGTCGTCGACGAAGCCGACCAGGCCGAGCCCGGCCATGAGGCCAAGCACTAGAAGTCCTGAGGCGGTCATCGGCTGCCTGGTGGCGAGGTCAGCGACGACGTACCCGATCACGGCGGCGATCACGAATACGGTGCCGCCCATGGTCGGTGTGCCGCGCTTGGTCAGGTGGGCAGCCGGGCCTTCCTCCCTGATCAGCTGGCCATAACCGTGACGGCGGAAGATATTGATCGCCAGCGGCGTCCCGAAAAGCGACAGGATCAGCGATACCGCGCCTGCCACGATGATCGTCTTCACGGGGAGGTCTCCTGCGCCGTAAGCGCCAGGGCCACAGTCTGCAGCCCGGCGGCCCTTGATGCCTTGACAAGCACCACGTCACCTGGTCTTAGCCGTTCGGCAAGCGCGGCCACGGCCGCCTGCTCGCCGGGAACGGCGAGCAGTTCGCCGGCGAATCCTGGCTCGGATTTGGCGCCGTCCAGGATCGGCGCCGCCTCTTCTCCGACCGCGATGATCCCGGCCAGCCCGGTCCGCGCGGCGACCACTCCAGCCTGAAAATGAAATTCTGCTGACCGATCGCCGAGCTCGGCCATCAGGCCAAGCACAGCATAGGCTCGCCGGCCGGCCGCTATGACCCCGAGCGAGTCAAGTGCGGCAGTCACCGCCTCAGGGCTCGAGTTGTAGGCGTCATTCACGACAATGACGCCATCGGCTCGCTCGGTGATTTCCATCCGCCACTTGCTCAGCGCGACCGCAGCTGACAGGCCTTCCGCGATGGCTTCGATGCTCAGGCCAAGCTCGGCGGCCAGCCCGGCTGCCGCCAGGGCGTTGCTGACGTTGTGAGCGCCTGGCAGTCGCAGTTGCACTCTGGCCGAGCCAGCGGCGGTCGTCAACGTGAAGCCCGGCCGGCTGAGCCTGTCGAGTTCGATGTCGGCGGCGCGGATGTCGGCACCTGGCGACTGGCCGAAAGTGACCACGCGCGCCAGCGTGCGTGACGTCATCGCGGTGACCAGCGGATCGTCGGCGTTCAGCAGTGCCACTCCGTCCGCTGGCAGCGCCGCAGGCAGCTCTGACTTGGCTGCCGCGGTCTGTTCCCGGCTGCCGAACGTCTCTGCGTGCGCGTTGCCCACGCAGAGCACCACGCCGAGCGCAGGCGGCGCGACGTCGCACAGGGCGGCAATGTGACCGGGCCCCCTGGCGGCAAGCTCGGCGATGAGGTACCTGGTATCCGCGTCCGTGCGCAGCACGGTAAGCGGGTGCCCGATCTCGTTATTGAACGAGTTGGCGGGCCAGACCGCCGGGCCGAGCGTCGAGATGAGCTGGGCGGCGAGGTCCTTGGTCGTGGTCTTGCCCGCGGAGCCGGTGATGCCGACGATCGTCAGGTCGGGAAGGCTGTCCGCGAGCGCCCTGGCCAGCCTGGCCAGGGCGCCAGGCACATCGGGCACGATCACCGAAGGTACGCCAGTCGGCCGGGTACCGAGCACGACCACCGCGCCGGCCGCGGCGGCCTGTGCGGCGAAGTCGTGCCCGTCGGCGTGCTCGCCTGGCAGGGCCGCGAACAGGGCGCCTGGCGCGGCCTGGCGCGAGTCGATGACGACCGGTCCGGTCACGATCCTGGCCAGGTCGGCCACGCTGTCAGGGCGGCCGCCGGTAATCCGCGCTATCTGCCGGACAGAAAAGGGAATCACGCCTTCCCTCCGTCTCCGCAGGCCGTGCCGAGAACCTCAGCCGCTACCTCACGGTCATCGAACGGGATCACCTGGTCGGCGAGGTACTGCCCGCGCTCGTGCCCCTTGCCCGCGATCAGCACCACATCGCCCTTCGCCGCTCCCGTGATGGCCAGCTTGATGGCCGCCGCCCGGTCGGGCTCGACGATGACGTGCGCCCGGTGAGCCTGCGGCACGGCGAGTGCGCCGGCCAGCATTTCGCCAAGAATCTCAAGCGGATCCTCCGAGCGCGGATTGTCGCTGGTGAGTATTGCCACGTCGGCCAGTCGCGCGGCGGCCTCGCCCATCAGCGGCCGCTTGGCCTTGTCCCTGTCGCCGCCGCAGCCGAGCACGATGCGCAGGTTGCCAGACGTCACCGGTCGTAGCGCGGCGAGCACCGCCTCGACCGCTCCCGGCTTGTGTGAATAGTCGACGAGCACGGTGAGGTCCTGCGCCGACTCCACCCGCTCCAGCCTGCCAGGCACACCCGGGCAGGCGGCCACGCCTGTCACGGCCGCGTTCAGCCCGATGCCAGTCTCGACCAGGGCGACGATCGCACCGAGCGCGTTCATCACGTTGAATGGGCCGGCAAGCACGGTCGACGCATCGGCCTGCACCCCGCCGGGACCGACGACCTGAAATGCCGACCCGTCCGCGCCGCAGCGCACGTCCAGGGCACGCCAGTCGGCGTCGCTGCGGCCGAGCGCGGAGAACGTCGTCACGGGAATCTGTGACCTGCCCATCAGTTTCCTGCCGTAGTCGTCGTCGATGTTCACCACGCCAGAGCGGGCGTAGCGCGGGGTGAACAACTCGGACTTGGCCGCGAAGTAGCGGTCCATGTCTTCGTGAAAATCCAGGTGGTCCTGCGACAGGTTGGTGAACACGGCGACTTCGTAGGAGGTGCCCGCGACCCGGCCGAGCGCGAGCGCGTGGCTGGACACCTCCATCGCGGCCGCCGTCACCCGCCGTTCGGCCATCACCGCGAGCAGCGCCTGCAGTTCGGTGGCCTCAGGCGTCGTCAGCTTGCTCGGTTCGGCGACCCCTGCGACCCTGGTCTCCACTCCGCCGATCAGCCCGGTCAGGTGCCCGGCCTGGCGAAGGCCTGATTCGATCAGGTACGTGCTCGTGGTCTTGCCGCTCGTCCCCGTAACCCCGACCAGCAGCAGCCGTCCCGACGGGTTCCCGTAGACCCAGGACGATACCTCACCGAGCCTGGCGCGCGGATCGGCCACCACGAAGACCGGAAGCCCGCTGTGAACCGCCCGGTCGCGGCCCGCCGGATCGGTGAGCACGGCGACCGCGCCAGCGGCGGCGGCCTGCTCGCAGAACTGCGCTCCATGATGCTTGCTGCCGGGCAGCGCGGCGTAAAGGTCGCCGGAAAGCACGGCCGTGGAGTCATGGGTGATCCCAGTCACCCCGCGGAGTTCCTGGCGGATAAAAGAACTGTCTTCCCCGCTGCCGTCGGGGCGCCTGAGCCCGAGCAGCGAGGCTAGCCCGGTTAGCGAGCGCACCGGGACGTGTTGGGGGCGAAGAGCCGCTGGCACGGGCTGAGACTACCTCGCCTGACCCTGGGTGAGCGGTACGTAAGGTACATGACCGCCATCTGGCGGGATCTTCATCGTGGCCAGCGCGAACTTCATCACCGCGTTGAATATCGGGCCGGCTACCGAGATACCGAAATAACTGCCCTTACGCGGATCCTGCACATTCACGGCGACGACAAGGTTGTTCGTGCTCGAAGCCGGGGCTATGCCGATGAAGCTGGCGCCATAGATGTTGCCCGGCTCTTGAGACGTGCCGGTCTTAGAGGCGACCGTGTACCCGTTGACGAGACCCCATGGCTCTCCCGCCCTGTTGTAGACCGGCGAAACCTGGTCAAGGGACTCGATCAGCTGCCCCGCGGTGCTGGCCGGGATCACCCGCCTGGTCGCGGGCGGCTTCGCCGGGACGTACTTGCCTGAAGCCGTGGTGTGCCCGGCGACGATCTGCGGTGCCACCGCGACGCCGCCGTTCGCGATCGTCGCGTAGACCTCCGCCATCTGAATGGCGGTGACGCCAACGCTCTGGCCGAAGGAGATCTGGTACCGCTCATTGCGGTAAGGACCCGTCCACTGCTGCACGGGGGGAAGCAGGCCCGCGCTTTCACCTGGCAGGTTGAGGCCCGTGTAGGAGCCGATGCCGAACTTGCGAATCTCTCTGTACTGCTCTTCAGGCGTGATGTTCTGCGCCACCTGGATCATGCCGTCATTCAGCGAATGGGCGATGATGCCGGCGATCGTGTAGCGCAGAGTGGGGTGATACTCGGCGTCGTGATACCAGGCGCCGTGCCAGTCAATGCGCCAGGGCACCAGGTAACTGGTGAGCGGCGTCTCCTTCGCGTACAAGAACGCGGCCGCGGCGGTCATTACCTTGGCGGTGCTTCCCGGCGCAAAGACCTCGGAAACCGGCAGGTCAGCGGTCTCGGCCAGATTCGTGATGGGAAGATTCGGATTGAAATCGGGATACTGGGCCAGCGCCAGGATCCGGCCGGTGCGCGGCTGGATGACGATGACCGAGCAATTCTTGGCCTCGGTCGCTCGCACCTGGATCGCGCACTCCCGCTGCGCTTCCCACTCGATGTCGGACTGGATGGTGAGGCGCAAGTTACCGGCAGGCACGACGTTCTTGATCACGGTCTGCGTATTGGGCACGATGCCGTCCGGGCCGAACTCCTCTTCCTGCTTGCCGTTCTTACCTGAGAGCAGGCGGTTGTACTCCTCTTCCAGGCCAGCCTCGCCCGTCATCACGTCGTCGTTCTGATCGGTGTTCACGAAACCGAGCAGTCCTGCGGCGAGATCTCCGCCCGGATAGACCCTGGTGTAGACCGGAGTGAGCGCCAGGCCGGGGTTGTTCAGCTTGCTGATGGCACCGGCCACGTTCAGGTTGACCGACTGCTTCAGCACGACGTTCTCTGGTGAGGTCGGGTGCCTGAGCAGGTGGAGTATCACCGACCGGTTCATCTGGAGCGGGCCGGCCAGTTCCTGCGCCATCGCCTGCAGACTGGTGTAGTCCATGATCAGCGGCGGGTCGGCTTGCACCTGATCGGTCTGCACGGTCATGGCAAGCACGATGCCGTCGCTGCTGGTGATCTCGCCCCTCAGGCTGGCGATCGGCAGCGTCTCGACGTTCTGCTCCTCGCTCAGCATGCGGAAATTCCTGCCATCCACCCCCTGGAACTCGATCAGGCGGAATCCGATCGCCGCGACGACGAGGCCAACGGCCAGCATGGTCGCGTTAAGGCGCCTGTTCGTGTTGGAGCGACGCAGGATGCTGAGCCCGCGCGAACTCGCCCGCCGTGGCGGCTGCGGACTCCCTTTCAGCCCGCGCGCTGTCTGCGGGCCGTCCTTCGCCGGCCCGTCCTTCGCCGACCTCGGGTTAGCCGACCGGGGCTTAGCTGACCGGGCCATCGGCTGCTGGCCGGGATCGTTCGCGCCCGCGGGTGCCTGAGGGCGAGTTCCCTGCGACCGCCTGGTGCCCGCGCCGGGACGTGGCCGGCTCGCCGTGCCAGCCGATGCGGCGCGACCTGGCGCGGCGCCGCCAGATCTGGACTGGCCTGGCCTGGCCGCGCCTGGCCTTGGCGCTCCAGGTCTCGGCCCGGTGCCTGGCGGCCTGCGGCTAGATTGAGCGTCGCGGCGCGGCCACTGACCGTCGCCCTGGCTTCCTGTCACCGGCCGGCTCCGCGCGCGGCAGCCTTCCCCGCGGTGCCTTGCTTGCCCTGGCTGCCTTGCTTGCCGATCTTGCCGCGTCCGCGGCCCTGGTGCGATGGACTGGCCGTGGCCACTGGCACGCGCCGGCCAGCCAGCTCAGTACGCGTGGTGCCCGGCTGGGCAACTATCTTCTTCGAGCGCAGGTTTATGAAGATCAGCTTGCCTTGCGGCCGCAGGCCAAGTTTCCATGCTTCCCTGGCAATCACGCTGGCCGTCTGCGCCTGCGCGACCTGCTGCTCAAGTTGCTGCACCTGCTGGGCGCCCTCGGCATTCTGCTGCTGGAGGTTATAGATCTCGATGGAATTCGCGGCCAGGGTGGTATTCACCACGAGCAGGCATACCAGGCCGCCGCCGAGCAATCCGACCAGCAGCAAGACGAACGAGGTGCGCCTGGCCTGGGTGCTCGGCCTGACCGGTGGCTGCGGGGTGCCCGCATGCCTCGCGGCAGGATGCGGCACGGCGGCTGGCGGCGCCCAGGCCGGCGACGCGGCGGTTTGCTGGGTCGCAGCCGAAGGGAACTGCCCGGTCTCCGGCAGGGTCTGCGGCATGAAGGCGGCGGTCGGTGGCCTGGACCCGTCTGCCGTCCTGACCGGGCGGCCAGAACGGCCAGGACCTGGCGGTCGCGCCGGGCTGGCTGGCCGCAGCGGGGTTTTCGGCAGTTCCGCCGGCCAGCCAGGGCGCGGCCGACGGCCAGGCTTCGCCGGCTTCCTGGCCTGCGGCGGTGGCACCTGCGCCGTGCGATCCTTCATGTCGCTCTTCATCGCGGCTCACCCGATCCTGTCTGTCATGCCGCCGCCCGAACTCGCTCGGCGGCTCGCAGCCTGGCTGACGCCGCTCGCGGATTGGCCGCGAGTTCGGCTTGTGCTGGTCGTCTCGCGCCTGAGGTCAGCAGCTTGAACTGCGGCCTGGCACTGGCAAGCGGCACGGGAAGCCCTGGTGGCGTGCTGTCGGTCGCACGCGAGGCGAATTCCCGCTTCACGATCCGGTCTTCAAGCGAGTGATAGGCGAGCACGACAATCCGGCCGCCGACGGCAACGGCATCAAGCGCGGCAGGAATGGCTCGGCGCAAGCTGCCAAGCTCATCGTTCACCTCGATGCGCAGAGCCTGGAAGGTGCGTTTGGCGGGGTTTCCGCCGGTACGCCTGGCCGGCGCGGGGATGGACTCGCGCACGATGTCGGCGAGCCGCGCGGTGGAGGTGACCGGCGCTCGGCGGCGCTCGGCAACCAGCGCTTCGGCGATACGGCGGGCGAAACGCTCCTCACCGTATTCGGTGAGAATGCGGGCCAGCCTGGCGGCCGGGTAAGTGTTGACCACGTCTGCCGCCGTGAGCGGGCCTTCGCGGTCCATCCGCATGTCGAGCGGAGCGTCCTGCGCATAAGAAAAGCCACGACCAGGCTCGTCAAGCTGCGGGGATGACACTCCGAGATCGAAGAGAAAGCCCTGCACGCCGCGAATCCCGAGATCGGCGAGCACCGAGGGAATCTGATCGTAGACCGCGTGCACGAGAATGACACGGTCAAGGTCGTTGTGCAGCAACTGCCGCGAGGCGTCAATGGCGGCCTGATCGGCATCGATGCCGATAACGGTGAGCTCGCGATGATCGGCAAGCAACGCCATGGCATGGCCGGCCCGGCCGAGGGTGGCGTCGACGAGGACGGCGCCCGCCGTATCGAGTGAAGGGGCGAGTAGCTCGCGAACCTGGTCGAGCATGACAGGAACGTGCCCTGATGCCGCAGTTCCTGAAGTCGCCGTACTCATGGAGCCCCCTCTCGTTCGTAGCCGGCCGGCCGAGGTCGCAGGTGTGCTAGAGGTGCCCGGCCAGGTCGCCATCCGCGCGATCTCTGGACGGCGGCTGCTCGCCTGGCGCCGGGGAAGTGACGTCAGCCGGCCTGCCGTCCGGCGCGGGTGGAGACCTCGCCGGGCACTTGGCGCATTGGATGCGCGCCGGTTATTACAGGACTCCTGGCAGCACCTCCTGCGAAGCGTCGGAGAAGGCGTCCTCCTGCTCCCGCAGGTAGGTATCCCAGGCGGCCGCGTCCCATATCTCCAGCCTGGTGTTCGCGCCGATGACGACGCAGTCACGCTGCAGGCCCGCGTACTCGCGCAGGGCCGTAGGGATCGTGATCCTGCCCTGCTTGTCCGGCATCTCGTCAGAGGCGCTCGCGAAGAAGACCCTGCTGTAGTCGCGCACCGCTTTCGCTGTCACCGGCGCCGACCGCAGCGCCTCGGTGATCCGGCCGAACTCCTCCTGAGGAAACACGTAGAGGCAGCGCTCCTGACCCTTAGTCAGCACCAGCCCCTCCGCAAGTTCGTCACGGTACTTCGCCGGAAGGAAGAGGCGGCCCTTGTCGTCAAGCCGTGGAGTATGAGTGCCGAGAAACACCGGCCTCACCTCCACCGCGCTGCTTGCGCACTCCCCCACTTAGGCCCACGGCAAGGTGCTCTCGCTCCCCACCGCGCACCACTGTACTCCACAATCCACCACCGTCAATCATCTGAGCACTGGGATTTGACTCAGCCGCACCACAAAACGTGAGGTCAGCGCATAGGGACGAGGGTGGGGAGGGGCGGGGGCGCTTGACCGCCACCGCGCCAGCGCCGGGTGGGCGTTAACCACCCGGCTGCGGCACGAGTGCCAGGTATCGACTAGTTCGGCTGGGAACAGGGAAGCTTGTTATGCAGTGATTTCCAATCCGTTGTTACCTCGATGCATGTCGCCACGTACTGTCAAGGCGCACGGAAATGGTCATCGCTCGCGCCAGGGCGTCACCGTCACGGCGCGACCACTACGAGCTATGAACCGCCTGGCGCGAGGCGTTAGGTCTAAGGAGGATGCGTGTCAGCTCAAACTGGGCACACTGAACGCACGCTTGACCAGTTGATTCCGATCGCCCACCGGATTAGCGACGCCATCAATTCGGTCATCGAGGGTAAGCCTGAGACGGTAAGGCTGGCCATGACGGTGCTGCTTGCCGAAGGTCATGTGCTGATCGAGGATGTCCCCGGCGTAGGCAAGACGCTGATGGCCAAGGCGCTAGCGCGGTCGATCGACTGCTCCGTGCGCCGCGTCCAGTTCACGCCCGACCTGCTGCCGAGCGACATCACCGGAGTGAGCGCATTCAACCAGGAACTGCGCGAGTTCGAATTCAAGCCGGGCCCGATCTTCGCGAACCTGGTACTCGGCGACGAGATCAACCGGGCTTCGCCGAAGACCCAGTCGGCCATGCTCGAGTCGATGGAAGAACGTCAGGTCACCGTTGACGGCGTCACCTACCAGCTTGAGTCACCCTTCATGGTGCTTGCCACCCAGAATCCGGTCGAGATGGAAGGCACCTACCCGCTGCCGGAAGCGCAGCGCGACAGGTTTACCGCGCGGATCTCGCTCGGTTACCCGAGTGCCAAGGCGGAACTGGCAATGCTTGCCGCGCACGGGTCGCATTCCCCGCTCGACGAACTGAAGCCCGCGGCGCATGCTAGTGATGTAAGGGCGCTGATCGCGGCGGTGCGTGAGGTGCACGTCGCCGATCAGGTCAGGCAATACATCATTGACTTGGTCAACGCGACAAGAACGGCCGCCTCGCTCCGGCTTGGCGCCTCGCCGCGAGCGGCGCTGCACCTGCTGCGCGCGAGCCGCGCCTATGCGGCTCTGGAGGACAGGAACTTCGTAATCCCTGACGACATCCAGGCGCTGGCCGGGCCGGTGCTCGCGCACAGGTTGCTGCCGACGGCTGAAGCCGTGGTCGGCCGTGACCTGCCAGAGCAGGCGCTTGCCCGGATCGTCGAACGGCTGCCACTGCCAGGAAGATAGGCCGCCAGGCGGTAGCTGGGCAGCGGGAAGTAACTGGCGGATACTTTGACAGGGCAAGCAGAAGGAGGCGACGATGCGGTCGGTTCTCGCCTGGTTCACCGTCCGAGGTGCATCTTTCCTAACGGCCGGAGTCGTCGGGGTGCTTGCTGCCCTGGTTCTCGGCAGCGATGCGATGATCAGCGTGGGCGCTTTGCTAGTTTGCCTGCCATTGTTTTCCGCGCTCGCGGCACGCCGGGCGCGTTACCAGTTGCGCTGCAGGCGCGTCATCATCCCGCCCAGAGTGGCGCCAGGCCAGCCCGCCAAGGTGACGGTCAGGCTCGAGAATGTCAGCAGGATCTCCACCGGCCTGCTGCTCGCCGAGGAAGCGATACCCTACTCGCTCGGCGCCCGCCCCAGGTACGTGGTGAACGGCATCGAGCGCGCCGGATCGCGCGAGGTCAGCTACCAGCTCAGGTCCGATGTGCGCGGAAAGTTCTCGATCGGGCCGATGCGGATCAGAATCGCCGATGTCTTCGGGCTAGTCGAGCTGACCGCTAATTTCGCCAGCAAGAACACACTGACCGTCACCCCCAAGGTAGTGCCGCTGACCAGCGCCTCGGTCAACGGAAGCTGGTCAAGCGACGGCGACGGACGTACCAGGATGACGTCCGCGGCAGGAGACGACGACGTGATACCGCGCGCCTACCGGGTCGGCGACGAGCTTCGCCGGGTCCACTGGCGGTCTACGGCCAGGTATGGCGAGCTGATGGTACGCAGGGAGGAACAGCGCTGGCAGGATCGCGCGGTGCTGATACTCGATACTCGCCGTAGCGCGCATGCCGGTTCCGGGCCGAGCTCGTCGTTCGAGTTCGCGGTCAGTGCCGTCGCGTCCATCGGTGTTCACCTGGCCAGGCAGGGACTAGACGGGCATCTGCTCACCGACGGAGGACCGCTGGCCGGGTCGACGATGTTCGAAGACGTGCTGCTCGACGCTCTATCTGTGGTCAGCCAGTCACGCAACCACGACTTCGCCAGAACCTCGGCAGCGCTGAGCACGATCGAAGGCGGCCTCCTCGTGCTCGTCGCCGGGCGGTTGTCCGCCGACGCGGCCAGGGAGATCGCCGCGGCCAGGCGGGAGGGCAGGCAGGGCATCGCGCTGCTGCTCGCGGTCTCGACCTGGGCGGGATCTGGCGAGCAGAACGGCCAGCTCCGCACCGTCGCGGGTGCCGATCCAGACACGCCGCCAGGACCTGGCGGGCCGCACCAGGAAACAGCGGCCGCAGAAGCTGTGCTCAGAGCGGCCGGCTGGCGGGTCATCAGCGTCGACGCAGGTACGCCGCTAGGCGTGGCATGGCAGCGGCTGCCGAGGGTCGGCTCCTACGCACAAGGCGACTCGCCGAAGCTTGGGGTGACATCACGATGAATTACCGGATCTCCGTCGCTGCCGCGTTCGCGGTGATCATGGCATCGTTCTCTGAGTATGCGCTGATCAGCGGTGCTGACTGGCTGCTCGCCTCGATGGGTGCGGTCATCGTGGTCATGGCGGCGGGCATCTTGACCAGGCTGGCACCGCCGCAGGCCGTGATCGGCTCGACGATTCTGGCGGCCGGCGCGAGCGCCCCGCTTCTCGCCGACCGCTCGATCCTGGTCAAGGTCGCCGGCCTGGCAATCATCGGATGCTGCGCCGCGAGCGCGTCCAGGGTGCGGCTTTTCCGGCCGCTTGCCGATATCGTTACCTATCTGGCGGCGCTGCTGCTTTACCTGAACCTGACACTTGCGGCAGGCAAGTCCTTCCTGTATGTGATCCCGACCATGGCATCCGTGCATCATCTGGTCGCCCTGGCCCATGCGGGCACCGCACTGGCCAGGTACTCGCCGCCGGTGCCCGACAGCAAGGGTGTCGTCTTGCTGGCTGCGGCCAGCATCGGCTATGCCGCCGTCGTGGTCGACATTCTCGCCGTGCGACTGCACCGTCCGGCGATAGCAGGACTACCCCTGCTCGTGATCTTCATGTCGCCGGTCGCCACCGCCGCCAAGCCAAGCGGGATCGCCACTGTGCTCACCTTCCTGCTTGCCGCGATCGGATACCTAGCGCTGCTCGCCTCTGACGGCAGGAACCGGCTGCGCGGCTGGGGCCGGATCGTCACCGTCTGGCACTACAGCGGCGAAGATGAGCGGCTAGGCGGCGCGGACATCCGCGGCCTGGCTGCGACCGGGCGTCGCATCGGCTTCGCCGCCGTATGCGCGGCGATCGTGGCACCGCTGTTGCTGCCGACCTTGAACCTGCACCAGCTATTTTCTGCGCAAGGCGGGCACCCGAACCAGGCCGTCGCCGTGCTGCCCAATCCGGTCGACCAGTTGCATAGCCTGCTGTCAAGCACCAGGACGCTTCCTGTGCTCTCTTACCGGGCCGCTGGCACCGACCAGGGTGAGTACTTGCAGGTCTACGTGCTCAACTATGACGCCGCGCGTGGCATCTGGACCCTACTGCCGCCAAGTCCGAGCACGGCCATCGGCGTCACGCCGCTCAGCCAGCCGCCAGGGCTCTCCCCTGGAATCAATGTCACCCAGACCACGACGACAATCAGGCTGGACAATGTGGCAGGCTCGTCAACCGGCTACGATTCGTCGCTTTTCTTCTTGCCAGTACCTTATTTTCCGATAACTATTAATTTCGAGGCAAGCAGCGGCGATTCCTGGGAAGAGGCCAACGACAGCCTGATGATCTTCTCGGGCAACGGCGACCACGCTGGCATGTCCTACAGCGTGACCACCGGCAAGCCGGTGGTCACCGCCGCTGCAGAACACTCAAGTGCCCAGGTTCCGCACGCCATCAAGGCCGCATACCTCGGCTTCCGGTCTTCGGTCACCAGGCAGCTAACGACCATCGCCAGGCAGATCACCCGCAGCGCGGGTACCAAGTTCGCCATGGCGCAGGCACTGGAGAAGTACTTCCAGGCCCCTGGCAACTTCACTTACTCGCTCCAGGCACTGAACCTGCCCAATTCGGCGAAAGGACTCCTGACCTTCCTGACAACCGGCAGGAAAGGCTCATGCGAGCAGTTCGCGTTCGCGATGGCCGTGCTGGCTCGCCTGGTCGGCATCCCTTCTAGGGTCGCGATCGGCTTCACATCCGGCACCCAGGCGCACCAGGGCGGACTCTGGCACGTAACTACCGCTGACGCACACGCCTGGCCAGAACTCTACTTCCCCACCCTGGGCTGGCTGCGCTTCGAGCCCACTCCGGGCGGGGCGAACGGCCAGGGTTCCGCGGTGCAGCCAAGCTACGCGACCCCAAAGTCCCCCGGCGGAAGCAAGCCAGGCAACAATCACCAGCAACACGGACAACCAGGACCCAGCTCCCCTAGCCGCCGCATCGGGGCCGGCCATCTCCGGGTGCCAGCGAGTGACCCGCTTCCGCCACAAAGCACGGTGCCGATACCGTCGGCTCCGGCACCAGTAGGACAGATCCTGCTCGGAGTGCTCGTGCTCCTGCTGCTCCTCGCGACGGCCCCTGCCGCCGCTCGCATCATCAGCACGCGCCGACGCTGGCATTCGGCCGTCAACGACCAGGCACTTGCCCGCGCGGCCTGGCAGGAGATCTGCGCCGACCTAGCCGACCTGGGGCTGACCTACCGTGCAAGCGAGACCCCGAGGGCACTCGCCGCCCGCTTGTGCGCCGACACCGACATGGACGACCGCACTCAGGCCGCGATGCGCAGGATCTCCACCGTAGTCGAGCGAACCAGGTACGCACTTGAGTCGCCCCCGGCGACCGGCATCAGGACCGACGTGCGCCAGGTACGCCGCGCGCTCGCCGGAAACGTCAACTTCCCGGCCAGGCTGCGGGCGAGGCTGATCCCCGCATCCACGATCGGACCCATCCTGCGCCGGTCACGCCACTGGTTCGGCCAGCTAACCGGCTGGGTATCCACCCTCCCCACCGAAGGCTAACCCACCCCGCAACGCCACAACGCACGCCCCGAGCCGGGGCACCCAGCCCCCACAACGCACGGGGCACCCAGCCCCCACAACGCCACAACGCGGGCGCCAGAGCACCCACGACACCACAACGTTGGTTCACAAACCGGGGCACCAGCACCCGCAACGCCACAACGTCGGCCCTCCGGCCGGGCACCGCCCCGCAACGCCGCAATGCACGCCCGCGAGAGCAACGCCGGCCCCCAGCCAGCCCGCCGGCCCCCACAACGCACGCCCCCGAGCCGGGGCACCCAGCCCCACAACGCACGGGGCACCCAGCCCCCACAACGCCACAACGCGGGCGCCAGAGCACCCACGACACCACAACGTTGGTTCACAAACCGGGGCACCAGCACCCGCAACGCCACAACGTGGGCCCTCCGGCCGGGGCGGGGGTACGGGTGGGTGTTAGTTTCCTTGGCCGTCCTGGCGCCTGCGCCAGCGCTGTTCAAGTCGCTCGCCGAGGCCACCTGAGCCCGACCGCCGGCTCTGCCTGCTTTCCTTGCGTCTCGGGCCACGCTCCCTGAACGGTACCCGGCCAGCGGGCAGGCCATTCATCCGGCGGTAACTGATCACCGCCCAGTAACAGCACGCCAGCATGATGATGAAACCGGCCACGCTGAGCGGGATCAACGGACCAGAAACCCCAACGCCTACAAATAGCAGCACTAGTCCTATCAAAAACCCAATTAGCGCATAGACGACCCGGCGGCGATAGTGGACGCGCGGGTCAGCAGCCCGGACTGCCCTGACGAATCGCGGGTGCTCGGCGTAGAGCGCCTGCTCAATCTGCTCGAGCTGACGCTGCTCGTGCTCGGAAAGCGGCACGGTGCCTCCCATTAACTCGCGCCGGACCTGACGAGATGACTGAGCCCTGCGGCCTGGCTCTTCCCAGAATACGAGTGCCAGCGCGTTCTGTGGAAGGGGACGCCCATGCAGGTACCTGACTTCTGCGTGTCACCTCAGGTAAAGGGACCCGCCGGCCCCAGGGAGAACTTCAGTCCCGCCTCGGGTTGCGCCGGTCCTCCGGTGGCAGCAACGTCCCCTGGGTGACCGCCGACGACCCGAACCTGCTGGCGATCTTGTCCATCGCGGTCTCTGCTTTCCGCCAGGAGTCGGGACGCTCGTCGAGCCTGAGCTGAGTTCCGCCGCCTGCCGCCTTAGCTAGCCCGGTGGCCCGTACCCCGACCAGTCGCAGCAAGGTCCCGCTCGCCAGGCCGGAGGCCAGGTAGAGCTCACTGGCCACAGCATAAATGCGCTGCGCGACGTCGGTTGGCTCGCGCAGCGTTCGGGACCTGGTGATTGTAGTGAAATCTGCCTTTCTAAGCTTGATTGAGATGGTCTTGGCGGTACAGCCGGAAGACCGGAGCCCGCGTGCAGTCCGCCCGGCCAGCCGTAGCAACTCACGCTTGATCACCTCGCTGTCGCCGATGTCGGTGGCGAACGTTTCCTCGGCGCCGATGCTCTTGTCAGGTGAGTCTGGCACGACCTTGCGCTCGTCCCTTCCCCACGCGAGCGCCGACAGGTGCGCGGCGGCCGCCTTGCCTAGTTCATGCTCAAGCGTGCTCACCGGGGCCTTGGCCAGATCCCCGACCGTGCGGAGCCCGAGCCTGGCCAGTGCGGCCCCGGTACGCTCGCCTACACCCCAAAGAGCCGAGACCGGCAGCGGGTGCAAGAAGTCAAGTACCTGCCCGGCCGGTACCACAAGCAGCCCGTCCGGCTTGCAGTGCACAGAAGCCAGCTTGGCCACGAACTTGCTCGGCGCGACGCCGACTGAGCAGGTGATGTCAAGCTGCTCGGCAACCTGCCTCCTGATGAGCTGGCCGATCGCCGCCGGGCTGCCGAGCCTGCGGGTCGCGCCGCTGACGTCAAGGAATGCCTCGTCGAGCGAAAGCGGCTCTACGTGCGGAGTCACGGCCTGAAAAATGGCCATGACCTCCTTCGAGACCGCCGAGTACAGCTCATGTCTCGGCGGGATGAAGATCGCATGCGGGCAAAGCCGCTGAGCGCGGCTAGCCGGCATGGCCGACCGGACGCCGAATCCACGCGCGACGTAGTTCGCCGACAAGACGACGCCGCGTCCCATCGTGTGCGCCACGATCACGGGCCGGCTGGCTATCTCCCGGCGATCCCTGATTTCCACGCTTGCGTAGAACGCGTCCATGTCGATATGCAAGATGCGGCAGCCAGCATCATCCGGCGCACCTTCACCGCCCGCCATACCCCTGACTGTAGCGCCGCCCACTGACGCTGAGCCCCCCGCGCACGGGCACGGGGCCGGCCGGGGCTGACCGCCGCCTACCCTGGTCAGATAGTTCCGGCCGGGGCGTCCTCGCCGGAATCGTCCGCGTCCGCCCCGCCGTCGTCGGCAGGTATCTGACCGGCACCAGCCTCGTCGATGATCGGCCCTTCCTCGCCAACTATGTCCGGCTTGACCTCAAGCAGGCGCGCGAGCAATCCGTTGACGAACGCCGGAGAGGCGTCGGTCGACAGGTCCTGTGCCAGCAGGACGGCTTCGCTGATCGCTACCGCATCTGGCACCCCGGCTGCCCAGAGCAACTCGTACGCGCCGAGTCTCAGGATGTTCCTGTCCACGGCGGGCATCCGGTCGAGCTTCCAGCCTCGCGAGTACTCGGTCAGCAGCTCGTCGATCTGATCGCGGTGAACTTGGACACCGCGCACCAGCTCAGCGGCATAGCTGCTGACCGGTGGGTCGGCCTGGATCATCCTGGCCTCGAGCACGTCGAACGGCGACTCGCGGCGCATCTCGGCCTCGAACAAGATATCGAGGGCGCGCTTGCGCGCCTTGCTGCGTGCGGCCACGTTGGTCTGATTCTCCCGCGAGCGGACGGGACCGCCGCGTCTAAAGAACGAGCAGTTCCCTGGTGATGGTGGTGAGCGACTGAGCCGATCCCGGCCGGATCACGAGCGTGTCCTCGATCCGGACACCACCCGCACCTGGCAGGTAAATCCCAGGTTCGATGGTGACAGCAACCCGGTCCTGTAGTGTACCGGCCTTCTCGCTGCCCAGCCACGGCGCCTCATGGATCAAGAGCCCCACACCATGCCCGAGTCCGTGGGAGAAGTGCTCGCCGTAGCCGGCGTCAGCGATGAAGTCGCGAGCGGCCGAGTCAACCGAGCCAAAGTCAGCGCCGACGACGGCAGCGGCTACGCCACGCGCCTGGGCTTCGGCGACGAGCTGGTAGATCTCCCGCTGCCAGGCGGCAGGCGCCCCGATCGCGACAGTCCTGGTCATGTCGGCGTGATAGCCCGCATACCTCGCCCCGCAGTCCACCGTGACCAGGTCGCCTGACTCGAACGGCCGTGAGCCTGGTGTGTGGTGCGGGATCGCGCCATTCGGCCCGGATGCCACGATCGTGCGGAACGCGGGTGCCTCGGCTCCGAGATCAACCATCGCCCGTTCGAGCGCGGCCGCGAACTCTCGTTCGCTCACGCCCGGCCGGAACCGGTCAAGTACCGCAGAGAACGCCTCTCCGGTGATGTCGCAGGCCCTGGCAAGCAACTCAAGCTCGACGTCATCCTTGACGACTCTCAGCTCATCGAGGCTGTCGCCGAGCGGCACCAGTTCGCCAGCGCCGTCAATCAGCGCGGCAAGAGCGGCATGCCTGGCCACGGTCAGTTCAAGATCCTCGTAACCGATCAAGGCCCGCCCGTCCGCCATCGCCCGCAAGACGAGCCCGACCTCGACGTTCCGCTCGGTCAGCAGTTCGACATCGGAGCACTCGCGCGCCGCGGTGCCCGCGTACCGCGAGTCCGTGCTGAGCACGGCCTGGCCGTCTGCAGCGAGCAGCAGGGCGGCATTGGAACTCGCCAGCCCGGTCAGGTATCTGACATTGACCCCGTTGGTGATCAGCGCGGCGTCGGTACCTGCCATCGCGAGCAGTTGCCTTGCGCGGTCACGCCTAGCCTCATGTATGCCGGACATGAAGGAACTATAGAGGTCTTGGGGATGCCTTGGCCGCTTGAGCCGTTCTAGCCGGCTTCGTCATCGCCGATGATGACTCCGCCGCCCCGGCTCCAGGTGAGGTAACGCCAGGACAGGTTGACCAGCGCCGAGATCCGGTTCCTGCCGCCAAGCAGGTAAATAAGGTGCAATCCAAGCCAGGCCAGCCAGGCAAGGGTTCCCTTTACCCGGACCTTGCTCGGCAGGTCGACCACAGCACTGCGGTGCCCGATGGTGGCCATGAGACCTTTGTCGTGGTAGCTGAACGGCTGCGCTGGCTTGCCTGCCGCGATTCGCCTGATCTGGTCGGCGACGTGACGGCCTTGCTGGATGGCTGGCTGGGCCAGCTGCGGCAGTGGCGTGTCCTCGATCAAGCCGATATCACCCGCGGCGAAGATCGCGTCCTCGCCTGTCACTCGCAAGTCAGCGGCGGTGAGCACCCTGCCGCCCTTGCCGGTCGGCAGGCCGAGCTTGCCGATCCACTCCTGGCCGGCGACTCCTGCCGCCCATACGGTCAGGTCACTGGCCAGCTCGGAGCCGTCTGCAAGGATCACGCGATCCCGCTCGACCCGGTCAATCTTGGTCTCCAGCCTGACGTCAACGCCGCGCGCGACCAGTTGCCTCTTCGCGTATTCGCGCAGGTGCTCGCTGAAGGGCGCTAGTAGCGCGGGCCCGAGCTCGACGAGCGTGACGCACATTCGCTTGGGGTCGATCGTAGGGAACGAGGCAGGCAAGGCGATATTACGAAGCTCGGCGAGCGTGCCGGCAAGTTCCACCCCGGTGGCGCCGCCACCGACGATGGTGATACCGAGCCGGCCGGTGCTGCCTGGCATGCTGCGTTTCTCAAGTTCGGCTATCAGGTCATTGCGCAGCTTGATCGAATCTGGTCTGGTGTACAGGCTGTAGCTGAAGTCGGCCGCGCCAGGTACGCCGAAGAATGCCGCGCTGACCCCGGTGGCCAGCACCAGGTAGTCATAGCCGAGCCGCTGGCCGTCCGCCAGGTGCACCTCGCGGACCTGCGTGTCGATGCCGGTGACCTCGCCCTTGCGGAACATGGCGCGAGCCTTGTGCACCGCTGTCCAGTTCGGGTAGGCGACGTCGGCCGAGGTTAGTCCCGCCGTCGCCACCTGGTAGAGCAGGGGCTGGAAAGTACTGTAGGCATGTCTGTCCACCAGGGTCACCGCCAGGCCGGACCCGGCTAGCCGGTTCAGCGCGGTCAGTCCGGCGAAGCCCGCGCCGACGATGACCACTCGCGATTTTGGTGCCACGGCACGAACCTACCCGCGGTTCATGAAGCCATTTCCTTGACTTGCTCGATGAGGGCGACCCGCTCTTCGTGCGTCTTGGCGATCGGCTGGACGTTGAGGATCGTCACCCCGGACTCGCGGTAGGCCGCGATCCGCTCAGCTACGTGCGACTTGCTTCCGATGAGCGAAATACCCTCGAGCAGCGCCCTCGGCACGAGAGCGGCGGCCTCGTCCTTGCGGCCGTCCAGGTAGGCGTCCTGTACCGCGACCGCCTCGTCAGGGTAGCCGTAGTCGGAAGCCAGCTTGGTGTAGAAGTTCTGGCCGCGCGCACCCATTCCGCCGATGTAGAGCGCCATCACCGGACGGCCGAAGTCAACCAGGTCGGCGACGTCGTCACCAATCGCCAGCGTCGCCTGCGCGATCACATCGAGCTTGCCAAGTGCCGGATCGCGCTTGGCCAGGCCAGCTTCGACGGACGCGCCCCAGATGCTCTTCGCCTTTTCCGGGAAGTAGAAGATCGGCTGCCAGCCCTCGGCGAGCCTGGCCGCCAGTTCGGTGTTCTTCGGGCCGACGGCCGCCACGAAGATCGGGATGCGATTCCGCACGGGATGGTTGATGATCTTCAGCGCCTTGCCGAGACCGGTGCCCTGACCGGGCGGCAGCGGTATCTGGTAGTACTTGCCGTCGTGCACTAGTGGTTCCTCGCGGCACCAGACGGCGCGGCAGATCTCGATCGTCTCGCGGGTACGGCCGACGGGGGCGTCGTAGGGAACGCCGTGCCAGCCCTCGATCACCTGCGGCCCCGAGACGCCGATGCCCAGGTTGAAGCGGCCGTTGGACACGTAGTCCAGCCCGGCCGCCGTCATGGCGGTAAGCGTGGGCGTTCTGGTGTAAAGCTGCATGATGCCCGAGGCGAGCTGGAGACGTTCAGTCTTCGCCGCCACGTAGCCGAGCAGGCTGACGGCGTCGTAGCTGTAGGCTTCTGGCACGAAAACCATGTCGAGCCCGGCCTTCTCGTAATCGGCGAGCTCTTCCACTGTCTCGGCAAATCCGCCCGAATAGTTCAACGACATCCCGATGCGCAATGTGCACCCCGTCCCTGGCGATCCGATCGTCCCGGCATGTGCATCGTATCCGGCTGGCCTCAGGTCAGGTCAGCCCGCTGCTGCTGCCTCTCCTGCGGCCCTTCCTTCGCGAGCAGGCCGGCGACGGCGCGGAGTGCTAGCTGATAAGAAGCGAATCCGAATCCGGCGATCGTCCCTTCGGCCACGCTCGCCACGACCGAAGTGTGGCGAAACTCCTCCCTGGCGGCCGGGTTGGACAGATGCACTTCCACCACCGGCGCGGTCCGCATCGCCAGGGCGTCGTGCAACGCGTACGAGTAATGGGTGAAAGCGGCCGCGTTCAGCACGACAGGAATCCGTCCGGTGACCGCCTCGTGGATCCAGCCGACGAGCTCGGCTTCATTGTCGGTCTGCCGGAAGTCGGCGGTCAGGTCAAGCTCGGCGGCCGTCTCTGCGCAGGCCCGCTCCAGGTCGGCCAGCGTCGCCGTGCCGTAGATGTCAGGCTCGCGCGAACCGAGCATGGAAAGGTTAGGGCCGTTAAGCACGAGCACGGTTCGCATCGCTACGCCTCCCTGTAGGCCCGCTCAAGCAGTTGCTCTGAGGGATCGGCCAGGATGCCAGGACGGGCCAGGCCATCAAGCACCACGAGCCGCAACTGACCGCTCCTGACCTTCTTGTCGACCGACATCGCCGCGCGCAGCTCTGGCCAGGGCGAACCGCCCTCATACCTGACCGGAAGGCCGACCGAGGCAAGAATCCTGGCGTGCCGTCCGGCGGTTTCCTCGTCCAGGCGTCCGGCAAGCTGGCCGACACGGGCCGCGAACGTCAAGCCGATGGCGACCGCTTCGCCGTGCGGAACCTGATATTTCTCGGCGCGCTCGATGGCATGGCCGAGGGTATGACCGTAGTTCAGGGTCTCGCGGCGACCGGATTGCGCCTCCCTCAGGTCGGCACCGACAACATCTGCCTTCACATTGATCGAGCGTTCGACCAGTTCGCGCTCATGTGGCCCGCCGGCGGTCGCGGCCGAGAGCGGGTCCTTTTCTACCAGGTCGAGTATTACCGGGTCCGCGATGAAACCCGCCTTGATTACCTCGGCCAGTCCGCTCACGTACTCGCGGTGCGGGAGCGTCTTGAGCGCGGCCAGGTCGGCAAGAACACCGACGGGAGGATGGAACGCGCCGACCAGGTTCTTGCCAGCCGGGATGTTGATCGCAGTCTTGCCGCCGATCGCGGCGTCCACCATGGCAAGCAGCGTGGTCGGTACCAGGACCAGCTGGATGCCACGCAGCCAGGTGGCGGCGACAAAGCCGGCCAGGTCGGTCACCGCGCCACCGCCAAGGCCGACGATCACATCTGACCGTGAGACACGGGCATTCGCCAGGGCTGACCACAGTCCGGTAGCGACCTTGATGTCCTTGGCCGCCTCGCCGGCAGGTACCGCGGCTTCGCGGACCTGCCAGCCGGCCGCGCTGAGCGCATCGGCTGCCGGGGTCGCATGGCCCTCCATGCCCTCGGCGTGGATCAGGAAGGCGGTCCCAGGATCACCGCCGAGCAGGCCAGGCAGGTCCGCGGCGATGCCGGTGCCCACCAGGACCTCATAAGGTCGCGCTCCGCCTACGGCGATCCTGGTGGCAGTCACGGCGTACTCGTGCTGTTGTCCTGGCGCAGGACTGCGAGCCGGGAAGAGATCTCGGCGGCAACCTGCTCGGCGTCATGATCGTCCGTGGCAACGGTCATCCAGGCAAGGCTCTCGTAGATCGGGAGCCGCGCGTCGAGCAGCGCCTTGAGCGTGGCTCGCGGGTTCGTGCCGACGAGCAGCGGGCGGGCCTGCGACAAGCCAGTTCGCTTGGCGGCCTGGGCGAAGCCGGTCTTCAGGTACACGATGGCGCGGCCCGCCAGCCGCTGTCGTGTCTCCTGGTCGAGTATCGCGCCTCCGCCGACCGCCAGCACTCCATCGGTGCCGCTCAGCGCGCTCTTGACCGCTTCACGTTCGAGCGCACGGAACGCCTGCTCGCCGTCTTCGATGAAAATGTCGCTGACCGGCTTCCCCGCGACCGCCTCGACGTAGGCGTCCGTATCGGTGAAGCTGACCTTGAGCCGGTCGGCGAGCAGGGCACCGACGGTCGACTTACCCGCACCGGGCGGGCCGATCAGGATCACGATGGGTTCGCTCATCTGATTGCCAATGCCTCCAGGTAGCCCCGCAGGTTCCTGCGGACCTCAGTCACCGTATCGCCGCCGAACTTCTCCAGCGCGGCATCCGCAAGTACCAGAGCGGCCATGGCCTCGGCCACCACTCCGGCGGCAGGCACCGCGGTCACGTCGCTGCGCTGGTTGATCGCCCTGGCCGGCTCGCCGGTGCGCACGTCGATCGTGGATAGCGCTCTGGGGACCGTAGAGATCGGCTTCATCGCCAGCCGCACCCTGACCGGCTCGCCTGTGGTCAGGCCCCCTTCCAGCCCGCCAGCCCTGTTGGTCAGCCTGCGAATGCCTTCTTGCCGCAACTCGATCTCGTCGTGGGCCTGCGATCCGCGCCTCGCCGCCGTCTGGAAGCCATCGCCGATCTCCACTCCCTTGATCGCGTGGATGCTCATCATTGCGCCGGCCAGCCGTCCGTCGAGTTTCCTGTCCCACTGCACGTGACTGCCGAGTCCTGGCGGCAGGCCATGGACGACAACCTCGACTACTCCGCCGAGCGTGTCGCCTTCTTTACGTGCCTTCTCGATCTCCTCGACCATGGCCGCGCTGGCCGCCGGGTGAAGGCAGCGAACCTGGTCAGCATCGATGAACGTCAGGTCATCTGGGCCTGGCATGGTTCCCGGCGGTGCCTGCACAGCGCCGATCGCGAGAACGTGGCTCAGCACGTCCGCGCCAAGCGATTGCTTGAGGAATCTCCTGGCCAATTCGCCGAGCGCCACCCGCGCTGCGGTCTCCCTGGCGCTAGCCCGCTCCAGGATCGGCCTGGCGTCGTCCTGGCCGTATTTCTGCATCCCGGCGAGATCGGCATGTCCTGGCCTCGGCCTGCTCAGCGACTCGTTCCTGGCCTGGCCTGCGAGCTCATCCTCGCTCACGGGGTCGGGCGACATGACCGTGGTCCACTTAGGCCATTCAGCGTTGCCGACCCGTATCGCGACCGGTCCGCCCAAGGTGCGGCCATGCCGCACTCCCCCGGTGATCTCCGCCTCGTCCCGCTCGAACTTCATCCTCGCGCCGCGCCCGTACCCGGCCCTGCGCCTGGTCAGGGCGGCCGCGATGTCAGCCGTGGTCACTTCGATGCCGGCCGGCAGTCCGTCACAGACCGCCACCAGGGCCGGTCCGTGCGACTCCCCGGCAGTCAGCCAGCGCAACATGTGCTCGATCTTTCCATAGCCGCTATTCGCTCCTGCCCCAGCCGTCCGGCTCACTCGGCCAGTCGCCGCCGAACAGCGCGCTTCAGCCGACCGAGCCTGGTTCGGCCAGCCAGACCTGGACACCGCGCCTGAGCCTGCCTCCCAGGCGTTCCATGACCCCCGCCATCACTTCGCCGCCGAGCCTGGCCAGGTCAGCATCCGCCGCCCCGGCCGCCAGCGTCAAGACGACCCCGAGGTCATGATCCTCACCACCGGGCTCAAGCTCGAACGAGGCCACGTCGAGTTGGCCGGAGAGCACCGCCGACACGTTCTCGCGCACATCGGGATCAGCGAACGGCAACGGCGGCTCATTGCCCGCCGCGAGCGCGGCAAGCCTCGCCCCCTCGACCGCGAACGGCACAGGCCCGGCCACGTCCACGACGACCGCGGCGTCGTCAGCGCACGCGGTCTGCCAGACGGCAGCTGCGTTCACCGGCACGGGTCGCGCGTCCGGTTGCCACCGCTTCAGCGACTCGAGCCCGGTGAACGCGGGAATCGCCCGCCTGCCGTCAAGTCCGATGAGCATCGGCATCGCCATCTCGCTGGCCTTCTCACCCTGGCCGACAGCCCTGAGCTGCGCCGTCCCGGCCGGCGCGGCGACTGTCGCAGCCTGCTCGGTGCCATCACCATTGGCGGAAAGCACCGCAACCACAGGAACGAGCAGCCTGCTGCCTGCCAGCGCGGAAAGGACGGCGTGCTCAGTACCCCTGGCCGCCGCGAACCTGGCCATGGCGGTCGATACCGAAGGGCTGGCCGAGCCGTCGTCGTCACGGAACGAAGGGTCCCCTGCGCTGATCTCGAGCACGGCCCAACTGTAGATGATCATCGGATCAGCCCAGGCAAGACCATCCGGCCACGGCCTGACCGCACCCTGGCGGAAGCATTTACTGGTTAACCAGCCTGCGCAGGCACGGACCTTCTGGGCACACCAGGCAGGACGGTCAGGAGGGTCTTGTGACGCTTTCCGGCCTCTTAATCTAGTGGCCACGGCCCGGACGTATCAGACACGAGTACTCTTGCGCCTTGCGTCCAGTACCTCGCCAGGGCTCCTGGTCTGGGTTGGCCGCTGCGGGAGGCAAGTCCAGGTTCTCGTCGGAAGTTAAGCGCGCAACCGGCGATTTGAGAGTTTCATAGAACTGCACGCAGTGAAACCACAGGGGAGCGAGTGCGGAACATCCCTCAGACGCCGCCGATCGTCGAAGCGGGAACGATGCTGCAGAAGCCGATCCCGCCTCGGCTCGTCGAGCCGTACCTGACTGGCCGTCGCGCCGTCATAGCCGGGTTCGTGTACTGCCTGGCCGACAGTTCCTTCACCAACCCTGCAGACTTCTACCACGCGCTTGACCTGGGATACGACGGATCCGAGTTCCGGCCAGACATGACCGAGATCTACTTGCTGCGCTGGCTCGCCGCCTCCCCTGACCCTTACAAAATCCCTTATTCCGTTGAACGCGGCGGAGATTGGACCGGCAAGCCACCGTTTACCGGGACAGGCTACACATCATGGTCAAATCATCCAATACCCGAGTTCTACGTAGACTTGATGCCGATTCCCGTCGGAACCGAGATCTATCGGATCACTGTCAGTAGCGAAGACTTCATCGCCCGCTACGACGGGCAGGTGTGGCTGCGGCCAGCGGAAGGGAACTGACGATGCGGTACCGAATCCTGGCAAGCTTCCAGGGCGCTCCTTACGAGGCCGGAATCGGTCCTGACGATTCCGACATCGTCCTGTTCGCGGCATGCCCGCCACCAGAGGAACTCGGCTTCGAGCCCGCGACGGGGCACTGGCGCAAGCGAATCGGCCGATACGATGCGCAGGCACTCTACGAGTCACGCCCGGTCGGCACGTTCCGCGGCGGGCGCTGCATCGTGCTCGACGATCTCGGGGACCGGCTGCATATTGTCTACCTTGGCCATGACGCGCTGCGGGCCGCCCAGCTTGGCTACTGGGAAGTCGACCGCGGTGTCTTCGAACTGATAACACCGCGCCAGGAAGTCTCCGACGTCGTGGAGCAGCGGATACTTCTCTCGCCTTCACGAAATGACAGCGGACCGCACTCGCGGCCGATGCCCGCCGTCGACTCACTACCTCGCCTGGACACCAGCACACCCGCTGGCTCAGCAGGCGGTGCCAGCGGGCAAGTCCCCGGCCAGCCCGGCTACGACCTGCCTGGCATCGCCCTGACCGGCCGCTCGCGCTCCGAGGCCAGCCGACAGCGGACAGCAGACAAGCCGATTGCCATACCAGCCGTTGACGAGCCGCCGCTGCCCCTTGAAGCCGAGGCTCTCCGCGCGGCGACAACCGCCGCGCGGCGCGGTCAGAAGGGTCAGCCGCGCCAGGCACAAGAGGCCAGGTCCAAGCGGGCGCAAGCAGTCGCTTCTTCCAGCCAGCGCGCCGCGGCTACATCACCCCAGGCACCGCAACCGGGCTCCGCGGCACCCCAGCCACCCCACGTAGCGCCAGCTGCCGCCCAAGCCAGCCCAATGCCGCCAGGCGCACGGCAGGTACTGCCGCAGGCGGCACCGCAGGCGCAGCCGGCGGCAATGCCGCTGCCGCCCGTTCACGCGATCGCACCGCAGTCTGCGTTGCCTGTTCATGCCATCTCAGGACCGGTCACTGGCCCGATCACCGGGCCGGTCGATCCGGTAACTGGACCGCTCCAGCCGCTAGCTGAACCACTCCCGCCGACCTCGGTACAAGTGCCGCCGCAAGGGGGGTCACCACAACCGCACCAGACATCCCAGCCCATCTCACAGCCGCGGTTCACGCCCCAGCCGCAACTCACGGCGCAGCCGCCGCAGCCCGCCGCCCAGCCACCGCAGCCCGCCGCCCAGCCACCGCACGGCAGTGCGCAGCCGGTGCAGATCATCGGAAGCCCGGCACCTCCCGCACCGAGGCAAGCACCTGCGCAAGTACCAGGCCAGGTACCTGTGCAGGAACCGCCCAGGCAACAGGAGCCCATAGCAGCGCCTGCTCCCCAGCAGGTCCAGGCGCAAGTTCAGTCACCGCAGCCTGAGCAAGCGCAGCGCGTAACTGAGCACTCCGCCGTGCTCGACCACGGCCGCGGCCCGGCCGTGCCGCCCCCGGCCGGAATCTCCGACCCGACCAACCTCATGCACCCCGGCTCACCGGCCGGGCCGACGGTTCCTTCCTGGTCGCCACAGAATCCGTTTCAAGCTCAAGCACAGCTACCGCCGCAACCCACCGACCAGCGGCAGCAAGGACAGCCAGAGCAGCCGGGCCTCGCTTCAGCCGCACAGCTCGCAGCCGCACAGCCCACCGCAGCACCCCAGCCCACCGCAGCACCCCAGGCCACCGCAGCACAGCCCGCCATGGCACCCCAGCCCGCCGTGGCACCGCAGCCCCTTTCTGCTGAGGTCGCACCGCCGCCAATCACCAGCGCGCCCGCACTGCCACCCGTAGCGACCGAAACCCAATCGCCGCCGCCAGCCGAGCCGCAGGTGCCCCAGGCAGCACAGGCGCCCCAGGCAGCCTTTGAGTCCTACGTCCCACAGCAGATGCCGGTCCAGAACGGCCACGGCCCGCACGGCACCGCACTCAACGGCACCGCACTCAACGGCACCGCGCACGATCTTGGTCCGGCTGAGCTGTCGCACCTGCTGTCCAGCCAGCCGCCCCCGTTGCCGCGATTTACCCCGGCCCAGGCAGAAGCCCAGCCGCCCGCAGCCCAGCCCCAGCCCATGGCCCAGCCCATGGCCCAGCCCCCTGAGCCGACCGCGCAACAGGCCGCGCAACTGGCCGCTGAACCGGATCAGGAGGCGTCAGCCCAGCCACGCCGTCGTCGCGCCACCAAGCGCAGGCTGCCCACTCAGAAGATCTTCTCTGACCTGGCCACCCAGGCAGCCATCCCGCCAGCCGCCTACGCTATTGGCGAGGATGTCGACGGCGCGATGTGCCTGGTGCGAACGGAGGAAGGCTTCGAGGTGTTCAATTCCGCAGCGGGCGCACGGCACGAGGTCCGGGTATTCTCTGACGAGGAGTCAGCCTACTTCTACCTCTTCGGGGTGCTCGTCGCCGAGGCCGTGCGAACCGGGGCGCTGACACCGCGCGACTGACCATACATTAGCCTGACCAGGCATTATTGGGGCCATGCACAAGCCAAACGAGGTCGCGCTCACCGGCGCGCAGTACGAGATTCAAGCTGGCGGCTACCGGGCCACGGTGACCGAACTTGGTGCCGGGCTGCGCCGCCTCAGCTACGAAGGCACGCCGCTGGTCACGGAGTTCGAGCCTGACGAACTGCCTCCTGGCGGCGCAGGCCAACTGCTCGCGCCCTGGCCGAACCGCGTAGACGGCGGCAAGTACACCTTCGCCGGTGCCAGCTATCAGCTTGAGCTCAGCGAGGCCGCCCGCGGCAACGCCATTCACGGCCTGACCCGCTGGGCCGGCTGGAAACCTGCCAGCCATATCGCGAACGAACTGACCCTCACTCACCTGCTGCTCGGCCGGCCAGGTTACCCCTTCTGCCTGGAACTGGCGGTCAGCTACCGGCTTGACGCGAAAGACGGCCTGCGAGTCTCGGTGACCGCGACGAACGCCGGTTCACAGCCGGCGCCTTACGGCACGGGCTCGCACCCGTACCTGACGACGGGGGCAGCCGTGGTCGATACTTGCGAGCTTGAACTGCCAGCCGCGAAATGGCTGCCAGCCGACGAGCGCGGTATCCCATCGGGACCGCCGCAAGACGTGACCGGCTCTCAGTTCGACTTTCGCGCCGCCAGGCGCATCGCCGACGCTAAGCTCGACCACGCCCTGACCGGACTCACCAGGGATGAGCACGGCCGGGCCTGGGCCAGGCTCACCGACGAGCACACCAGGCTTGGCCTTTGGGCTGGCCCTGGCTACGACTGGCTGCAAGTGTTCACCGGCGACGGCCTCGCCGCTCCGCACCGGCGCCGCGCCGTCGCCATCGAGCCGATGACTTGCCCGCCGAATGCCTTCGCCAGTGGCGAATACCGGATAGTACTGGCCCCTGCGGATTCCGTCAGCCACACCTGGGGTATTTGCAAAATCTGACCAGTAAGTGCCTCCGGCCAGGCAACTCCACCTGCGTGGACTAGTCGGAGATGGCTGCCGAGGGTAGCCCGCCCCCGATTTTCACGCCCGAGCGACGGCCCCGCAAGGATCGCATGACTAAAAGCTCCTTTATTGCAAATAATCAGCCGAGCGCATCAATCCAGTAATGCGCTTAAGATCGCCGGCGGTATCCAGGTCATCGGCACGGCCGATGTCGCCGCACTCGACCAGCGTGATCAGGTCGGCGCGTGACCTGAGGAACTCGCGGGCACCAGCGTCACCTTCGGCCAGGGCGGCGGCCGCAGGCCAGTGCTCGCGGTCGATCAAAACCGGATTCCTGCGCTGGCCAGCGTAACTGGCAACTACGACAGAGGCGCCGGCCTGGTAGGCCGCGATGAGCCGCCTGACCACCGCCGGGCCGATCAGCGGCTGGTCAACGAGGGCAATCACGACGGCCGCGCTTTCGTCGGGGAGCGCGGCAAGGCCGGCCCGCAGCGAGGAACCCATGCCAGCCCTCCAGTGCGGGTTCGGCACGATCGTCACGTCAGGCAGGCTCACCTGCGCCGCGCCTGTGACGACAAGAACCGGGTCGGTCCCGCCGCACCTCAGCAGCGCCGCACCGCGCGAGGCCAGGCTCTGCCCGCCCAGTTCGACGAGCGCCTTCGGCCGGCCAAGCCGGCTGCCAGAGCCGGCCGCAAGCAGCAGCCCGGCGATCTTGCGGCGGTCAGGCACTGGAGAGGCCGGCCGCCTCGCGTGCAGCCTCATGGTGGATCCGGCCGCTGGTGAGGGTGAGCGGCTGACCCGAGCCGCCCCACCTGAGCTGGATCAGCTCCGCTGCGATGGCTACCGCGGTTTCCTCAGGCGTGCGCGCACCCAAGTCGAGCCCGACCGGCGACCGCAGCCGCTCGAGTTCCTGCTCGGACAGGCCAGCCGCACGGAGCCGGTCAAGCCGGTCGTCATGGGTCCGCCTGCTGCCCATCGCCCCGATGTAGGCGGCAGGCATGCGAAGAGCGATTTCAAGCACGGGCACGTCGAACTTCGGGTCGTGGGTCAGCACGCAGATGACGGTGCGCTCGTCGGTGCTTGTCCCAGCCAGGTAACGGTGCGGCCAGTCGGTGATCACTTCGTCGGCGTCAGGGAACCTGGCGCTGGTCGCGAACACCGGCCTGGCGTCGCATACCGTGACACGGTAACCAAGGAACTTGCCGATCCTGGCCACGGCGGCCGCGAAGTCGATGGCGCCGAATACCAGCATCCTCGGCGGCGGGGCGAACGACTGCACGAACACAGCCAGTTCGTCGCGGCGCCGCTCGCCGTCCGGCCCGTAGCGCCGCACCCCGGTCAGGCCTTGGGCCAGCATGCCCCTCGCATCGTCGTCGACCGCCTGGTCAAGCCGGTCACCTGAGCCGAGCACCCCGGTGGTTTCTCCGGGCTGTGCGGCCGGCCAGATCACCCGCCTGGCGCCAACCTGGCCTGGCCCGGCGATGACCGTGGCGACCGCGACTGGCTGCTGATCCCTGACCGCCGCGGTTATCTCGCCGAACTGCGGGTAACTGTCCTTGCTGACCCGCTCGACGAAGATGTCGATGATGCCGCCGCAGGTCAGTCCCGCGCTGAAGGCGGTGTCGTCGCTGACGCCGTAACGCTGAAGCACCGCCTGGCCGCTGGCGGACACCTGGCCGGACAATTCGTACACCGCGCCTTCTACGCAGCCGCCTGACACGCTGCCCACGACCTCGCCAGCCGCCGACACCGCCAGCGCGGCACCTGGCTCCCTCGGCGCGCTGCTGAACGTCTGGACTACGGTCGCCAGCCCGAACTGCTCGCCCGCGTCCCACCACTTCGCGATCTGGTCGAGGATGTCACGCACGCTCGGTCACCAGGCCCTTCGATGTCCACCGCTTACGCCCACAGTACGGGCCAGCGCCCGGCCCCAGCGGCTGCGGATAACTAATGCCTTAATCCTCGCAGTACCCAACTCATTCCCGATCGCCCCGCATCTCGGCCGGGACGACTGCCGGCCGGCCAGGATGCCGCGGCTCCGGTCTTGTAAGTTAGGTTAGCCTAAGCTAAATTACGGCAGCAGGCGCGCCGAGCTCATCACGCAAAGAAGGCGGGCAATTGATCGTTCACAGCCAAGTCAGGGTCCTTACCACCGTCGCGCTGGCCACCGTGGCGCTCGCGGGAACGCTGATTGCCGCCTGCGGCACCGTCTCAGGGTCGGGATCCGCCGAGTCGATCACCCTGTACAACGGCCAGCACGTGCAAACCACCAACGATCTCGTCGCCGCGTTCGAGAAGGCCACGGGGATCGCAGTCAACGTCAGGAACGACGACGAGGCCACGCTGGCCAACCAGATCGCACTGCAAGGACCGAATTCGCCCGCCGACGTGTTCTACACGGAGAACTCACCCGCGCTCGAGTTCTTGCAGGGCAAGGGCCTGCTTGTCCCTGTGACCGGGGCGACGCTCGCCGCGGTGCCCGCCAGGTACAGTTCGCCGGCCAGGGAGTGGGTCGGGGTGTCGGCGCGGGTCAGCGTGCTGACCTACAACCCGTCCCTGATCAAGGCCAGCCAGCTGCCGACCTCTGTGCTCCAGCTAGCGGACCCCAGGTACAAGGGAAAGCTGGCCTTCGCCGCCGGGGAGACCGATTTCCAGCCGATCGTGACTTCCGTGCTGCGTACCTACGGGCAGGCCAGGACCCTGAGCTGGCTGGCGGGCATCAGGGCGAATGCCGCCGCGCACCTGCTGCCGGACAACGAGACGGTCACCTCAGACGTGAGCCGCGGCCTGGTCGCCTTCGGCGTGATCAACCAGTACTACTGGTACCGGCTGAGATCAGAGGTCGGAGCAGCTGCGGTCCACTCCAAGCTGGCCTACTTCGCACCCCGTGACCCCGGCTACGTGATCGACGTCTCGGGCGCGGCGGTGCTGAGGTCAAGTGCGCATAAAGCGGCCGCGCAGCGTTTCCTTGCCTTCCTGGTGAGCAAGAAGGGACAGGAGATAATCGCGCACTCGCAGAGTTATGAGTATCCGCTGCTGGCCGGCGTGACGCCCGCCGCGAGCGAAACGCCGTTCAGCCAGCTTCAGCCGAATCCGATCACGGTCGCCCAGCTAGGCGACGGATCACAGGCGGTCGCCCTGCTGCAGATGGCCGGACTGCTTTGACGACGTATCCGCTAGCCCGCAGGCGCCGCCCGGTTGTTCTCCTCACTAGCTCGGTACTCGTGGCGGCGGCGCTCGCGATGCCGCTGGTGTTCTTGCTGATCGAGGCGCACGGCGCCGGGGCCAGGTCCGTGCTTGACCTCGTCTTCAGGCCGCTCACCTGGCAGTTGCTGTGGAACACGATCCGGCTGACCGCCGTGGTGACGCTGCTGGCTGCGATCATCGGCACGGCGGCGGCCTGGTGCGTCGAACGCACCAATCTCCCCGGACGACGGATCTGGGCAGTGCTCGTCGTGGTGCCGCTCGCCATACCTGATTTCGTGGTGAGCTTTGGCTGGTTCTCGCTGTGGAGTTGGGTGCAGGGCTTCAAAGGCGCGATCATCGTGCTCACGCTGGCCGTGTACCCGCTGGTCTACCTTCCGGTCTCGGCCAGCCTGCGGTCCGCTGACCCTGGACAGGAAGAAGTGGCGCGCAGCCTCGGCACGGGCCGGATCGCCACCTTCTTCCGGGTCACGCTCAGCCAGGCAAGAGGGGCCATTCTCGGCGGCGGCCTGCTCGTCGCGCTGGTCCTGCTTGCCGAGTACGGCGCGTTCGAGATCCTCGGCTACCAGACTTTCACCACCGAGATCTTCACCGAGTTCAGCGCGGCGAACGTCCCCGCCGCGTGCGCGCTCTCGCTCGTTTTGGTGCTGATCAGCCTGATCGTGCTGGCGGGCGAGGGGCTGCTCGGCGGGCGCGGCCGTATCACCAGGTCAGGTCCACTCGCGCAGCGCAAGCTACCGCCGCATCAGCTTGGCCGGGCTCGCTGGCCGGTGCTCGCGGGCTTCACCGCGCTGGTGCTGCTCGCGCTCGGCGTGCCCGTCCTGGCCAGTGTGTACTGGATGTTCGAGCGGGGTTCTGGCGGGATCACCGGGGGCGTTCCGCTGCTGACCGCGGCCCTGACCACCGCCGAGTACGGGATACTGGCCGCCGCGGTGGCGACCGTCGCCGCCTTTCCGCTCGCGCTGCTCGCGGTCAGGCATGCGGGACGAGTCAGGCTCATGCTCGAGCGCGGCACGTACCTCGTGCTCGCGATGCCAGGCGTGGTGATCGCGTTCGCGCTGATCTACTTCACCGAGCGCTACACCTCGGGACTCGGTAACAACACGGCACCGTTGCTGATCATCTGCTACGGGATCATGTTCTTCCCGCTGGCGCTGGTAGGGGTGAAGGCCTCGCTGGCGCGGGCGCCGGTCAAGCTCGACGAGATCGCCGCCTCGCTTGGCCAGGCAAGGCTCGCCGTGCTTTTCCGCGTCACGTTGCGGCTGACCGCGCCAGGACTGGTGGCCGCCTTCTGCCTGGTATTCTTGTCTGCCGTCACCGAGCTAACCGCGACGCTGCTGCTCATCCCGACCGGCGTGCAGACGCTGGCGACCCAGTTCTGGGAGTACCAGTCGAACCTCTCCTACGGTCAGGCGGCCCCGTTCGCGCTCGTCATGATCGCCGTGGCCGCCGTGCCGAGTTATGTGCTCGGCCGGTTCTTCGACCGTTCAGCCGCCACGAGCAGGTGACCGGATGAGACAACTGGTAATCGCCGGGTTGCACAAGACCTTCGGCACCCACCGCGTTCTCACCGACCTGGACCTCGACGTACCCGCCGGGTCACTGACGGCCATCCTCGGCTCATCTGGCAGCGGAAAGACCACGCTCCTTCGGATACTTGCCGGATTCGAACGCGCCGACGGCGGTATCGTCACGATCGGAGATCAGGTCGTCGACGGCGACCGGGTACATGTGCCGCCCGAGCGCCGCCGCATCGGCTACGTTCCGCAAGAGGGCAGCCTGTTCCCGCACCTCACGGTCGCGGCCAACGTGGGCTTCGGCCTGCCGCCCAGGCAGCGACGGGGACCGCGCACCAGGGAACTGCTGGGCGCCGTGGGCCTGGCCGACCTGGGCAAGCGTTATCCGCACGAGCTTTCAGGCGGCCAGCAGCAGCGGGTAGCGCTCGCCAGGGCGCTGGCCATCGAGCCGGCAGTGGTACTGCTCGACGAGCCGTTCGCCTCGCTCGACGCCCACCTGCGGGCCAGCGTGCGCACCGACGTGCAGCAGATCTTCCGTGCCGCAGGCACCACCGTCCTGCTCGTGACGCACGACCAGGACGAGGCACTCGCGATCGCCGACCAGGTCGCCGTGCTGCGGGACGGGCGGATCGTGCAGCACGCCGCTCCCCAGGACTTGTACGGCAGGCCGGCCGACTCTGGCATCGCCAAGTTCGTCGGCGACGCGAATTTGCTCGAAGGACGCAGGCACGGCGGACTGGTCGATACCGTGCTCGGCCGCCTGCCCGTGGAAGACTCGCCGGCCGGAGACGACCAGCAGCTTGTGACCGTGCTGATCAGGCCTGAGCACATCGAACTGCGGCCAGCCGGGGAAGACGGCGGACCGCGGGAAGGAGCCGGCCGGGTAGTGGAGTGCGAGTACTACGGGCATGACGCCGTGCTCCGGGTCCGGCTCGAGTGCGGGCGCGACCTGCCGCCGGTCATCGTGCGGACCGCCGGCGACCACAAGCTCCCGCCAGGCTCACTGGTGACGCTCCATCCGCGCGGCAGAGTCCGCACCTGGCCGCGCTGAACCCGGCTGCTGGCCTAGGAACTGCGGATCGACTGGAGTACCAGCGCGGTGTCGAGCGCGGCGATGACTGCATCCCAGCCCTTGTCTTCCTTGCTGCCAGGTCCGCCGGAGCGTTCCCGCGCCTGCTCGATCGTGTCGCAGGTCAGCACGCCGTTGCCAACCGGGATGCCGGTGTCAAGCGCGACCCTGGTCAGCCCGTAGGTCACCGTGTCGCAGACGTAGTCGAAATGCGGAGTGCCGCCCCTGATGACGGTGCCGAGGCAGGCAACCGCGTCGTGGCGCCTGGCCAGCGCGGCGGCCACCACCGGCAGCTCGATCGCGCCAGCGACGCGTACCACGGTCGGATCTTCGACTCCGCAGGCTTCGGCGGCGGCCGCCGCCCGTTCGACCAGCACGTCGGTGATGCCGGCGTTCCACCTGGTCGCCACGATGGCCAGCCGCAGCCCCGGCGCGACCACGGCTGCCGCGGCCGGCCTGCCCTCGCCACTCACCTGGCCCTCTTAGCGGGTTCTGACAGGTCGATCAGGTGGCCGAGGCGGTCCCTCTTGGCAATGAGGTACCTGAGGTTGTGCGGTGTCGCGGTGACCGGCAGCGACACCGTGCCTGTCACCGCAAGGCCGTAGTCGGCCAGGCCCTTCACCTTGTCGGGATTGTTGGTGAGCAGGCGCAGCGACTTTACCCCCAGGTCGGCGAGGATCTGAGCGCCGGTCGAGTACTCACGCGCGTCGACAGGGAACCCGAGCTCGGTGTTGGCGTCCACCGTGTCGGCGCCGCCATCTTGCAGCTGGTAGGCGCGCAGCTTGCTGAGCAGGCCGATGCCACGGCCCTCGTGACCTCGCAGGTAGACGACAATGCCGCGGCCTTCCGCGGCGATCGCCGCCATCGCCGCGTTGAGCTGGGTACCGCAGTCACAGCGCTGCGAGCCGAACACGTCGCCGGTCAGGCACTCGGAATGCATCCTGACCAGCACGTCAGCCTCGCCCTCCACTTCGCTGCCCGCGTCCAGGTCGCCGAGCACAAGCGCCATGTGCTCGGTGCCGTCCAGCGAGCTGAGATAGCCGATCGCCTGCCACTGCCCGTACTCGTTGGGCACGGTCGTCGCGACCACCCGGCTGACCATTCGTTCCCTGTGCCTGCGGTACTCGATGAGCTGGGCAATGGAAATCAGCGGCAGCCCGTGCTCGTCGGCGAACTTGCGCAAGCCCGGCAGCCGCATCATCGTGCCGTCGTCGTTGACCACTTCAGCCAGCACCCCGGCAGGCGACAGCCCGGCCAGCCTGGCCAGGTCGACCGCCGCCTCGGTGTGCCCCGGCCTCCTGAGCACGCCACCTGGCATGTACCTGAGCGGGAAGACGTGCCCAGGGCGGACGAGCTCGTATGGCTCGGTTGCGGAGTCGGCCAGGCACCGCACTGTCCGCGCCCGGTCGGTCGCCGAGATTCCGGTGCTGAGGCCGTCGCGGGCGTCCACGCTGACCGTGAACGCGGTGCGCATCCGCTCGTTGTTCTGCGCGGTCATCAGCGGCAGTTGCAGCCGGTCAAGTTCCTCGCCGAGCATCGGCACGCAGATCACCCCGCTGGTGTGCCTGATGGTGAAGGCGAGCAAGGCCGGGGTTGCCTTGCTGGCGGCGAAAATGATGTCACCCTCGTTCTCGCGGTCGGCGTCGTCTGCCACGACCGCCGCCTGCCCGGCCGCGATCGCGGCAACCGCCGTCTCCACGTCGTCGAGCGCGATTCCTTCGCTCGCCTGCGGGCCGCTCATCGGGTACCGCCAGCCAGCAGTCGCTCGACGTACTTGGCGATGACGTCTACCTCGATGTTCACCACGTCATCGGCCTTGCTCTCGCCCAGCGTGGTTCTCGCGATGGTCTCGGGAATCAAGCTGACCTCGAACCAGTTCTCGCCCAGGTCGCTGATGGTGAGGCTGACTCCGTCGACGGCCACGGAACCCTTCTTCGCCAGGTAGCGCGACAACCCGGCAGAGACGGAAATGCGGAGCACCCGCCAGCCGTCCTGCTGCCTGGCCTGCATGATTACCCCGGTGCCGTCTACGTGGCCCTGCACGATATGCCCGTCGAGCCGCCCGCCGGCTGCTACGGGGCGCTCAAGGTTCACCGAGTCGCCGGCGGCGAGGGCGCCGATACCGGTCCTGGCCAGCGTCTCCCCCATCACGTCGAGGGTGAACTGACCATCGGCGGCACGGGTGACAGTCAGGCAAACGCCGTTGACCGCGATCGAGCTGCCTGGTTCGAGTCCTTCCGCGACGAGCGGGCCAGTGACGGTGAGCCTGGCCGAATCGGCGAACAGATCGAGCCCGCCGACCTTGCCGTATTCCTCAACAATTCCCGTGAACATCCGCGCCTCTCCTCAGGTCCAGGGCTCCGGGGCGCGTCACGGGACGCATCATCGCGGCCGGCGGCGACCGGAAAACCGGTCCCTGTCACCAGCCAGCGGCGTGCTGCCTCCCATCCGGACTTTCACCGTCGGTACCGGAATTTCACCGGATCAACCGGCCGATGGCCTCGGCCGGGTCGCGGACTGTCACCGCCGGTTCGGAGTTACACCGACCCCGGAGCACGCTAACTACGCAAACCAGTATGCCATGTCTGCCGCCGCACCCCCACCCCCGGTTACTCGCGTGCCTGCATCTCGGCTACTTATCTACTATGTCGGATATAGTGCATCATCCGTGGTGACGAGTCGGTTACCCGGACGACCTTCCCGAGATTTTTCGCGTGCAGGAAGAGAGAAACAAGCCAGATATGCAGTTCCGCAAGCCAGTAACCCTCGGCGCAGTGGCCCTCGCGACCAGCGCGGGCGTACTGTTCGGCAGCACCGGAGCACACGCCGCGATGTCAGCTAAGAGCGCTGCTCCCTCGTTCACCAAGGTCTGGCAATCATCGTTCCCAGTGACCACCAAGGGCGCCTTTACTAAAAATGCCGCCTACTCCAAGTACTGGTTCGCCTATCCGTCCTCGTGGCAGGACACGGCCATGCAGCGCGGATACAAGGTCGGGGGTTATTACGATCCTAACGATGGCAGGGTCGTCAAGAACGCCAAGGGCTCGGGCAACCATCTGCAGATAGTCATGTGGCGCAGAACGGGGAACGTGCACTCCTACGCCGTCGTCCCCCTCCGGGCCAAGGGCAGGAAGTACGGCAAGTACGTCGAGACCTGGCAGGTCACCAGGCCAACCACCGGTTACAAGTCAGCGCACTTGCTCTGGCCGAGCAGCGGCAACCAGAACACGACCACGTTCGAAGTGGATTACCCGGAGAACGAGTGGAACACGGTGCCTTTCGCTTTCGTGCACTCCGGCGCTAACAACAGCCAGCAGTCCTTCGACTCTGGCGTCAAATGGACCGGCAGGCACACCACGGTGATCGAATGGTGGCCGGGGCATCTGCGCTTCTACATGGATGGCAAGCTCATCGGGTCAACCACCAGGGGCGCCCCGACCATCAAGATGGACTGGGTTCTCCAGAACGAGAGCGCGCTGAACGGCCAGAGCGCTCCCGTCAACTCCTCCGCCCAGATGAACATCTACTCGGTGGCGTACTACAAGTACAACGGATGAGAATCTCCGGTTAGGCCAAGGCCAGTCAAGGCACGGGCCAGGCAGGTTCTGCTGCCCTGGCCCGTGCCTTGCCGTGTCAGGTGGCCGAGCTGCCGCGGCGCGCGATGGCGTCAAGGGTCACCGCTGCGAGCAGCACGACCGCGGTCCAGATGTACTGTCCCGCGGCACCTAGTCCGATGAGGATGACGCCGTTGTAGATGACGGCGACGATGAAGCCGCCGAGGACGGCTCCGACGATACGGCCCCGGCCTCCGAAGAGGCTGACGCCGCCGATGACGGCGCCTGCGACCGAATAGAGCACGTACTGGCCGCCATCCACGTTGTTCGAGATCGACCCGAGCAAGGAGGCGTACAGCAGGCCTGACACGCCGGCCAGCACGCCGCAGATCGCGAAAGCGAGCACTCTGATCCGGCTCAGGCTGATGCCTGCCCGCCTGGCGGCCTCGGCGTTGCCGCCGACGGCGTACATGTAACGACCGAACTTCGTCCTGGTCAGAAGTATGCTGGCAATTGCAAGCAGCACCAGGATCACTGGCACGACCCACGGCACGCCTTCCAGAGTCACCAGCAGGCTGGCGGCCCTGTTGTGGTTGAGCACGAGCAGCAGCACTACCCCGATAGTGGCCATGACCGCGAGCTTGAGCAGGGTCACGCTGAGCGGCGGCGACGCGAGGTTGTGTGCCCGCCTGCGCTGATCCCTGGTAATCATGAACACGCCGGCCAGCACGACAACGACGACCAGGGCGATCCAGCCGGCGACCGGACTCATATTCCCTGAGACGATGTCGTTGATGAAATTGTTGTGCAGCTGGATGACGCCGCCGTTGCCGACGCTGCCGGTCTGCTCGTAAATCCAGAGCAAGACTCCGTTGAGGCCGAGCAGGCCGGCCAGGGTCACCACGAAGGACGGGATCCGCAGGAAGACGATGACAAGGCCCTCGACCGCCGAGATGGCACCGGTCAGCGCGACTCCGGCGAGGATCGCCACCCAGGTCGGGAAGGGATGGGCGATCGAGACCATCCAGACCGTGATCGTCGCGCCGATGCCCATGTTGAACCCGAGCGACAGGTCAATCTCGCCGAGCAGCAGCGGGAACGTCTGCGCCATCGCGAGCGTGATCAGGAAGCCTGCCTGACCCATGAGGTTGGCTATGTTGCTGGCCGACAGGAAGCTGGGCTGCGAGATCTGGAAATAGACCACGATCGCGACTAGGCCGAGCACGACGGGCAGCGCACCGCTCTCGCCGCTCCTGACTCGCCTGAACCAGATTCTCGTGTAATCCGCGAGCGAGTCGGCGAGCAGGTCAGGTGCGCTGCTCACGACCGCCGCCTCGGTGGGCGGGGTATCGCCGCCCAGCGGATCCCCGGTGACGGTCACGCCACCTTGCGCGCCAGCGTCCTGGCTTTGCCCGCCGTGCTCTTCGCCGCGATCAGTTGCCATCGGTCCAGCCCTCCGTACCGCTGGTGAAGCCTCCCGACAGGGCGGACTTGCGGTGCTCGCCAAGACGGCTGGATGTGCCAGTTGTCATGAAGTCGACGACTGACTGCGTGTCGAATCCTGTCGCGGGCCCGGACGCGGCCAGCCTGCCCAGGTACAGCACGGCGATGCGGCTGGCGACCCTGAACACGTCGGTCAGGTTGTGCGACACTACGAGCACCGCGTGACCGCGTTCGGCCAGCGTCGTGATCAGGCTGAGCACCAGTTCGGTCTGGCTCACGCCGAGCGCGGCGGTCGGCTCGTCCATGATCACGAGCCGCGCCTCCTGCATGACCGCCTTGGCCACGGCGACCGCCTGCCGCTGCCCGCCGGACAGCGAGCCGACTGGCTGCCTGATCGAGCGGACGGTAGAGACGGCGAGATCACGCAGTGTCTGCTTGGCGAGCAATTCCATCGAGATCTCGTCGAGGATGCCGTACTTGACGCTCTCGTGCCCGAGCATCATGTTCTGCACGATGTCGAGGTTGTCGCAGAGCGCGAGGTCCTGGTAGACCGTCGCGATGCCAAGCTGAGTGGCGTCTTTCGGCGTGTGGATGTGCACCGGCTGGCCGTTCCACAGCAACTGCCCGCCTGACGGCTGGTAAATGCCCGCAATGCACTTGATGAGCGTGGACTTGCCCGCTCCGTTGTCCCCCGCCAGCGCGGTGACCTGACCGGCAGGGATATCCAGGTTGATGTCGGCCAGGGCCTGAACCGGGCCGAAGCTCTTGCCGATACCGCGCAGTGCGAGCAACGGGGCACTGCCGCCCAGGCCGCCGGCGGCCCGCTGCCCGGTGCCGGCCGGTGCCCGGTCCGCGTCAGCGGGCCGGGCACCTTCACTGCCTTCTGCCATTACCACCGCGGCATCCTTGCCCGGTCGCAACAATTCATCGCTACCCCGAGATCCCGTACTTGGTGCAGTCCGCCGTGTAGGGTGCCGCGCATAGCTGGGACGCCGGCACGAACTTGTCACTGATGACTGTACTGGCCATGTTGGACGGAGTAACCCATTCCGGTGTAAGCAGGATGGAAGGGACAGTTGCCCCAGTGGTCACATCCTTGACGCTGCCGTTCACCAGGCTGGACGGCGGGGTGAGGCCGGCCCGCAAGTACATGGCGAGCGCGACCGCCGCCTGGGCCTCCAGGTAGATCGGCTTGTAGACGGTGCCGCACTGGTAGCCGGAGATCACGTTCTGCAGTCCGGTCAAGGTGGCGTCCTGGCCGGTCATCGGGATAGTCATCGGCCTGACGCCGCGGGTCTTCAGGTAGTGGATGATCGGCGCGCCGTTCTCGTCGTTCGGCATCAGCACGGCGTTGATGTTCGGGTGCTTGGTGTAAACGGCCTGGAACTCGCTGAGCGCCGTCGGCGGGTCCCAGGTGCCGGCCGGGTTGGCGACGTCGGTGTAGGTGTGGTTCGTGAAGTACGGCGCGAGCACCGCGTCGTAGCCATCAGCGAACAACGTGGCGTTGTTATCGGTGGGAGCGCCGCGCATGACGACAACCTGCGGCTTCTTGATATGCCACGCGGCGATGCAGCTCACGAGTCCCTTGCCGAGCAAGGTGCCCACATACTGGTTGTTGAAGCTGTCGTAGTACTTGCGGCTGCCGCCCAGGGTGAGCCGGTCGTAGTCGATCACCGGGACGCCCTTGGACTTGGCGTAGGACTCAATCCTGGCGCCGACACCCGAGTCGAGCGGGTCCATGATCAGGACGGTCGCGCCCTTGGTGATGTCGGCCTGAGCGTCGGAGAACTCGGTCGCGTCGCTGCCAAGCGCGTTCTGCACGGTGTACTGCGACGGCTTGAGTCCGGCGTCGGCGAACGCCTCCTTCAGGTACGGTGCGTCGAACTCGGTGTACCTCGTAGATGACACGGTGTCAGGCAGGATCGCGGCAATGCTTCCCTTGCCTGCCGCAGCCAGGACCTTGAGTTCCTTCACCGCCGAGAACGACAGGTTGAAGGAGGTGGCGCTGAGCTTCGGTATCTGCGACGCCTTCAGCTTGGTCGTCGAACTGGTGTTGCTTGAACTGCCACACGCGCTGAGTATCAGCGCGGCAGTCCCAGCTACTGCCATGAGAGCGGCAGTCTTCGGGACCGAACGCATGATGATCACCTCGTTATTTGTGCATGTCACGCACGGCCAGCGATCGCTTGCTGGCTCCTGCCTGGCTTGCCCGCCCTGCTTGCGCCCCTGACTGTAGATGCCAGCAGATAAACGCGCCGTTAACATCTGTTGCCGCATGTTAAAAATCCATTAACGGAACATGGTCTGGTAACAGGCGCATAACTGTGATAATTCGATCGCGCATCGGCACGGGCAGCGGGCCAGCCCTAGTCGGCCGCCAGCCGGTAACCGGCCCGCGGCTGGGTGAGTATCAGCGGCGGGCCGCCGTCCTCTTCCAGCTTGGCGCGCAGCCTGCGCACGTACACGCGCACGTACTCGGTCTCGGTCTCATATCCCCGGCCCCAGACCCGGCGCAGCAGGTGAGCGTGCGTCAGCAGCTTGCCCCGGTTGGTGACCAGTTCCCGAAGCAGCGCGAACTCGGTGGGCGTGAGATGCACGCGCTCGCCGTACCTGAACACCTCTTCCTTGGCCAGATCGATCCGCAGCTCACCGATCTCGACGACTTGCGGCTGAGTGTCGCTGGCCGCGACGGGCCTGGTACGGCGCAGCGTCGCGGCGATCCTGGCGAGCAACTCCTCGATGCTGAACGGCTTGGTCATGTAGTCGTCGGCGCCCATGTTGAGCGCGGTCACCTTGTCGCGCTCGCCGCCGCGGGCCGACACGACGATGATGGCGACTCCCGATCTTTCCCTCATCTGCCTGCACAGCTCGAAGCCGTCGACTTCAGGCAGCATGAGGTCAAGCAGCACGATGTCGGGCGACTGGGTATCGAGAAGTTGCAGCGCGCGCGAGCCGTCGGTGGACACGACCGTATCGAATCCGCGCACGGCCAGATTTGACCTGATGAGATCCACGATGTTCGGATCGTCCTCGACGACGAGCGCGCGGGTCTTAGCGACCTGCTCGGCCACGTCCGACCGCCTCCTTACGCCACAGCTGCCGCGAACCGCTTCCCGGCGTCATGCCAGTCATCTCCGGCTCGATCTTCGCGCCTGGCGGCGGCGCCGGAGTGTCCTCGACTGGCAGCCTGACCGCGAAGCTCGCACCGACGGGCGCCCGCCTGACCTCAAGCAGGCCGCCGTGCGCCGTGACAATGCCCTTGGTGATCGAAAGACCGAGGCCGGCACCGCCCGCCTTGGCGCTGCGCCGTCGCCTTGGTTCGAAAGGCATCGCGGCCACGTCGGGCGGCAGGCCGACTCCGGCATCACTGACCGTCACTGTCACGCAGCCGCGCGGACGCGGCTCAGCGACGACGGTCACCTGGGTGCCGGGGGCGTTATGGCCGATCGCGTTGCCGAGCAAGTTGACGAAGACCTGTTCAAGCCGGTCGTGATCGGCCCAGACTACGGGCAGGTCGGCGGGACAGGAGATCGCCACCATGGCCGCGCCTTCCGGCGGCAGGCAGGCGAGCGCCGCCTCGAGCACAAGCATGATGTCGCACCAGTCGGGCTGCAGCCGCAAGATCCCGAGTTCGATGGCCGAGAAGTCAAGCAGGTCATCAACGAGCCTGCCGAGCCTCGCCGATTCAGCGGCAATCCTGGTCAAGAACCGCTGCTGCGACTCCGCGTCCCAGGTCACGTCGGGCTGCAGCAGGCTCGTGGCGTAGCCCCTGATCGCGGTGAGCGGCGTGCGAAGCTCGTGACTCAGCCTGGAAAGGAAGTCCCGCTGCAGTTCCTGCGACCGGCGCAACGCGGTCGCCTCCTGCTGCGCCAGCCCGGCTTGTTCCCGCTCAAGCGCCAGCCTGAGCGAGTGCGCGGCATCTTCTACCAGGACAGTGGCATCGGCCGTTGGCGGCCCGTTATCCCAGCTAGCGAGCAGCACGCTGGGTCCGGCCGGGGCAGCGAAGGTCACCGCCAGGCGCCAGCGGCCGTCGTCGCCTGGAATCTGGCGCGCGGTGCCGTTCCGCCTGCCGTCCGCGCGCATCTCCCGCGACAGCGTGCTCGCGATGCCGAGCGCCATCTCGTCCGCGTTGGCGGCACCAGCTAGCGACGCGCTGGCCCTGCATACGGGAAAGTTGTCATCCGGGCAGGTCAGCAGCGTTACCAGGTCGGCTTGCAGGCCGCGGCGCAGCGACTGGAGCGCCAGTCCTAGCCCCTCGTTCACCGGGATCGGGCCGGCCAGCGTCTCGAGCACTTCCCTGATCGTCTCAAGCACCCGGTTGCGTTTTGTCACCTCGTCAAGCAGCCGGTCACGCTCGATCGCGCTCGCCGCGTAACCCGCGTAGACGGTGACCAGGTCAAGCTGGTCGCGCTCTGGCTGGCCAGGCTTACTGCTCAGACCGGTGATCACGCCGGCCAGGCCATCCCTGGCCAGTACGGGCACCGACCAGGAACTGGCCACCCCCGCTACCTTCGCCAGCGCGCTGAACGTTCCCCAGTCAGCCTGGGCGTCCGGCGCGATGACGGTGCGCGCGGCAACGGCGGCCCGGCCTGCCGGGCCGCCCGCCTGCCCGATCGGCAGCCTGGCCCACTGCGCGCGCATCGCCTCGGTCAGGCCGAGCGAGGCCGCGCACACCAGTTCATTGCCGGTCGCCAGATGAATGCACAGCCGTTCTGCGCCAAGCGCAGCGGAAAGCGCGGACAAGATCAGCGACAGGCTAGATGACGGGTCAGCGGCGACCAGCCGGCCGGTCAGGCCTTGCAGCCTGGTGAGCTGCCGGCGCGGCGACGAGTCGATCTCCTGCCCGGAAAGCAGGGCGGCGACATCGTCGGGATGCACCACGCCAGGGTTGACATCGGCGACGACCCGGCCATGCCGCAGCACCACGATACGGTCAGCCAGCCGGAACATCATGTCGATGTCGTGGCAGGCGATCACCACCGTGGTCTGGCGGCGCAGCGCGCCGATCAGTTCCTCGAACTGCGCACCGTGCTTGAAACTCAATGAGGCGGTCGGCTCGTCGAGCAGCAGCAATGCTGGCTGGTCGGCCATCGCCCTGGCGATCGCGACCAGTTGCCGCTGGCCACCGGAGAGCGACTTGAGGCTGCGAGTAGTGTCGTTCAGCGGAATCCCGAGCCTCGCCAGCACAGCGGATGCGTCGGCGTGCATCCTGATGTCGGAGAACAACTGGCGCCTGCGCTCACGACCGAGCAACAGGTTGGACGCGATGTCGAGGTTGTCGCACAGCGATAGGTCCTGCCAGACCACGCCGACTCCGTGCCTGGCGACGGCAAGCGGGTCTGCCGGAAGCGGGCGGCCGCTGAGCAGGATCTCCCCGCCGGCCGGCCTGATGTCGCCGGCCAGGCAGCGCACCAGCGTGGTCTTGCCCGCGCCGTTCTCGCCGGCCAGGGCGACGACCTCGCCAGGCGCGATCTTCAGATCGACGCCGTCGAGTGCCCTGATGGCCCCGAAGGTCACGACGACCTTGCGAACCGCGACGACAGGGAGAGCCTGCTGCGGGCCGGCCGCCCTCCGGTCGCTTCCCTGCGCGGCCTGCAAGTCAGGCAATGCGGTCATAGGTACATTGTGGCGACGGCGCCGACGAAGCACCACTTCAGGGGCACAGCCCACCAGGAATCGATGGCGCGGCAACACTGCTGGCAAGTCTGCTGGCAAGTCGTCCAAGGATCAGCTCCTACGAACCGCTCAAGAACCTTGACGGCAGTTCACGAGTGCGCGATGCTGCAACAACAAGCAATCCCCGTTCGAGAGGTTTAGTCATGCAGTTAAGATGCATTCGTGTGGTCACGAACAACGGCGGCTCACCCACTTTGTGGGCTACAGACAGGACAGACCGGCCGACATCTCATGCGCCAGACCAAGGAGCGTGGCGTGCGCCTGCGGCGTGCCCGGATCATCTCTGAACCCCTCAGCGATTACATCCGATACGAGTATGCGGGCACGGCGCTCAACATCGCGGCTGGCGAGGAAGTCCGCTGGCTGCCTCGCACGAAGGCTGCGCGAATAGCGCTACCTGGAACAGATTTCTGGCTATTCGACCAGCGAACAACCCTGTTCAACCATTTCACTGGAAGCGGCGGATGGCTTGGCAACGAACTGGTCTCAGATGAGCCAGACCTCGCAGCCCTATGCGCAAAGGCATTCGAGGACGTCTGGACGCTGGCGACCCCGCACGATGAGTATCAACCCGCCTAGGCCGTGCCCAGGAACGTCGAGCAGGCACGCCAGGCGCTTGCAAGCCGACTGCGCGACCTTCGGCTAAGTGCCCGCCTGTCCGGTCGTGAACTGGCCGCGCAGGCGGGCTGGCACTTCACCAAGGTCTCCAAGATCGAGCACGGCGCCACAATGCCCTCGGAGGCGGACCTAGAACTCTGGTGCTTCCACTGCCGTGCCGAATCTGAATACCCCGAACTCGTCGCTATGGCGCGAGGCATCGAGCGAATGTATCGGGAGCTTCGCAAACTCTTCCGCGCAGGAACCGCCCACTACCAGAGAACCGTCCTGCAGGAAGAGGCTAACGCCCGCCTGTACCGGTCATTTACAGTAGACGTCCTGCCATGCCTCCTCCAGACCGAGGAATACGCCAGGCTCGTCCTCTCCCGACTCAGCGAACTCCTCGGACTTCCGGATACCTCAGCAGAGACGGCGGCTGTTCGTATGCAGCGAGCAAACATCCTGCAAGACAGCAGGCGGCGCTTCCACTTCGTGATCTATGAAAATGCCATTCGCGCAACCTTCGCTGAATCCGAAGTCAAGGTGACGCAGCTGCAGCATCTGATCAACCGCAGTGCCCAGCCCAACGTTCATCTGGGCATCCTGCCAATCCGCACTGCCCATTACGCCATCATGAACGAATTCACCATGATCGACGACAGGATCGTTGACATCGAAACGCATACGGCCATCATCAAGGCTCAGCAGCCCGCAGAAGTTGATCTCTACACCCGGCTATTCGCGCACTACTCTAAGCTCGCACTCTACGGCCAGCAGGCCCGAGCACTCATCGAAGGCGAGATAGAGCAACAACAAGCAACTTAGTTCCCGGACTGCCGTTCGGTGGTCCGACCTGTTCACATGGACGAGACGAGCGCCATCGCCAGCAGTCACCGTGACAAAGGCCCAGATTCCGGGCGAGCGCAAGGTCGCTTGCCTGCGGTACCTGACAGTCCACACCGAACCGCGTCGGACCAGGGTGTCGCTGTCGCTCGTGATTGCCGGGCTTGATGCCCTGGCCGGCGAGCTTTCGGTGCACGGCTGGACGGCGCATGTCCGGACCCCGCCGGGGCGGATGCCAAGCCTTCGGGCCTGCAACCCCGAACCCGGAGCCGCGGCGCTGTCCGAGGACATCTATGCCAAGCCAGGCAGCGGGGGCGGATGGGAGTACTGGTGGTCCTGGGCAGAGAAGATCGCAGCCGACCCGGCCAGCGCGGCCGCCGTCATCGTGCACGTCCTCCGCCCGGCACCGGCGCGATGACCGCCATCGTCGGCCAAGCCGCAGCACACCGGCCCGGCAAGGGGCACCAGCGCGACCTCGCCGCCAGCATTGCGGTGCCGGACGGCCCAGTGATCAGGCGGCACCGCCTCGGCGCCGAACTACGGCGCCTGCGCGAAACCCGTGCGCTGAGGCTCGAAGACGCCGGCGCCGAACTCAGCGTCGCGGCAAGCACGCTGTCGCGGATCGAGACCGGCCAGGCACCGGCCAGGACCAGTTACGTGCGCATGCTGCTCAACCTTTACCAGGTCACCGATCCTGCCGAGCACCGACGGCTGGCCGACCTCGCCCGCGAAGGCCACCGCCACGGCTGGTGGGCCAGCTACGACCACGTACTACCGAATGGCATGGGCGACTACCTTGGCCTGGAAGCCGCCGCCGCCGTCAGCCGCGCCTATGCCCTTCAAGCCATCCCAGCCCTGCTCCAGGCACCCGACTACATCACTGCGGCCTGCCGCGCCGCCCGGCCCGACCTCGGCCACGAGGACACCGGCTTGCTCGCCGAAGTCACCAGGCGGCGCCAGGACATCCTGACCAACGGACACCGCGTGCACGCAATCATCGACGAATCAGCGCTGCTGCGGTCGGTCGGCACGACCACCGTCATGACCGCCCAGCTCGCTCACCTGCAGAACATGACGGCCAGCTCATCTTGCCTCGTGCAGATCCTCACCCTGAACAGACCGCACCCCGTCCTGAGCGCCCCGTTCACCGTGCTGAGCTTCCCCGATCCCGCCGATCAGGAGGTAGCCTGCCGCGCCGACGGCGACGAACAGTTCACCTTGATCAGGCGCGGCATCACCGTGTCGGCGCTCCGACGCAGATTCGACGCGCTGTCCGCGGCAGCGATGTCCGCAGAGGAATCAGCGGCCATGATCGCCGGAATGGTGGCAGCAGCACAGTGACGGCCGATAATAGGAACGAAGTTCCAGGCGGTGGCCACGGCGACCAGGACGCGGGTGCCGGGCTGCCGGAGGAGGCCTGCCCAGCCGGTCCCTACTGGGACGTGCGGGTTGGGCGCGGTGGGAATCTCACCGCAACTCTGGCCGGCACGCAACCACCGCTCACCGTCACCGCGCCCGACGAGGCGAGCCTGCGCAAGCAAATCAGGATCGTGATGCTTCAGGCCATGCTGTAGGCCCGCCAGACCCTCCAGACCGCGCCCAGCCAGTGCCAGCAGGACCCGTAGGTCATCCGGTGACAAACTGCCCGGAGCGCAGGGCGGCTCGCGGCCCTAGCACAGGAAACGACGCGGCAGCATGTTCCGGTGGGCACGGCGAGGACTACCTTCAGTGACACGGTGACCGGGCGGTGTCAATTCGTCACGCACGGTAAACGGCCACCCGCGCCGAGCCGTCGCCGAGGCGCTCGCACACCGCTTCGGCTGCTAGGTGGCCGCCCTGTGCGCGATCCAGCCTGAGCACTTCGTCGATGAACCTGCTGTCAGGCAGAGAACAGTTGATCTTGGTTTACTGGATCATCTCTGAAGAAGCCATTCCGTAAAGGGTGCGCTCGGCGGCAGCGACCCTGTACGGATTACCTGCCAAATGCAGGCCGGTATACACCTTTTGAGAAGATTGGTTAGCAGGCAATCCGTACAACGTCGCGGCTCGTCTTTGACCTTGTACGGATTGGCTTCAGGGGGG
>DAHVDE010000046.1 GCA_027313705.1 Actinomycetota bacterium | reverse complement strand
GTCGCGGAGAAAAGACGGAATCCCGCCGCCGACCTGATCAGCAGGTTGATCAAGTCGGCGGCGGGAGAGGACGGCCTCACAAATCATGAGCTAGTGACGCTGTGCCTTTCACTGCTGATGGCCGGCTTCGACTCCACGGTGGATCAGATCACCCTCTGCGTGCTCACGCTGGTACTCGATCGCCCTTTGCTGAAAAAGCTGCATGATAACCAAGAGCTCGTGCCTGTAGTCACCGAGGAGCTCATGCGGATCAACCCAGCCCCCTACCTCACCTTTCCCCGCATGGCAGCGGAAGAAGTCCGCATCGGCGATGTCGTCATAGCGGCCGGGCAGCTAGTGGTGGTATCCATCCTGGCCTCCAACCGGGATCCGGCGGCCTATGACCTGGCCGGCGAGATCGCGCTCGAGTGCTCCCTGCCCGCGCACCTCACGTTCGGTCACGGCGTGCACCGGTGCCTGGGCGCCCCGCTTGCGCGCCTGCAACTAGCCTGCGTGCTCGGAGCGCTGGCCAGACGCTTTCCGCAGTTGCGCCTCGCCGAGGATGTCGGTTCGCTGGCGTGGAAGTCAGGAATGGCGACCAGGGGGCTCCGCCGGCTGTACGTCACGTGGTAGCGCGGCCGCTCGGCGGCCGTTCAGACGGTCCACAGCGCCTGGGTAGGTGACAGCCTGGCGGCGCGGATGGCGGGCAGCAGGCCGGCCAGAGCGCCGATGATGAGGGCAGCGGCCAGGCCGCCCGCCCACGCCTGTGCCGGAATGACGATCGGCCAGCCCTTGATCTGCGCGTAGATGCCGGTGGCGACCGCGCCGGCGATATCGCCTGCGACCCCGCCGACGAAGGCAAGCAGAACGGCTTCGGCGAGGAACTGGGTGCGGATCTGGCCCCTGGTCGCGCCGAGCGCGCGGCGCAGCCCGATTTCCTGGCGGCGCTCAAGCACCGAGATGATCATGATGTTAGCCACTCCGACGGCGCCGACCAGCAGCGCGACCAGCCCCAGGCCGAGGAACAGGGTATCGAAGGCGCCCGCCGCGTCGGCTTGAGCGGTCAGGGTGTCAGAAGGCTGGGAGACGCCGACCTCGTTAGGGTTTTCCGGGTTGGCCTGGGCAGCGAGCAGGTAATCCACCGCCGTGGTGGCGGCCTGGGTGTTGACGGTGCGGACATAGATCTCCGACGGGTGCCCGTCGAGGTTCAGGTAGCGCTCGGCAGCGGGAAAGCCGATGAGTACCGAGGTGTCGATCTGCGGGGCGAGCGGAGCGGGATTGAGTATTCCTGCCAGGTAGAACCACATGCCGCCGACCCAGATCCGCTCCCTGGGGAAAATCCGGTCAATGCCCATGAGCTGGGCGGCCTGAGCGCCGAGCACGACGACCGGCTCGCGGGCAGTGGCCGCGTTCAGGTAAGTGCCCTGGGCGACAGATGTGCCGACGACGGCGGGAAGGCCGAGGCTGGACGCGTCCACCGTCAGCGCGTCGGTGTCGACAGAGGGGATCAGCGGGCTGCGGTAAGCGTTGGCGTTGCTGACCGCCGCGGTGTACTGGACCGCGATGACATTGTTCATCCGGCCGATCATTCCCGGAGCGGCCTGCGGCAGTTCCGCGGTCTGGCCGGTGAAGCTCTGCCCGTTGGTGACGGTAAGCAGGTTCGTGCCCAGGCGGCCGATCTCCGCCAGCAGCACGGCCTGCGAGGACCTGGCCAGGCCAAGAACCGCCACGATCGCCGCGATCCCGATCGCGATGCCGAGCGCCGACAGCGTGGCTCGCAGCTTGCGGGTCCGCAGCCCCACGCTGGCCAGTCCGGCCAGGTCGCTCGGGCGCAGCCGAGCCGGGGTCAGCACGGCGTCGGCCGCGGTGGTGGTCATGACATTCCTTCCCGCGCCGACCCGGCGCCTGCCTGCGCCGCGCCGCTGTCGTGAATGATGCGGCCGTCAAGCATCTCGATGCGGCGCCGAGTCCAGGCGGCGACCGCGTGGTCGTGGGTGATCACGATGATCGTCGTGCCTGAGGCGTTCAGTTCCTGAAGCAAGGCAAGCAGCGACCCGCCGGTCGCGGAATCCAGGTTGCCTGTCGGCTCGTCGGCCAGCACCACAGGCGGCCGGCCGACGATCGCCCTGGCGACCGCTACCCGCTGGCGCTCGCCGCCCGAGATCTGGGTCGGCCTTACGCCTGCCCGGTGCCCGAGGCCGACCCGCTCGAGCGCAGCGGCCGCGAGGCGACGACGCTCAGCGCGCGCGACACCGGCGTAAAGCAGCCCGTCGGCCACGTTGTCGAGCACCTTCTGATGCTCGGACAAGAAGAACTGCTGGAACACGAAGCCGATACGGCGCGCCCGCAGCGCAGACACCGCTGGGTCGCTCAGCCGCGCCACGTCCAGGCCGGTGACCCGCACAACCCCGCTGCTCGGCCGGTCCAGGGTGCCGATCAAGTGCAGCAGCGTGCTCTTGCCAGAACCGGACGGGCCGACCACAGAGGTCAGCTCCCCTGCCCTCACGACCAGGCTCACCTCGTTGAGCGCCCGTACCGGAGGCGTTCCCTGATAGTCCTTTGTCACCTGCTCAAGTTCGAGTACGGCACTCATGAAGCAGGCACCACGACTCGCTCGCCTGGCGTGAGTGCCCCGGTCACCTGCACCAGACCGGAATTGTCGTCGAAGATCCCGACCGTTACCGGGACCAGCCGCCTGGTGTTGCCAGGCCCGATGACCTCGACCGAGTATCCGCCGCCTGACGCGCCGCCGCCTTTCGCTGCCCGGGCGAGCAGCGCTGTCACGGGTACCACAAGCGCGTTGGACACCTTGGCCGTGGTGATGTAGACCGTCACGGGCGCCTGGTCCAGGTTTCCCGCAGCCGACGGGTGCGCCAGCGTGACCGTCACCTGGATGGTCGCCGAGGCCTGCGTCCCCGATGCCACCGTGCCCACAGAAGAGATCTTCCCTGGCGTGCTGACGCCGTCGGGCAGCGTGACCGTGACCTGATCCCCCACCGCCACCTCGGATTCCTGGCCGGTGCTCAGCGGGATCGTTATCACGTGCTTGTCAGACGTCGCCGCCAGGATCGGCCCGGTGGCCGAGGCGCCGGCGCTGCCAAGCACGCGCGTGACGCGGATGGCGACCGGCTCGAACACCACCGATCCGAGCGGCAGTGACCCGGAAGGATTCGAGACCCCGAGCGCCGTCTGAAGCTGCTGGACGCCGTACGCGGTCTCCGAGGAGAAGTAGTCCCAGCCCGCCGCGCTTATGTCCGGCCTGCTTGCATCGCCGAGTGCTACCAGGTCATGATTCAGTTCGGTGACATCCTGCCCGGTAAGCCCTTCGTCCAAGGTCCGCCAGGCCGCCAGCGAGCCGTGCAACAGCACTACGGGAACGCCGTTGTCCACCCGGTAAAGCGCCTGCCCGGACTTGATCACCTGCCCGGGCGACGGCAGCGATGTCAGCGTTCCCCCGCCCTGGCCCCTGATCGTGAAAGAGCCCGCGTAGCCCAGGGTCGCGTTCACTGGCGTCGTCGAGGACAGATCCTGCCTGGTCACGGCCTTGGTGGTGGGCGGCAGCGCACCCGAGCCTGCTCCCGGCGCGCCCCGCGACCTGAACGCACCTGCCACCCAGGCGATGCCAGTCCCGGCCGCGAGCACCGTGAGCACCAGCACTACCGCGACTGCCGGGTGACGTCGCCCGCGCGGTCGCCCCTCACCTGATCTCTCGGCCGCCAACTCATCCTCCTGCGGGCCGACGCGTGAAACTATCCGGTTCACGGCGCGCTCGAGCCTTTGGGCAGCAGGAGCTTACATGCGTTTGCCGCGGCCAGGAACTGCGGCGACCTGACGTTGATGCCTGACCCTTGCAAGGTTTCCGGCGGTTCAGGGAAATTCGGCTCGCCGTGGCGATGCATGCACTCGATGAACGGCAGCAGGGCCAGATTCGCCTTCTCGATGGCCGAATTGGCCCGCTGGATCTCTGCTTCGATCGCCGCGAGAGACGGGCCGCCGCTTGGCAGCAGGTGGTGGCAGTTCGCGTAGGCCGACTGGGCTGCGGTGGTGTCAATTGCCAGCCCCTGACCTTTTATTTTCAGGGTAAATCCCCCCGACGAGTTCGGGTCAGGGAAATTCGCGACGCCGTTGGAGCGCATGCACTGGGCGAAGGCGACCTCCTTGGCCAGAGCCGAGGAAGAGACGGAGCCGGCCGCGGCGCCGCTGCTGCACCCGGCGGCAAGCAGGGCGGCGACGACGACAGGCAGGGCTCCGGTGCGCATCAGGCGCAGGGCGCCGCCGGTCTTGGCGGTCATGAGGGTCTCCTTGAAAAAGCTATCGTGGGCCATGGTCTCGTCCTCCTGGTTCCCCCGCAAAGTGTTCTACCGACCGTTATACGGAACGGGCGGTGACAGGACGGTGACCGAAATTGTCACTTGGCTGTCACCTGCGACCTGCGATCCTTGGAAGCAGGCGGTCAGGCAGTACCCTGGGCACACGAAGCGGCGGGCAGGCGATGCGCGTTCTGGTAACCGAGGACGACGAGGTTCTGGCCATGGCGCTCGCGACCGGGCTGCGCCGGGAGGGAATGGCCGTCGACGTGGCCCTGGACGGCGGTGCAGCCCTGGAGCACCTGGGGGTCAACCGCTATGACGTCGTGGTACTTGACCGGGATCTGCCCGGCGTCCATGGTGACGATGTCTGCAGGGCACTGGTCGCGGACCGATCGCAGAGCCGGGTGCTGATGCTCACCGCGGCGAGATCGGTCAGGGAGAAGGTCGAGGGTCTCGGCCTTGGTGCCGATGACTACCTGGCCAAGCCGTTTGACTTCGCCGAGCTTGTTGCCCGTATCCGGGCGCTTGGCAGGCGCGCCGCCGCCGCGCTCCCCGCCAGTCTCGAATACGGCGACCTGAGCCTTGACCCAGCCCGCAGGGTCGCGATCCGCGCCGGGCGGCGACTGCCGCTGACCCCCAAGGAACTCGCCGTGCTCGAATGCCTGCTCACCGCGGACGGACGGCCAGTCCCGGCCGAGGAACTGCTCGAGCGGGTATGGGACGAGGCGGCCGATCCGTTCACCAGCACGGTGAAGACCACTATCCGCCGGCTGCGGGCTAAGCTCGGCGACCCGCCGCTGATCTGGACCATCAGGGAGAGCGGTTACCGCATCGGAGAGCCATAATGCACACCCCTGGCATACCTTCAGGCCCGGCCCGGTGGATCCGGCTGCCGCGCCGTACCGCCAGGCTGCGCCTTACCGTCCTGTACATCACGGCCTTCCTTGCCTGCGGCGCAGCCGTACTCGCCTTTACCTACCTGCTCTACGGGCACACACTGCACCTGCGGACCACCGAGCAAGCCGCGCACGCGACCGCGTACGAGGAAGTGCTCAAAGTCCCGGCCACCGCCGTCAGGCAAGCGGGCCGCTACGACACAGTCACGGTCCCTGTCAGCCGGAGCCAGGCCGCGGCGGCGATCCACAACGCCGGCCTCGGGCAGATCGCCGCCGACCGGCAGCAGTTGCTGATCGCCTCGGCTCTGGCGCTGGCCGTCTTCGCAGTGGTCGTGACCGCGATCGGCTGGATCCTCGCTGGCCGGGTGCTGCGCCCGCTGAGCACCATCACGGCCGCTGCCAGGCGGATCTCCGCCAGCAGTCTCCACGAACGGCTCGCACTCGATGGGCCGGACGACGAGCTTAAGGAACTCGCCGACACCCTCGACAGTCTCTTCGAGCGGCTCGAAGCCTCGTTCGAGGCTCAGCGGCGTTTTGCCGCCAACGCATCCCACGAGCTTCGCACGCCCCTGACCAGGGAACGCACCCTGCTCCAGGTCACACTCGCCGATTCGGCCAGCACCACGGGCACCTGGCAGGCCGTCAGCAGGGACCTGCTCGCCTCCAACGCCGAGCAAGAACGGCTGATCGACGCGCTACTCACCCTCGCCAGCAGCGAAGCCGACCCAGGTGAGCATGAGCCGGTCGACCTGGCCGCCATCACCGGCGCCGTCCTGGCCGTCCCCCGCCAGGAAGTCGGCCGCCTGCGCCTGAACGTCACGAGCACCATCGCGCCAGCAACCCTCGACGGCGATCCGCTCCTGGTGCAGCATCTGGTGACGAACCTGATCGACAATGCCATCACGCACAACATCCCCGGCGGAGACGTGCAGGTGGCCACCGGCACCAGCCAGTCGGGCGTCACCCTCTCGGTGACCAGTTCCGGCCAGGTCATCCCGCCAGCCGAAGTCGAACGGCTGTTCCAGCCCTTCCAGCGACTCGGCCCGCGCCCGTCCAGGCGCGGCCACGGCCTTGGCCTTTCCATCGTGCGGGCCATCGCCAGCGCCCACACCGCCACCATCACAGCGGCGCCGCGGCCAGGCGGCGGCCTCGCAATTGACGTCGTCTTTCCCCGGCCAAACCTGCCGCCGCCTCGCCCGCAGCGGCGCGCCGCGGGAATGTCCGCTCGCGGGCACCTGGCCTGAGGGCTGAGGACGTTCAACCACGGCGCCATAGCAGTTAAACGCGAAGGGCGGTGTATTAAACTGGAAACGCCAGGTTTAACACTCAATCCAATTGAGTCGCGCCAGAAAGCGGTCACCTTGTCCCACGTGGATCAGAATTTCGATGCGCTGGCATCTCTCGTCGGCAACACGCCGTTGCTGAAAGTTCCTTCGCCCGGAAACTCGGCGGCTCGGCTGCTGCTTAAGCTGGAAGGCTATAACCCGACGGGTAGCGTAAAGGACCGAGCCTGCGTCGCCATGCTGAGAGCACTGAGGCTAGATCCTAGCTGGGACGAGTCCAAAATCCTGATCGACGCCTCGAGCGGCAACATGGGATGCAGCATTGCATACTTCGGCAAAGCCATGGGGGCAAATGTACGTATCTTCGGGTCAAGTAAGCTGACCGCCGAGAAGCGTGAGTTCATGGAGTACTTCGGAGCTGCCGTAGAGATTGCCGGAGACTTCACCATCGAAGGCAACAAGCACTGCCGCGAGCTCACGGAATCGGATCCTGAAAAATGGTATTTCCTGGATCAGCTGCACAATGCAGAAAATCCGGCGGCGCATTTTAATAGCACTGGTCCTGAAATCCTCTCTGAAGTGCCTGGAGTTACGGCAGTAGTCGGGTCTATCGGATCGGGCGGAACCCTGCTCGGGACGGCGCGCTACCTGAAGCAGCAGGACGAGAAAATCAAGGTCTTCGCCGTCGAGGCCGCATCAGGTACGCGCCTGCCAGGGACCGCGGCCCTGGTCGACGGCGACTACAGGACCCCGTTTATCGAAGCAGGCTTCGCAGGTAACCTCTTCGATCTTTCTGTCCAGGTGTCAGAAGCCGAAGCTATTGATATGGCTAGATCGTGCGCCGCGGCGGGGGTATTCGGCGGGCTGCAGACCTATGCGGTGATAGCGGCCGCCTGGCGGCTCATGGAATCACGCGACCTGTGCGGAGATGTCGTTGCGATCTCAGGAGATACGGGATGGAAAAATATGGACTCGCTAATGCGGAAAGTGCGCGGCAGTTAGGCAGCGACCACTAGGACAGAGGCGGCATGCACCAGGAGCAGATGCCGGTACATAGCGGATCAGCCTCAGCGCATCATGGCGAGATACTGCAGGGTGTATTCCATGACGAAAAGGGACGCCTCAAGCGAGGGCTAGTCACGCTGCCATGCCCTGCCTGGAGAAGTTATGCAACCTTTTTCCCCTCGTCTTCGGCGGCCGAGATTACCTGCACTTCTGGCATGTGGAAAGCACGGCGGGCGGCAGTGTTGTCGATGCAGGTATTCGCCACAGACACCTCGCCGGTGACCGGCGGATTCATGGAGATAAACAGTGAGGTGCCTCGCGGCGTTGGCATGGGCTCGTCGACCGCGGACGTCACCGCAGCCATTCGCGCGATTGCCGGGTTCCATGGCGTGACCCCTACTGCCGAGGAAATCGGCAGAATAGCTGTATCGGCCGAGAGCGCATCCGATCCGATAATGATCGATGACCGGGTGGTGCTGTTCTCCCATCGTGAGGGAACGGTACTTGAGACCTTCGGGCGCCGCCTGCCTTCGATGATAGTGGTTGGCTGTGAGGCCGATCCTGGCGCCGGAGTCGTCGACACCCTGACGCTGCCTGCTGCCGTTTACTCCGCGGCGGAGATCGACATTTTTCGTTCGCTGCGGACCGAGCTACGCGCCGCCGTCGCCACCGGCGACGTCGCCAGGCTTGCTAAGGTCGCGACCTCAAGCGCTCTTATCAGCCAGCGTTTCCTGCCGAAGTCCGCCTTCGACTTCCTGCTTCAGCTCTGCGAGCGAACCGGCGGCCACGGTATTCAGGTGGCGCACAGCGGCACCGTGGCCGGCCTGATCTTCGATTCCCGCCGGGACGGCGTTATGCAAGCTGTTGACCGGTGCGTTGCCGGCCTGGAGAAGGCCGGGCTCGCGCTGACCGAGATCATTTCCTGCCGTCCGGCGGCCGTGATCTCGCGGTAAGCCGTCCGCCCGCCCGCCGCTGCACATTCCTGCCATCGCAGTCCCGCCATTTCAGGGCTATCGTTAGTCAGGTCACAGAATTCATGACCCGGTGCGCATCCAACCAGAGTTAAGAGGCTGCCAATGAATGCTGATGGCGTTGGGGAAACAGACGTTGTCGTCGTAGGCGGCGGACCAGGCGGATCAACGCTGGCCACGATGGTCGCGATGCGCGGGCACCGAGTCGTGCTGCTGGAAAAGGAAAAGTTCCCCAGGTACCAGATCGGCGAGTCGCTGCTGCCGTCCACCATCCACGGGATCTGCCTCCTCACCGGTGCCGCGGCCGAGCTGGCCAAAGTCGGATTCACCAGGAAACGCGGCGGTACCTTCAGGTGGGGAGCCAACCAGGAGCCGTGGACGTTCGCGTTCTCGGTATCACCGAAGATGGCGGGCGAGACGTCCTACGCTTACCAGGTCGAGCGGAGCAAGTTCGACCAGATCCTCCTCGATCACGCGCGCCGCAAAGGAGTGGACGTGCGCGAGCAGCACACTGTCACCACTGTGCTCGGCGACGATGACCGGGTGAACGGCGTGTCCTTTACCGACGCCAACGGCAATACCGGCACGATACGCGCCAGATATGTCGTGGACGCCTCAGGCAACAAGAGCCGCATATATCAGCACGCCGGGGCGACCAGGGAGTACTCGGAGTTCTTCCGCAGTCTCGCGCTGTTCGGCTACTACGAGGGCGGCGCGCGCCTGGCCGAGCCCAACTCAGGCAATATCTTCTGCGAGGCATTCGACAGCGGCTGGTTCTGGTACATACCGCTCAGCCCGACGCTCACCAGCGTTGGCGTGGTAGTCAGGCACGACCTCGCCAGCAAGATCCAGGGCGATCCTGAAGAGGCCATGACAAATCTGATCGCCGAATGCCCGCTGATCAGCGAGTACCTCAAGGGTGCCAGGCGCGTGACCGAGGGTCAGTACGGCGAGCTGCGCGTGCGCAAAGATTACTCATATGCGAACACCAAATTCTGGCGGCCGGGCATGGTGCTCATCGGTGACGCCGCCTGTTTCGTCGATCCGGTATTCTCATCCGGTGTCCACCTCGCCACCTATGGCGCCATGCTCGCGGCCCGCTCCATTAACAGCATCCTCGATCAGGCCGTCGGCGAGGAGGCCGCGTTCAACGAATTCGAGCACCGGTACCGGCGTGAGTTCGGCGTGTTCTACGAATTCCTCGTCTCCTTCTATGACCTGCATGTGGACGAGAGCTCCTACTATTGGTCCGCGAAGAAAGTCACTGCAGACACCAATTCAGATCTCGAGTCATTTGTGAACCTGGTCGGCGGCGTGTCCTCGGGCGAGGAGGCGCTCGCGCAGCGCTACAAGAGCCGGTCCGGCGAGTTCGCGAAGGCGGTAGACGACGTCATCGCGAACCAGGAACAGAGCATGGTGCCCCTGATGAAGTCCTCCGTCGTCAAGCAGGCGATGCAGGAAGGAGCCAAGGAACAGGCGCGCATCCTGCTCGGCGAGGACTTCGGGCCAGATACACCGGTCTTCCCCGGCGGCCTGATCTCCTCGCCCGACGGCCTGAGCTGGTCACTGCCTGGCTGACGAGACCGAAGAAGCTGGGCCGACGTGGAGCCGGCCCAGCTTCTGGTGCGATCCGCAGGCTAGTTACCGCTGGCGGAAGAGGCTTTCTCCTTCTTCTGCGGCGTACGCCGTTTCTTCTCGCTAGTCCCGTCGGCGGCGCTGGTGCCGTCGGCCGCCTGGCCGTTGCCTCGTGCCGCCGCGTCCGCCTCCATCGCCCTGATCAGGCTCTTCGGCCGCATGTCGGTCCAGTTCTTCTCGATGAAGTCAAGGCACTCCTGGCGCCCGCTCTCCCCGAAGATGACTTCCCAGCCATCGGGCACGTCTGCGAAGACAGGCCACAGCGAATGCTGGCCTTCGTCGTTGATCAGGACGAAGTACTGGGCATCCTCGTCTTCAAACGGATTAGTAGCCACCGTCCATTCCTTTCATCGATCATGATCGCACGCGTTCAACTGCCGCGCGCTGCCAGTTGAACATCGTTCGTCCGACCCTTTCAGAGCATAACCCAGGCTCATGCTCCCCGGAAATAGTCAATGATCAGCGAATTTACCTTCTGAGGCTGCTCAAGGAAGCCGTAATGCCCGCTGTCGGCGATCTCTTCGTACCTGCATTCAGGGATAGCGTCGGCCACCTCCCGGCACAACTTGGGCGGCGCTATGAGGTCATCACGGAACCCGATGACGAGACACTCGGACCTTATTTTCCGGTACTCTTCCAATCGGTCACCAACCACCTCGACGCCACGCTGGGAGCTGTTGACCGACGGCGCGATCAGCGACATCTCGAAGATGTCAAGCCAGTCCCTGATGAGGCTCTCGTCATTCTGGCTGCGGGGCGACAAGAACTGCATCGCATGCACGACCGCGGCATAACGAGGCGGCAAGGTTATGCCGCTTGCCGCCAGGTCCGATTCAGACGCGGAAATCGCAGTGCGCAGCGCATCAGTGCGGCCGCGTGTCGCACTGAGTACTGCCTGCGTAACCAGGTCCGGCTGCGCCAGGAGCAGTTCCTGCAGCATCATCGCGCCTAGCGAGAAGCCCACGGCACGGCACGGGCCCAGATCGAGATGCTCGATCAGGGCGACGGTATCAGCAACCATGTCCTGAATCGTGAAGCCCTCAGGACACAAGTCAGATGGCGGCATCCCCCGGTTGTCGATGGTGATCACGCGGAAGCCGGCCGCGGTCAGAGCAGGAACCTGATTGGGCGTCCACATCTTGCCCGTGGCACCGCTGCCCGTTATCAAGACAACAGGGTCGCCTGAGCCGTAACTATCATAGTTAATGTGAATGCCATTAACAAATGCCTTCGGCATAAGCGTCCTTCCGCCCGATACCTGCTCACTCTACCGTGAGCGCGGACAGGTTCACGATGCCCCGCACAGCGCCGCGACCTGATGCACCGCGTCTTCCTCGCAGAGTCTTCTGCTGAGCCTGAGCTTCGGCTCGGCCTGCACCAGGCAATAGTCCTTGGCCAGCCGGCCTCGGCCACCGCCAGTAATGTTGAGCAATATGGTCGCTTCGCGGTTCAGGCGTCGCCTGGCAACTGCATCTTGCAGGCAGGCGACCGCCACTCCGGCGGCTGGTTCTATGTCGATACCTTCCACCTCAAGGAAGGTACCGGCGGCCTGCCGGGCGGCGGCACTGCTGGCAACGAGCACGTCACCGCGACTCTCCTGCAGCGAGTCGTAGACTCCTCCCCTCGTCGCATACGGAGGCAGCCAGTTGGTCAGCTCGTCCGCGTAGACCTGCCTGACAGCGTGCCTGAAACCCTCGGCCGACCCGGTCGGCTCCCGTTCTCCTAGTCGCCAGGCGTCAAAAATCGGAGTAAAGGGAAGGTTCTGGCATAGCATGAGCTTAGGAAGCTCTGGTCTGGAGCCAGCGGGCTCGCCGGTTGAATCTCGCACGCGCTTTGCGGCCTCGAGGACGGCGATCGCGCCCGTGCCGCTGCCGACGGCTTGAAAGTAATAGTCTGGCAGTCGCCTCATCTCATCGAACGCCGAAAGCAGCACGGTCGCCAGGCCATCTCTGCGCCCGACGTTCTTGACCCCGCCCTCGGGCAGGAAAGCGGGCAGACGGCAGACGGCCGACGCGATCTGCATTGCGTCCGGGTAGTCGCCATCCTCGACGACTACGAGATTGACGCACGGGTGAAGCGAGTCACGGAACTTAAACCGCCGCAGGCCGTTTTCGGGAATGATTATCAGGCACGATAGCTGCCGTTGCGAGCAGGCCCAGGCGAACGCGGCGCCGGTATTGCCTGAGGAAGCGACCGTCAAGATGACGCCCGAGCCCGGCGTCCTGCCGAGTACCGTGCAGGCCTCAAGCTCTTTGAAAGTGGCGGTCTGGAGCGTGGCACCTCGCTCAGGCCAGAATCCGTTGAAGGCTATCCACAGATTCGGCAAGCGCAGCAGCCTGGCGAGCCCGCTGCTGCGATAGACGACCGTACGGCCGCAGTCCGGCTGCGTACCCGTGACGGGCAGCCAGCGCTGATAGCGGAATATTCCAGGCCGGTCGGTTAACGGGTGGAAGCCGCTGTCGGCGTACCGCGTTCGCAGCAGTGCGGGCCCATGGCCTGCCGTGCAGTCCAAGATCAGCCCGTCATCGTAATACTCCCGGCCGCAGCAGGAACAGGCAATCGTATAATGCCGCACCGCAGCCGTATTCGCATCGTCCATCAAATGGTACCCGCCTGTCGTTGTTCAACCATGTCAGCGTCGCCAGTTGAACGCGTGGTGATTTTGCCTGCTCCCGTGGCCAGTATAATGACTTAAAGGCTTCTAATTACGTGTCAACATAGTGATTGAGACGTGGCAGATGGGGTCCGGGAACAGCAATACGGCCTCCGATTTCGGATTCTGGGTGCGCAGCTACCGCCGCGAGGCTGGACTAACTCAGCGGCAGCTCGCCGCAAAGGCGGGTCTCAGCGTCGGCGCGCTGCGCGATATCGAGCAGTCTCGCCGTACCAGGCCGAGGGCGGCTTCGCTGGCATCGCTTGTCAGCGCTCTTGAGCTCGGCCCTGCCCAGGCGGCGAACCTCACCCTGGCCGCCGCTCTCCCACGGCGACGTCGCCAGGCGCCGCCGCTGTCCCGCTCGCAGCCGGGTGACTCCGACTTCACGGCGAAGGTGCGGCCGGCCGTTCGTGGCAAGGGACTGTGGCTCGCGCTGCTCGGCCCTCTCGAGGCCTGGCGGGACGGACTGCCGCTGCACCTCGGGCCTCCGGCCCGGCGCGTCGTGCTCGGACTGCTCCTGATGGAGCCTGGGTCCTTCGTGCGCAGGGACACGATCATCAGCGTGCTGTGGGGAAAGTCACCGCCTGCCACGGCCATCGCCCTGGTGCAAGCACATGTGAGCCGGATTCGCAAGCTGCTGAGTGTCCGCGATGGCCGCGGGTTGATCGATTCTTCTGGCGGTGCCTACCGGCTGAGACTCGCAGGCGACGAAGCGGACCTGCTTGCCTTCAGGGAGCTATCCATGCAGGCCGCGGCGTCGCGGGCAGGCGGTGAGGACGCCGTCGCCGCCGAGTGTTACGAGCGTGCGGTGAGCTTGTGGCGCGGCGAGCCCTTCGCCGATGTGGAACTGCTTTTCCGCCATCGCGGTGCCGTCGCGATACGGCGGGAGCTGACCGAGGTGCTGCTGAGGTACGCGGAGGTTGCTCGCGGGCTCGGCCAGCATCACCGGGTGCTTGCCCGGCTCAGGGCCGCCGCCGAAGCTGAGCCGCTCAACGAGGAAGTGCACGCCAGCCTGATGATCACGCTAGCCGGGCACGGACAGCAGGCAGCCGCCATCTGGGTATACCAGGAACTGCGGGCGCGCCTTCACCGGGAGTTTGGCCTGCTGCCCGCCGCGGTTCTGGCCGAGGCGTACGCACGGGTGATACGGCAGGACTTCCGCGCGGGCCGCAGCAGGACCGAAGGCAGCTGACGTACTGATCACGCGGTGCGGCGTTCTGCCTCTCGCGCCTTGCGTTGCCGCCGCTCTGGCGGCGGCCCAGCCTGGTGTGCCACTGGCCGGACTGGTGCCGGCAATGCGGGAGCGGTCACGTAGCCCGTCAGCGATCGTGCGCCGGCTCGGTGAGCTCGGGCACGGCGGGAAGAACGGGCGCGGCCGGGAGAATCTGCCGCAGGGTCCGCGGCCGGTCAGGATTGAGGTCAAGCTCTTCCGGGTAGCCGAGCGAGACTTCCTCGAACCGCACCCCGTCCTGCCAGGTCGTTCCAGGGATGTGCAGATGCCCGTAGACGACTGCCTCGGCGCAGAACCTCAGGTGCCAGTCCGCTGTCCTTTCTGTACCGCACCACTGCGCGAACTGCGGATACTTCAGAACCCGGGTGGGTTCGCGGGTCAGCGGGAAGTGGTTAACCAGCACGGTAGTGACTCCAGCAGGCAGCGCCGCCAGCCGCCGCTCGGTCACCGCGACGCGCGCATGACACCAGGCGTCGATGCTCACATAGGGATCAGGGTGCAGTACTGCCTCGTCGGAGCACACAATGCCCGTCTCGTAGGCCAGGGCGAGAGACTCCGCCTTCGTGCTCGTGCCATCCGGGCGGAACGAGTAGTCGTAAAGCACGAACAGGGGCACGATCGTGACCGGTCCGCCAGCCCCTTCCCATACCGGAAACGGATCCTCGGGAGTGATCACGCCGATCCGGCGGCACATCCCGACCAGGTACCCGTACCTGGCCGCGCCGCGCAACTGGACCGGATCACGGCTGACCGTCCACAGTTCATGGTTGCCAGGCACCCAGATCACGGCAGCGAAACGGGCCTTGAGCGTGCGCAGCGCCCACTCGATATCCGCAGCCTTCTCCGCCACATCACCCGCCACTAGCAGCCAGTCTTCCGAAGTCTCCGACTCGAGGCTCGCGACGAATTCCCGGTTTTCGCGGAAAGTGACGTGCAGGTCACTGACCGCTAAAAGTCGTCCTGGCTGATGTGCGCTCAGTCCGTCTCCTCGGACGCGGTGTCGGCCTCGGCGGTGTCAGTGAGAGCCGTGAGCAGGCTGTTGAGCCGCAGGACGAAGGTAGCGGGGTCCTCGATCCGCGCGCCAAGGGTAAGCACAGCCTGGTTAAACAAGACCTGAGCCCACTCGGCGATGTGCTTGCCGTCTTGCGTGCGGTTAAGCCGCCGGATGAGGGGATGGTTCGGGTTCAGTTCAAGCACCGCCTGACGCGGTAGCCCGGTTCCGCGCAGCCGCTGCATCAGGTTGACGTCTATTTCTGGCTCGTTGCTGACAATGCAGGCCGGAGAGGTGGTGAGCCTGGTGGAAAGTCGCACATCCCAGGCTTGCCCGGCCAGGTAGGCCTTCAGCTTCGCCAGCAGGTCGGCATACTCGACGTCGGCCTGCTCCTTGGCCTGCTTTTCCTCCTCGTCCACCAGGTCGCCTAGATCCCCCGCCCCTTGCGCGACGGACTGAAGCTTCCTGCCGTCAAATTCACGCAGGCTCGAGACCACCCAGTTGTCGACACCCTCGCCAAGCAGCAGCACCTCGACGCCCTTGGTGCGGAACCCCTCAAGGTGCGGGCTGGACTTCGCCGCCGCCAGCGACGGGGCAAGCAGGTAATAGATATCCTCCTGCCCTTCCTTCATCCGCGCGACGTACTCGCTCAGCGACGTGTCCGGATCCTCGGTCGCGGACTTGGTGGAGTTGAACCGCAGCAGCTTGGCGATCTCGTCCCGGTTCGAGTAGTCGTCCGCCACGCCTTCCTTCAAGGTGGCGCCGAACTCCTTCCAGAACGTCACGTACTTGTCCGGCTCGTTCTCGGCCAGTTCAACGAGCCGGCGCAGCACCTTCTTCACCGCGTTGGCGCGGATGTTGTCCACCGCGCGGCTACCTTGCAGGATCTCCCTGGAAACGTTCAGCGGAAGGTCCGCCGAGTCGATGACGCCGCGCACGAACCGCAGGTACTTCGGCAGGATCTGGCCGGTGTCCTCCATGATGAACACCCGCTGCACATGCAGCCGCACCCCGCGGCGGGCCTCGGTCACCCACAGGTCGTAAGGCGCCCTGGACGGGACGAACAGCAAAAGGGTGTACTCGTACATTCCCTCGATCTTGGCGTGCACCCAGGTCAGCGGGTCAGTGAAGTCGCCTGCTATGTGCTGGTAGAACTCGTTGTAGTCGCTGTCGGCGAGTTCGCTCTTCTGGCGGGTCCAGAGCGCGGAAGCCCGGTTGACCGTGACATCCGGCTTCTGAACGCCGGCCTCTTCCTCGGCCCTGTCTTCTGGCTCGCCTGGCATCAGGATCGGCACGCTGATGTGATCGGAGTACTTCTCGATGATCGACCGCAGTCGCCACCCGTTCAGCAAGTCGTCTTCGCCTTCGCGCAGGTGCAGCACGATCGTGGTGCCCCGCTCCGGCAGGCTGACCGTCTCCAGCCGGTAATCGCCTTTGCCCTCGGACTCCCACCGCACGCCCTCATCCGAGTCCAGGCCCGCCCGCCGCGTCGTCAGCACGACGCGCTCGGCGACGATGAACGACGAGTAGAAGCCGACGCCGAACTGGCCGATCATGGCCGCGTCTTTGCGCTGGTCGCCGGTCAGCGACCGAAGGAACTCCTTAGTACCCGACTTGGCGATCGTGCCGATGTTCTCGATCACCTCAGCCCGGCTCATCCCGATCCCGTTGTCGGAGATGCTGATCGTGCCCGCATCCTTGTCATGGCTGACCCGAATCCGCAGGGGGCCGTCTTCTTCGGGGAGCTCAGAACGTGACAGCAGTTCAAGTCGCAGCCGGTCGATCGCGTCCGAGGCGTTCGAGATCAGTTCGCGCAGGAAGATCTCTTTGTTGCTGTACAGAGAATGGACCATCAGGTCCAGGATCTGCGTCGCTTCCGCCTGGAAGCTGAAGACTTCCTGGTGAACCTGCTCCGTTGGCGCAGCCATTTGACTCCTCCGCAAAACGACTGAAACCTGCGGCGCTAGCGTAACCCGGACCTTTGCCGCTCGCCAGCCAGGTCGCCGCATCATCCTCGGCAAGGGATATGAGCGGAGCGGTAAGTGCGGCAAGACTCGCTAGCAGTGCGCCCCGGGGTGTCTGGCATCAGGGCCACCCAGATCAACACCGTCATGGTAAGCCCACCCGCGCTGCTGATCGTTCTTTGAAGGCCCGGCCTCGGGGCGGCCGTTGGCTGACCGGGTCAAGGGCAGCAGGTATCACAACATGAAGGAACTACGACCGCCGCTTCGCCGCCGACGTCCTGTGGGGCAGCCCCTATGGCGCCACGCTGGCGGGAACACGGCACCTTCTGCCCATCCACCGGTCCCTCATGGAAGCGGGGACCGCACCGCCCTCACGCTTCGAGGTGGTCCAGCTGATGGCACCCAAGCCCGGGGTCGCCATCGCCCACGTCCGCCGTCACGCCCTGGCAGGCGACGGTGACGGGTTCTCCGAGATAACGCTCTACGTGCTGGTCGAGCGCGACGGCCAATGGTGGCTGGCCGCCGGGCAGAACACGCCGATCACCCCGCCGCCGCCGCAATAACACGACCACAGTCACTTACCGCCCGTGCCCCGGGCACCGTTGGCCGCCCACCATCACCGCTGCTGGCCAACGCCACGCCCTTGACTGCATCCACCCCTTGCCAGGCGCGTGCCGTAACGGCCGAACTGGGGTGCCCGCGGGTTGCGGCCGAAGCCCGCCACATCCAGCCGGGCCGTCTCGTTCCGGCGCAGGCCCCCCACATGTCGCCCTCCTGAGGGCATCGGGACCGCCCGGACAGCCGCCAAACTGGTCAAACTTCGCCCGGCCCGGTCTCCGCGTTGATCAGGATCGTCGCGTAGCGCTCCAGCACCCCGGGACCTGCAGCAGGTCACTGAGGCTGAGGGCGGCCTGATCCGCGTGGTGGCGGGGAGGGCGGGAGCAGCCCTGATGACAAAGCCGGGACGTTTCCAATACTGCCAGATGGGGCGGGTCCGGCGAGCGTGGCGGAAAGGAGTACGAGAGGAACCAGCGTTGTTACGCCTTTGACCTTGACACCGGCTCAGGAGTCCTGATCCCCGGATCGAAGAACGACGTGAACGGCACATGCGGCTGGCCGTTACCGCGGCCTGCCTCAACCTCTTGGGCGTCACTCTATGACTGGCACGGGACGCCCCGGCCCGAGCCGCTGAACTCGCACAACGGAGCCACACCGGGTTTGGTGATGGCCATTGCCTCAGCCAGCACCTTCCATAGTTCTTCGCTGGCGTAACGCCGTGGCGTGCCAAGGCCAGTGACGTAACGGCAGCCCGAAGGGTCGAGGCTCACGCTTGCGAGATGGAGTGCCGCTGGGAGGAACCGGATCTGGTAGCGGACTCCGGAATCGACGGGGCAGTTGATCCTTGTGTTAGCCGGAAGGGCGCACAGTTCACGCACGACCGCCCTGACCTGACCTGAGCCGGTGACGCGCACCGAGGCTGGGAAAGCGAAGGCGATGTGATTCGCCGATGCCGCGTTCAGGCGCTCCACGACAATCGCGGTCACGCTCCTCTGGTCCTGGCACAGAACTCGTGAGCCGACCTGGGGTCGTGCCGGCACCGATGAGGTGCCGCCTCCGGCCGAACTGGTGCACGCTGCCGCTATCCCCGCCACCGCGATGACGGCGACCGCCCGCACCCAGGATGTCGATCTGATATCTGCTCCCTCGCCTTTAATAGCATCGGTCCTGATAGTCGTACCAGCTGTCGCCGCTATTGAAAGCGGAGCCAGCATGGGCCATAGTGGCCCCGTCAGCCGGGCTTATCATGACGTCGTCATAGTGCGGCCAGTATGCAAGACCATGAAAGACCGACCCCCCGTTGGTCGAGGCTTCGGCGTCCTCCACTTCGAAGTTCCTGAAGTTGGACAGGTACGGCCCGCCTTGGGACCACCCGCCCTCAGGATCCTCCACGATGAATTCCGCGGTTGACCCGTCGTAGGGAGAGAAGGAGACGGTGACGGATTTATACGCTCCGGTATAGCCGTTTTCCACGAAAATTTTGTACCCGCCGCTGACGCGATCTATCTCGGTAATGAACTGCCCGCCCGCCGTGGCTGTGACCGGAAGACCGACAAAGTGATCGGTCGATCCGGAAATAAGCTCATACCATGCCTGATGGGCGCCGAGCC
>DAHVDE010000002.1 GCA_027313705.1 Actinomycetota bacterium | reverse complement strand
CACGGGGCGTGCGCAACGCGATGGCAACCGCGCGGGCCGAGCGAGCCAGCTTCGACCCCGAGCTTGCATCCATCGGGTTCCCGCTGCTCGGTGCCGGGCGGGGCGGGCTGACACCGGACATCAGCTTCGCCTGGCTCTGGTCGGCGCTCGAACGTGACCTCGCCGAGAACGGGTCGTGGCCGATTCACTTCATCACCCGGCGCCGCGCGGTCGCCGACGTCATCGTGGCCAAGCTCGCCGAGGCAGGCGCCGCCCGCAGCAGCGACGGATAGCCCGATTTCTATAAGTCTGCCATTCGTACTGGAATAATCTGGTTTCCCCTGGGCTAGCACCCGGAGTTCTGCCAATACTGCCCGCATGCGGGGGGTACTGAGCGATGGCGGGCCGATCGTGGCGACCGGACCGCGGGTGGACTTGCGCAGGCTCGGCGCGGCCGACGCGGCGAAAACGGCAGAGCTGCTGGCCGAGAGCGCAGAGTTCCACCGACCCTGGGTCACCTATCCGACCAGACCTGACAAGGTGACCGCGTTCCTCGTGGCGGCACCCGGCCAGGGCATGGAGGTACTCGGTGTCCGGCGACACAGCGATGACGCGCTTGTCGGCCTCACCACCCTTTGCCGGATAGCCGGCGAGCCGTGGCTCACGGCGGAGTGCGGCGCGGCGGTCGGAGTCCGCTATCAGGGCAATGGCTACCTTGCCGAAGGGATGCGGCTGCTGGTGTGGTTCGCCGTGGGAACTCTCGGGCTGCATCGAGTGGAGGCCCTGGCACAGCCGGGCAACGTCCGTTCTGGCCGCATGCTCACAACGGCGGGGTTCCGCCCTGAAGGCACCGCACGCGGCGCGATCCGCATAGGCGGCAAGTGGCTCGACCACGTTCGCTGGGCGATCACGGCCGACGACCTGGCAGCTAGCGCCGGAGAGGGGGTGATCTGATGGCGATCGAGACAGCGTCGACGCCGACGGCCATGCCCGACGTCACGGGCATGTCGCTCGAGGAGGTGCAGAGCCTCGACGACTCGGTTCTCGCGCACTCGCTGCGCCGGTTCCAGCGTGAGTCGCGTGAGGTTCGTGACCCGATCTCGGCTTTCGGTGCGTTCAACCAGCACTCATCAAGCCCCTGGTAGAGACGGCCTGCCGGGTCGTGTCGCGAACCCGCCCTGGGCACGACCCGGCGCCGCATGCGGTTGATTAGGAGAGCAGCCAATGGCAACTCCCGTGGCGATAGAGCACCTGAATCAGGAACCGGAGTGGCCCGATCGAGCACTCGACTTGGCCGCCCTGCGTGCCAGCGGCTGGCGGCCTGCCCCGTTCAGGCAGTTCCTGTTCAAGGTACACAGCCGATGCAACCTGTCCTGCGATTATTGCTACGTCTACGAGATGGCCGACCAGAGCTGGCGCGCCAAGCCCGTAACCATGCCGGCCGACGTCGTCTCCCGTGCGGCGGCGCGCATCGCAGAGCACGTCGCGCGGCACGACCTAGACGAGGTGCGGGTCATACTGCATGGCGGCGAGCCGCTCATGGCCGGGCCAGGATTCTTCACCCTGCTCGCGGCTGAGCTGAGGAACGCGATCCCGCCGGATTGCACGCTCGAGCTTGGCCTGCAGACAAATGCCGTGCTCCTCGACGAGCAGTTCCTGAGGGTGCTGCTGGCAAACCGGATCAGGGTCGGCGTGAGTCTCGACGGCGGCCGCGAGGCGAACGACCGCCACCGGTCTTACGCGAACGGGCGAGGGTCGTTCGACCTTGTCGCCGCCGCCCTGCGGCGCCTGCGCACACCGCCCTTCGATCGCCTCTATACCGGCATCTTGTGCACGATCGACCTGGCCAGCGATCCGGTCGCCACCTACGAGGCACTGCTCGAGTTCGCTCCGCCTTCAATGGACTTCCTGCTGCCGCACGGCAACTGGTCGAACCCGCCGCCGAGACGCGCCGCAGCCTCCGCCAAGACGCCCTACGCCGACTGGCTGATGGCGATCTTTGATCGCTGGTACGCCTCGCCAAGGAAGGAAGCCGGGATCCGGTTCTTCGAGGAAATCATCAACCTGGTGCTTGGCGGGCCGAGCCAGGTCGAGTCGATCGGGCTGACACCGGTCACGCTGGTAGTCATCGAAGCGGACGGAACGCTCGAGCAGGTGGATTCGCTCAAGGCCGCGTTCGCGGGAGCCCCTGCGACCGGGCTCAATGTCTTCGACCACTCGTTCGACGACGCGCTTGAACTCCCGGCGATAGCGGCCAGGCAGCTCGGCATCGACGGCCTGTGCGCAACCTGCCAGCGCTGCGAGGTCAGGGACATCTGCGGCGCCGGCCTTTACCCGCACCGCTACCGCGAAGGCAACGGCTTCCTTAACCCTTCTGTGTACTGCCCCGATCTGCTGCGCCTGATCAGGCATATCCGCGACCGGGTGCAGCGAGACCTCACGGACCTGGTGACGTCATGAGCCTTGCCACTCATCCGCTGCCTTCAGCGCAGTTCGGCCAGCTCTCGGCAGGCGGCGGAGACGCCGCGACGGTTAGGACGCTGCGCGCAGGTCAGCTGAGCAAGCACATACTCCTCATCCGCGCGCTGACCGATGCCGCAGCGGGCCACCCGGGCGATGACCGGCTCATCCGCGGCTATGAGCTGCTGTCCTCCCTGCAGCGGACCCACCGGGCCGAGGTGGACGCGTCTGTGCTGCACCCGCACGTGGGGGCCTGGGCGGTACGGTGCCTGGAGCGCCTGTACGGGGTGACAGAAGCGGACGGCGGGCTCGAAACTGACCTCGGCTACCTTGCGGCGGTCGCAGCGGCGACCGCGATCCGCGCGGGCGTGCCCTTCGAGATTGACGTTCCGGTGCGAGACGGGGAGATCCTGCTGCCTGGTCTCGGCGTGGGCGCCGCATCGTCAGGCACCAAAGAAGCGGCAGTCCAAAGTGACGGGCGCGGTGCCCAGGTAACCGTCTCTGGCGGCCGGATTCAGGTACCGCCTGAGCCGGGCCACGCCTCAGGCGGCTGGACTCCGATCAGGCGCCTGCGAGCCAGCGCCGACGGCCTCGAGATCGCCGTCGACCTCGATGATCTCGATCCTTGCCGTGGCTACGCATACCCCGAGGTGGCCGGGCGGCTGACGGACGCCGAGGCACACGAGTGGGGCCGGGTTTTCGCGGACGGGTGGCTGATCCTCGTCCGTCACCATCGCCCTTACGCCGAGTCTCTCGCGGCCGGGCTCAGGTCTTTGGTGGCACAGGCCTCTCCCGTGCCCGGCCGCAGCATCAGCGCGACGTCGGCCGACGCGTTCGGCTCCATCGCCCTCTCCCGCCCGGCCGACGCCGCGACGTTCGCCGTCACGCTGATCCACGAGTTCCAGCACGCCAAGCTCGGTGCGCTGATCGACCTGATGCCGCTGTACGAGGCGCGAACCGGTACCCGCTACTACGCGCCATGGCGCGATGACCCCCGCCCGCTCGGCGGGCTGCTGCAAGGCACGTACGCCTTCCTCGGGGAGACCGACTTCTGGCGAGTCCGCAGGACGGTCGCCAGCGCCGCGAGCGCCGGGCTGGCCAGCTTCAAATTCGCTCGCTGGCGCGAGCAGACCGCGCTGGCGGCCGACGAACTGGCTGGCTCGCCGGAGCTGACCGACGCCGGCCGGCGTTTCGTCGAGGGAATCAGGAGCACGATCCGCAGCTGGGTCAGCGAGGCAGTGCCGCCGGGCCTCGCCGCCCAAGCCAGTGACTCGGCCGCCGACCATCGCGGCCGGTGGCGGGTGCGCAACCTGAACCCGGCCGCCGACGCGATCAGCATCCTGACCAGTCAGTGGCAGCGGGCAGAGCCGGCCTCGGCGGAGCCGGTCCGCACGGACGTGGTCAGCGGCCCGGCGCCGGCCGCGACGGAGACCGCCCGATTCCGTTTGCGGCACCTGCGCCTGACCGACCAGGACCAGTTCGAAGCCGCCTGCGCCGAAGCCAGCGGCGCCGACGTCGCCTACCTACACGGCGACTATGACCAGGCCGCCCGGTCCTACCGCGCAGCGATCGCCAGTGCCCCTGACTGCGTCACCAACTGGGCGGGCCTTGGCCTGGCCCGGTTGCGCGGCGGCGACCCGGCGACTGGCCGGGCGCTGCTTGAGCGTCCCGAGGTGCTGCTCGCGCTGTACCGCGCGCTCAGCGACGTCGGCGAAGATCCGGATCCTGAGGATCTTGCCCGCTGGCTCGATGGAACCTACCGGCCGGGCAGGAGGGGGATCTCGCATGAGTAAGCCGAAGCTGCCGGTCATCGACGCGGACAGCCATGTGGTCGAGCCTTTCGACCTGTGGGCGAAGGAACTGCCCGAGCGGTTCCGTCCGTACGCGCGCCAGCGCACCAGGACAGAGGTCGGTGAGGAAAAGCTGTTCCACCACGGCCGCGAACTCGACCTGGAATGGACGATCGGCACGCTGTGCACACCGGGCTCAGGCAGCGCGGAGGGCAGGCTCGATCTCGATCTCGACACCGAGGTGCACCCCGGTGTCAACGAGCCGCACGCCCGGCTGCGGCTGATGGACGAGCAGGGAATCGCCGTCAGCGTCTTGTTCCCTTCCTGCACTCTCGGCCTGGACGACGTCGAGGACATCGACTTCCGCTGGGCCTATGCGGAGACCTACAACTCGTGGATCGCACGGTTCTGCCAGGCCGACCCGCAACGCCTCCGCTGGGGTGCCGTCATCCCGCTTGCGGATATCGACCGCGCGGTCGCCGAACTGACCAGGTGCATCGGCCTCGGCTGCTCGACCGCCATGTTGTCACCGCTTCCCCGCTCCGGTCCCGGTGCCGTGCCCTTCGCAGATCCTGGCCGCGCCGCCCTTTGCCGTAACCTTGGCCACCAGGAAATGGACCCGATCTACCAGATCCTCACCGACCACGACCTGCCCGCCACCGTGCATGTCGTGAACCCGGCATCCAACGCACTCGGCGTCGGCTGGGTCTATGCGAACCGCACGCAGTGGCAGATGGGCCAGCCCTTCCAGGCGCAGCTAGCGGTCATGCACGTGATCGACGGAGGCGCGCTCGACCGGTTCCCCGCGCTGCGTCTTGGCGTGTTCGAAGGAGACGTCGGCTGGCTGCCGCACTGGCTTGGGCGCCTGGAAGAGACCTACGACAAGTTCGCCCTGCTTTCCCGCGTGCCCGAGCGCGGTCCGATCAGGCAGTTCCGCGACCAGCTTTATATTTCAGGCGAGCCCGCCGACCTAGGGCTCGCGCACGCGGCCGGGCTGGTGGGCGCCGACCGGATACTGTTCGCCAGCGACTGGCCGCACATGGACGGTGCCTGGCCTGACCCGCTTGTCGTCCTCCGCGACCGGCCAGACCTCACCGACCGGCAAAAGCGAGCGATGCTGGTCGAAGGGCCGGCCAGGTATTACGGCATCGACCTGCCGGAACTGCTGGCCCACCTGGGCCCTGCCTGGTCGGCCGACAGCGAGATCGCCGACCTGGAGGGCATGCTGCCCGCTGGCTACCACCCGGCGCTCGGCCACGAGGCGGTGTCCCCGCAGTGAGCATCCTCACCACGGTCCCGGCCCGGCCCCAGAGCGCGTTCCGGCCCCGGCAGGTGCAGATCCTTCTCACCGAGCGCTGCAACCTGCGCTGCCGGCACTGCGCCGTGCCAGAGGAAGACTCGCCCGCGGACCGCGAACTCGACATGCCCGCCTGGCGGCGGTTCGTGCAGAGGTGCGTCGAGGGCGGCGTGCGCAGCCTGGTCTTCTCGGGCGGTGAAGCGCTCCTGCGCCCCGATGCGGTGGAACTCGCGGCCTATGCGCACGAAGTCGGGGCCGAGCGCACCACGCTGGTGACCAACGGCTTGCTGTTCCGCGGCGACATCCCCGGCAGGATCGCCTCTGCCCAGGCCCAGCATCCGGCGTTCGGTGTCCACGTCAGCATCGACGGCGCGTCGCCGCGAACGCATGACTGGATGCGCGGCGAGGGAACCTTCCGCCGGACCATGCGCGCGATCGACCGGCTGCAGGCGGCGGGCGGCCGGATCACCGGTCTGCACACGGTCCTGCACCAGGGCAACGCCCACGAGGTAAGCGACTGCGCGGACCTCGCAGGACGCCTCGGCGCTGAGGTGTGGACCGTCTTCCCGCTCGCTGATCTCGGCCGCGCGCACGGTATCATGGATCGCCGCCTGGACGAGCCGGCCTGGCGGTCCCTCATCGCGCGGATCATCGAGGTGAGCCGGGAGCGCCCGTTCACGGTGAGCGTGATGGGTCCTGTCTACGGCGACGAGTGGCCCGCCAGCGCCGGGGAGGTACCCCGCCCGAGGGCCGAGCACGCGCTCCAGACCTGCGTCGGACCCGATGGCGTGGTCTTCAACTGCCCGCCGCTGCGCGATCACCCGGTCGGCTCGGCCGCAGAAGCCACCGGTCCTGGCGGGTGGACCAGGCTCGCCGACCGTGCCGGAGAGCAACTGCTGGCGAGCTGCGGCACCTGCAAGTTCCTCCTGCTCTGCGCGGGTCTCGACCTCACCCGCCCCTATCAGCCACGCGCCAAGGACCGTCCGCGTGCCATGCCTCCGCTCGCCGGGGCAGGCTGACGCCATGCGCTGGATCGCTCCGGCCGACCCGCTGCCGACCTGGCGCAGGTGGTGGTCATCCCCCGTGCCCGCGTCAGGTGCCGTCAGGCCGGACGAACTCAGGTGGCATGACCTTCCCTTCGGGTCACTGGCGATCAGCTCCAGGACTGGCGGCTGGGCCGTGTTCGACCCGGCCGAGCGCACGCCGTTCGCCGGCATCGCCCATGCCGAAGACTCAGGTCAGTGGCGCCCCTTGATCGACGCGGCCTGGCGCCGCGGCCTGATCACCATCGGCGGCCAGGGCGTCTACAACGCCACCGAGCACCATGCGGCCGTCGCGGCGACCAGGGACTACTACACACTGGTATTGCTGCTCAACCACGGGTGCAACCTGGTATGCACGTATTGCTATCTTGGCCACGCGGCTCCGACACCGCACCGCGCCATGGCCGGGGATCTCGCTCGCTCCGCCATCCTCGGCGCACTCGAACAACCGTGGGAAACGATCCTTGTCGACTTCGGCGAGATCGCCGTCGCCGGCGCGGCGTTCCGCGAACTGCTGCCCTGGGCGCGCGAAGCGGCGTCGGCGCGCGGGAAGACGTTGCGCGCATCGGTCCAGACCAACGGAACCGCGCTGGACGACGACCTCGCCGACTTCCTTGCCCGCCACGGCGTGGCGATCGGGATCAGCCTCGACGGTCCCCGCGCTATCCACGATGCCGCCAGGGTTTTCAGGAACGGCTCCGGCTCTTATGATCGCGCCGTTGCGGCAATCGGCCGGTGCAGGCGACGTGAACTTCCCGTCCACCTCATCGCGACAATCAACCGCCACAATATTCATCAGCCAAGAGAAACCGTCGGTGAGCTGGCCGGCCACGAGCCGGCGAGCACCTTGCTGAAACCGGTGCTGCCAGAAGGTGAGGCCGGGGCCGCGTGGACCAGGCACGCCATCACCAACCTGGAGTTCGCCGGCTTCATGCGCTCAGCAATACGCCTTGCCGACCGCGATGGAGCCAGTCAGCTCGACCAGTCGGCGGGCAAGTTCCTGCTGCGCCTGCTAGGCGACAGGTCCGGCTGGCGGGATTCCTGCACCAGCCGGGACTGCGGCTCGGGCCGCTCACTGCACGTTGTCGCCGCCGACGGCGGCGTGCACGCCTGCCCGCGCTTCGTCTCGGAAAGCGTTCAGGCGGCTGAGCCAGGGCGACGCCGCTTGCTGCCCCTCGCAACGGCCGGGCCTTCGCCGCTGCCCGACCTGCTGCCAGCGGACCTGAGGGCCGCTCCCCCGTCTTGCGCCGGATGCGGCTGGCTCGGCAGTTGCGGCGGCGGCTGCACGCTGATCGGGCAGCACGGCTCGGTGCCCGTGCCGATGCCCGACCCGCACTGCGTGGCCTACCAGGCCATGCACGAGGAGCTGTTCGCCACCGTTATTCCGTCTTTCTTCGCCGGCAAGCACCGCGAGAGCACCGCCTTCAACGGCGCTGTCACCCAAGCCGTGCACGCGGCAGCGTGAGGAGGATCGCATGGCCAGCCAGCAGGCGCTGATGGAGACACAGAGGAAGACGCTGAAGGTTCGCATCGGCGTCGGGCTCGGTGTCCACGAGCTAGTACGCAACCGCGCCGAGCTTCTCACCGTCTGCCTGGCGGCCGAGAAGCACGGCTTCGACTCCCTGTGGTTCTCCGAGGTGGCGGCCGGCCACGCGCTCGACCCGGTCGCCGCGCTCGGCTTCGCGGCGGCCGTGACCGAGCGGATCAAGATCGGCACCAGCGTGCTTGTCGTACCCGGCCGGCCACCCGCGCTGATCGCCAAGGCGCTTGCCACGCTGCACCTGCTCAGCGGCGGGAGAACTCTTCCGATCCTCGGGCTCGGCACCGTGCACGCCGCCGAGCAGCAGGCCTTCGGCGTGAGCCGGCCGGAGCGCGGACCGTGGTTCGAGGAAGCCGTGCCGCTCATCCGCCAGTTCTGGACCGAGGAAGCCGTGTACCATCACGGGCCGCGCTTTACCGCCGACGGCTTCGGTGTCCGGCCAAGGCCCGGCCGGCCGCTGCCGATCTGGCTGGGCGGCGCACATCGTACCGAGCTGCGGCGAGCCGGGCGGCTCGGGGACGGCTGGCTGGCCAGCTTCGCCACCCCGGCCGAGGTCAGCGCTGGCATCGCGATCGTGGACGCGACCGCCAGGAAACACAGCAGGCGGATCGACGAGGACCATTACGGCGTCCTGATGCTGTACTGCCTGCGCGAGCCGACCCCGCAGGCGACCAGCTTCCTGGCCTGGCGCCGTCCTGACCTGGCCATCGCGGAGGCGCTGCCGGTCGGCGGTGCCGCCCTGCGAGCGCGGATCAGCGATTACATCGAGGCAGGCGCCTCGAAGTTCATCCTCATTCCCGCCGACCATCCGCCGGACTGGGACGCCGAGCTGGCCGAACTCGCTGGCGAAGTACTAACCTTGCAGACGCCATGAGCGCAGGCACCGGCACAAATACCGGCGTCGACGAGGTGCTGGCCACCGTCCGCGGCCTGACACTGCTGCGGATCGAGTGGCTCCGCCGACGTCTGGGCGCGCTTGACGAGAACGGATCGCCAGCTCAGGCAATGCATGAGCTTTCCAATGCGCTCAAGCAGGCCGGGGAAGCCGCCGACCCGATTCTGACCGACCCGCGCGTCGGCGCCTGGTGCGCGGAACTCGGCAACCTGCTTGACCGCGGCGCAGGGACGCTCCTGCCCGACGGTCACTTCCGCGCCGCCTGCCGCCGGGCAGAGACGCTGACGCTGTCAGCCCGCCTGCTCCGCGCGCGGGCTTACCCGGGTTCTGATGTACCGCCCTGCCAGGTCAGAGCCGACCGGACTGGTCAGATCAGGCTGCCTGGCACGTGGCTGGCAGCGGACTGCGGCGCCGAGTTCGCTGGCTGTGACGTGACCATCGAAGTTCTCGCGGGAAGCGTGGTGCTGCCAGGCGTTCCGCACTCCCGGCTGATCACCGAGCGCGCGCCGCTGCCCGGCGTAGTCGCTTCGCATGGCGATGCGGTGGACGCAGGCCAGTGCGGTGCCGACCCGATCCTGCACGCGCGCTCTCCCGTGGTGGCGGTTGAGCGAGGACCTGACCGACCACGCTCAGCGGCCAGGCCGGGGATCGCGGTGGCGCCGGCAACGGCCAGCGCCCGGTGGCGGGCGGCGAAGGTCGCCGCGGCCGCCGCTCATCTTCGCTCGTCAGCCTCCGGCATGGCCCTGCTGACCGAATCCGCTGCCTTGCCGCCACCCGGCCTTGTCGATGTCGCCGATGCCGGTCAGGTCACGCGCCTGCTTGAACTGTTTGAGCGGGGCGGCGACTGCAAGGAGCCTGCCGCAGGCGTCGCGATCGTGCTTGGCGAGATCGCGGACTGGCTGGCTCGCGCGGGCCGCCTGACCGAGCCGGGTGAGCTGGCGAGGGACAGGCTCGCCTCGTTCGGCTTCGAGGGCACCGCACCGCCGTCAGGCACCGGCCGGCGACGGGCACCGGCCTGGCGGACCCACTGGCTGTCCGCTGGCGGCCGGTGGCGCCAGGTGGCGCCCAGGGTGACCCGCCTGCCTGCCGCTGGCGCGGAACTTGATGGCCTGCTCGCCGAACTGGGGGCACCTGACGGCGTGGAGGTCAACGCGCTTGCCGACGAACGCGGCCGGGCGGATCAGACGATCGATCACCTGAGCCTGATGAGCGCGCGCGACCCCGAGCGGTTCGCCGCAACCGCCGGCCGCCTCGGGTCGCTGCCGCCTTCGCCGGCCAGGGACCTGCTGACCGGTCACGTGGCTTACATTCGCGAGCACTTCAGCGTGGCTGCCGATGTGTATGCGAGCCTGCTGTCCGACCTGCCCCATGACATCGACCTGTGGCGAGACTTCGCGTTCGCGCTGCGCCATATGGGCGAGGTCGAGCTCAGCGAGGTTGCTCTCTTCCGGCTGCCCGACGTGGTCGAGCGAGCCAGCGCCTGCCAGCTCGAACCAGGGCCGCTCGCCGCCATGCACGCAGAAGCCAGCCGCTGGCGCACGGCTTCGTCACCCGTGCGACAGCTAGCCGGTCTCCTGGAATGGATACGCCTTGATCCCGATCATCGGTGACCTGAAGCCGCCGTCGCTGCTCACCCTGGAGATGAGTGACGCACTGCGCGGATACGTGAACATCCGGCCCGAGCACGGCCAGCCTGTCTGCTTCGCCGCGCTGCTCGCCGGACTAAAGCCCGTGATGGATGACTGGGTCAGCCAGGATCGCCTGGATGAACTGGTCGAGGTCTGCCGGCAGCGCGGCCTCGCCGTGGCCGCCGAAGTGCAGTTCGAGGCGCTCAGCGATCAGGGCAGGCTGGACGGCGTCGTCGGCAGGGAGACGCTGACGACGACCCGCGCCGTCGGCCACGCGCTCGCCGACCGCGTCGCCGGCGCTTCCGTGCACGTCTTCATCGGCGCGGATCGCCGCATCGTCGAGAGAACCAGGGCAGCCGGCTGGTATCCGCTGATCATCGGCGGCCGGGCGATGAACAAGCCCTGGATCGATCACCTCTGGTTCGGCGACGGGCTCGGCTACCCGCGCTGCTGCCTGGACGCGTTCGCGCGCAACAACAACTGGACCCTCAACAACATGCCGTACCAGGCTTACCGGTCGGTTCGCGGCGAGGCGTCGTACCTGTGCAACTCGCTGATGAGATTCAGCGGGCTCACCTGGGCAGCGCACCTGCCCTGCAGGTACGACTGCCAGGCGACCATCGAGGCAGCCGGCCGGGTGCGCACGGAAATGCGGCGGCACTGCCGGGAACTCGCAGACTGGATCGACCGGCTTTGCGCAGTCCCTTACCTGGTGCTGAACGAATGGGAGGCGTTCGCCTTCTCAGGCGCGAGCGTCTCGCCGGGCGTGATCGAGTACTCGGGCGTCACGATCGCGCCATCGAACCGGCCTGATCTCGACCTGTTCGCGGCCCTGCGCCGCGGCGCCTCCCTGCGGATCCGCGACGACATGGTGGTCATCTTTGACAAGGGCGGAACCGTCGTCCACGTCGAGCACACGGCTGCCGACCAGTTCGCGCCCCGCATCGCCTGCACGGTGGATTTCAGGCGGACACCGAGTCAACCGGTGCCCAGGACACCGTGCGCAGCCGGCGATGCGTCGCCCGGACGACCGGGTGCAGCCGGTACAGGCTAAGGACAAGCTTGTTGACGAGCCTGGCCGGCTGCGGAAGCGGCCGGTACCTCGGTGGGCGGCGATCGAAGAGGCCGCCGTGAGGACGGCGAAGTCGGCGCAGCGCAGCTCAGGGATCGCTCTGAGCACGCCGACGGTCACCGGGAAGTGACCGGCGACCTGCCTGAGCCAGCCCCGGTGCGTGCGCAGCGGAAGCAGTTCCCAGGCACCGGACACCGGCACGGAGAGCGGGTTGAGCCGCCGCGTATCCTGCGGCACGATCCGCAGTTCGCGGGCGTGTTCAGCCTCATCGCGAATGACCATCCAGTTCGCGGCCAGCTCACCCAGCCAGGGAAACCGCTCGCCGTTGAGTACTGGGCTCGGCTCGCACGGGACCGACCGGCGGATCAGGGCGCCGGCCGCGCGCAACGATTGCTCGACGAGAACGCCGATAGGATCCACGGCTGACGTCACCTCAAAAGGCCGGAAAATAGTCGGAGTTGATCGTGATCCGCTGCCCGCCTTCGGGGATCGGGGCGATGATCGGCACAGAATGCTCGAGCCAGCCTGGAAAAATCAGCAGCGTGCCGACCTCAGGCTCAACCGGTGCGATGCTCTGCTGCCAGGGGCAGTTGATGTGGACCGCCGGGTTATGGAAGATCGTCGGAAGTTTGGACGGGCCAGGACGCTCCGGCAGCTGGCAGGTGAAGACGCTGGTCAGCAGGGCTGGCGTGTGATTGTGCTTGGCCAGGTAGCGGTCAGGTCCGCATTCCAGGTCCTTGGCCGCGCTCGCGGCATTGACCCTCAGTCCCCACGACCTGATCGTGAAGTGCTCGTACCGCTGCTGCGGTGCGGTCGCTGCGATCTCGGCGAACGCCGAGGCGACGAACCCAGTGAACTCTTTCCAGTGCTCGCCAGGCAGGTCCTGAAGCTCGGCGAGCGTCTGATGGCCGGACGACCTGCTCGCGTCCTGCGGACGCGTCCCGAGCAGCAGCGTGATGTCGCCAGCCAGTTCCCCGATCCACCAGGTTTCCTTATCCACGGCCGCTTTCCAGATCGGAACGGTGAACAGCGGAATCCGCGTCACGGTCATCGGCGATACCTTTCTTCAGCTAAACCGGTCACTAGCGCAACCTGGCCGCCTCGCTGCGCTGCCGCAGCCAGTCAGGCGGGTAAAGCAGCTTGTCGAGACTGGCCCACCGTGCCCGGCAGGACGGTTCGACCGCGTAGCGACGGCCCGCACAGCCGAGCACGCCCTCCCCGACGAGGTATCCGAGCTCGTCAGCGAACGCCTCCTCAGGGGCCAGCCCGCATTGCGCCTCGATGAGAGCCGCGTCGGCCGCCTCGCCGCGGAAGAAGGCGTTGACCAGGGCAGCGGACACGCGAGAGACCTGATCGCAGCGCTCGACCTCGACCAGGCGCCCGCACAGTTCGTAGCCTGCGCTGTTGCGGTGCTGGCAGTGCACCATCCGCTCGTCCCTGAGGAACGACCGCGCCGCGACGCCCACGCCGATCAGGGAGTTACGCAGGCCGGGCCGGTAGCGCGTCTCGTACAGGTTCCGCTCCGGCCAGCGGTTAGGACGAGCGGGCATGAACCTGACGTGCTCACCGTCGAACCGGCCTGAGGACCGCCAGCCGTGCCGCACGGCCACCCCCGCGGCGGCCGACACGCGCTCGGCGCACCTGCTGACGTACTCGCTCATCCCGTTCCTCGCGGCCAGTTCGGCGCTGCGGCCAGGCCGGTACCGGTATATCGAGATCGTGAGGTCCGCCTCGCCGACCATGGCCTCGACCGCATCCGCGAGCGTGCGGTCTTCCTCGCCGTCGAGCCCGGTCATGAGGTCGACGTTGATCTCCGTGAGCCCGGCGGCACGGCAGCGGCCGATCAGCGCCCGGATGCTAGCCGGATCCGCCCACGTCCGCCCGGCGCGCGCCACGATTGCCCGGTCGAATGACTGGACGCCGAAGCTGACCCGGTTGCAGCCGCCCGCCACGATGGCGTCGATCTTCTCCGGCGTGGCCGATCGAGGTGACATCTCGAATGTCCGCTGGGCGGGCGGTTCAAATGCGAACGCGCGGTTCACCGCCGCGAGCAGGCGGCGGATCTGGCTGGCGGACATGACCGTCGGCGTTCCACCGCCGATGTAGCTGCCGGAAATCAGGTGCCGCTGATCGCGTGAAGCGATCCGCTCAAGGAATCCCTCGAGCCCGCGCAGGCACTCCTCGGCTCTGGTGCCTTCCTCGTCGGCCAGCCCGTAGAAGTACATGCAGAATGAACAGTGTTCCTCGCACAACGGGACGCCGACATAGAGATTCAGCGGCTCACCTTCCGGCCGGTCCATAAGCGGGTCGACAGCCTCCTCATAAGGCTCGCTGCTGCTGGCTGAAACGAAATAGGAAGGCGGAACGTGCAGATTAAGCCGTTCGGTGACGCTGCGCAATTCTGCGATACGCTGGCTAGATACAGCAGTCATTGACCTCTGGCCTATCCGGGAGTACCAGTGCTGCCTGACCTGATCTGAAGTGCCCGCCGCTCCGCGTTCCGCGCGTGCTGGCGATCGCCAGACGCCGCGTATGTGCGAGCGAGCAGGGAGAAGGTCGTGCCGAGGGTCTGATCGTCCCTGGTGCCGCTGCTCCTGGTGTCGAACGCGAGAGCGCATTCCAGGCAGACGCGGGCCTGGTCAAGCTCACCGAGGAGCAGGAGGGCGTGACCGGCCTGCACGCGACTGCGGATCGCCCCGGCTGACGTCACGCCAAACAGCCGGTCCCAGGCAATCCTGCTCAGCCTCGCCTCGGCCAGGGCCTGACCCGCCAGGTCGCGGCGAGCGCACAGTTGCGGTTCCGCCTCGGCGCTGGCCAGCAGCAGGTCGGTCAAGTGACCGCGGGCCTCGACGGTGACCGGGTGCGCAGGACGGTAGCGCACGGCCCGCCTGGCGGTCTCCGCCGCGACAAGCGCGAGTGCCCTGCCCAGGTCACTCACGGCAGAACCGGCCTGCCAGGCGAGCGCCAGGTTCATCCTCGCGACGCCCGTGGCGTAGCCATCCTCGCCGTCTGCGGCACGGTGCTGCTCCAGCGCCTTGGCCAGGCCGTCGAGTACATCGCCTGACGTTTCGCCGGCGGCGACCCGCGCGAGCAGGCCGTTTTCGACGATCCGGCGAAGGCCAAGGTCACCTGACGGCACCCGCGGTCGGAAGAACGCGGCCAGCCTGTCCCAGTGCCGTGGCCTGGCACCGGTCGCCAGCACGCTGACCCGCAGGGACATAGCCGCGTGCGCGAGCCGCAGCACGGCGGGGTGACTGACGGGCAGCGGGATTTCCCAGCGGGCCGTACCGCGCTCTGGTGCGCCTGCGGCTGGCAGCCCCGCCCGCGTCCAGTCGGCGGGATCGGCCCACCAGGCCAGAGCGCTCACCGCGAATCCGGCGGCCCGCTCGCGGCTACCGGGCCCGCGAGCCATCAGGACACCGAGTGCCTCGCCGATTCCGGCCATCCAGCCGGCTGCCTCGCTTGTCATGTGCCGCGTCCGGCAGGCGCCGGGAGGCCAAGGCGCGCCATCGCCTGCCTGATCTGCCCGGACTCGGCCTGGGTGATTAGTTCGTCGTCCGGCTCGCCGTGCAGGAGCCGGTCGGCCAGTTCGGCAAGTATGACCTCCACCCGTGCCGCCAGCCGGTCCTCGGGCGGAGCCAGCAGCCGCATCAACTCCTCGCGCACTCCGTCGAGCGCGATGGCCGGCGTCAGGCTCGGGTCGTCGAAGATGCTGGCCACGACGGTGTCGGCCAGCGATCTCAGCCGCACGCTTGTGCTCTCCAGGTCGCCGGGCGCGAACCGCGCGATGACCTGGAGATCCTCGGCGACGCAACTCGGCGGCCCGGCCGGGCGGCAGCGGGCGAGGGCTGCGCAGTCACCGGCCCAAACACCAATCGTACGGTAGTAAGCGCAGGCCAATTCGGTGAGGCTGAGGTCAAAGACGTCGGCTACGCGCAGGCAGCCCGACCGGTATGGCCAGAACGACACCACCTTGGCCTCGGCGAGGAACGCCAGGCTCGGCTTGACCGCCGGGTCAGGCCCGGCCCACCGGGCGACGGTCTGAACACCCTGGTCGATCCCCCACCAGTTATAGAGCGTGGCGGGAGCGGCGTTAACCATCCGCGCGATGGCGGACAAGCTGGGCGCGGCGACCTCGGCCCGGCCGCAGCCCTTCTCCTCCAGCGCGCTGACCAGCGCGGCGAAGCATAGCTCCCGCATCTTCCACGCCGCCGAGTATCGCTGTGATCGCGCGATCCGCGCCCATTGCGCGGTCCGGGTGCGGGTCAGTTCATCTATCAGCGAGGGCACGCTTCCCCCCGTCAACGTCTTTTGTCACCGTCAGCCTAAGCAGCGACTCCCTCACCAGGAGCGGCAGAATTTGACGGCATTTTTCGCTTCTCTGACGCTGACCGCCGGCCGGCCCGCTCGGCCCGTCTACATGGTGCGGAATCTGGCAGCGGCGAGAAACCCGAGGATGGCGAGGGGTGCCGCGAAGACAACGGCCGACCAGAATGCCTCGGTCCCCCAGATCGATGCCAGTCCGCTGAGCAGCGTGCCTGCCACCGGATGCCAAAGATACCTGCCCAGGAAGGGAGGAAGGCCCCACAGCGCCGCCGCCGCCGCGCCGATTGATCCCGTCACGAGCAGTCCGAAGGCGCCATGGCGTGGGATGGCCGCGATAAGCGCGACGACGGCGCACGCCAGCAACAGGCCGCTCTGGTAATGCGCCGCCTGCGATCCGGCAGACCGCAGCAGGCCGGGTTCGAAGATCGTCACCTTGACGACGACCAGCACCCACAGCACCGACTCGAGCACCACGAAGGTGATCGCGACGGCGAGCAGGCGCCTGGCGGCGGCCGGCAGGCGAGGCAGCCGCCAGGGCACCCGGTTCGCGGCCTCCTGCCTGCGGCTCAGCCGGACTGCGATGACCAGGCAGATAATCGCGGCGACCGGACAGATGACGACTGCCGCAATGCCGGTGAACTGGTGCCAGGCTGCGGCTAGCGAGGTCAGCCAGGTGCGGACGGACCCGGGCGCGAGCGGGGCAGGAAAGGCGGGCACGCGCACGGCCGCGAAGCCGACCGCGATCAGCCCGGTGACCGTTCCTGCCAGCACCCCGCGTCCCAGTCTCGGCAACGCGGACACGACGGCGGCGGCCACGAGCAGCGGCAGCAGGTCGAAGACGCGCCAGGCGGCGAGACGGCCGACGTGCTGATCGAGGTACGCCGCGTCAGGCCCCGTCGAAAGCAAGTGCCCGGCACCCAGCGAGACCGCGAAGCTGATCACAGAAGACGACCAGTTCAGCAGGGCTAGCGCCAGGAAGGCGAACAGGGCGATCGCCGGAACTAGCCGGACCGCGGCGATCTGCGCGCGCCGCCGGCCCCTGGCTGCCACTTGGAGCCTGGTCCGCTCCGCCCGCACCCGGCCATCCAGGGTGATGGCTGTGACCAGGTCGACCCGGCCGACGACCGTGTTCTGGTTAGCCCGCCTGGCCCGCCGCACGAGGTCAGGCCACCAGGCGGGGTCATCAGTGCGCGCCCGGCCGAGTTCGCGGCTGACGTACGCCACCGGGTCGGCGGCCGCCTGGCCAAGCGTGAGCTGCGTCGCCGTTGCGCGGGCGAGGTCGCGTTCTGCGACGGTGGCGGCCGTACCCGTGAGATCGGTCGCCGCCTGCGCGACCTGCCCGGTGATCAGCGGTACCTCGTCGGCCAGCCCGTCGAGTACCAGGCAGCACTGGCCGGACTGGCACCGGGGGTGCGCGCATCGGTACCGCGCCGCTACCGGCAGCACCTCCTGCTCGAAGAGTTCCCGAAGGAGGTCGTGGCTGTTCGGCCCGGCACGGCACAGCGCGTCGATCCCCGCCGCGTCGACTCGCGTGCCGCGGTAGCGCGGAGTGAGCGCGGGGGCATAAGCGGCGCCGAATGCCAGGATCGCCAGCGGTGCCCGGTTCGGCCGGGCAGCGATCCCGGTCAGGTACTTCCTGGTGTCGAACAGGTTGTCGGCCACGTCCTCGCGCACCCACTGAGCGAGCTGGTCGGCATCTGTCTGCAGCCAGCTCGCGGCGATGTCTGGCGAGTCAAAGAGCGCGGCGGCCAAATCCTCGGGTGTCCAGTAATTCCTGGCGCGGAACGTGATCGGCGCCCTGGCTTTTCCCTCGCGCTTGCCCGCGATTTCCGGCTGCGCCACGGGCGGACTGCCGCCCGCCAGCCAGGAGCTGACCTGGTCCCAGCCCCAGCGTTCATCGGGATTCCTGGTCAGCAGGCCAGCCAGCAGCAAGCGCCACCGCTCGTCTGGCGCGTCGGACAGGTCGACCTCGCCAAGAGCAGTCTCCCTGCGCAGTACCCGGTCATCGCGGAGCCGGCCGTCTGGGGCGCGGAACCTGGTGGTACCCGTCGCCAGCTCGTAGGCGATGACTCCGAGCGACCACCACGGTGACGCCAGCAGGCGCATGCCGATGACGCCCTCGGGAGACATGTAGGCACTGGCCGCGGCAACGTCGCCGTAGTGCTGAGTAGTCGTCTGCCTGACGACTCCGCCGAAGTCGATCACCACGAGTTCAAGTGGCATTGTCCGGCGGACGCCGAAGTTGTCCGGCTTGACGTCGATCGGCGTCCGGTCAAGCTCGTCGGGATCCTGCCAGAACCTGATTGTCGCGGCCAGTTCGGCCAGGATCTCCCGGGCGCGGGCGGCGGGAAGCGTGCTGTCCGCGGACCGTTCATCCGTCATCAGCACGTCCAGCGTGGCGGGCAGGTATTCCATCGCGACCCATCCCACTCGTCCGTGTGGCGTCGGCGCGTAGCCGAACCCGTGCAGCTCAGGCACATGCCGACGGAATCGCGGGTTGGCCAGGTGACCGAGCAGCGCGTCGTCGAGCGGGGCACCAGGGCGGTGTACCTTGACCGCGACGTCCTTGCCGTCGCCGCGACCGCGGGCGTGCCAGACATCCGCCTCGGTACCCGATCCGGCGATGGCGACGACCTCATAGCTGGCGAGCAGTTCGTCAGGAAAATACCCGCGGGCGACATCGGCCGTCGCCTCATCGATGCCGCGCACCACAGTCGGCGGCACCGCGCCGGCGACTGACCGCACCACGGTCGGCGGTACGGGATCGCGCGGGTCAGCCATGATCGCTCACCTCGAACCCGTTTTCGTCCAGTTCGATCACGGTGATGTCGGCATCGCCTGCGAGGTTGAACACCTGCCCTGGCTGCAGTGCCACTGGCACGGAAATGGCGCGTCCGTTCACGAACGTCTTGTTCTGCGACCCGAGGTCGATCAGGTACAAGGCATCCAGGTTCCAGTACAGGCGGGCGTGCTGCCTGCCCACGTGCCGAAGGTCGGCGAAGCCGGGCAGGTACCGCGTGTCTGGCGCCTCGCGCCCGAGCAGCAGCCCTTCCGGCGGCACGGGCATGAGGCTGCCGAGTACCCGGACGGCGAGCAGCCGGGGCTGACCGGAAGCCGGGGCAGCAGGAGCATCAGGGGAAGGAGCGGGAACCTGGGCCTGAGCCTGGCCGGCGAATGGCGCCCTGACTCGTTCTAGCCGGATCCCGCGATGCGTCGGGCAGAAACCGGGTTGTGACGATTCACCGCAGGCCTCGGGATCGACCGGGCATCGGTATGTCATGGCCGCCATGACACCGCCTCGAAGGTGACTCCGCGCTGCCGGAGCGCGCGTTCCAGCTTAGGCAGGTCGCCTTGCCTGGGCACGCCGACGAACCAGAGGTACCCGCCGCTTGCGGCGACCTGGAAGGGCACCAGGTCCGGCGCGTAGTCCAGGTAGGGGCCGTACCTGAGCGTGCCAAGCGGTGTCCTTGTCGTGAGGACCTGATTGGCCGAGCCGCGCCAGATCAGCCTGGTCGGCCTGGTCACGTCGTACCGGCCGGTGATCACCGCGTCGGCGCGGTCAAGGGCGCCCGCGGCCGGGCCGGTGATCTCGCCGGGCTCGTATCCGGTGTAGACGAGCAGGTCAGCATTGCTGGCAAGCTCCGCCCTGATACGGGCGGCGGCCAAGAGGAACTCGCCGAGCGCGGCCGGCTGCGCGAGCGGCTCGCCGCCACTGACCGTCAGCCCTTCTGCGCCCGCAGCCAGGGCCTCACGCCAGAGCCCGGCCAGCTCGCTCAAGCTCACCTCGCGGCCGCCTTCGGCGTCCCAGGTGTCGCGGGCGATACAGCCGGCGCAGCCGAGCGGGCAGCCCTGGACCCACACTCCGAGCCGCCTGCCGGGGCCGAGCGCGGTGACAGGGAAATGGATCCGGCTTACCCTGAGCACCGGCTCACCTTGACTTCCCAGAAGTCGCCGTCAGGCGCGATCGACTCGACGGTGATTGTCTCGCCCTTGGCGGCGCCGTGCGCGAAAATCTCCCCCGACAGCGGGTTGACGAGCGCCGCCTCGACGACATTGTTGACGCCGCGCCCGCCGTGCTCGAGCTTAGTGACTGACGCCTCGCTGAGCACCGCCCTGGCTTCGTCACCGATCACCAGCGAGGCGCCATGAACCTCAGCGACCCGTCCGCACACCGACGCCAGCGCCTTGCCCAGGATCGCAGGCACCGAGGCAGGCTGGATGAAGTCCATCGCGATGAAACTGTCACCGAACCGGTTCCTCAGCTCGGGCCGGCTGATCCTGGCATCGAAGAACAGGTTGAAAGACTTCCGCAGCGAGTCCCTGACTTCCTCGGGAGGATCGGTCCACTTGAGCTGCCTGGGATTGCCGTCCGACCCGACGGTCATTATCCCCAGGTTAGAGGTGAAGATCAGGATGCATTCGGTGAAGTAGACCGTCGCGCCCCGGCCGTCACTGAGCCTGCCGTCCTCAAGAATCTGGAGGAACAAGTCGAACAGGCTCGGATGGGCCTTGTCGATCTCGTCGAACAGGAGCACGCTCATAGGGCTGGCACGGACGGCGTTGGTGAGCTCGCCGCCAGCGTCGTGGCCGACGTAGCCTGGCGAGCGCCGATCAGGCGGTAGCTGGAATGGTCACCGCTGAATTCGCTCATGTCGAACCTGACCGGGCGGGAGTCACTGCCGAAGATCATCGTCGCGATGCCCTTGGCCAGCTCGGTCTTCCCGACCCCGGTCGGGCCCGCCAGGAACAGTACGCCGCGCGGGCGGTGGGGCGAACTCGCCGACTGGGCGCCGGTCAGGCCAGCCGCCGAGCGGCGGAAGATCTCCATGGTCTTCCGCACCGCCTGCTGCTGCCCTATTACCCGTGAGTTCAGGTAACTTTCGCCGTCGGCGATGCTGCGTCGCAGCGCGGAAGCCGCCCACGGGTTGTCGGTCACGCCGATCCGGTAGAGCCTGGCTGCCTCCTTGAGCCGGTCGGCGGGAATAGCCTGATCGACCGCCATCCGGCCGATCGCGAGCAGTTCGGTGTTCCGCATGCCGTGCGTCTCCTGCGCAAGCAGGCTCGCCGCGGTCTCCTCGGCCTCTGTGCCGATAGCGCCCTCGAGGTCATGCACGGCGACCCGCGCCGCCGCGAGACGCTGCTCAAGCGGCGGCGAAGGGATGGTGATGATGTGGATCCTCTTGTTGGCGACAGGAAAGAGCGGCGGCAGCAGGTCCTGCCGCTCGGTCACCCAGAAGACCGTGTTGTAGGGCATGACCGGATCCCGGCCTGGCACTGGCTGCGCGGTATCAGCGAGCGCCTCTACCACCCGGAACAACCACCTGCGGGCACCCGCCTCGTCGTTGCTGTCCGGCCCGATTGTGGCGGCGTAGGGCATGATCAGCGCGACCGGGGCACCCCGGTGCGTCACCACGTCAATCAGGACGCGCTGCAGGCGGTCCTCCATGGCCGGCGACTCCTCGCCGCGCTGCGCCTGCTGGTCCTGCTCAAGCATGTCGACCAGCCCGGCAGGGAAGCCAGCGGTGTCGTCGCGGAGCAGCCAGGTGATGAGCCCGTTGGCGATCGGATCGTGAACCACGATCCCGCCGTAGCCTCGGTCACGGCACACGCTCTCGAGCACGTCCGTGATGGAGTGCGGTGCGAGTTCCTGCTGATTGCCCGCGCCAGGCAGCATATAGATGTCCCTGACATTGCCGGTCAGGATGATCTGCGGGTAGATCGGCAGCGAGATGACCAGCTCACGTACCCAGGCCGGCAGCTCAGCGGTCATAGCGGCCGTTCCATCGCCGCCGGGCGGGTGCTCTCGCGCGACTTGCTGGTCGTCGTCGTCCGCCTGGCGGTCGTCGGCCCGGCCGGCCAGCGCTTGGCAGGGATCGCGGCGACGGGAAGGCGACCGGGCTCCATCCGCTGCTCGTCAGCGAGAACGACGCCACGGCCGTGCAGGCTACCGGTCCACCGCTGCAGGCCCCGGTCACAGAACTGCCGCTGCACCGCCTCGTCGGCGGAAACGCTGGCCGCGGTTCCCTCGCGTTTGACCACTGCGGCCATCATGCGCCCCGAGTCGGCCGGGAGCTTGACCAGCAGCCCGTAGCCAGCGGCCCAGCCGTCACCGAAGGACACGACGGTCTCGCTCTGCCCGGTCAGCAGCGCGGCGAAGTCGTCACCGACATCGCAGCCGATCTCTCGCAGCGCGTCCGCCGCGGCTTCGGCCACCGCGTCCCGCGCCAGGATCAGGTCGGCCCTGGCCGCGGCCTGCCCGACGACCGCACTCAGCTCGCCAGGATCGACGGCTTCCTCGATCATCGGCCTGAGCAGCGGCCTTTCCTCGGGCAGCGCGTACTCGACGAGCTCGAGCAGGCTCGCCCGCACTTGCTCGACCTCCTCGGCACTCCGCCGGCGGCGGATCGAGTCCGCGACGGCGACTTCGAGTTCCGCGAACGCCAGCCTGGCCCGTCGCGTTGTGCTGGCTGAAGAAATCTCGGCGCGCAGGCGCTGCAGTGACTCAAGGTCGGCCGCGTCGCAGCGGCCTAGTTCCGAAGCGATCAGCCGGTCGGCCGCCACGACCTGAGCAGCGGCCGGCTCACCGCCAGCTGTCGCTGAGCCCCGAGGCGCGGAACCTTGATCTCGCGTCCCGGCCACGCGGGAGCGGGCGAGTTCCCCGGTGGCGCTGAGTTCAACGGCCGGCCAGGCGGGCCCGGCAGGGGCGGCCAGCAGGCTCGCCCATTTCGCGGCCTGGAGCCCGGCTAGCTCTCGCTCGGCGCTCTCGACCTGCATGCGGTAGCTGGCAGCGAGTGCGGAAAGTTCGGTGCTGCCTGCGCCCGCTGCCGGCCTGGCAAGCCGGCCGGCGGCGGCATCGCGCCCCGCGCCCCGCAGGCGCCGCGCCTGTGCCCGCAGCACTCGCGTCCGTGCGGCGTGCCCCGCGATCTCGATCCTGAGGCTACGGCACGCCATAGCCTCGACATCGACGTAGGAATAGCTGTAACCGACAGAGGAACTCATCTGCGCCCGCCCCAGAGAATCCTTTGAGGGTAATCACCACTAAGGTTACCTATGGTAACGGCTTTAATCTACAGCCAACCGGCATCGGCGTCCGTTCCAGAGCATGACCTTATAATCCGGAAAATGGTTAAAGTCCCTGATGCGTAAAGGCGGCCCACTCGGCGATCCCGACGTTGCCCAGGCAAGGCACGTCCCTGGCCAGGTCCTCCGGCATTTCTGGCGGCGCGGTGCGAGCCGGATCGAGCATCCAGAGCTGCGCGAGCCGCAGCGCGTCCCTCGGCGACTGACCTCGCGCCGTCATGAAGTAGTGGAACATGAACATCAGCAGTCCGGTCACGTCGTCGTCAATGAACCACCGCGCGCTCGACACAGTCACGGCGCCGCCGGCCAGGAATGCCGTGGCCAGCGACAGCGCCTCGTCATAGGTGGCGACGCCGTAGTCGCTCACGCAGGCGGCGAGGCTTACCAGCCCGCCCGCTGCCTGCGCGGGACGGCCCGCAGCCTGCCGGAGAATGGTCTCAATCGTCAGCCGCTCTCCCCCGGCGAGCTGAAGGTATGACGCCGGCGGGCTCGCCTTGACCAGCGTGACATGGCACCCCAGATGCAGCACCGACGCTCCAGGACGCGCTGCCGCCGGCAGTTCGGCGAGCAACTCGGCGGCCGTGCCCCGCCCGTCGGCGCACCGGTCACCGCCGGACTCGACCTGACCAAGGTACCGCGCGGCCGGATAGCAGCCTGAGGCGATGGCTTCCGCCTCTGCGGCAGCGAAAGGGAGCCGGCGGGCTGGGTCGCCGACGATCACCGGCGCGGCCTGGAGGTCAAGGGCAGGCCGGCGGCTCACCTCGATCAGCAGCCGACCGGAGGCCGCGTACGAGATCACGGCCTCCGAGCACGCGAACGGTGCCGGGTCCGGCCCTGTGGCCGATCGCGCCGCTTGCCAGGGCACCACGCTGAGCCGGCCGACAGGCACAAGTACCAGGCTCGGCGGACGGATGAGGTCTGGCCGGCCGATACGGTCGAGCAGCGGCCCCATCGTGGTCAGCCACGCCCAGCCGCACAACTGCTCGAGCGCATGCTGCCAGTGTCTGGCCTGCCGCTTCGCCTCGGCTGGCTCCTCCCCGGCCCGATTCACCCAGTTCGCGTAGGCGGCGAGATAGCCTTCGAGGCTGCCGGACATGCTGCGGGCAAGCAGCGGCAGTTCAAGCACTTCCGCCGCCCCCTGCCGCTCGCCTTCGGCGAGCAGGATGATCGCGTAACCAGGACCGTCGCCGGCTGGTTCGAGTAGGTATACCAGCGCATCGGCCCCGGTCTTCGCCACGGCGGCGGACAGGTCCTCGCACGTCGGCGGGGCGGCCAGCCGACCGCCGCTAGCGAGGACGCCGAGCACCCGCGCCCTCAGGTCATCTGGTACCCGCGGACTGGCATCATCCAAGCCGGCCGGAGTGCCGTCGGAGTCCTCGTTCGTTACATCCCACGGTTCCGCCGCCTGGTCAAGCTGGCTGGCCGTCACCGATATCCGCCATCGGCGCGCCAACTCGGCCTGGCCTATTTCGTCGAGCATCTCAGGTACACCAGTAGCCACCGTGGCTGCGTAGAGCACCTGGCTGCGGCCAAGTTCGAGCGCGGCTACGGCAGCGCGCACGTCCCCGTCAGCCAGGCACCAGGCCGCGACCTGCGCCGATTCGCTGGCCGCGAGGCCCGCATAGCGGAGCCCCCGCGCGGTCCCGGTCTGCAGGAGCACGCACTGTCCGCGCTCGCGCAGGGCGGCGAGGCCCGCCTCGCGAGCCCTGGCCAGGTCACCGGCCTTCCGGTAGCACCGGGCAAGCGCGATCAAGCCTGGCCCGCGCACGGGATGACCTGGCACTCCCGCCAGGTCATCCCGAGTTTGCTCAAACCAGCGGACGGCCGCCTCGATATCGGCCTGGTCACCGTTCAGCTCATACCTAAACTGGTACATAAAGCCAAGCGTCGAGGTAATCCTGGCGCGTTCACGGTACTCATGGCCGATCTCATCGAGCGCCTCGGCCAGGAGCCTGATCGCGATCCCGATAAGGGCCGGGTCCGATGTTCTGCGTGCCTTAGCCCCCAGAACTCCGGCCATCCTGAGAGCAGCCACCGGCCGCAGCAAGCTTCCCTTGGGCGGTGTGCTCCCTGTCTGCATGAGGGCGAGTATCGCGTCAAGATCAACGGCCCCATCGAGATCGGCTTTTATCAGCAGGGCGAGCCCCAGGTCGCTGCGCGTCCTTGCCTCCAGAAGGCTGTCAGGAAGTGAAGCCGCGATCGCGTGCCGCAAATTGGCTATGCCCTCATCGACGGCGGCGAGGTCGCGATCGGCATGACCGGCAAGAACCTGAGCGATTCCCGCGATGGCCGCCAGGCCGACATCGAAGTCCGCGGTTCCATCCCCGGCGGAGGGATCTTCCCGGACGAGATTCCTGACCGCCGACACGTACCACAGGCACGCGTCCAGATCGGCCCGGTCACCCCGACGGCTGAAGCGCGCCTGCAGGGCAGAGGCCAGGTTCAGTGCTATCTCGGCGCGGTCGGAGTTTCTTCCGTGCCTTCCTTCCCAGGACGCGCGCAAGTGCGCGATGCCCTGGTCAAGATTATCTGCTCCGGTTCGCAGGTCAGACCCCTGTACGAGGATCACGCCGAGCGAGCCCTCGATCCGCGCGGCGGTGACCGGGTCGATTCCCGGCCACCGCAGAACCGACGACAAGACGTCAATGGCCTTCTCCGTCTGCTCGGCAGACAAGCCGGACGTCGCGAGCAGCAGCATTCCCGTGCTTATGCAGGGAGCGGCGAAGGCCCACCGCGGATCATCCGCAGGCACCTCTTCAATCGCTCGCAGGATCCACGGCTTGGCCTGCAGCATCGCCTCAGCCGAGCCGGCGAGCTGCGCCTTAGCCATCTGGAATGTCGCCATGATCAGCACGAGCACGCGAGCTATGTCAGGATCGGCAAGCTCGGGCTCTATCTCGGTCGCCACGGCGATGCCCAGGCCAAGCCGGCCAGGATCGATTCCGCTTCCAGGCCGGCGGAAGTACTCGTACAGGCCAGTGACCAGGTAGAATCCTAGTTCCGCTCGGTCCTCGTCCGCGAGCGGCACCAGCGGCCATGCCTTGATGGCAAGGTCGGTCATCCGGTCCATGGCCGCGTGCTCGCTCTCGTCTCCGTTGATATAGTCCCAGTACGCCGTGACCAGCAGTGCCATCTCGCACCACCGCTCAGGGTCATCGGGAGGTGCGAGCTCAAGGTTCGCTTCCAGGTGCGCGATCGCGGCCCCGAGATCGGCCTTGCGGTCGGCCGCGTATTCCGCCCGGTCTATCAGCGCCAGGCCGACAGTGCTGTGAGTGAACGCGGCCAGATCCTGGTCGAGTTCCTGGCCGTGCCGCAACAGCGCCTCGCCCCACTTGATGACGGTCTCGCGGTCGGCGTTGCCCGAAGTCTCTTCCAGCCTGGCGCTGGCGAGCCGTACCAGGAAAACGAGGAAGTCCATGTCGGGTTCGCTGGCTTCGGCGGCGACCGTCAGGATGCTGAGCGCTTCCTCGCAGTCCGCGGGGCCGCTTGCCTCTCCAGGCCACTGGTCGAAGAACCGGTCAGCGACCAGGAAGCCGAGGACCGAGCAGATCTCAAGATCGTCCGGTTCAGCCAGGCCGCTCCTTGCCAGCCTGAGCTGAAAAATGGCTTCCTGGCCGTCGTCCGTCCGCGTCGATTCGGCCGGATCGTCAAGGCTGGCCCCGTATCGCTCGGCGAGCAGCAAGCCGAGCATGGCGCGCTGCCCGGCCTCCTCACTGCCTGGCACATTGCCGGCCAGGGCGTCCGTGCCGAGGTCGGGCAGCAGCGCCCGCCGGGCGTGGACGATCGCCAGGTCGAGATCGGCGCGATCGGGTTGTTCCTGATACCTAGCGCAGAGCAGCACCGACAGCCGACGGTGCGCTTCCGCGACTGGCATCACGTCAGACGTCATCATCACGTCAGACGTCAGCATCATGTCAGGCGCCGGGCTGTCCAGGTAGGAGCCGAGCAACCCGATCGCAGCGTCCCTGTCGGCAGGCTCGCCGGTCACTTCCAAACGCACGCCGTGAGCCTGGATCGCCATCGACATCGACATCGGCCAGGCCGGGTGGGCAGTGTTTGCCTGAGCGAGCGCATCGTCAAGTAGCCGCACTATTTCGTCGAGTACCTCAGAAGCACTGCCGGCTTTGGCATCGCCCGCGCCGAGCAGGTATTCATAGCGGTCGGCAAGCTCGCCAGCTAGCTCGCAGATCAGCCGCAAATCGCGGGGAGGTGCTTCATCATTGGCCATTGAACTTAACCATTCGCCGGGTGTTTCATAGTACGTGGGCCACGCCCGGCCGCAAATCCATGGGAGAGACCTGTGACCGACCATGATTTCCTGGCCTCGGTTGCCAGGAACTGGCCGGCCGTTCTTGATGAACTGCCTGCGGAGTATGCGCGCCGGTTTGCTGAACTGGTCAGCCAGGTCAGGTCAGCGCGGACCAGCGATGAAGCCGCAGACGTGAGCTGGGAACTTCGCATGCTCGCCAGGAAACTGCCGCGTGGCCACGAGGTGCGGATCGCGGCGTCCTCGACCCGCTACGCGGCCGGCGCGCCTGTCATCGACCTGGCTGATGTCGCCGCCATCCTCGCCGGCCTCGATCTGCTGCCCGAGGCGGACGATGACCCCGATGCCTGGCTGCTGGCCGCCGCGTCGCTATCTGAGCAGGAAGTCCGGGACCGTGGCATCGCACCGGAGCGAACCGACCTGATCAGGCTGCCTGCCGAGGGCAACGACCCTCAGCCGAGGCTGCCCGCCTTCCAGTTCGGTCCAGACGGACAGCCCGTGCCGGTTGTGCTTGCGATCAACCAGTTGCTCGGGGCCGGCGCGGATCCGTGGGGTGCGGCCGACTGGTGGCTTGGCGAGAACGCCTGGCTGGACGCCGTCCCCGCCGATCTGATCGGCCACGTCGCCGATACCGTCCTGCTGCAGGCCGCCCAAGCCGTGTTGTGGGAGGAATAGCTTGCCTCCCGCCGGTCAGCCGCCGGCATCAGCCGAGCCCAAGATCTCGCCCTGCCTGGTCAAGATCGGCGCGGACACACTGCTCTGGCGGGTGCACTCAATCCACAGGCTCGCCACCAGCTTCAAGGACGAGCCGACCGACGAGGTATTCGGCGGCGGGCGGTTCGATGCCACGCCGGCCGACCCATATTCGTTCCTCTATGCCGCCCCGATGCCGGAAACCGCGATCCTTGAGACTATCACCCGTGATCTCCCGTTTCGCACCACGCACTTCCGCACCATCAGGAGAGCGAATGTCAAGAACCTGACATTGTCGCCAGTGCTGATCACCGAGCCGCTCACGCTTATCTCACTGATAAGCACGATCGACCTGGCGTCGGCGCTTCAGGACGAGTGGCTCATCCAGTGCGAGTCTCGCGACTACTCGCAGACCAGGCGCTGGGCGAAATGGCTGCGCATGCAGGTGCCGACCGCCCAGGGCATCGTCTGGATGTCGCGCCGTGACCTCGGCAATCGGTCCATGGTTCTGTTCGGCGACCGGTGCCGCAGAGTACTGGCGCCAGGAACCGAGCCGGCCATCAACCTGGCCAGCAGGGCAGGTGCCGACTGGCTGAACCAGCGCATGAAGCCCTACCGCATCAGGATCATGCCACCCAGCACATCCTGACTCAGCCGGAGGTGCTGCGGACCTGCGACTGCGCGGGTACGAATCGCGGCGTCCTGATCCGCTGAGGCACGGCTGTAATCCAGCCAGCAGGCGCATGCGTCTTAATATCATGATGAATGGTTCTCTGCGTCACAGGCACCACCTCTGGCCGGCGCTGGCAGCGCGAGTGGCGATCACGGCGACGGCGATAGGCGCCATTGGCCTCCTGGCCGCCCCGGCCCTGGCCGTACCGGGCACCCCTGCCAGCCGACCATCCACCGGGCGAATCTTCGGCCTGGTCACCGGCTCTGGGCATCCGATCAGGCGCATATGCGTCTACGCGACAGATAAATACACCTATCAGGACTATTCCACTCTGACGTCGAAGAACGGCCGGTACTCGCTCAGCCAACTTCAGCCCGGACGCTACTACGTGACCTTCGGCGGCTGCTTGGACGAAGGCAACTGGCTGCAGCAGTGGTACAAAGGCGTCACTTCGGCGCTCACTCCCCCGACCGATCCGCCGTCCCATGCGGTACTTCTGCGCATCCGGCCCGGCACGACGCTGACCGGCATCGACGGCCGACTGAAGCTCGGCGCGTCGATTTCAGGTACCGTCACCGACGCCAGCACGGGCAAGGGCGTCGCGGACGCCTGCGTGGAAGTCAGCGCGGACCACCTGCTGCTGTACGATATCGTAGCCCACTTGCCCAAGAGCGGCCGTTACACCATCGGCGCGCTTTTCCCCGGCGCCTACCAGGTAGAGTTCAGCTGCGGTGACGGCAACTACGCGCCGCAATGGTGGCGAGACTCACCGACAGCCGCGCAGGCCACGCTCATCCGCATCGCAGGTCCGCGGAACGTGCGCAACATAGACGCCAAGCTCGGGCCTGGCGGTGTGATAACCGGCACGGTGTACGGCGCGAACCCGTCAGGTGCACCGACTCCGCTTTCCTACGTGTGCGTGTATGCCGCCAGCACCAAGCCGAAGGGCAACAACTCGGTGGGCGCGAGCGGGTCTGACGGCAGCTACTCGGTGGCCAGCCTGGCTACCGGGACGTACACGCTCAGCTTCGACCCGCTCTGCGGCGGCGGCGACGGATACTCCCCTGGCACGCTCAAGGGCGTAAAGGTCACTGCAGGCTCCACGACCCCTGGAGCCAACGTCGTCCTGCCGGTCTGCACCCAGAACTGCATTGCAACCAGCGCTGATCGCCACGCCGCTGTGGAGCCATGATCCGTTCGATTACGGCGCGGCCGATCCGGTGCGCTCTCTGGCGGACTTTAGATGCGCCTTGATGCCAATCCGTACCAGGTCATCGACGAAGCGTGACCTGGTACGGATTGCCCGCTGCTTCCTTGGGTACGATCCACAGTCACGATCAACTCTGCGGACAGGCTGTTTCCCGTAGCTCGGGAGGGAGGACGTGCTCTGGGCGCAGGCATGGCAGCGGGCGTGACCGAACCTGGCGAGCATAGTGCCCGGTGATGCCGACGCGATCGTGGTCGGGAGCGGCCCGAACGGCCTGGCCGCCGCCGTCACGCTCGCGGCCGCGGGGCTGGCGGTGCTGGTGGTTGAGGGCAGCGAGACGATCGGCGGTGGCTGCCGCACGGAGCAACTGACGATGCCTGGCCTGTGGCATGACGTCTGCGCCGCGGCCCATCCGCTGGCCGTCGCGTCGCCTTTCTTCCGGCGGTTCGACCTGGCCGCGCGCGGTGTCCGGTTCGCCCACCCCGCAGTCGTCGCCGCGCATCCGCTTGATGGCGGCCGGGCGGCCGTGCTGACCAGGTCGGTGCGCCAGACCGCGGCGGGCCTTGGCCGTGATGGTGCCGCGTATCGCCGGCTGCTCGGCCAGGTGGCGTCCGGGGACGCGGTGCCGGATGCGGTCTTGTCGTCGTTCCGGCGGCCGCCGCGCCTGTCGTGGCCGCTGGCCGCGTTCACCGCGCGCGGGCTGCTGCCAGCCACTGCTGCCGCGAGGTCTTTGCGCACTGATGAGGGGCGCGCGCTGTTTGCCGGGGCGGCGGCACACGCGATGCTGCCGTTGTCGGTGCCGCCGACCGGAGGCGTCGGCCTGCTGCTGCTGGCGCTCGGGCACTCGGCTGGCTGGCCGGTCGTGGCGGGTGGCAGTGCCGGGATCACGCACGCGATGGCTCAGGCGGTGCGCGGCAGCGGCGGATCAGTCGAAACCGGTCATTGGGTCAGGTCATTGGCCGAGCTCCCGCCAGCCAGGATCGTATTGCTCGATGTCGCGCCGCGGGCGTTCCTGGAGATAGCCGGTGACCGGCTGCCTGCCGGGTACGCGGCGGCGTTGCGCCGGTTCAGGTACGGCGCCGGGGCGTGCAAGGTGGACTTCGCCTTGTCCGGGCCTGTGCCGTGGTCGAACCCGGACGCGCGGCGGGCAGGCACCCTGCACCTCGGCGGCGGGTTCGAGGAGATCGCCGCCGCCGAGGCGCAGGTCGCGGCGGGACAGCACCCGCAGTCACCGTACGTGCTCGTCGTCCAGCCTGCGGTGGCTGACCCCGGCCGGGCTTCTGCCTGGGCGCATCCGCTGTGGGCGTACACGCACGTGCCTGCCGGGTCACCCGTCGACGTGGCCGACCAGATACAGGCGCAGATCGAGCGGTTCGCGCCCGGCTTCGCCGACCTGGTGCTGGCCCGCGCCACCAGGACCGCCGCGCAGGAGCAGGAACACAACCCGAACTACGTAGGCGGCGACATCGGCACAGGGGCGCAGACGCTGCGCCAGGTGGTAGCGCGCCCGGCCGCACGGCGCAACCCCTACCGCACCCCGCTGCCCGGCATCTACCTGTGCTCGGCGGCCACCCCGCCGGGTCCTGGCGTGCACGGCCGGTGCGGCGAACTCGCCGCACTGACCGCACTCCGCGACGTATTCGGCATCCGCGAGCCACCAGGGATCGGCCCTGAGCGCCTGCCAGGCCAGCCTGCCCGGAGCGGTCACGACCGCTTAATTCATGGGCCGCATGGCTACTGCGGACGGCTGGCGTCCGGCGGTCTCGCTGCGGATCAGGCCGACCGAGGCGGCGAGCACGCCGAACGCGACCGCGATGCCGAGCGCGGTGCCCGTGCCGGTGATCTCGCCGATATCCGTCCCGCCAGCGGCGATCTCTAGCGGTGCCTGGTAGGCCAGTGTCACTCGCCTGGCGGCACGGATTTGCGCGGCGGTGAGCGGGGCCGGTGCCTGGATCAGCCACCCGGATAGCCGGAGCTTCATGTGGTACCTGCGCACGGCATACTCGGTGATCAGGGTGTCCGGCGCTGAGGTGCCGGCCGGCAAGGCGGTCATGACGTGGATGGCGGGGCTGGCCAGGCCGCCGTTGCTCAGCGTGCAGGCCGGGCCCCCGCTTTCGCCGGGCGCGATGCCGTTATCCGACTCGCCTCCGTAGGAACACGGCGAATGTGATCGCCGCCAGTGCCGCGCCTGACCTGGCACGGTAGCGAATCAGGTCACGCAGCGCGATCCGCGGACCGGAAGGCTGCGATGACGGCGGCGACGCGCTGCGGCGAGGAGATCATCGTGAGGTGCCTGCCCGGCACGAAGACAGGGCCAGGCGCACCGATCCGCCTCGCGGTCGCGGTCGCATCCGACCTGGACATGACGGGATCGTTCGAGCCGACGATGACCAGCTTCGGCACCCTGGCTGCCCGCAGGGCGCGGAACTGGGCGGTGGTCATGCTCGTGATCCCGTGGCTCATCGTGTAGGCGATGTCAGCACTGAAACCCGGCTGTTCAAGCGGCCACCGCCAGGCGTTGACGCCGCGGTCGGTGAGCCGGGGGCAAGACGGCCCGCACTGCGCGTCATAGATCGCCCGGATCAGGGAACTGGAACTGAGTGCGAGCCGCAGTAGCGTCGTACGGAACGGGTTGATCAGCAATGACCGCAGGAACGAAGGCGCGCCGAGCGGCGTGGCGTCCCCGTCGAGGAAGACCACGCCGCGCACCGCGTCAGGCGCGCGCAAGGCGGCGATGCCCGCGTCCGCCGCCCCTGCGGAGTGCCCGACGAGAATCGCGGCCTCAGGGCCGGTGAGGTGCTCCGCCCGCAGGAACGCGACCACCTGGCCAGCTAGGTGCCAGGGGCTGAAAGGCGGGCTCGGCGCGCTGTACCCGGTACCGGTCAGGTCGATGGCGTAGACCCGGAAGTGCTTCGCGGCAAGAGCCGGCCCGAGCAGGTCGAACGTATCGGCGGTCTCGAACGCGCCGGGGATGAGGACCACCGGCGTTCCCGTCGTCCCCCACGACAGGTACCTGGTATCGAAGCCGCCCGCGCGGACGAATCGCAGTGCCGCCGGTCGCGGCGGCGGCCCGTCAGTGGCGAGATTGTAGGAAAAACTGGCGATCGTCACCGCCAGGAGGAGCGCGGCCAGGACGGCGAGCACCCGCCTGATCCAGCGCGGCAGCCGCTTCCACCCTGGAATCCGCGACCGCGAGGCCCGCGACGGCGCATCCGCGCCAGCGAGTCCTGCCTTCGCGCTGTCCTCGCCGGTCCCGGCAGCGGCGGTGCCGCCAGGCACCTTGACCCTAGGGAACTTCACCAGGCAAGTCTGCCCGCCTGCGCGGACGCCCGTCTCCCTGGGCCGGGCTAACGCCAGTCCCGCTAGTGACGACCTGCTCAAGAGTAAGGTTGGACGTCAGCAACGGACAGAGTTTCTCGAAGGAGAAGGGCAAGCGCTGTGGGTCTGCGACTTGGAGATATCGCACCAGATTTCAACGCTGAGACCACCGAAGGCGAGATCAGCTTCCACGACTGGATCGGGGACTCGTGGGCGGTGCTGTTCTCGCACCCGAAGGACTTCACGCCGATCTGCACGACCGAGCTCGGCTACGTGGCCAGCATCAAGGATGAGTTCGACCGCCGTGGCGTCAAGGTCATCGGCCTCTCGGTTGACTCGACGGAGAACCACGAGCAGTGGGCGGACGACATCGAGGAAACCCAGGGCGCCAGGCCCAACTTCCCCATGATCAGCGACACCGACTTCGCGGTGTCCAAGCTCTACGGGATGCTTCCGGCCAGCACCTCTGGTGATCCTGCTGTCCGGACACCTGCCGACAACCAGACCGTCAGGAATGTGTTCGTCATCGGACCTGACAAGAAGATCAAGCTCATCCTGATCTACCCGATGACCACCGGCCGTGACTTCAACGAGGTGATCAGGGTGATCGACTCGCTGCAGCTCACCGCCGCTCACCGGGTGGCGACCCCGGTCAACTGGAAGCAGGGCGAGGACGTGATCATCTCCGGCTCGGTGTCGAACGAGGAAGCCAAGAAGATCTACGGCAGCTGGCGGGAGCCCAAGCCGTACATGCGAATCGTTCCCCAGCCGAAGTAGCAAATCCTGGCCGCCGGGCCGGTGCGGACCTTCCAGGCAGGGACAGGGCCGGCTCGGCGGCATGGGCCCTGCGGGCCGAGGCAGACCGATGACCAAGGCAGCGCAGGTGGTGGCCGGTCGCAAGCACCGCACCTCGGCTGCTCGCGGGCATCGCGGTGCCCGCAGCCGTCACGGGCGTCTGGCGAATCCGGCGCCAGGCTGTCTTGTGATCACGCGCCCTAACTCTGAGCCGGAGTCAGCGCGGGATGGCTGGGCCGGCGGTTACTGGCAGGTGCGAACGAGTTAGCCGGCGAGCTGCGTGAAGAAGTAAGCGGGCGTCGAGCCAGCACCTGATTGCATGACCAGGGCCACGATGCTCAGCTGGCCAAGGCTCGCATCGGCCTGCAGGCCGTCGAAAGAGTACAGCCGCGACGGCGGCCTGATGGTCAGTGCCTTGTCGAAACCCGTCGCGGCAGCGTTCGTGCGCACCGCGTGGATGAGGTGCGAGTCATAGTCGAACCAGAGCACCCACAGGTGCCCGCCGGGCTCGGCCGCCAGCGCTACCTTGCTCTGCTGGATGCCGCTTGATCCAGGAACCCGCATCGCCCTGGCGGCCCCGACTCGCCACAGGTCAACATGACCGCAGGTGAGGGCCTTCGTCGGCACGCAGTACGCCAGGTACATGCCACCCTTCGTCCTGGCGGCGAGCGCGACCGGCTGGAGCGGCTGATTGTTGTTCAGCCCGCGGCCGCCCGAGTCTGGTGCCTTGAGCATGCCCTTGGCGCCGGTGAAGATCTTGTCCGCCCAGTAACCCATGGTCGAGGTGCCCGAGGAGTTGAACCAGGCACCCCACACGCTGCCCTGCGCGGACACCAGCGTCGGGTTCTGCAGGCCTGCGGCAGCACCGGCGTGAATCTTGACGTCAGGCGCCATCGCGGGAACGTGCGGATCGATACCCACGTGGTAGGCGAGGGAACTCACCTCTGACCAGGCGGTGACCGGCGTCCCGCCCGGCGTGGTGGTCGCCGTATTATCCAGGAGCGGCGGGTTGTCGTGCGCCAGCGAGCCTGGCGCTAGCTTCCAGGTTACGCCGCTCGGGCCGGCAGTGGCGGAATAGAAACTGCCGATGTTGTACGGGCTGCCCGACTTGCCGTTCGCGCCGTCGAAGATCGCCCGCATCCCGCTGCCGTCATGCACCAGCGAGGGGTACTGGTCGATGCCGGTCCAGTGGGTGAGGATGACGCCGGACGCCAGCAGCTTGCCGTGCGCGCTGATCGTGGAGTAATGCAGCGAATGGTCGCCGTTGTCGTCGGCTGGCCAGACCACGTGCAGCCGCCCGTCCTTGGTGCGCAGCAGTCCTGCGGACGCGCCGCCGAAGCCCGCGTCGGAGGAAATCTTGATCCAGTGCGGCGACATGACCCGGCCTGGTGCCTGCTGGCTGAGCCCTGACGCGGCCGCAGGGCACGAAGCGGTGAAGATGACGGCCGTGGCGGCTGCTGCCGCAAGGCGAATGGACACGCGCATTGGATACCTCTGTCCTGACCTGTAGCCTTCTGCGTTCCGAATGCTAGGCAGCCAGGCCGGCCGCCGCGTCAGGGAAAACCCTCGGTAATGCGGTCGTTCGGCACGCCGCGCTCTAGGAAACGCGGGGCCGCCGGTGTCACGATGGGCGGGTGCAGTCCGCGGATCAGCCGGTCGGCCGCGACCGGGAACTTGCCGAGGTGGATGGTTTCCTCGACGCGGTGCCAGCCGGCCTCGCCGTGCTCGCGCTGACCGGCCAGGCGGGCATCGGCAAGACGACGCTCTGGCGCGCGGGGGTTGACCGTGCTGCAGCTCGCGGCTATCTGGTGCTGAGCGCTCGCCCGGCGCAGTCGGAACGGTCCATGTCGTTCTCTGGCCTGGCGGACTTGCTCGGCCCGGTCGGCCAGGACGCATTCGATGCGCTGGTGCCCGTGCAGCGCCGGGCGGTAGACGTGGCACTGCTGCGGGCTCAGGCTGGTTCGCGGCCGCCGCCCGGCCGGGCGGTTCCCGCGGCGTTGCTCTCGCTGCTTTCGCGGCTTGCCGAGAATCGCCCGCTGCTGGTCGCCGTCGACGACGCCCAGTGGCTGGACGACGCGACCGCAGGATGCCTGCCCTACGCGCTGCGCCGCGCCGAGCGTCTCGCCGCGGGAGTCCTGGTGTCGGTGCGGACCGACGGTGACCGCCCGCCGACGTTCGACACCTGCATCCCTGCCGAGCGGCGCCGCGAGCTGGCTATCGGGCCGCTCAGCGCCGCCGCGCTGCACGGCGTCTTGAAACGGCAGCTCAAGCACTCACTCCCCCGGCCGACGCTGGTTCGGATAGCGAGGTCATGCGCGGGAAACCCGTTCTACGCGCTTGAGGTCGCCAGGGAGCTGGAACGGGTAGGGGTGCCACCGCCGGGTGAGCCGCTGCCGGTGCCCGCAGAATTGCAGTCACTGGTCAGATCCCGGATGGGACGGCTGACGGAGCGCACGCGCGACGCGCTGCTCACCGCGGCGTGCCTTTGGCAGCCAACGCTCGATCTCGTCGGCGCCGAAGCGATCGGCCCAGCGGAAGAGGCCGGGATCGTGCGAGCCGAGCACGGCGGGCGGCTGCGCTTCACTCACCCGCTGCTCGCCTCGGCGGTGCGAGACTCCGCGTCCACCGCCCGCAAGCAGGCGGTGCACCGCAGGCTGGCCACGCTGGTCACTGACCCGCAGGAACGCGCCAGGCACCTGGCCGCCGCGGCCACCGGTCCAGACGAGAGCGTCGCCGCGATGCTCGAAGCCGCCGCCGAGCACGCGGCAAGCCGTGGCGCACTGAGCACCGCCTCCGAGCTGTTCAGGCAGGCGCTCGAACTGTCGCAGGACAGCTCGAGCGCCCGCGCGGTGCGGCGCGCGATCCGGTTCGACGAATGCTGCGTGCACGGCGGCGGTGACCCGGCGGAAGCCAGGCAGCGGCTGGAAACGGCTCTGCTCAAGTGCCAAGATCCGGAGCTGCGCGCCGAACTGCGGTTGCACATCGCTAGCTGCGGCCGTGAGGAAGGGCGCGCGGCTGAGTTCTACCCGATGCTGCTGATTGCCCTGAGCGAGACAAAGAACCGGGTACTCGCGGCGCGCCTGCATTACGCCGCCATCTGGATGGCGCAAGCAGACCCGGCACACGGCCAAGGGCACTGCGACGCCGCGCTGCGGCTGCTGGAGGAGGCAACAGAACCTGGCCTTTACTCAAGCCTGGTGATGCACCGCGCCTATCTTGCGCTGATCGGCGGCGCAGGCGCCGACGACGACGCGATCGAGCGGGGAAAGGCGATCGAGCGCCGCGCCGTCGAGGCTGGCCTGACGGACCGCAGCCCGGTTCCTGTCATCTGGCCACTGCTGAATGATCGGCTCAGCGAGGCCGTGACCGTACATCTTGACCACCTGGAATGGTCGCGGCAGGTCGGCCAGCAGGCACTGGAACAGTCACTGACCTATTTCCTTGCCTTGCTTGAGCTGTGGCGCGGCAACTGGCGGCAGGCAAGCCATTGGGCCGCGGCCCTGGCCGAGATGGTCGAGCAGACCGGTGACAACTATTACTTGTTCTGCGCCCTGCTCGCCCGCGGCCAGGTCGACGCCCATTCCGGCCGGCTCGACGCGGCACGGGCAGCAGCGGTAGAGGCCGTCGCCATCGCGGTCGCTACCGGTGATGCGGCCAGGGAGGCGGAAGCCAGGCAGTTGCTCGGGTTCGTGGCTTTGTCCAGGCGGGACTTCGGCGCGGCGGCAACCGAACTGACCGCCGCCGACCGCCTGATCGACCAGCTTGGCCAGCGCGAGCCTGCCAGCTACCGGTTTCACCCCGATCTCGTCGAGGCACTTGCCGGGCTCGGCGACCTCAGCGCGGCGCAAGCACAGGCCGGCCGCCTGGCCGAGCGTGCCCGCGTATTGAGAAGGCCATGGACCCTGGCGACTGGCGCCAGATGCCGCGGTCTGCTGCTTGCCGCCGCTGGAGATTTCCGCGGCGCAGAGTCCGCGCTTCGGGAGGCGCTCAAGCACCACGAGGACCTGGAAATGCCGTTCGAGCGTGCCAGGACGCTGCTCGTCTACGGCCAGGTGCTCCGCCGGGCCAACGAGCGCAGGCGCGGCCGCATCGTGCTGGAGGAGGCGCTGACGCTGTTCGATGACCTGGGGGCGCCCGCGTGGGCCGGCATCACCCGCAGCGAGCTGAAACGGATCCCTGTCAGGCGCGAGCCAGCGGACCTGACCAGTACCCAGGAACAGGTCGCGCGGCTAGCCGCGGCCGGGCTCACCAACCGCGAGATCGCCAGCCAGGCGTTCATCAGCCTGAAAACGGTGGAGGCTAATCTGAGCCGTGCCTACGTCAAGCTGGGCGTCCGTTCCCGTACCCAGCTTGTCAATGCCATGGCAGCACGTGAGCAGCTCAGCAACGACAGAAAGGGCGGGTGCCCGTGATAAGGCAAGTGATCTTGGCGGCCGGCATGATTGCGCTGACCATGACGGCAAGCATGCAGCCAGCCAGTGCCGCGCCGACGCGCCATGCCGCGCACCTGATCGGCTGCAACGAGTCCGGGCCGGTCAAGCCCGGTTATTACAACCCGATCTGCAACGACGGTGCCTGGACGGTCACCAAGCTGCACTGGTCGCGCTGGTCGGCGTCGGCGCGGGGCTCGGGCAAGTTCTACACCAACACCTGCGTGCCCGACTGCCAGCACGGCAAGGTCAGGCTCTACGACGTCGACCTTTCCGCCTGGCGGGTACGCGCTGGCCACTACGCCCGGCTGAGCTACCGCTTCCCGCACCGCAAGCCGCACGGTTTTTCCCGCTCCTGGACGATCAGCTACTACTCAGGCCGCTGGCACGGAAAAGTGGTCTGACCTGCGGCGCACGCCGCCAGCTCCCCGGCCACGCGCCGGGGCGCATCTGGCCTTCTTCGCCGTTACCGCGTGCGTGCCCTTCTTGACGATGAACGTGACCATGCCGTTGGCGCTGGTAGTCCCCCAGGCGGCGGCAAGCGCCTCATAGACGGCGCCTCCCGCGATCCCGAGTTCCGCCAGCCTGGCATGGAGTCGCTGCGCACCCTGAGCGGACAAGAACCGCGAACCGGGGAAATTGCCGGCGAACAACTGCATCACGGCCTTGGGGGTACGCCGGTCGGGCGGCGGCAACCTGGTCAGCACCGAAAAGGTCTCGAAGGCCGCATGACCACTCAGCCCGCAACTGCGAACGCCGACGGCCTTCCTGACAGCTTGATGGTGCTCGTGGCCAGCAGTTACGATCCTGCCATAGGACAGTCAACGCGATGGCACGCCAAGTCTGAACAGTGAATCCCCCGACGACCTATCCCGCACTGCAAGCCAGGTAACCAAACTTCGTTCACATGACACTGGCGCTTGCAGGCCGATTCGACGGCGCCGGAGCCGACAAACAGGCCCTGGTCGCGGAAGTGCTGGCAACTCATGCGATGGGCGCCTGATCGGCCAACTCCGCATCTGGCCGATCAGCATGGCTAGGGCGCGCCGATGAACGTACCGCGCCGCACGAGGCGCAGGTCGCGGCGGGCTAGCGCGGCTACCGCGAGGGTGGCGCCGGCCAGGGCGGCCACCAGGAGCCATTCGACCGTGCCGTTGCCGCCGTCAGGGTCGAAACCTAGGAAATACTCGATCCAGTTCGGCCAGAGCGCGGTCCCGATCGTGGCCAGTCCGAGCAGGACCGCCAGGACACTTTCGATCCGTGCCTTGAGCATCACAGCCACCTCTTCCTGATTGCCTGGGTGCGCTACTGCGGACGAGCCTGGTTTGCCCGCTCGACCAGGTCGGCGAGCCGCGCAAGCACCTGGTTGAGCTGGGCCTGAACCTGACCGGTCACCTCGGTCGCGGCAGCGTTCGGCGGCGCCGCCGCGACCACCTGGCGCAAGCGCACCACGCGGGTGTCCAAGGCCGCCTGCCTGACGTGGATGGAGCGCTTGCCGCCTTCGTCCGCGACCAGCTCGGCTTCCAGCGCCGCAAGCTCCTGCCTGAGCTGGCGATCAGGCTCGCTTTCTCCCAGCCGGGATCTGGCCCGCCGCGCCCGGTTCACGCCGTCGTACAACTCGGACAGCATGCCCCAGAGCCGCAGGCTCAGCTCGTACTGTGCGGCGAACTGCTCGGGTGCATGATGGCTGCGCGGATCGGAAGCAATCTCGAACTGGGCCTCGGCTGCCTGTCCGTCAAGTTCCACCCGCACGGTGTACCGGCCAGATGCCACCGCTGGGCCCAGGTTGGCGACGTCGTCCTCGTCGTCCGGCGGATCGATCTCGATCTGCGTGCCGCGCCCGTGCCTGCCATCCCAGACGAAGCGGTTCAGGCCTTCACGCCTGGGCGGCACCTGGTCCTTGGGCTTACGCTCGCCTGGCTTGCGCTCCTCGTCATCTGGCCGCGCGGTCAGCGTCCTGATCTCCCGGCCCGCGGCGTCAAGGAAAGTGAGCCGCAGCTCGGCGGCACCAGGATCGGTGAGCCGGTACAGCACAGCGACCCCGTCCGCGGGGTTGTGGCCGGCCCCTACCGGCACGTTCACGGTCTCGGTACGGCCGGGAAGCTGGCGCTTGTCGTAGGCAACCACTACTGGTCCGAGCAGGGAATAAGAACGGCGGGCCTCGCCTTTCGCCGGGAACCCCCGGTCGGTGATCCAGCGGACCTGCCGGCGCGGCTGGTACAGGTGCAGCGGCGCCACGTCATGCTCGGGCCGGTGCTGGCGCAAAGCGGGCAGGTCCTCGAGCACCCAGATCGAGCGTCCGTGGGTGGCCACCACCAGGTCGTCGCCCTTGAAGACGAAGTCGTGCACGGGAACCCGCGGCAGCTCTCCTTGGCAGCGCTGCCAGCTCGCGCCGTCATCGAAGGAAACCAGCAGGCCAAGCTCGGTGCCGCACAGCAGCAGGCCGCGCCTGGCCTGGTCCTCGCGCAGGACGTGGCAGTACTCGTCGGGTTCCAGGCCGGCGTCCAGCCGCTCCCAGTTCGCGCCGAAGTCCCGCGTCCGCCACAGGTACGGGCGGAAGTCGTCGAGCTTGTGTGCCTCGGCGGCCACATAGGCGGTGCCCGCCTCGTGAGGCGAGGCGTCGATCATCCGCACCGTCGCCCAGCGGGGCAGGTCAGCCGGGGTGATCTCGGTCCACGACCGGCCGCCGTCGCGAGTCAGGTGGATCCGGCCGTCGTCTGTTCCGGCCCAGAGCTGGCCGGGCGCGAGCGGCGACTCGGCCAGCGCGAAGACGGTGCAGTAGTACTCGGCGCCGCTGTTGTCCGGAGTGAGGCCGCCAGATGAGCCGAGCTTGTCCGCGTCGGCATAGGTCAGGTCTGGGCTGATAGGTTCCCAGGTCTCGCCCTCGTCGGCCGACTTGAAGACGCGATTGCCCGCCTGGTAGAGGATGTCTGGGTCGTGCGGCGAAAGCAGGATCGGCGCGGTCCAGTTGAACCGGTAACGCCCCTCGCCCGCCGTCGCCGTTTCCTCCGGCCACACCAGGACCGGACGGGTCTCCCCTGTGCTCTGATCGTGGCGGGTGATCTGCCCCTTGAAGTTGCCTGCGAACACGATGTCGGGGTTATCCGGCCTGACCGCGATGTAGCCGCTCTCACCGCCGCCCACATGGGTGGCGTCGAGCGCGGTGATCGCACCCCAGCGGGAATGGCTGGGCAGGGCGATCGTGGTGTTGTCCTGCTGGGCGGCATAAATGCGGTAAGGCTCGCGGGTGTCAGTCGTGACGTGGTAAAGCTCGGCGGTCGGCTGGTTGTAGAGCGAGGACCAGCTTTCACCGCCGTCCAGCGTCACGCTCGCGCCGCCGTCGTCCCCCAGGATCATGCGCTTGGGGTCGGCAGGATCGATCCACAGGTCATGGCAGTCACCGTGCTGAACGGGGAAGACGGAAAATACCTTGCCGCCGTCCGAGGAGCGCCAGCAGTCGACGTTGAGCGCCCACACCGTCTCCGCGTCGAGCGGATCGGCGATGACGCGACTGTAGTACCAGGCACGCCGGCGCAGGTCCTCCTGCCCGGAAAGGCGTTCCCAGTGATCGCCGTAGTCATCGGAGCGGAACACCGCGCCGTCCTCTGCTTCGATGACGCACCAGACCCGGCCAGGCTGGGCGGCGCAGGCGGCCACTCCGGCCCGGCCCATGACCCCTTTGGGCATGCCGGGCCGCGCGCTGAGGTCCTCCCAGGTATCGCCGCCGTCGACGGACCGCCACAGGCCGCTGCCAGGCCCGCCGCTGTCCAGGCGCCAGGGCAGCCTGCGCCCCTGCCACATGGTCGCGTAGATGATCCTCGGGTTGCGCGGGTCAAGGCACAGGTCGGCCGCGCCCGCGTCTTCGCCGCGATGCAGGACCAGATCCCAGCTCGCACCGCCGTCACGGGTGCGGTAGACGCCTCGCTCCGGGTTGGGGCCGTGCGCGTGGCCGAGTGCGGCCACGTAGGCGGTATCTGAGTCGGTCGGATCGACCCGCACGCTGGCGATATGGCGAGTCGCCGCAAGGCCGAGATGGCTCCAGGTGAGCCCGCCGTTCACCGAGCGGTAGACGCCGTCGCCGAAGGACGCGTTGTTGCGGATCGTGCTCTCTCCCATGCCCGCGTAGATCACGCTCGGCTCGGAGGGCGCCAGCGCGATCGCGCCGACCGCCGGCCGGCGGAAGAACCCGTCGGAGAGATTTCGCCAGGTGAGGCCGGCGTCAGTGGTGCGCCAGATGCCGCCACCAACTGAGCCGAAGTAGAAGGTGGAGCGGTCCAGGGGATGACCCGCGACTGCTACAACCCGTCCGCCGCGGTGCGGCCCGACCAGACGCCACGACAGTTGGTCCAGAAATTCACCCATCAGCCCACAATAACCGGATGGTAAGCATTTGCCAGCGGGTCAACGGGTCCGATCGTGCGCGGCGGTCAACCAGGTAACGCACTCGCGCGTCTGGCTCAGGAAGGCTTCAGCTTCTGCCGAGTATGTGAGGACGAGCTAATGGCATGCAGACTGGCGTCCCGGCGGCTGGCCGCGCTGGCGGCTGGCGCGACTGGCCTGGCCCTGTGCGCAGGCACGGTGGCTTCAGGCGCGGCGTTGGCCACCCCGGTGCCTGGATGGAAGATCCAGACGGTGGCCGGCGGGCCTGGCGGTCCCGGTCCGGCCGCGACCTTGCGCATCGGCGCGTGCGCCCTGACGTTCGCGAGCGGACACCTGTTCCTGGCCGATGGCGGCGGCTTGGTGCGCGCGATCAGCCTGCGCACCGGCTGGCTCACCACCGTGGCAGGCACTACGGGACTGGTCTCGCCTGCCTCAGGGATAGTGCCGCCGACCCCGGCCGGCACGCCTGCGACACAGGCTAGCCTCGGGTACGACTGCGGGGTTGCCGTGGACCGGCGGGGGAACGTGCTGGTCTCAGACGGGGAGACCTTCGGCGATGGATCTCCTGGCTACGGGAACAACATGGTCAGGGTGGTGGCGGCCAGGACGGGAACCTACTATGGCCAGGCCATGAAGGCCGGGGCCATCTACACGATCGCGGGCAACGGAACCAACGGGTTCTCAGGTGACGGCGGCCAGGCGACAAGCGCAGAACTCGACGGCCCGGCCGGCCTGGCCGTCGGCGCCGCAGCCAGCGTGCTCGTGGCCGATACCGGCAACGACCGGATCCGGGTCATCGCCGGCACCACAGGAACCTTCTACGGCCAGGCCATGACCGCCGGCGACATCTACACGATCGCCGGCACCGGCCCAGGCGATAATCCCGTCGGCAACGGCGGCCCGGCGACAAGCGCCCAGCTAGGAATCGAGCCCCAGCCGGCCGGTGAGTACACCGGCACTGAGCCGCAGGCGGTGCTCACGACCGACCGCCACGGGAACATCGTGCTGGCTGACCCGTATTTCGGCGAGGTCCGGGTGGTCGCGGCCAGCACCGGCGAGTTCTACGGACAGCAGATGCGGGCCGGGTATATCTATCAGGTCGGCGGCTCGTCTAGCGGCCAGTTCAGCAGCCCGTCAGATGTCGCCGTCGACAGCGCGGGCAACATCGTGGTCGCCGACACCGGCCATTACAAGGTCAAGGTCATCGCTGCCAGGTCGGGACGGTTCTACGGCCAGCCGATGACCGCAGGTCACACCTACACCATCGCGGGCGGCGGCAAGGGCGGCTATGGCGGGCCGGCTAAGAGTGCCCGCCTTGATAACCCGGTCGCGGTGACGGTCGACAGCGCCGGCAATGTCGTCATCGCCAACGGCGGCGCCGAGGTCGTGCCGGTCAGGTCCGGGCATTACTACGGACGGGCGATGAAGGCTGGCGACATCTACGCCATCGCAGGTTACGGGCCAAGGTGGCCGGCCAGGGGCGTGCTGTCAGCCCGCGCGCAGTTCACGCCGGCTGACATGGCGAGCGACAGCCACGGCAACGCGATCATCGCGGATGGAAACCGGATACTGGCCGCTGCGCTGGTCTCCGGCCGGTTCTACGGCCTGGCGATGAAGGCCGGGCGCGTGTACTCCGTGGCCGGAGGCGGCACCCAGGCACCAGCCGACGGCAGGCAGGCGGCCAAGGTCAGGCTCCTCGCCTCCCTGGTCGCGGTCGACAGGTACGGGAATCTGCTGACCGCCCATATTCCCACCTGCGGATGCGCGAACGGCCGCATCAGCGTGGTCGCCGAGCGAACCGGGTGGTTCTACGGCCAGCCGATGAAGACCGGGCACGTCTACGCGGTCGCGGGTACCGGCAAGATCGGCCGCCGGGGCGACGGCGGGCCCGCTACCAGGGCCGCCATCATGCCTTACGCGATCACGTCCGCACCACACGGGAACATCGTCTTCGCTGACAACCGAAGCACGATCCGGGTGGTGGCCGAAGCATCCGGCCGGTACTACGGCCGCTGGATGAAAGCACGCGACATCTACACGATCGCGGGCGGCGGCCTCTCCAACGGGGTCGGCGGCGGCCTCGCGACCTCATATCAGCTAGCTCCCTACTGCGTGCACGCGGATCGCACGGGAAACATCCTGTTCTGCAATGGCTATGAGGTCGACGTGGTCGCGGCCGTCTCCGGCACGTTCTACGGCCGGCGGATGAAAGCTGGCCACCTGTATACCATCGCGGGCACCGGTTACCCTGGTGCCTCAGGCTACGGCGGCCCGGCCACCAAGGCCAGCGTCTCCCCTGCCGGCCTGGCCCTGGATGCCGCAGGCAATGTGATCATCACCGACTGGGGTATTCGCGCTGGCGGTCAGGTCCTGGTCGTAGCGGAAAGGACCGCTACCTTCTACGGCCAGCACATGACCTCAGGCGATATCTACGCCATCGCCGGAGGGGGCACCACAGGTCTCGGCGACGGCGGACCCGCGCTCGACGCGGAAATAATCTTGCCCGACGCGGTCGCCGTCCTGCGGTCAGGGGCGATCCTCGTCGCCGACGACAGCCGGATCCGGCTCATATCGCCGTGACAGTTCGGCCGAGCGCATCGGCAGGCGCGGCAGATCCGGATGCCGACTGTCCGGATATGCCGCTACGGTCGATCCTGGCACCGCTACGGTCACCGAAGGAGATGCTGCCGACATGGATTTTATTCTCGTCGCGGGCCTCTGGCTCGACGGATCCGCCTGGGACGCGGTTGTCCCGCATCTGCACGCGCATGGTCATCGGCCCGTGCCAGTCTGGCTGCCTGGTCAGGGAGCGGCGCCGCGCGCCGCGACCCTGGCCGACCAGCATGCCGCAGTGCTTGCCGCTGTCGATGCCGCCGCCGGCGAGGTGGTAGTGGTCGGTCATTCGGCAGCATGCACCCTCGCCTGGATGGCCGCCGATGCCCGGCCAGAGAAGGTGGCGAGAGTCGTCATGATCGGCGGGTTTCCCTCGGGCGACGGTGATGCGTACGCCGACTTCTTCGAGCCGGCCGACGGCGTAATGCCGTTCCCCGGCTGGGGGCCATTCGAGGGTCCGGACTCTGCCGACCTGGACGAAGAGCAGCGCCGCTGGATCGCCGACGCGGCGATCCCGGTGCCTGAGGCGGTGACCAAGGGCGTCGTGCGCTTGCATGACGAACGGCGGTTCGGCGTGCCGGTCACGCTGATCTGCCCCGAGTTCTCCCCTGAGCAGGCAAGGGAATGGATCGAAGGCGGCGAGCTACCAGAACTCGCCAAGGCCACGCAGGTCGATTGCCTCGACATCGACTCAGGTCACTGGCCAATGTTCACTCGGCCGGCTGACCTGGCCGACCTGCTGGTCAAGGCCGCGGCAGGCGGAGCGCCGTCAGTCCAGGGAGCGCCTTGATTCCGCGAGGTGACCGGCCTGGCGCCGACTCCGCTCGCGAGGAGCACTAGTCGGAGACTACTCGCCACCGGGCCAACCCGGCAGGTCACCCGCGCGGGAGGAACATCCGCCACCCGGCGACGGCAGCCCGCCCACGCCGCCAGTGGCTGGCGTACTCACGCAAATCCGCGCCCAGACTGCTCACCCTCCTCGATCGAGCCCGTTGGTAGCGGGGTCGATCCCGTACGGCGAGTCAGTAGTGCGACTCCCAGCACGGATGAAACAAACGATCTTGGAGGCGGTCCATGGCGGAGAGAACGCTCCCGTTCACCGAACTGATCGCCAAGGCGACGACCTCAGCAATCCACCTGGAAATGCGTGATACTTACACCCCGCGTGACCCCGACTACCTAGCCTGGCTAGCTGGTGCGTCCCAGAGTCATTGCTCGGCTCAGATCAGCACCAGCAATGGGCAACGTTCGTCCGCACTCACACGACTGGAGGACTGAGCTTCCGCCGCGCCCGCATCGTGTCCGCTGCGATGAGGTCGGCGGCGTGCTGACTGGCGTTACAAGCCAGTTCCCGCCGACTAGTGGCAGTGGACACCCGAAACCGTCCACCCCCCGATCATCACCCGCGCCACCTGGGACGCCGCCCAAGCCGAAGGCCGCCGCCACGCCACCAGCCGCGACGGACACGGACTCATCAACCACCCAGCCGCCAAGCGCACCTACCACCTCAGGGGCAAGATCAAGTGCACCGCATGCGGGCGCCGCATGACCGGCATCGTCCGCCAGTTCCTCCGCCACCACGTACTCGGACCAGACCGCGCGCAGGGGAACGGCTGCCGAGGGCGGCATCCCCGTGCCAGCGAACCCGATGAGTTTCGCGATCGCCTGCGGTCCAATTGTCAGGAGGGGCGCACCAGGCCCCGAGGCGGGAGGTGAGCCGGATGACGGGCTTGGCCAGGCGGACCGCAGTCGGCGGAGTGGCACTGCTGCTCGGAGCCGGGCTAGTCACCGGATGCTCGCCTGGCGGCGGTTCGGCGGCCACGGCGGCCTGCGAAAGCCGTCAGGCGCCTGACGTCGGCGCGACCGGCGCGGGCACCGCGCCTGGCTGGACTCTGCCCGGCGCCAACCTGGCAAACACCAGGCAGATCGCGAGCCCGATTACCAGCTCGAACGTGACGACGCTTGGCGTCGCCTGGTGCGTACCGGTCGAATCGACCGGTGCCGCGGCCGCGGCCGGCCTTCCCGATGGCTATGCGACTACGCCGGTCGTCGTCAACGGCGTGGTCTATCTGCAGGATCTCGAATCGAACGTGATGGCGATCAGGCTGGCCACCGGGAAGGTGCTCTGGACCCATAACTACAGCTCGCAGAACGGCGGACCAGATGGCGTGAACGTGACCGGCGGCGTGGTGTATGCGGCGACGAACCACGCGGCTGTTGCCCTCAGCGCGGCGACTGGCAGGCAGATCTGGAGCCGCACCCTGATCGGCAACGATCACGAGGGCATCGACATGGCACCCGGATACCGCGACGGTACCGTGTATGTCTCGACCGTTCCTGTCAATCCGACAGTAGGCACCTACCTGGGCGGGGCCAGGTCAGCCCTGTGGGCGCTGAACGCCGCAACGGGCGCTCCCGAGTGGTCCTGGGATGAGGTGCAGAACCTCTGGGGCAATCCGAAGGTCAACTCGGGCGGCGGCCTGTGGGACCCGCCGTCCTTCGACCGTCAGGGCAATCTCTACCTGGGCATCGCGAACCCCGGGCCAATCGCGCAGGACGGCTGGCCCAAGGGCTATCCGTGGGGCACGAGCAGGCCAGGTCCTGACCTTTACACCGACTCGATCGTCAAGCTGAGTCCGCAGGGCAAGCTGCTTTGGTACTACCAGCTCACGCCGCACGACCTCTATGACTGGGACCTGCAGAACTCGCCCGTCCTCACCACCGCCAACGGCCGGCCGGTAGTCATCGACGCGGGCAAGGCCGGCATCATGATCGAGCTATCGGCACGGACAGGCAAGCTGCTCTGGAAGCTCCCGGTCGGAGTGCACGCGGGCCATGAGAACGACGGCCTGCTTACTGAACGCGACACGCCGACCTCGCACATACCGCTGCCAGCGAAGTTCACGCTCGAGCCAGGCGTTTTCGGCGGGGTAGAGTCTCAGCTCGCGAGCAACGGGACGACAGTCTTCGCGGCGGTGAACGACCTCCCGGTTCCGCTCACCGCCCATGGCGTGGCGCAGACGTCCAAGGAGTTCGCGGCCGCCGTCGCCGGGGCCACCGGCGAGATGATCGCGGTCAACCAGGACACGGGAAAGATCGTATGGGACGACCACCTGCCGTCGTCGCCCTACGGTGCCGCCACCGTCACGAACAATGTCGTCTTCACCACGACCTATAGCGGGTACCTTTACGCCTTCGACGCGGCCACGGGCGCTATCTTGCTGCGGACACCACTGTCGGCCGGGTCCAACGCGCCGGTCACCGTCGACGGTAGCTACGTCATCGCCGGAGCGGCCGTGCCGCCGTCAAGTGGCGAGCGGGCCCTGATCATCGCCTACCGGCTCGGCGCCAAGGGCAAGCTCCCCGACCAGGTGCCCTAGCCGGCCGGAGTCCGCTTGCGGCCGGTTCAGCATCTGGTGGGGCTCCGCGCCTGGCAGGCGCGGAGCCCCACCAGACGGTTACTTCACTATCGTGCGCAGGGCCGTGATGAAGGCCTGCCCGTTAGGCGTGCCGACACCGGTCATGTTGTCGTAACCCTTGAGCGTGACTTGCCCGGTATAGCCGAGCATGTTATAGCTCTGGTCATCGAACGTGGTCAGCACGGTGAGGCCGCACAGGTTAGCGCCGCACGCGATGCCGTGGTATTGCGCGGGGCTTGCACCGGTGATCGGCTGTGTGTCGTTCACCGCGCTGGTGCCGGCCAGCTTGTAGAACGCCGGGTTCAAGAACCCGAACGAGCTCTTCTGCCCTTGCTGAGCGGCGGCTACCATTCCGGCCACGAGCGGCGAGGCCAGGCTGGTACCGCCGATGTCGGACTCGCTGTACTTCGGCGGCTTATTCTTCGGGAAGCTCAGCACGCCGAGGTCGAACCCGGTGAACGGATCGGCGTCGGCGCTGATGTCAGGGACGGAACGAACAAGGCCGCCCCTGTTACCCGCCGCCCTGGCGAGCGCCGCGGGTACGACGCCCTTCTGGTAGGCAGGCTGCTTCCACAGCAGGCTCGGACCGCCGCCGCTGGCACCTTGCTCACCCAGCAGTTGCCACGAGTTGCTCGCCAGCTGAGACAGGGCGGTTGACCAGCCGGTCTCGAACAGGCGGTTGCCCGTCTGGCCGATGCCAAGCGTGGTGCCGCCGACGGCGATAGCGAACGGGTCGCTCGACGGGGTTTCCACGCCAGAGCCGTCGCCGGCCGAGAAGTACATCCCGACACCCTCGGCGGCCGCTCGCACCAGGTAGGCGTGCTCGATGTTGGTGAGGAAAGCGGGCTGTGACTCATCCGCGCCCTCCCAGGAGTTCGACGCGATGGTCGCGATCGGATGCGAGCCATCGCCGCCGAGCACGGCGATGTCGGCGTCGAACAGGCCCTGCAATCCGAAGTCGCCCGAGTTGCAGCTGTCACCGCCGATCACAAGCTGATTGGCACCTGGCGCCACCGCATAGGAGGATTCCACATCGAGTTGCTCTTCGATGTCGAAGAAGTCGCCGCACTGCGTGCCTTCACCGAGTGACAGCTCGGCGTACCGCTCGCTTGACGGTGCGGGCAGGTGGTTAGCCGCCGCATAGTCGGCCAGGGTGAGGAACATGTCCTGGGTCAGGCCAAGCTCGACCAGGGCAATGGTCTGGCCCTTTCCGGTATTGACCAGGTTGGCGCCGTAAGCCGACCTGATCTGCGTGCCGCTGTACCCGCAGTTCACGGTGGGGAACGAGGTGGTGCCGAACTGGCTGGGCAGCCCGGTGACGGTGTGCTGCCCGTAATAGTGCGAGCAGGGAATGGCCGGTACCTTGGCACCGGCCGCTGGCCGCCGGCCGGCCGGCACGTTGGCCGGCCGGTCAAGCGGCAGCCTCGGCGCCGCGTTGTCCAGGCCGGTTACTCCGATCACGCTGCCTGCCAGCGATCGGGGGACGGAAACGGAACCGCCGTAGGCACGCAGGGCGTACGGGCCCGCGTTGACCGCTGCCGACGACCGGTACAGCCGCAGCTGGATACCGAAGGCGCGGTTGATCGCCGACGCGGGAGCCGTGCCCCTGACGTAGGAGCGACCCGCGTCGGCGTGCACGTCAGTGAAGCCTTGCCCGCGCAGCCAGGAGTCGACCCGGCGCACCTCGCTCCTGCTCGCGGAGAAGCGAGCGGTGTAACTCGCAGGGGTGAGGTAATGGTGGAACACAGCGCTGCCAGGCGTGCTCACCGCCGTGGCGTAACGTTCAGCCGCCGCCGTCCTCGGACGCAGCCAGACTTGAATGGACAGCCGCTTCGATGCCGACACGCTGCCGACGATCTTGACATGGCTGGTGAACGAGACAGCACTGCCAGGAAGCTGCGTATCCGCGTTGCCAGGCGCGGCGCTGGCAACGCCGTTCGCGCCGGCCAGCGTCATGGCTACCACCGCGGACACGCCGATCATGGCACTGGCGGATCGTGTTCTGACCATGGTCTCCCCTCTGACTTGCACCTTGAGCCCGGCCGGAGTGCCGGCAGCTCGCATTTCCCATCAAAGGTCTATAACATCGCCGGCTGGAATGGAAGGAATTCTGTTCTATTTCGCCTTTATCTTCGCCGTGGCAACGCGGGCGCGGCTTCCGAAGAACCACTCGTACATGACAGCGGTGACGCACTGTGCGACCGCGGCCACCATGAACGGCGCGGCCAGTGCCACTTCCTGGAACAGATAGCCGGCAAGCACCTGGCTCCCGGCCATGGTCGCCTGCGCTGGAATCACCGAGAGGCCGGCGACACCGGCCCGTTCGGACGGGTCGGCGATGTCCTGGACGAATGACTGGCGTAGCGGTAGCGCGACTCGCTGCGCCACCATGCGCACGAAGTAGACCGCTCCTGCCATCCAGAACGCCGGGGCCAGTGCCATGGGCACGAGCAAGACGGCGGCGAGCGCGCGCACCGCCACGATGGCGCGCACCGTGCCAAGCCGCCTGGCGAGCGGAGCCGCGGTCATGGTGGAGACCAGCGAACCAAGGTTCACGAGGGCGAAAAGCACGCCGATCGCCGCGGCGCTGGCACCGTAGCGGCGGTAGAGCCAGTAGCTCATGAACGGGCCGATGACTCCCATCGCGACGCCATTGACGGCGTTGGTGACCGACAGCCGCCAGAGCGCGGGCCAGGACCGGCGCGGAAACCTGATCCGCCTGCCTGGCGCCCCCTCGGGTCTTGGCGACCGCGGTTCGCGCAGCAAGAGCGCGAGCAGGCCGGCGATCGCGGAGAGCACGCTCGCCGAGACGAACGCCGGCCGGTAGGCGCCGGCCGCCGCCGCGGCACCGAGGTGACGCGAGTCGCCCGCCAGCGCCGCGAGCAAGCCACCGGCCAGAGCGCCGAGGAGCGAGAAAAACGTCAGCAGGGAAAAGGCGCTGGCTCGCGCGGCGACAGGCACGGCCTCGGCGACAAGCGCGGACTCCGCCGGCTGATATGGCCCTGCATTGCCGCCGCCAGCGCCTGCGCCGCGACCGAAACTGCCGATGGCGGCCGCGATGAACAACGGCGCGTGGCTCGGGGTGATCGCGTACACGGCCGCCGCGCCGGCGGCAAGCAGCGGCACCACGACCATGAAGGGCTTGCGGCCGATCCTGTCCGATGCCATGCCCACGCACGCGGACATCCCGGCAGTCGCCAGGCTGACGCACAAGAAGAGCAGGCCGATCTCGACGGCGGAAAACCCCGCCGCGACAAGGTAGAGGGCGGTCACGACACTGGCGATGGTCCTGGCCGCGCTCATGCAGAGCCGGGCCGCGAACACGATCCCCATGGTGCGGTCGACCCAGGCGGGCAGCAGCGCACTGCGGATACGCGGACTCATCGGCAGCTAATCTTAGTTAGCGCAAGCAATTATCGCGCTTGGATCCATCAAACCTGGTCCATGCTGGAAATAACAGGAAAAGGGCTGCCTGGTGACCGCGCTGCTGGGCTCTCGGTGGCTGGACTGGTTATCGTCATCGGGGTGGCGTTCGGGCTGACCAGCCTGTTCAACGTGGCGCGGGTGCCCATGAACCAGGCACTCATCGGCGCCATGACCGGTGCCGCCGCCGCCCGCAGCCGCAGGACAGTGCACGCCGCCGCGCTTTACGGCGTGCTGCGCGGCTGGCTCATCGGCCCAGGCGCCGCGATTGCCCTCAGTTACGCTGTTAGCAGGCTCGTCGCCGCGGCCGCGGGTACCCACCTGCTGGTGGCGGCGCGCTAGCCGGGCTGGCGGGTTTTGTCATGACGGGCGGCGAAGTGGCTGACCAGCACGATGACGCGCAGGCGCTGCTCACGGCGGTCGCCTGGGGTGGGATGCCTGCGGACCGGGCACTTGACCTAGCCGGGAACCTGCCGCCAGGCGCCGCACTTGACGAACGGGCGGCCCAGCACTGGATCGCCTTCGCTTCCGGTCTTGCCGGCGCCGGCCGGTGGCAGGAAGCCTTCGCGGTGGCAAGGCTCGTCAGAAACCTCGCCGACCGCCCGGGCACCGAGTGGACCAGCCGTTACGCGACCGGCCTGCGGATCGGCAGCTTCGCGATCCTGGCGCTCCGCATCCTGCCGCATCCGCAGCTCTACGCCCTCGCGATGGAAGCGGCCGCGGCAGCGATCGAGCTGGCGGACGCCAATTCCGACGACGTACGCGGCGCGGAGGCGCGGTATGCCCGTGCGAACCTCCGCACCGGCGTCTACATCTCGCTCCAGTCGCTCGACGACATCGGCATCAGGCAGCGCATCTGGCGGGAATCGCTGGCCCAGCAGCTCGGCGCCCGGCAAGCCGAGGCGCTGCGGGCCAGGTACGGCGACCTTCCCGATCTTGACACGGCGCTGCGGGAGGCGGAAGGTGACCTGCTCGCCGCCCGCCGCACCGGGCATCCCGGCCTCGCCGCCGCGATCGAGTCTCGCCTTGCCGAGGTGCTGCTCTGGCGGTTCAGGCTGACTGATCAGGCCGGCCAGCCCGAGCTGCGCACGCGCTGCGCACGGCACGCCCGCGCGGCACTCGCCGCTACCGACATCGCCGAAGATCCGGCCGGTGCCGCCCTGCTGCTCAACACGCTGGCCGCCTGCGGCGCCGACCCTGACGCCAGTGCCCTGGAGAGCCTGCTTCGCCCGTCGCTTGACGAACGGAGCAATCGCCTCGCCCGCGACGAACTGATCAGCCTGATACAGCAGCTCGCCAACCTCCTGCTCGAAGCCGGCCCAGCGCGCGGGCTCGCGCTGCTGCACGAGGCGAAATCGATCCTCGCTGCCGGGCCAGAGTCGGTGCGGCTTAGCTGCTGGATGAAAGAGCTGCTGATGATCGCCGCCCTGGCGGGAGCGCGCTATCCGTTCGCGGAAGACCTGATCCCGGCCGTCGACGCCGATGCCGACGCCCGCCTGCGGGGCGCCCGGATGATCGGGGCGGCCTTCGCCCTCACCGCGCTTGACCGGCCAAGGGAAGCACTCCAGATGGTCGAGCGCTTCGAGCGGGTCGCACCGGTGCTCGCCTGCCTGCATGACGACGCGATCGGCTACCTGCGGATCGTGATCGCGGAACTGCTTTTCCTTGCCGAGTGGCAGCGGAGTCCCGCCGAGGCCGCGACCCGCCTCGTCGCCATGCTTGACTTCTGCACCAGCCACCGGCTTGCCGACCGTACGGCGAACGTCATGCACCAGATGAGCCTGCTCGCGTCCGTGCCTGCCGCCGTGCCGGTGCTGCTCGAAGGCCTGCGCACCGGCGGTCTCCGCGCCGTGTCGTTTCTCGGTGACCGGGGTGCGCAGCAGCTGATCAACATCAACAACCGCGCCCTGGCCGCCTTGTACAACGACCAGGCCAAGCCGGCCGAGGTCTGGCTGCACCTGCTGCAGCAGGTGGCAGGTGCCAGGTTCAGCACGGCGCTGGCGGCAGGCATCGGCTATCGGCTGCCGCCAGGCGGCGAGCCGTTGCTTGTCCGGCTCAGGCAGCTCGCGCAGGCGGCCGGTGATTCCGCCAGCGATTCCGCCAGCGATTCAGAACTGCTCACCGCCTACGTATCTGACGAGGCTGAGCTGCCAGGCGGCGACGCCGCCCAGTTGCTGGCGAACCTGCGGCACAGGTTCGACTGGCTGGTCAATCAGGACCTGGGCGAACGGGCCGCGAGCCAGGCGCTCGACCGACTGTACCTAGATGAGGTCGGTTCGACCGTCGGCACCAGGACCGCCGTGCTGCACCTGCTCACGCTGCCCAAGTCTGATGGCAGCACGATCATCATCGGCACCTGCATCACCAGCGCGGGCATCACCATTGACGGCCACGAAACCTCCTTTCCTGGCGCGGCGGACGGACCGCAGGCGATGTCACCGCTCGGCGCGCACGTCAGGGAGCTGCGCAGGCTGGTCAGGCTGCCTGCGGACGGACCGCTGCCGGTTCCGGTCGAGGCAGCCGCCATCTTGGCCGACGACCTCACCAGGCTGCTGCCGCAGGGGTGCCTGCGGGCGCTCGCCCAGGCGAGAAATGACGGGCAGGACCACCTGCTGATCGTCCCGCACGGGCCGTTGCACTACTACCCGCTGCACCTGCTCGGACCGGTATCCGCGCCGCTCTGCGATTCGTGGAAGATCAGCTACCTGCCCACTCTCGCCGCCCTCGGGCCGCGCCGGGCGCCGAGCATCTTCGATGCTGGCCGCACTCCGATGACCGCGATCGGCCTCGGGTTCGCCGACCGGCCTGAGATAGCCGCCAAGCTTCCCGGCGCCAGCCTCCAGGCTAGGGAGATCGCGGCGGTATTCGGTTGCGAGCCGCTGGCGGAGTCAGCTGCCACCAAAGGCCGCGTGCTTTCCGCGCTTCGCACGTCGCGCCGGGTCCACCTGGCCACGCACGGCAGGAACAACGTGACTGCTCCCGCCTTCCAGTCGGTATATGTCACGCCAGGCACCGACGGCAGCGAGGGCGAGATCGCGGCCTGGGAGATCGGTGAACTCGATCTGCGCGGGCTGGAGATCGTGACCACCGCTGCCTGCGAGACTGGCCTCGGGCGGTTCGACGTGCTTGACAACCTTCGAGGCCTGCCCGCGTCGCTGTACCTCGCCGGAGCTCAGTCCATCGCGACGACGTTGTGGCCAGTAGGGGTGGACTCGTCACGGATGTTCTTCACGACGTTCTACTCCCGCCTGCGGGCGGGCGAGAGCCGCATCGACTCGTTCGCGGCGGCCCAGCGGGAGACTAGGTCACGCTCGCCGGAGTACCGGTGGTGGGCGGGCTTTACCTTGTCGGGTTCTTGGACCTAGAAAGGTCGCGCACATGGATGTCGCGTTTCCAGAGATCAATTTCGCGCCGGCGATCATGCTACCCGCGGCGGAAGAAACAGTCATGGACGCGGCGGCACCGGCAGTCACCCGCGGCTGGACTCCAGGCGCGCAACTGTCGGTCGGCGAACCGGTGGCTATCGCGCTGTCCCCGGAGTGGGCGGCGTCGAGCGCGGACCTGGCCGGCTTCATCGCAGCCGAGGCGGCGACTCATAGGTACTGGCTGGTGCACCTTGCCTGCACCTTGGTGCCCGCTCCAGACTGCCGGATCGAGCGCATCAGCCTCACCTGCTACCTGGGTCTTGAAAAAGGCTCGCCTGGCCAGCCGCCGATCGCCATGTCGATGACACCGGAACGGGTCATGGACGTCAGGTCGCTGAAGAACGAATGGTCGGTGAAGCTCGGGGCCGGCTTGAAACTCCTGACCCCGGAGGTGGGCTATGACCATGTGACAGAAAGGGAGAAAGGCGCCAGCGCCGTCGTCGCCTACAACCTGCTCGGTTCGCAGCCGTTCTGGGCGATGCAGGAGAATGACCAGCTTCCGCTCGAGGGATCATTCAGGTTCGCGCTTGTGGCGCGCGCCGAGCGCACGGCGCAGGCGAACCTGAGGCTCGCCATAACGGGAAGCGCGCGTGCGCGCAGGCTCGGCCTGTTCCCCTTCAGGTCCGACCTGCCGCTCGGCCTCGGCGAGCGGCGGAGATTGCCATGACCAGCCCGCAGGACGAGGAGGTCGCCCCGGTCCTGATGGAGATACTCGAGGCGCCCTCTGGCACCGAGTTGCGAAACATCGTACAGCGCCATCCGGCGTTACTCACGGTCGACCTGACGCCGCTCAGTCAGGCGCTGCGGGAACTCGGCAGCGCGATGGGCGGCGGGATGACCGTCACGGCCGCGATCGAGCACCGGGTGCGGCTGATGGAAAGACTGGGCAAGGGCGGCCTGGCCAGCATGACGCCCGAACGGTGGTCGGGAAACCCTGACGGTGACTGGGTGCTGCCCTTGTCACTCGCGCTTGCGTTGGACGTAGTCGCCGTGATGCTGCACCTCGCGACCGCTAAGCCAGGCGTCGTGCCGCCTGATGACCTGGTCACCGCATGCCGGCAGGCATGGAATCATCAGGCGATGGCCGCGGCTCCCCCGATCGTCAGGGCCGGCGTCGGCCGGGACCTGGCCGTCGCTCTCCGCCTCCAGCTGCGGGTCAACCCGCAGGCCGGCACCGAGCAGGAAGCCGCCCGGCTGGAAGCGCAGGCTCGCGATCACGGCATCAGGTTCTGATCGCCGCCGCTCACCGCCGACTTCAGGCTTAAGAAGGCAGGCACGTGGCTGTCCTGGCGGCTTCTCGCCACGCGCATGTCCTGACGCTCAAGGCCCGTGGCGCTACCCTGGCAGCGGGCGGTCGGCGCCGCCTTTGCCGTCGCGCAGATCGTGCTCGCTCAGCCCGTCTAGTCTGGACAGCAGTGCCGCCCTGCTGGCTTGGAGCTTGCGGTGCAACTCGTCTTTCAGGTCAGGCACAGCGTTTCCCTCCTCGGCCAGGGAATCTCAGCGCCGAACCGCGATGGTCCCTCTTGACACTGCCTTTGCCTGCCTTGACCATTTCACCTGGGTGTCATTGACAGGAGAATCCCGATGAAACTGACAGGTAAACTGGCTGGGATCGGATGCGGCGCACTCCTCACGATCGCACTCGCGGCGCACGCAGGGAGCGCAGCGGTCCCGGGTGCGCCCCGCCCTGGCCAATGGGAGCGGGTGACGGCTACCGGACTCGGCAATACCGCCGATATCGGGCTGGCCCGAGGCTCCGATGGCGTCCTGCACGTGATCTGGACCTCGGCGAAGTCCACTAGCGTGCTTGACACGCCGATCGCGGCCAATGGCACGGTCGGCCGCACCGTGACGATCGCTCCGCGTTTCTACACGGTCAGCTTCCCTGACGTGACGGCGACCCCGCACGGACTCGACGCCTTCTGGAACGGCGAGAAGACCAGTTCCTCGTCGACCTGGGGCACCTATGAGGCGACCCGCCCGCTGCGCGGCGGCAACTGGCATGTCCTCGGTCCCAGCCCGGCGGTCAATACCAACTGGGGCTCGGGCATCGCGGCCGCGGCCGGCGCGGACGGCCAGCCATGGGTGGCGTTCGTCACCGGCGGCGGAGTCGCGGTGCGTCACTATAACCACCCTGAGGTCTTGCTGCCCTTGTCCGGCTGCTGCTTCTACGAGACGGGGATCGGCACCGACGGCCGCTCGGGAACCACCTGGGTGACCTGGAACTCGAACGCATCACCGAAGTCCGGCATTTACTACCGCAAGCTCGGCCAGTCGGGTCATCCGAGCGCTCCGCCGGCGCGAGCGCCGGGGTCCGCGAACACCTCAGCCCTGCTTCAGCGGATGACCGCGGTCAGCCGAGGCAAGGGCCGCCCCGGCGTCTACATCACGTACCTGAGCTTCCGCAACTTTTTCGCCCGATCGGTAGACCTGTACCAACTCGGCGCCAAGTCAGCCGTGACTGTGCAGAAACTGCCCGCGCTCAACAACATCGGCCTGTCCATGCTGGCGGCCGATCCTGCCGGGCGCATCTGGGTGACCTGGGCGAGCACGATCGACGGCCAGGCGGCGCTCTACGTCCGCCGCTCCGACGCCGCCGTCCGTACCTTCGGAAAGGCCGGCCGGGTGCGCCTGCCAGCGGGCACGGAGGACATCTGGCGGGTATACGCCAGCGCCACTTCCCGCCACCTGGACGTCGTGGCGCTGCTTACCGTGCACGGCAAGATCGCCTACTGGCACACGCAGGTCCTGCCGCCCGCCTAGCCGCAAGTCCAAGGCCATTACCAGCTAGGGAGGTCAGGATAATTGCTGGATTGCGTCCTTACCGTCTCGGTCTTTACTACTGAGGACCGGCTCAGCACGGCGATTCCGGCAACCGCGAGCGCCCCTCCGGTCAACTGGAGCGCAAGCAGCGGTGGCGAGGAGGCCAGGCGCTCGCCGAAGACGCCGGCGCCGAGCAGCACGGCCGTGACCGGCTCGATCGAGTCTATGACGGGCAAGCTCAGCGACAGCGCCCCGGCGGCGAAGGCGCTCTGGCCGAAAAGAAGACCGGTTACCCCCGTGATCGCCAGGGCGTAGGGCTCCCAGTTTGCCAGCGCGTCAAGCCCGCGGGTGGCAAGCAGATCCACCGAGCTCTTGGTCAGCGCGTCCAGGAGACCGTAAAGCAATCCGGCCGCGACCGCCAGCCACACCACCCGGCCCTGACCGCGCGTGTGCATGGCGGCCAGCGCCGAGCCGAGAACGACGGCGCCGATGACGGCGATGGCGGGCAGCCACGCGGCCAGCCCAGGCACCCGGCGGCCGAAAGCAGCCGGAGAGACAATCAGGAACATGGCGATTCCGGCAGTCACGAGCGCGGCCCCGGCCACGTCCTGCGCGGTCAGCCGGCGCTGGTTCCTGCGCGCCACAAGCGGCAGCGCAAAAAGAACATCGGTAGCCGCCAGCGGCTGGACCAGCGTGAGCGACCCGAACGCCAGCGCCAGACCCTGAATACCGAACGATCCTGCGGCCAGCAAGACACCGGCGACCCAGCTAGGCTGCCTGATCAGGGACAACAGCAACCGGAAGCGCAGGATACCGCCGCCCGATTCCCTGGCGACACCCTGTTGCACCAGTGAACCGAGCGCGAAACAGAACGCTGCCGACAGGGCTGCGGCGACGGCGATCGCGGTGGACACTAGTACGGCTTTCCCCCTGGTGCCGGCAGGCACGCTCAGGCGGCACCAGCCAGGGGCCTTACCCGTGCGACTTCAATCCCGCAACTGAGCGCCTAGTGCATTCCATCTAACAATCCCGCCGGCCGGGACCGGCAAAGCGCCCGGCGGCCTGCGTCCGCCCTGCGCTCTGGCTGAGTCGCAGGCGCGCCAGCGCAATCCACCTACCAGAGCCGCTGTCAGCTCTCTGAACAGCGGAAACACCTGCTACGCCGACCCTTGTTACCAGGCGGTCACATGGCATCGCCGCATCGCCTGCGCCTGGCTCGGCATTTGGAGGTTTCCTACAATAATCAGGCTCCATCGCGTCATGCCGCAGCCGATGACCTGGCCGGCTGGTAAGCAGGATGCTAGACGGGGCGGCGTGTGCCGTTCCCTGATGCCATTCGACTTGTGAGGCCCGATTCGTGTTCAGTCGTATCGCGATCGTCAACCGGGGAGAGCCAGCCATGCGGCTCATCCGGGCCATTGGTGAGATCAACGCGGAGAGAGGGCCGCGGATCGAGACCGTGGCGCTCTACACCGATGCCGACGCAACGGCCACGTTCGTACGGCAGGCGGACGACGCCTATTACCTTGGCCAGGCCGCCGCTCGCCCCTATCTTGACCTCACGGTGCTTCGGCGCGCCCTGACCGAGACCGGTGCCGACGCGGCGTGGGTGGGCTGGGGATTCGTGGCCGAAGACCCGGCGTTCGCCGAGCTTTGCGGCAAGCTGGGCGTGACGTTCATCGGCCCTGATCCCGACGCGATGCGCAAGCTGGGCGACAAGATCGGCGCCAAGCTGATCGCCGAGGAAGTCGGCGTGCCGGTCGCGCCGTGGAGCCGTGGCCCTGTGCCCGATCTTGACGCCGCGCTGCGGGCGGGCGAGCGGATCGGCTACCCGATGATGCTCAAGGCGACCGCGGGCGGCGGCGGGCGCGGAATCCGCGTCGTCACCAGCCCCGCCGAGCTTGCCGAAGCCTACGAGCGCACCAGATCGGAAGCCGAGCGCGCGTTCGGCAGCGGTGTCGTCTTCCTCGAGCGCCTGGTGACCGGCGCCAGGCACGTCGAGGTCCAGGTGATCGCCGACGGCCAGGGCACGGCGTGGGCGCTTGGCGTGCGCGACTGCTCCGTGCAGCGCCGTAACCAGAAGATCATCGAGGAGTCATCGTCGCCGGTGCTTTCTGGCGGGCAGGAAGAAGAAATCAAGGGGGCGGCCGAGCGGCTCGCGCTTGCCGTCAGCTACCGGGGCGCAGGCACCGTGGAGTTCCTTTACCACCCGGCCGACAAGTCGTTTACCTTCCTCGAAGTGAACACCAGGCTGCAGGTCGAGCACCCGGTTACCGAAGCCACGACGGGCATGGACCTGGTCAAGACGCAGTTGCACGTGGCCGCAGGCGGGAAACTGACCGGGCAGAAGCCAGGGCAGGCGGGCTGGGCGGTCGAGGCGCGGCTGAACGCCGAGGATCCCGACCGTGACTTCGCGCCTGCCCCTGGACGGATCACGCTGCTCAACTTGCCGGCTGGTCCAGGAGTGCGGGTCGACACCGGCGTGAGCGAAGGCGATGAGATCCCCGCCGACTTCGACTCGATGATCGCCAAGATCATCGCTTACGGCCGCACCAGGGACGAGGCGCTGGCCAGGCTGCGCCGGGCGATGCGGGAGACCACCGTCCTCATCGATGGCGGCACCACGAACAAGAGCTTCGTCATCGGGCTGCTCGACGAGCCTGCGGTCATCGAAGGCAGCGCGGACACCGGCTGGATCGACCGGGTCAGGGCGCAGGGCCTGCTGACGCAGGGACAGCACAGCGGCGTCGCGCTCGCGGCGGCGGTGATCGAGGCATATCAGGACGGAAAGCAGGCCGAGGTGCAGCGGCTGCTTTCCACCGCGCACGGCGGGCGGCCGCAGGTGCAGCACGAGAGCGGCCGCCCGATCGACCTCACGCTGCGCGGGGCGGGCTACCGGCTCACCGTCGCCGAAACCGGTCCAGGGCGCTACCGGGTCGGGTTCGTCACGGACGACGAGGTGCGGACCGTCGAGGCGGTGGTTGAGCGGTTCGGCGTGCACACCGGCCAGATTCATCTCAACGGGCGCAGGTTCCGCCTGGTCACCGGCAGCAACGGGCCGATGCACCTGATCGAGGTAGAAGGCGTCACGCACCGGATCAGCCGGGACGAGGGCGGCGTCGTGCGCTCCCCGGCGCCCGCGCTAGTCGTCGCCACCCCGGTCGGAGCCGGCGACGTGGTCGAGGCCGGTGCCCCGGTACTGGTGCTTGAGAGCATGAAGATGGAAACCGTGCTGCGAGCGCCGTTCCGCGCACGGCTGCGCGAGTGCGTGGTCTCGGTCGGCAGTCAGGTCGGGACAGGTACCCCGCTGCTTCGCCTTGAGCCGCTCGACGACGCGGGCACCGAGTCACCGCTGCCTGCCAGCGCGGTCGACCTGGACCTGCCCGCCGAGCCTGACGGGCTCTGCGCTGAGCACCGGGCCGAAAAAGGCCTGGCTGACCTGCGCAGCATGCTGCTCGGCTTCGACATCGACCCGCACGACGGCGGCCGCACGCTGGCCGGATACCTGGCCGCGCGGGCCGAACTCCCGCGCGACTCGCTGGCCGCCGAGATCGGGCTGCTCGAGGTCTTCGCCGACCTGTCAGAGCTCAGCCGCAACAAGCCCGTAGGCGCGGAATCCAAATCCGACACGAAGGTGCACAGCCCGCGCGAGCACTTCCACGCCTACCTGCGCAGCCTCGACGCCGAACGGGCCGGGTTGTCAGAGACCTTCAGAAGCCGCCTGATCCGGGTGCTCGGCCATTACGGCGTGGACGGGCTTGACCGCACGCCCGCGCTTGAAGAGGCCGTGTTCCGCATCTTCCTCGCCCAGCAGCGAGCAGGCGCCGATGTCATGGTGATCACGGCGGTGCTGCGCCAGTGGCTGAAGGAATCGCCGCCGCCCGGCGGCGAACTGCAGGCGGTCGGGCAGGCGCTCGAACGGCTCATCGTCGCCACTCAGCTTCGTTTCCCCGCGATCGGAGACCTCGCGCGCAGCCTGGTGTTCCGCTGGCTCGCCCAGCCACTGCTCCGCCGCACCCGCGCGGAGGTCTACACCAGGGTGCGCCGTCACCTGCGCTACCTCGACCAGCACCCGGACGCGGCCGACCGCGAGGAGCGGATCGCGGAAATGGTGGCCAGCCCTGAACCGCTCGTGCGACTGCTCGGCCAGCGCATCAGCAGGCCAGGCGCGGACGCGGGACCGCTGCTCGAGGTCATCTGCCGCCGCTACTACCGTGAGCACAGGCTTTCCGGCGTGCGCTGCGAGCCCGCCGGGGGCCGGCCATTCGTCACCGGCAGCTTCGAGCTCAACGGCCAGCCGCAGCGGCTGGTGGCCGCGGTTACCGACTTCGGCGAACTGCCTGAGGTGCTAGCGGCGGTGGCGCGGGCGGCTGCCGGGGAACCTGACCCGGCCGCCGTCGTCGCCGACGTCTACCTGACCTGGGCGCAGCAGCCTGCCGACGCCGACGCCATGGCCGCGCAGTTGCGTGACGCGCTGGCCGACGCCGCCCTGCCTGACCGGCTGAGCCGGATCACGACGACCGTCGCGGGAAGCAGCGGCGCGGCGCTGCATCACCACTTCACCTTCAGGCCCTCTCCTGTCGGGCCGAGCGAGGAACGGCTGATCCGCGGCTTGCACCCGCTCATCGGGCAGCGGCTGCAGCTGCGGAGGCTAAGGCACTTCGACCTGACCAGGCTGCCTTCGGCCGACGAGGACGTCTACCTGCTGCGCTGTGTCGCACCCAAGAATCCGGCTGACGAGCGGCTCGTCGCGCTTGCTCAGGTCCGCGACCTGACGCCGCTGCGCGATGCCGAGGGCCGCATTCACGCGCTGCCCGCCGCGGAAGGTGCACTCGCCGTGTGCCTGGACGCGATCCGCAAGGTCCAGGTGCAGCGCCCGGCGAACCGGCGCCTGGACACCAACCTGGTCATACTGTATGTCTGGCCGCCGAGCGACCTCACGCCCGCGGATCTGCGTGCGATCGCGCAGCGCGTCGTGCCCACCACGGCAGGCGCCGGGGTCGAGGAGGTGCTCTTCCTCGGCCGCCAGCGCGACCCGCAGACCAGGCAGTTGCATCCGATCGCGGTGCGGATCAGCTACGACGTGACAACCGGCGTCCAGCTCGAGATCGGCGAGCCGCCATCAGAGCCGATCCAGCCTCTGGACGATTACGGGCAGAAGGTACTGCTTGCCAGGCGCAGGGGAACGGTTTACCCGTACGAGCTGACCGACATGCTCGCTGGTCCCGGCGGTTCCTTTACCGAGTACGACCTCGACGACCAGGGCGCGCTGGCCCCGGTGGACCGGCAGAAAGGACTGAGCAAGGCCGGGATAGTGACCGGAGTGGCGACCACGCCGACGGTGAAGTACCCGGAGGGCGTGACCAGGGTGGTGCTGCTCGGCGATCCGACCAAGTCGCTTGGCGCGCTGTCAGAGCCTGAGTGCGCCCGCGTGATCGCGGCACTCGACCTCGCGGAGCGGATGGGCGTGCCGACGGAGTGGTACGCGCTGTCGGCCGGCGCGCGCATCGCGATGGACTCAGGCACAGAGAACATGGACTGGATCGCGTCCGCGCTGCGCCGCATCGTGCACTTCACGCAGGACGGCGGCGAGATCAACGTGGTCGTGGCCGGGATCAATGTCGGCGCCCAGCCGTACTGGAACGCCGAAGCCACGATGCTCATGCACACCAAGGGCATTCTGGTGATGACACCTGACTCGGCGATGGTGCTGACCGGCAAGCAGTCACTCGACTTTTCCGGCGGCGTTTCCGCCGAGGACAACTTCGGCATCGGCGGCTACGACCGGGTGATGGGGCCGAACGGCCAGGCACAGTACTGGGCGCCCGATCTGCGGGCCGCCCACGCCGTGCTGCTTTCGCACTACGAGCACAGCTACGTGCTCCCCGGCGAGACCGGGCCGCGCCTGGCCGCCACCACCGACCCAGCCGACAGGGACATCTCCGGTTACCCGCACGACGCTGCCGGCAGTGACTTCACCACGGTCGGGCAGATCTTCTCCCGCGAGACCAACCCTGACCGCAAGAAGCCATTCGACATCAGGACGGTGATGCGTGCCCTTGCCGACCAGGACCATCCGGTACTGGAACGCTGGGCAGGCATGGCCGACGCGGACACCGCTGTGGTCCAGGACGTGCATCTCGGCGGCCGGCCGGTGTGCCTGATCGGCTTCGAGTCGCGGCCCGTGCCCAGGCACGGCTTTCCGCCCACCGACGGCCCTGACACCTACACCGCCGGCACGCTGTTCCCGCTGTCGTCGAAAAAGGCGGCGCGGGCGATCAACGCGGCCAGCGGTAACCGGCCGCTCGTGGTGCTGGCGAACCTGTCCGGCTTCGACGGGTCGCCGGAGTCGATGCGCAAGCTGCAACTCGAGTACGGCGCCGAGATCGGCCGGGCGATGGTGAACTTCCGCGGTCCCATCGTGTTCTGCGTCATCTCGCGCTATCACGGCGGCGCGTTCGTGGTGTTCTCCAAGACCCTCAACCCGAACATGACGGTACTTGCGGTGGATGGCTCGTTCGCCTCGGTACTCGGCGGAGCGCCCGCAGCCGCGGTAGTGCTCGCCGCTGACGTCAATGCCCGCACCGCGAGCGACCCGCGCGTCGCCGAACTCCAGGGCCGCATCACCGAGGCAGCGGACGCGGAGCGCGCCGCACTGGTCACCAGGCTGGCAGAGGTACGGACCTCGGTGCGGGCGGAGAAGCTGAGCGAGGTCGCGGCCGAGTTCGACAGCGTGCACTCGATCCAGCGGGCTCAGCGGGTTGGCTCCGTGGACGAGATCATCCGCCCTGAGGAACTGCGCCCGCAGATCATCGCCGCCGTCGAACGCGGATGCGCACGATGCGGCATCACTAGAACACGTTCTATTGTGTAGCCATGCGCGCCGATCTGGCACCTGGCCTGGCCGTCCCTGCTGTCCTGCCAGCGGCCGCGCTGCCAGCGACAGCGCAGCACTACGACGTCATCGTCGTCGGTTTCGGCATCGCTGGCGGCTGCGCTGCCCTGGAAGCGGCCAGGACAGGTGCCAGGGTGCTGCTGCTCGAGCGGGCGGCGGAGCACGGTGGCACCTCGTCGCTCTCTGGCGGCCACTTCTACCTCGGCGGCGGCACCGAGGTGCAGAAAGCAACAGGGCACGAGGACTCTGCGCAGGACATGGCCGCCTATCTTGCCGCTACGGCGAAGGATCCTGACGAGGAGAAGATCAGCGCCTACGCCCGCGGCGCGGTGGAGCACTTCACCTGGCTCGAGTCGCTCGGGTTCGCGTTCGAGCGGTCCTACTTCCCTGGCAAGGCGGTGATCCAGCCGGGTACGCAGGGCCTGATGTACACGGGTAACGAACTGGTCTGGCCGTTTCGTGACCAGGTGCGGCCGGCGCCGCGCGGCCACAAGGTGCCGGTACCCGGCGACACCGGCGGCACCAGGCTGGTGATGGACCTGCTGCGGGCTCGGGTGCAGGAGGCGGGCGCCGAAGTCAGGTTCGAGACAGCCGCGACCAACCTGGTACTCGACGACACGGGAGCCGTTACCGGCCTCGCCTGGAGGTCGTTCCAGGCTACCGGACTGATCAGGTCCGCCGCCGTGGTGATCGCGGCGGGCGGGTTCGTGATGAACAAGGACATGGTCGCGAAGTACGCGCCCGCGCTCGGCGCCAGGCTGTTCGCGCTCGGCACGACCTACGACGACGGTCTTGGCATCCGCCTTGGCCAGTCTGCGGGCGCGCAGCTCGACAACATGGAAGAGCCGTTCATCACCGCGCCGTTCTATCCGCCGTCTTCACTGGTCAACGGCATCATCGTCAACAAGCGCGGGCAGCGTTTCGTCGCCGAGGACAGCTATCACGCACGCACCGCGTACCACGTGCTTCGCCAGCCGGACGCCACCGCTTACCTGATCGTCGCCAGCGACTTCATGGCCGAACAGCGGATGCGGCTCGTGCCCTTCAAGGACGGTTACGAGACGATCGGCGAGATGGAACGTGGTCTTCGGGTGCCAGCAGGCTCCCTGGCCGCGACGATCGGCAGGTACAGCAAGCACGCCGCGGCCGGCCAGGATCCTGAGTTCCGCAAGCACCCGAGCTGGCTGGCGCCGCAAGACAGGGGACCTTGGGGGGTCTTCGACCTGTCGCTCGGGGTAGCGCTCTATGCCGGGTTCACTCTCGGCGGCATCCGCACTAGCGTCGAAGGTGAGGCACTGCGGGCGGACCGCTCGGTCATCCCCGGCCTGTACGCGGCCGGGGCATGTGCCGCGAACATCGCGCAGGATGGCAACGGCTACTGCTCGGGTACCCAGCTCGGCGAGGGCTCCTTCTTCGGCCGGCGGGCTGGCAGGCACGCGGCACGAGCCAGGAGCTTACCCGATGTGATCCCCGGTGCCTGAAATGGCGACCGACGCCGCTACGTAACCGGGATCTGAGCGGAGAAACGTGAACCTCGCGCCGGAAGGCGCGAGGAAAAAATCGTAGTGCCGCACCGCTCCGGTGTTATCGGTCACCGTCTGGATTCCGGTGCAGTCAGGGTGCATGGTATAAGTGACGGTAAACTTCAATGGCCTGCTGATAATGCCGTCAACGCTGCGCGATGAGAACCCGTATCCACAACCCCGGCTATCGAAGGTATAGATGGTCGCATAGGCGAAGGGCGTCCGTGGGGCCGAGTTACTTGCCAGCCATTTTGGGCATAAGCCGGGGAATCGAAGTGCGCGAGCGGGATAGCACCGGCCAGCGCAACCGCAACGCCGAGCGAAAGGGCGAGTTTCGTGCTGAGCATGCGGGCCAGGCTAATGCCATCACGGCGGA
>DAHVDE010000031.1 GCA_027313705.1 Actinomycetota bacterium | reverse complement strand
CGTCGTGTCGTGCAGGCTGCGGAGCAGGAGCCCGACCGTGAAGACACCCTCGTCGCTCCACGCGTGCGGATGGACGGACTCACCGGGGATGTACATGACGACATCCTCGCCGTCGGCGCTGACCGGGCGCGGGCTGCCGGTGAACCCGGCCCGCGCCAGGTGATCAAGCAGGGCGTGCACGGCCGGCGTCCACGGGCCGGCCGGGCGGCGGACGACGTCCCCGTCCATCACGACCGGGCCAGGCTGATCCTTCACCGCACTAGTGTGCCCGCGGCGGCGCCCCTGGCCATAACGAATTACGGCCGGTCCACGATGACGCGGCATACTCGCGCACGCAGCGACGGCGGGACCACCACTCCGCGTCATCGAATGGCAGGCCGCAGGCGCCCCCGTCAGATGGCCAGCTCGTCCCTCGCGGCCCTGGTCAATCGGGCCACCACCAGCTCGTAGGAGTGGTCGACCAGCTCGAGCAGTTCCTCGTCGGGCACCGAGCCGTCCAGCGCCACGGTATTCCAGTGCCGCTTGTTGAGGTGGTAGCCCGGCGTGACGGCAGCATAGCGGGCGCGCAGGCCGGCCGCCAGGTGCGGGTCGCACTTGAGGCTGACGGTGCCGGGCGGCTTGCCGAGCGGGACCAGCGCGAACATCCGGCCCGCGACCTTGAACACGGCCACCTCGTCACCGAACGGATAGTCTTCGGCCGATCCCGGCTTGGCACCGCACGCCGCGATAACCCGGTCACGCTGCGAACCGCCCGCCATCACCCGCTCATCATGCCACCTGGAGCCGTCACCCGGCCCGCAGGACGACGGCCGGCGGGCTGGGCGCGGGCGGCGACGCCCGCGATCGCGGTCGCCTGCCAGGCGACGGTGGCGCGGACCTGCCGGGTGACGAAGCCGAGGGTCTTGAGTACCGCCAGTTCCCGGGGGTGCTGGCGCACCGAGGTCAGCAGGGTATGCGCGATCGTCCCGCAGGCCAGCAGCATCAGCACGAGGGCGAGCGCGACCGGCAGCGCGGTGGACCCGGACAGGTCCCGCACCTCCGGTGGCGGGGTGGCCGGCAGCACGATGCCGGGAAACTGCTTCCGCAGGAGGGTGAGCGCGGTCAGGCTCACCGGCTTGGCGGTAGAAGGCGGCCGTCGCGATGACGTCGCCCGACCCGATGTACGTCATGCGGGGGACGGGATCATCCACATCGAGTCGCCTGTGAGGCGGCCTTTACGCTCGGCTATTTCTTCGATGAGTGGCGTCAGCCGCTCGGCCCGGACCAGGCCGGCCCGGCCCGCGGACAGGTGACCGTGATCGTGAACGGCCGCGTGTTCGTCGGCGACCCGCGCAACGCGCCACTCGGCTCCCACGAGAACCTGCAACTCGATGTCGGCACCCCGCTGATCGCACCGCAAACCATCAACTGGTCCGTCACCGGCCTCTGAACTAACTCCATTTCCCCCCGGTTAGCCGGGCTCGCCTGGTCCAGTAGCTGGCGGAGCGCGGCGGTGTAGCGCTCAAGCGCGGCCCGGCCCGCGTGGGTCAGGTAGAGCGCCGTGCGGGCTTGCCCGTCGCCGACAGGCTTGACGGATCCGACGTAGCCGGCTTCCTCCAGCTTGCGCAGGTGGGTGATCAGGTTGCCCGGGGTGAGGTCGAGGAGCTGCTGCAGCCGCGAAAAGGACAGGCAGTCGCCCTCGCGCAGGGTGGACAGCGTCACGGTGATGCGCAGCCGCACCGGGGCGTGGATGACCGGGTCGAGGCCCGCATCGCTCATGCGCGGTTCCGCCAGGCCACCACGGCCGCGGCCGCCAGGAACCCGCCGCCGCCGGCCACGGCGTTCATCAGCAGCACGCCGACGGGGCCAGTCCAGGCGCCGACAGCCGCGACAAGCAGTTCCCACCCGCCCAGCCAGAACATGATCCAGTCCAGCCACATCCCCGCGGCCACCACGTAGATCAGCCCGACGACCACGAGCGGCCCGGCCGCGCCGAGGACGCCAAGCACCGCCGGGCTCGCGCCGAAGTGGGTGGCCGCCCCGATGAGCGTGAACAAGGCGGCGAAGCCGGCCGGCCAGGACAGCCCGTACATCATCCCCTGGCGGGCCGACACGCCGCCGACGCCGCGGCCCGCCCGGGTGGTCGTGATCGCGGTGGCGACGATGGCCAGGGCGATGCCTGCCCCGAGGACGGCCGAAGCCCAGCCGGCCGCGCCGCGGAACGGATGCTGGCCGAGCACCGACAGCCACATCGCCCCGCAGCCGATCAGCCACGCCGCACCCCAGGCGCCGTAGATGAGCGGCTGGTTGACCATGAGCCGCCGGCGCGCGTGGTCGGCACTGAGCTGCAGCAGTTCCGCCGCCTGCCGGGTGCCGAGCAGGTCATCGTTAGCCATCGCCTCAGCCCTCGTGCGCGCCGGCGAAACGACCGCGGGCCGCGGCGCGGCGCAGGCTCGCCACCGCGGCCGCGACCAGCACCAGGCCGCCGAATCCGCCCGTGACCGCGCTCGGCGCCACCGCGCTGACCGCTCCCGTCACCGCGGCCGCGATGGCGACCGCGCAGAGCACCAGCCCCGACCACAGCAGGTCCACCGAGCCGAACAGCCGCCCGAGCGGAAGGAAGTGCACGCCGACGACGAGCAGGATCCACGGCGCCGTATAGGCTGGCCGCCCGGCCGGCGGCTGCGACTGCCCCCAGCCGAACCACATCATCGCCGCGACCCCGAGGATCAGCGCCGACACCGACAGGTCCCTCGGCGTCCCGTGCGGCTGTCCCGGCGCTCTCGTCTTCACCGCGCTCATCTCCCTCGGTGGGACCGCAGATTGAACTTTGCAATTCAAAGTAACTAACTTTGCACCGCAAAGTCAACTGCCGACGGCCATCGGCTTTCCGCTCAACCTGCTAGCCCGCCAAAGCCCTTACGGCATCGGCAGGCCAGCATGGCGAGCGAGGTTACGCCAGTGGCGGGCCCGTGTGCTCGAGCGCGGTCTCGCCGGAGGAGACTGGCGTTCGGGAGCCCGGAGAGCCGGCGTGCCGGGGAGAGGCCAGCAGTGCGTCGGTCAGCATCGCGGCCAGCGCCTCGAGCTGCACGTCGGCCGATGAGGAGACCTCCTCGTCCGACCCGTCAAGCGCCCGGGCGGCGAGCCCCGCCTTGCTGTCGATCAGCTCCGCGATCCGGGTATCGATGGTTTGCGCGGCGATGATGCGCCACGCGGTGACTGGCTCGGTCTGGCCGATGCGGTGGCTGCGGTCGATGGCCTGGGTCTGCTCCGCGTTGGTCCACGACAGCTCGGCCAGCACCACGTTCGATGCGACCTGCAGGTTCAGTCCTACCCCGGCGGCGGTCAGCGAGCAGACCGCGACCGCGACGTCCGGGTCGTTCACGAAGGCGTCGATGTTCGCCTGCCGCACCTTCGGCGTCTGGTCGCCGCGGATCGATGAGAACCGCACGCCCCGCTGGGCGAAGGACTCTTCGGCGGCGTCCATGACGTCGATGTGCTTGGCGAAGAAGACGACCTTGCCGGCGCTGCGGGCCAGCTGCGCCGTATAGTCGGCGGCCAGTTCGGCCTTCGCCTCGCCGATGCGCCGCATCATGGTGAACACGTTCTCGCCGGACTTGGTCTCGGTGTCCTTGAGCTCCGCCCGGGCCACCCGCCGAACCAGGTTCTCGTCGATGCCCTCGGCCCCCGTTGCTGAGGACCGGTTCGCGAGCGCTGTCTCGTACCGCGCCACCATCCGGCGGGTAAGGTCCCGCTCGGCGGCCCGGATCTACCGGCCGGCCGGCCCGTCGAGCTCGACGGGCAGGTCAGCGATGCGGCGGGCCGGAATGTCGGCGGCCACGTCGAGCTTGCGCCGGCGGACGATGCCGACGTCGATCACGCTCTGGCGCGCCGCGGGGTAGAAGCTCCGGTCGGCGGGCGTCAGCCCGGTGTGATCGAGCGCGTCCGCCAGTTCGCCGAGCGGCTTGCTTTCGTCGATCCAGCCGAGGAACTGCCAGATCGCCAGGAAGTCCTCGATGTCGTTGATCAGCGGGGTGCCTGTCAGTGCCATGAGCAAGGGCCGGTCCGTCCGGGACCTCACGCGGCCGGCAAGCGCGAGGACATTCTGCGAGCGCTGCGAGGATGTGTTCTTCACGAAGTGAGCCTCGTCAACGACCATCCCGCGGAAGCCGAAGTCACCGAGCCAGCCCATATGGCGGTCGAGAACCTCGTAGTTGAGCACCACGATGTCGGCGAAGCCGTCAACAGTCTCACCGTCGCCCTGTACCACGGTAGCCGGTCGGCCGGGAGTCCAGCGGGCCGCCTCACGAGCCCAGTTGGTCTTGACGACGTTCGGTACGACGACGAGCAGCGGATAGGCGTTCGCCGCCTGCGCGGCAAGCAACGCCTGAGCCGTCTTGCCAAGACCCGGCTCATCGGCGAGCAGGAACGTCCGGTGACCGGCGGCGGCCGCAGCGACCAGCTGCCCCTGGTGCGGCATCAGTTCCAGCCCAGGCGGAGTGAACCGCGCCGTCGGCGGCGGGAGCGTCATGCACGCCTGTGCTCCACCGCGCTCGAAGGAAGTCAGCAGCGGGCCGAGCAACTCCCAGTCGGTCAGGCGGCACGGACTACAGGCGCGCTGCGGCGCGGCGGAGAAATCCGGGGCGAGAAAAGGGTTCGCCAGTTGCCTGGAGACCACCGACTGCGGCACCACCTGCCGCTGTGAGCCACCGGAAGCCACAGTGGTCTGCGCAGGCTCGATCGCTTCCGGCCCCGGCTCGATGCCGAGGTCGCGCATCATCTCCCGCATCACCGACCTGGCCGCACCGGAGACCTCGCAGCCCTCGCCAAGCAGCGCCAGCAGCCCGGCGTCCTGTACCGCCGTCGTCGCGAGGATGGCCGCCACGCCGTCCAGGCGCTTGAGCTGCTCGGACCCGGGACTGCCGCGTCCGGCCGCTGCCCGGACGCGGGCACGCTCGTCCCGCAGCAGCAAGGCGACGGCATGGAACTTCGCGCGCACGGCAGGCGTCACCCGGCCCCGCTTGGCAGCTGCCTCGACCTCGCGGACGGTGCGGGCGAGCAGCGGGACGACGTCGTCGCGGTGGCGGGTGCCTCGCTGCTTGCGCGGGGCGGCAGCGCGAGCGCTCATCTGGCGCTGGCCTGGTCGAGCCGCAGACTTTTTCGCTGGAATGCCTTCTCCTCTGGGATGCCGAAGTGATGGGACGACGGCCGCATGGCGCACAGCCTCGCGGTCAGGGCGACGAGCGTCCCGTGCGGAGGGCTGGTGCTGTCAGCGTCCAGCCGGCGTGCGGATCTTCGACGATCGACGCAGGCGGCCTGGGTGGGCATCAATCCTGAGCCGCCGCTCGGGCTGCCTGGTGAACTCGGCAGGGGGCTACCGCCCATTGGCTGGTTTCTCAGCTGACCATCATACTAACGCGTGGGAGGGCGCAAATACCCGGCCGCGCTGGCCGGGCAACCTGCACCGCCGCACCGGCGGTGCAGCAGTGCCGGCATCTATCAGGCCGGCTCTGACGTGACCGGGGCGCATAATGAGGGGGGATGTGGGCCAGCGAACTGGATGACGATGACCTGACTGCAGCGATCGAGGCGGCCAGGTGGGTGCCGGCGGACACGGCCGATCATGTTGCCCAGCATGACCTGGCGGCGTTGCTGCTGGAAAGCTACGACCGCCACGGTGACGCCGCCGTGCTCGACGAGGCGATCGCGTTGCTTTCCCGTGCCGTCCAAGCGGCGGCGGTGGACCCGGTCACCGGCACAGACCACCGGATCGGGCTTGGCAAGGCCCTTGAGGACCGGGCATGGGCGACGGGCTCGGTCACCGATGCCGACGCCGCGGTGGCGCTGGCCAGGTCGGTGCTCGCCGACGGCGCGCAGCACCTCGTCGAGCGTCTTATCGCCCGCTCTAACCTCGCCAACGCGCTGCTGACGCGATATGAGATCACTGGCGGCCCCGACCAGGTGATCGAGGCAGTTGCGCACGCGCGCGCGGTGGCGGACACCTTTCCGGAGTCTGACCACCGCAGAGCGTCGATGTTCGCGAACCTCGGCGACGCGCTGCAAACGGCCTACCGCAGCTCAGGCGATATTTCTGAGCTGAACGATGCGATCAGCGCAGGTCGGACTGGCGTCCGGCTAGCCAGGGCCGGTGACCCCGGCCTTCCCGGCTACCTGCTCAACCTGGCCAACGGCCTGCTTACCTGGTCGGAGGCCCAGGGCGATGCCGGGGTGACGGAAGAGGCGGTGACGGTGGCGCGCCGCGCGGTAGCCGCCTGCCGGCCTGACGGAGCCAAGCGGAGCCTCACGCTCGCCTGCCTCGGCAACTGCCTGCGCTGCCGGCATGAGCTTACCGGGGAACTGGCCGTGCTTGACGAGGCGATCGAGGCGGACCGCGCCGCGCTCGCAGCCACCTCGCCCGCGACGCCTGGCCGGGCACAGCGCCTCACCAACCTGGCGATTAGCCTGACTTTGCGTCATGAGGCCGAGCCGGACCTGGCCGTGCTTGACGAGGCGCTCGATTGCGCGCGGGCCGGCGCGGCCACGGTCGGCGAAGACGACCCTGACCGGTACCAGAACTTGCTGACGTTGGCGCGCACGGAGTACGTCAAGTTCCAGACGACGGAGGACCGGGACGCGCTTGACCGCAGCATCGAGGCGGAACGCCAGGCATGCCAGTTGCTTGATGCCGACTATCCGGGACGGCCGATCGCGCTGGCGAACCTGGCGGCGTCGCTCATCGCCCGCGGCCGGCCGCCGGGCGGCAGCGGCGGCGAACTTGACAGTGCCGAACTCGATCCGGCCGATTTCCATGCGGCGGCCGGCCTGCTGACCGAGGCCGTTGCCCTGACGCCGGCTGACTCACCCGACAGCGCGCTCTACCTGTATAACCTGGGCGAGGCAAGGGCCAGCCTCGCCAGGTCCGGTGCTGGCGCGGCGGCCGATGCAGTCGCCGCGTTCCGCGCCTGCGCCGAAGTCGAGGTGGCGCCCCCGATGCTCCGGGCGGAGGCGGCGACGGAATGGGGCAGGCTATGCGCCGCCGAAGGTGACTGGACGGGTGCCGCCGAGGCGTTCGGCCTGACGGTGGAGCTGGCACCGCTGATCTCGCCACAGCATCTTGAGCGTGATGACCAGGAGCGCAGGCATGCGGCTGCGTGCGTGCTTGCTGGCCGCGAAGATGATCCGTCCGCTGGATTGCGTGCGCTCACGCTGCTTGAGCAGGGACGCGCCTTGCTGGTGGGATATCTGCTTGGCGGTTCGGCCGACCTGACCAAGCTCAGGGAAGCCGCGCCTGACCTGGCTGCGAAATTCGTGCGCCTGCGCGACGAGATCGATGCGGCCGACGCGGGCAAGCCATCGGCGGCCGATACCCCGGATGGGGGAATGCCGCAGCGATTCGATCCGGTCCTGCGTCGCCGGGACTTGCTGCGCGATCGTGCCGCCGTAGTGCGGCAGATCCGGTCGATTGATGGGCTGGCGGACTTCCTGCGTGCGCCTGATCGCGACCAGCTCCTCACGGCGGGCAGCGCGGGACCGTTCATCCTGATCAACATCAGCCGGTACCGCTGTGACGCGATAGCGATCTGCGAGGGCAGTGTCGAGGTGGTGCCGCTGCCTGGCGTCACGTTGGCAGGCGTCACCGAGGTCACCGCGAAATACCTGCGGATGTTCGGGCAGCTTCGGCGCCCCGGCCAGGTCGGTTCCGCGCAGCCGCGCGACACCCTGCGAGAGGTGAGCGGATGGCTGTGGGATTGCATCGCCCGCCCGGTCCTCACCGGACTCGGGCTGCCGCGGCGCGACGGCGAGGTGCCCAGGGTCTGGTGGTGCCCGACTGGCTCGCTCGCCCTGCTCCCGCTGCACGCCGCGCACCGGTACGACAAGGCGCGAGAGGCCGACGTCGGCGTCGCGGACTGGGTAGTGTCGTCCTATGCCGCGTCCGCGCGGACACTGCTCTCGCTGCGCGGCAGGGCGCGCGTCCCTGACGCCGGGACGGGTCAGCTCGTCGTGGCGCTTGACCGCACGCCTGGCCTCAGCGACCTGCCGCAGGTGGTGCGGGAGGTCGAGGTCGTCGGCGGCGCGGCGGGCCAAGCGCCGCTGGTGCTGCGCAACGAGGCGGCGACCCGCGACGCGGTGCGGGCCGGCCTGGCCAGTCATCCGTGGTTCCATTTCGCCGGCCACAGCTACCAGGATCTGCTTCATCCGGGACGGGCCAGGCTCTGCCTGAGCGACGGCGGCCTTGATGCCCTGACGATCGCCGCCGAGCGGCTGGCCGGCGGGGAGCTTGCTTACCTGTCCTGCTGCGAGGGAGCCGTTCCAGGCACTAAGGTTCCCGACGAGCCGCTGCATCTAGCCCTCGCGTTCCAGATCGCCGGCTACCGCCACGTCATCGCTACCCTCTGGTCGATCGACGACCGCGTCGCGGCGGAGGTCGCCCGGCGTATCTACCTGCGGCTGCGAAGCGGCGCGAACCTCATGGCCGACGTTGCCGCGCGAGCGCTGCGCGAGGTGGTGCTTGAACTCCGCGATTTGTACCCGGACGACGTATGGGCGGCCTACCTGCACGCCGGTATCTAAGCCCCGGCTCGCGGCAACCACGTGCCCGCTTGCGCCTAGTCAGGCGCTATTAGCGTCGCTATAGTCAATCTGCCGCGAACCCGGCGAGGGTTCGGGACGGTAAATGGATCATGATTCTTCTTCCCCCCTGCAAGGAGCAGCCATGTACCAGCCCTATCCGGCTAGCGGGCAGCCATCGATGGCAGGCCCGCCCCAGCCACCAGAGTCAATACTCAAAGCGGTCAAGTTCATGTACATCGGTGCCGGCTTGGGCGGCTTGACCTTCATCATCGACATTCTCATCAATGCCGAGACTCAAGCCTCTTCGGTGTCTGGCATCATCGGTGCGCTAGTCGGCATTGGCCTGTGGCTGTGGATGGCAGTGGCCAACAAGGCGGGGAAGAGCTACGCCCGTATCCTGTCCACCGTGTTCTTCGGTCTCGGCTGCCTCGGACTGATCGTTACCCTCATCGTGAGCATCCTCGCGCTGAGCCTGGTGAGCGGCGGCTGGGCGGTCTTGATTGTGCTGGCACTGCTGATCGAGGTGGCTGTGGTGCTGGTCGGGCTCCTTGCCATCTTGCTGCTCTGGCGTCCGGAGTCTGGCGCCTACTACAACGCGATCAGCAACCCCGCCGCTATCGGCGGCCAGGGTCCTTACGCCGGCTGACGGGTTAGCCAGGTCCGGCCACGGCGATCACGGCGACCTTCTTGAAGCCGTCGCTGGGCTTCGCGGGTCCGGCTTGCCCCTTCCGCACCCGTCCTCCCCGTCAACTAGAGCCCGCAACCTCGCCGCGCGGCGAGGCGGACGGCCGCGCGGGAAAGTCGCGGCCGGTTCCGGGATCGGAGTATTAAGTGCGCAGGGTAGCCTTGCGGGGCGCGGTAAGGCCGCTGGCGCGGGGGTAGCGGGTGCGGTCGCCAGGATTGGCCGGTTCGTCGGCGGAGACAGCGGAAAGAGGAGTGAATGAGCGTCAGCAGGCCTGAGGTCGACTTTCCAGGCGGTGATCTGTCGGGAAAGCTGGAGATCACCGATATCTGGGAAGGTACCGGCTCGGTGGCCACCCCTGGAGACACGGTCGAGGTGCACTACGTCGGGGTGGCGTACTCCACTGGCGAGGAATTCGACGCTAGCTGGAACCGGGGCGGCCCATTGCGGTTCAGGCTCGGGGCCGGCCAGGTTATCGCCGGCTGGGACCAGGGCGTGCAGGGGATGAAGGTCGGTGGCCGTCGCCAATTGATCATTCCCCCCGACCTCGCCTACGGTGACCGCGGTGCCGGAGCCGCGATCGCGCCTGGCGAGACTCTCATTTTCGTCTGCGACCTGGTCTCAGCCTGACTTTGGGCTCCGCCTTATCCGCCTTCAGCGGCCGCCGGGAGGAGGTCGGTTATGTCTGGGTTACCTGGGCTGATCGCGGGGATGACACCGCAGTCTGTGGTGGTGCTGTCCGGGGCCGGCGTGTCCGTGGACGGACCAACTTCGCTGCCTGACGGGCAGGAGCTGACCAGGCGGGTGTTCGACGCCTTCTTTGTCGGCGGTGCGCTTGACACCGTGCTCCGCCATCACGAAGAGGTGGGCTGGCTGCAGGTGGAATCTTGCCCGCGCCGCAGGCACGGGGCGCGGCAGCCGCAGCCGCAGCCGCGACTCGAGACCGTGCTCGGGGTTGCGGCACAGGTTCACGGTGATGACGCGGTGCCGGCCGTCCTGGCCGACGCCCAGGACGCGCCGCCGAATCGGCTGCATGCGTTCTTCGCTGGCCACCTGGCGCGAGGCGGACGGCACCTGACCGCGAACTTCGACGATTGCATAGAGCGAGCGGCCGATGAGCACCATGAGGGCTGGCGCCGGGCGGGCCGGCTCCATCACTTCCATGGCTGCGTGGCGGACGATAGCTCGGGGCGCTCGCTCGGAGCGACGCTGCGGCGAGTCGAGAGCGGCTTCGATAGTTCGCAGGCCGCCGCCTTCACCGACATGCTGCCGGCGCACGGAACGCTGCTGGTCACCGGTTACAGCGGCAGGGACTTCTTCGACGTAGACCAGGTGATCGCGGCGCTTGCTCCTGGCGCCCTGGCCCGGGTCCGGGTGGTCTGGATCTGCCATAGCGACCATGACTGGCACCTGATCGATCCTTGCGCCGCCGGCGTGCCGCCGCTGGCGCACCTGTTGCGGCAGGCCGGCGCCAGGATCGAGATAGCCTGCGGGCCAACTGGTGCGCTGGCGGACGAGCTCGCGCGGCAGTGGGGGATCGCTGATACCTGGCCGGCTGCCGCCAGGAAACCGAGGCCCCCGCACGTCGCCGGCGACGAGGAGGCGCGGCAGGAAGCTACCTTTCAGCTTTTCCGCGAGCTAGGCCTGATCGGCGAGGTGGCGGCACTTCTGCGCTGCGGTTCCCTCGGCAAGGTGGCGCCGGCACAGCTATGGCAGGCGCGCTCGGAGGTGCTCTGGGAGCAGGGAAGGTGGAACACGCTCCGCCGCATGTGGCGCGCGCCCGGCGTCCGGGCGGTGCTGCCGGCCGCGACCTGCGCCGAGCGAGTCGGCGCCTGTCTATGGGTGCAGGGCCGATTGCTTCCCGCCTACCTGTGGCTCACCTGGCACCGCCGCCGGTGTTCGGATCCCGGTGACGCGCTGATGCTGGCGGAGACCGAAGGCCGCGTTGTCGAGCACATGGCCAGGGTTCCTGAGTTGCGGCCGCTATCTAGACGGCTGGCACCAGGCATGCTTGCGTTGCTCGGCAGCACGCCGCAGGCTGCGGGCGTTCATCTGTACCGGCGGCGCAACGACCTGGCCGCTAGCCTGGCCTCCGGTACCGGGCAAGTCCGGGCACCAACTGAAGCGCAGACCTCGAGCCGCTGGTTCACAGAGGCGGGGAGCTTGCTGGCGGCTATGAATTACCGTCACCGTCAGTACCGCGATACCTATCGCGCCGCGGCGGTCAGTGACGCCGAGCTTTCAGGCAAGTACCGTCAGCTTCAGCTGTACTTCGACAGCATCGGGTCGCCTTCTGGCCGGTGGCGCGTGCACCTCCTGCCGGGAGCGGAACGGGTCTTCAGCCTTGCCGAGATCAGCCGCGGTCTCCTGACGCTCCAGTACGGCTGGTGGCACCGGATCCGGATCCTGGTCCGCTACCTGCCGCGCCGGATCCGCTGGCGCCGCAACCGAGTGCCAGGGTAACCTAGGCAGGCGCCGCATCGCGTGGTGCAGCTGAGCCGGAGAGGAGGCGTAATGACCACTCATCATCTGGCGCCTCCGGAGACTGGCCGATAGCAGTCCTGGGTCGCGCCTCTGCCTAGCAGAGGAATGACATGACTGAACAACCAGCTTCACAATTCATCTCGCCGGACCGGACGGACGACCTTCCGGCTCGCTGGGATGAGCGAACGATCCTTACCACGTTCCTCGACTACACCCGCGACACCGTGCACGCTAAGTGCGCGGGCCTGTCGGATGCCGATGCCCGCCGGGCGCCATTGCCCGGATCGCCGCTGATGACTATTTCCGGGCTGGTCAGCCACCTGCGCTGGGTCGAGGACTCGTGGATCGAGCACAGGCTGCTCGGCGGCACGATAGACGCGCCGTGGACCGACGACGACCCGGATCGCGAGTTCCGGATTGCGGTCGAGGTGCCGCTCGCTCAGTTGCTGGCCGAGTACCGGGCTGCCTGCGCACGGCATCGTGAGCTCGTGGCATGCCTCGACCTGGACACCGCGTCCAAGGGCGACTCGCGCGAGGGTGCGGAGCCGGTAACCGAACCGGTAACGCTGCGCTGGATCTTGTTCCACCTGACCGAGGAGACCGCGAGGCACAACGGCCACATCGACATCCTGCGGGAACTCGCTGACGGCGTGCGCGGAATCTAGGTTCTAGATCAGTGCGGATCGTTTCCCGGTCAGCTAACGCGACGGCCAACGCGCCAGAAGCAGAGTCCGGCCATGGCCAGCGCAAGAGCCAGGTAACCGGCGGTCTCGAGCCATTGGAGCGGCCAGTAGCGGCTCGCGGGCTGGTAGGTGATGGTCTCTTTGTAGCCAAGGCTGGTCATGCACGGCCCTGGGGACTGAGCCTTCAGTCCGGTGGCGCCCGCGCACGCGGCAGGGAGCGCGCTGGTGGCGTGACCAGCCGCGTTGAGGGCGGCGCTGGAGATGATCCAGGCGCCAGGCTGACCGGGGACGACCGTTGCTGTCAGGTTGCCGAAGTTCAGAGCCGCGGACTGGATCGTGGTGATCTTATGATCGGGCGGGATGAGGTGCGGGCGTACCACGAGCGGCACGGTGATCTGGGCAACAGCGAAGATCACCAGCGTGACGGCCATGGCCGGTACGGTACGGCGGATGAGGGCGCCGGCGGCCGTTCCGAGTGCGAACGCGAACGCCGCGTAGCCGAGTGGGGCGATGCCGCCGGTCGCGAAGATCACTGAGCTGAGCCTGCCTCCGGTGAACGGGGGGTTATAACCGCCGCCGAGGCCGACGGCCTTGCTGATGGGATCGGCCCACCAGGTGTAGCTGAGGCTGAGCACCGCGGTGACCGCCATTGCCGCGAGGCCGGTCATGGCGAGCTTGACCGCGAGCCACCGGGCACGGGTGATGCTCTGGGTCCAGGCTAGGGCAAACGTCCGGCTCTCGATCTCGCGGGCGATGAGCGGCGCGCCGTAGAAGATGCCGATGATGCCTGGTGTTACCAGGATGAGCCCGGAGCCGAGTTCGTACACGATCGGGTAAGGGCTGGTGATGGCCAGCCGGCTGAGGAAGTCATAGGCGGCGGTAGCGCAGGTGCCGCCATGGCAGCCGGCAATGGCGCTGGAGGCGTACAGGCTGGCCAGGTGCGGCCCGGTGACCGCGAGGACAACGACGAACGCGGCCAGGGCGGCGAGTGCGGCGCTGGCCCGCAGGCGGAACTGGAGCCAGGTGAATCTGATCATGACATCACCTTCAGTGTCGGCCGGCCGGTCCGCTCGGGGGCGGTTGGCCGGCTCATGTAGGCGATTACCAGGTCATCGAGCGTCACTGGCCGCGCTGTCCAGGCTGGGTCGTGAATCGGGTCTGCGGTACGGACCAGGAAGGTGCTCTGCCGGTCTGTATGGCTTTCTTCGATGATCTCCTGATTGGCGGGCAGGCTGCTGGCATCCCGGCGAGGTCCAGATAGGCGGCAGTGCGACGAGACCAGGTCGCTGACCTCTCCGGCGAGCCGTACCCTGGAGGCGACGAGCACGACCAGGTAGTCGCATACCCGCTCGAGGTCGCCGATCAGGTGCGAGGAAAGCACCACGCTGATGCCTTGCGTGGCAACGACTTCCATGAGGCTGCGATGGAACTCGCGCCGCGCCAGCGGGTCCAAGCTGGCGACCGGCTCGTCGAGTATCAGGCACTCTGGTCGCTTCGAGATCGCCAGGGCGAGGGCGAGTTGTGCGCGCTGGCCGCCGGAAAGCGTCCCGGCCCGCTGGTGCGGGTCAAGGCCAAGCTCGCCGATTCTGCGCTCGGCCAATTCGGTGTCCCACTTCGGGTTCAGCCATGCGCCCATGCGCAGGTGCGCGGCGACGGAAAGCCGCGGGTAGACCGGTGTGTCCTGGGCGACGAAGCCGACCCGGCCAAGCTGCGCCGCATCCTCGCCGGGGTTGGCGCCGAGAACCTTGATTGAGCCCGATGTGGGCGCCAGGAGCCCGACAGCCAGGTGCAGCAGCGTGGTCTTGCCCGCGCCGTTAGGTCCGACCAGCCCGACCACCTTTCCTTCTGGAATAGCTGCCGAGCAATCGCGCAGCGCCCAGCGACGGCCGTATTGCTTTCCGAGGCCAGCGGCATCGATGACGAGGTTCATGCGGCGCCTTCAGCGAAGCAGTTGCGGAGCGCCGTGCGGTAGATCGCCTCGATGTCGTCTGGGCCAAGACCCGCGGTACGCGCTGAGCGCAGCCAGTTGGTCATCGATTCGAGGAACCGAGCCTGAGCGGCAGGGTCGGTGCGCGGCAGCGACCGGGTAATGAAGGTCCCCTGCCCTGGCCTGGCCCTGGCCAGGCCCTCGCGCTCCAGATCGCGGTAAGCCTTGAGCACCGTGTTCGGGTTGATCGCCAACTGGGCGACAACCTGCGCAGCGGTCGGCAGCTGATCGCCAGGTTGCAGCAAGCCAAGCTGAAGTGCCTGATGAACTTGCTGGACCAGCTGGAGATAAGTGGCGACACCTGAGGCGGTGTCAAGCTGAAACTCGATCATTAACACTCTCCCACTAATCAGTTAGTGGAACTAGGTTAGCGGACAGCGTGGAAGTCGGCAAGGAGATCCGCTCGCCGGGGGTGCGGCGGACCGGGCGCGCCAATCATGGCTAATTGGCTGGGTATAGTCACCTTTGGCACGGTATGGCGTCGCGTTGGCGCCTACCGGACGGCCCGCGATGCGGCGCAGGCAGGAGTTTCGCGGTGCTCAAGTCTTGCAGGCTCTTGACCTCGCCTGCAATTCCGGCGGTATCTGCTCGGCGGAGACTCCGATCGTCAGCAGCAGGCTGGCCAGGGCTTCAGCGGGGTCGACTGGCTGGCGGCCCGGCGCGTGCGCGTGCAAAGGCAGGAAGATCTGCCCGTCGGGGAACGAGGAAACCAGGTAGTGGGCCGCATGCACGGCGAAGGCCGTCTTGCCGATGCCGGCCATACCGCCGATCGCGCAGATGCTGACCACACCGCCGGCCGTCCCTGCGCTGGCGGCCATCGCCAGCACGCGCCGGAGTTCTGGCCCGCGCCCGGTGAACCCGACGGCATCGCGGGGCAGCGTCCTGGCGGCTGCCACGCCTGCCGCAGGATCGGCGCCGGGCCGGGTGTCACCGGCGGCGACCCGGCCCCGAGCCGCCGCCTCGAACAGCACGCGGGCAGCGCCGTCAAGACCAAGTGCGCCAGCGAGCAGGCGTGCGGTCTCTTTCCTGGCGGTCAGGTTGATGCCACGCTCGAGATCGCTGACCGACCGGCTGCTCAACCCCGCCGCGGTCGCGAGTTCCTCCTGGGTCAGCCCGGCTTCGGCGCGCAACTGCCGCAGTAGCATGGCAAAAGTAACCGTCGGCTGAACAGGCACAGCAACCTCCGCCGGGAGCGCCGGGGTCGGCCCAGACCAGAACGAGACGTCACGCTCGCATTTGCGGACCTAAGACCCAATTAGCAGAGTAACCCTTGCCATGCGGCCGCCGGAGTGCGTGGTCGGCCTCAGCCCAGGGCGGCGTCCGCGGCGTCAAGCTGAGCGGTGGCTGGCCTTGGCACCGGGGCGAACACCGAGAGCGTGAACCACGCCGGCACGGCCATCCCCGCCGCCCTGACCGCGACCTCGCCGACCTCGCCCGCAGGCACGACCGCGGCACCGCCACCACCGTCGTGGACTGGGAGTACCTGCTGCTCACCGCCCGCAAGCGAGCGGCGGAGTAGCTTAGCCGCGCGAGAGCGGCATTAGCTCCCCGGCGTTGACCGGAACGCCGACCGTGTTGCCAGGCGGCGCGAGCGGGCACGCCCAGGCCGGGTCGTAGGCACAGGACGGGTTATAGGCGAAGTTCAGGTCGACGACGAGATAGCCGTCGTCGCCGCCTAGGTCGGCACCTTTGACCGTATCGAGCACGTAACGACCGCCAGGATAGGTAGCGCCGTCGCCTCTGGAGTCCCTGACCGGCAGGAAGATCCCTCCTCCGTAGCTGGCGAGCCACCACACGTCCAGATCCCCGACGCCGGCCAGGTGCACGACGCCCGCCCGCTCGAGCGGTACGACGCCGTCGGTGCCAGTGGCCATCTCGACCCTGGCAGGCGCGACATTCCGGTCGACGGGCACCACGAAGCGGAGCGATGGATCGTAGTCCGCCACCGGCACCGCACTGAAACTCGCCCGCCGCGCGGGAGGCAGCGGCGACTCCGGGTGGGTGCGCAGCAGGTGGTTCCGTCCTGACTGCCAGATCCGGTGCCCGTCAGCCGGGTCAGCGCATGCGCGCACCCGCGCGTACAGGGCGGCCACCTGGCGTCGCCAGTCAAGCAGCGACGTGGCGTTCGACCTGAGCCTCACAGCAGGCAAACCAGTCATCTGACAAGCGTGGTGCACGTGGCCGGCGTCCGCAATTGCGGCCGAGCGCCGATCTCCGAGCAGCGATTTCGCCATCTCACTCTGCGTGAAGGCGCAGGCGAAAAGGCAGTCGATGGCGCCACGCTGTCAGCAAACACATCGAAGGGGGGCCTCATGGCAGTAATCGACTGGTCGAAATACCTCTCCCTGTTCGAAGGACTCCGCGTGCAGCGCAGCGTCTGGGAAACCGCGACGAACTATCAGGGTTTCAGCGAGGCGATCGCCAGGAGTTGCGCGGACCTGCGCGGCGGAGCCGAGACCAGTTACGGCGACTACGGCCTGGCCAGCCTCGAAGCCGGCCTGACCGAGAACATGTCCGACGACGACGAGGTCTACGAGCAAATCAGGCTCGTCGCGCTCGCCGTGCCTGCACCCAGGGAGATGGGATCGGCCCAGTCGGAGTACTTCATCAGTTCCCGGCCCGACGGCCAGCAGGTCTGCTCAGCCGACCAGTTCGCCGCGCCCTCAGCATGGGTCAAGGTCGAGGCGCCAGCCGCGGCCTGGGAGTCGCCGCCGACGGACTCGGGCGGACCAGGAGCCCCGGCTCCCGCGCTGACCTTCGACGAGGACACCGGCCTGTACTACGACCAGGACAACTGGTATCTCCCCGACGGCAGCACGGTCGTGACCAGCGTCGGCTCTGGCGACATCTTCGTCGATGCGGCACGCAACAGATACCGCCTTGGCAAGCCGTTCCAGTGGTACGACGAAGCTACCGGCCTGCTTTACGACGACAGCAACTGGTATCTGCCCGACGGCGTGACGATCGTCACCGATCTGGGATCTGGGGTATTCGCCGACTCCGCAGGCACCAGGTACCGGGGTGGAGCGGCTTTCCAGTGGTCCGACCCGGCTACCGGGTTGCTATATGACAGCGAACGCTGGTATTTGCCAGACGGCACCACGATCGTCACCGAGGTCGAGAACAGCGATCTTTTCACCGACTCCGCGGGCAACTTCTACCGGCTCGGTCGGCTCGTAGCGCCAGAGGGCGCCGTCGGCGAGCCAGTTTCCGGCGCCGACCTGCTCGGTCAGGCCGACGATGGCCAGGAGTTCGACGAGGGCGAGGAAGGCGAAAAGGCCGAGCTGGAAGTGGCCATCGCCGACGCGATAGAGCGCAATCTCAATGAAGTGATCGACGAGATCAGGGACCAGCTTGAACTCGACGAGGAAGAGATTTCTGACGAGGAAATAGTCGACCTTTACCTCGCGGAAGTCCGCGGCCTGCTCGAGCAGTAGTAGAAAGGGAAAGCGCAATGACGGAACCGAAGAAGGTGGACTCCGGCACGCCGGTCGTCGAATCGGCCGAGATGGAGATGTCGATCGATCCGGGCCCGGAGCCGATAAAGCCAGTCCGGAAGCGCAGGATACTCACCGCGAAACTTGATAGCCTGGATCCCAGGATAGCGGATAAGGCAAGGGAAGGTGCCCGCAAATGCGTCACCGAGATCGGAAGGTTCAGGGCCTCGGGGATCGGCGTGCAGGGGCGGACTCTCGAAAACGCGGAAGACGAAAGCGTACGCATCTTTTACCGTGAAGTAGTTAAGCAACTCACTGAGGCGGAAACCAGAAAGGAAAAGTTCGGCAAGGCGAGGAAGAGGCCACTGCCGATTAAAGACTCCAGCGCGAAAGACATTAACTTCACGAGCGTCAAGGACTCGGTGAAGGTGCACGTCACCCAGGGCAAGAAGATCGCGCGGCCCTATGGCCAGCAGAAGGGCGGAGCTTCGCTGGAGGAAGGACACGTGCTCGCCCTTAACCCGGTCATCAAGATCGGGAGTCAGACCGAGCAGTTGCTCGGCCGGATATCTCAGCTTTTCATGAACAAAGTCAATGACATGGAATACGAGTCCATGCTGGTGAACCAGCGGGTCTTCGTAAGCGCGAACGCTACGGCGAGTGTCACGAAGATCGCGGAGTTCAACCTCCAGAGCGTCCTTCGCGAGGCCGCGCAGAAGATCATAGACGACAATGCGGACAGTTCCGTGCTCCGGCCCTACTCGGTCGGCGCCCTCGCGGCCGCACTCGACGCCATCGATCCGCTCGCGGAGCTTACCAAGCAGCAGGAACGGGGCGCAGAGTTGCTTTCAGAGCTTGCCGTTGGTCACCATATCGACGCGTCGGTGCGAGAAGAACTACAGAGCGTTCTCAAGGTCGTTCAGCATCAGATAAGGAACCGGCTGAAGGTGGTCGGGCCGCTGAGTCCTGACCAAGCCGCCGCCGCGATAACCGATGGTGCATACCTGAATCAGGTAATAGCGGTAATGCCGCCCGACGATCTTTCGCATGCAGAGCAGTACCTGGCTCTCGCCCTCGTCAAGGCCAATTATACCGGCCGAGCGGTCATCAGCGGTACCAAGAACCCGTGCTCGTGCTGCTGGCTGACCCTGACACTGGTGCTTCAGAACGGGTTCGACCTTAAGTTCAACCCGACGGCCGGTCTTTACTGGCCAAAGGCCGCAAGGGGTGTGCGGCTCGTGGCGGATGCACTCGGAATCAGCGACGTGAGCCAGCTTATGGCGTACTTCAAGGACGCGAATAAGCTGACTAACGACGACGACATTTTCTTGCAGCACCTCACCGCACTGCGGGAAGTGGGCCTTATAGTGAAAATACCGGAGAAGGGCGGAGGTTTGGCCGACCTCGGTTTGACGCAAGATCAGTCAGCCAGGAGCGTCTACATGGTCAAAAACCCCGGCTTCAGTTCTAAGCAGCTCCCTGACAGCTTCGCGGAGTACCCGGGAAGCCCGGTCCACAGTTACGGTTCTCCGCGTCGGGAGGATGACCCGGAAGTTGACCGCGAAGAGGCAGAAGTGGACGAATATCAAAAACAGTACGCTATCTGGTTCGAAAAGCAGAAGAAAGCAGAAGAACAACGAAAGTCTAAATAAACAGGCCGCGAAGATCAGGTAGGCGGCAGGGCTTAAGCCGGGAACCGCGGTCGGGGCGTCATCCGGTCAGGTGCGGGCAGGGCTGAAGATCATGCGGCTGCCGGGCAAGTCATAGGTGACCGTGAAGTTCCTGAGGAACTTATCGCCCGCCAGGCCGTCGTGGATGATCCGCTGAAACATGACCTGTGGCGCGGGAAGGCGCAGCCGCGGCGCGCCGGTCACGCTGATCTGACCGGTGAGTGCGGTGAAGTAGCGTACGAACTCATGACCGGTCTCGTCGGTTCCGCTGGCCCGCCGCACGCCCTCGCCGAGCAGGTCAACTCCCGCGTCCGCAGCCAGCAGGTCGTTGAGTATCAACTCATCGCTGCCGGTATCGACCTCGGCCTTGACCGTCTTGCCGCTCGGCAGGTCGATGCTGAGCAGCACTTCGGTGGAGTGTCCGTCCCTCCTGACCTCGACCGGCACCGTCAGGCCAGCCGCCGCCCTGGCGGCCAGCGATGCCTCGTCCTCGATCACCAGCCGGCCGGCCGGATAGTCGATGGTCACCGGTGCGTCCCTGAAGTAGGTGAGTGAGAGGAAGCCTTCGACGCCTTCGAGTCCCGCCATCGTCTGCATATCGAAGATCCCGACAGGAACGTCCTGCGCCCGGTGGTCTCCGACGCCCAGGGAAGCCAGCCGGCCAAGCGGGATGGTGACCGGATGACCGGACATTCGCCGTCCCGTGAAGCTCGATCCGTCATGGACGCATCCGACCCGGTTGGCCAGCGACTGCGCCACCAGGCTGAGTCCGATTCCGGTGTCGAACACGAAGCGGGTATTCGTCCCCGCTACCCGCACCGGGATGGTCAGCAGATGGGCCAGGTACTCGATCGGCGCGCTGGAAGACACGACGCGAAACCTACCCGATTCCAGCCGCTGGCGGTGGTCTAGTCAGATATGAAGGCATGGCTCAGTAATGGTCGCGTGAGGAGGGCAACGTGAACGGTGCCGAGTCTGTCATCCGCACGCTGGCGGGCAGTGGCGTGAGCGTGTGCTTTGCCAATCCAGGCACCTCAGAGATGCATTTCGTCGCGGCCATGGACGAGGTCAGCGAGTTGCGTGGCGTGCTTTGCCTGTTCGAGGGAGTAGCGGCGGGCGCGGCCGACGGGTACGGGCGGCTGACAGGGCGGCCTGCGGCCGTGCTCTTGCACTTGGGTCCTGGCCTGGCCAATGGCCTGGCCAACCTGCACAACGCACGCCGCGCCGGTACGCCGGTGCTGGCCATCATCGGCGACCACGCTACCTACCACAAGCGGCTTGACGCACCGCTCGAGTCCGACATCGGTGCACTCGCTGGCACAGTTTCCTCCTGGGTGCGGCAGACGGCGCGCGCCAGCGATGCCGCCGCCGACGTGGCGCAGGCGGTCGCGGCGGCGATGGCGGCGCCCGGCCGGATCGCGACCTTGATCCTGCCGGCCGATGTGTCCTGGGAGGAGGCGGGTGGCCCGGCGGCACCGCTGCCTGTCCGCCCGCCGGCGGCCGTTCCTGAGCAGGTCATCGAGCAGGTCGCTGCCATCGTGCGGAGCGGCGAGCCCAGCGTGGTGCTGCTCGGCGGAACCGGGCTGACCGAACCGGCGCTCCTGGCCGCAAGCAGGCTCACCAGCGGGACGGCCGTGCGCTTGCTTGCCGAGACCTTCCCGGCCAGGCACGAGCGGGGCGCGGGCCGGCCGACGGTCGAGCGCCTCGCCTACCTGGCCGAGGCGGCGCTGCCGCAGCTTGCGGGCACCAGGCACCTGATCCTGGCCGGGGCGGCGTCGCCGGTTAGCTTCTTCGCCTATCCCGGCAAGCCAGGCTCGCTGGTCCCGCCCGGCTGCGAGGTGCAGGTACTTGCCGAGCCAGGCGAGGACATCGCGGGCGCTCTGGCGGCACTGGCTGATCTGGCGGTGCCAGGCGCCCGGCCTTGCCCGCAGGAAGCTATCCGGCCTGCGATACCCGACGGTGACCTGACCGGTCAGGCTGCGGCCGCGGTAATCGGCGCGCTGCTACCTGAGAACGCGATCGTCTGCGACGAAGCCAACACCGCAGGGCTATGGCTGCCTCAGGCTACGGCTGGCGCGCCGCGGCACGACTGGCTAAGCCTCACGGGCGGCGCGATCGGCCAGGGGCTGCCGCTCGCCGCCGGCGCCGCCATCGCCTGCCGGGACCGGCCGGTGCTCGCACTCGAAGCCGACGGCAGCGCCATGTACACGATCTCGGCTCTGTGGACGCATGCCCGCGAGCAACTCGATATCACTACCATCATCTTCGCGAACCGCGCTTACGCCATCCTCAGCCTGGAACTCCAGCGGACCGGCGCGAGAACGGACAGCCAGGTCGCCCAGAGCCTGCTGAGCCTGGCCAGACCCGACCTGGATTTCACCGCCCTGGCCAGGGGCCTCGGAGTGCCTGCGACCAGGGCGCTGACCGCGGCCGACCTCGCCGCCCAGCTTGAGCGGGCGCTTGCCGAGCCTGGACCGCACCTGATCGAGGCAGTCATCCCGCCGTTCAGCTAACCAGGCAGGACTCGCCTGCTCCCGCCTTTAGCCAGCGCCGCAGTGCTGAGCGATGTACTTGTCGACCTGATTCCATGACGCCGACGACATCAGCGCCGCCGTCAGGCCCTCGCCGAGCGCGCCGAGGGGATCAGAGAATTCGTGACCAGCCGCCTGTTCTTGCTGCTTGAGCGAGTCGACGATGTTACTCACGTCAGGTTCGATCGACGGGGGTGCCACCGCATCGAGTTTCTCGAACATCGGTACCAGGTCACTTATCGCATTGATCGAGTTGATCAGGCCGGCCAGCGGGTCGTTTTGGTAATTCCTGGTGTCGTAGGTGGCGATGAACTGGCGTTTTTGCTGGTTGTAGACCTGGCAGAATGCCGCCGCTGACCGCGTCGGCGCTGAGTTAGCGCGGACGATGACTACTGTTACGGTGATGGCCAGCGCCGCCGCGACGACGGTGACTAGCGCTTTCACTCATCCTCCGAAACCGAACGAATAGGGAGTCAGGCAATACGTCTGATCAGATGGCTGATCTTGGAAGGTGGTGAATCCAAAGCCGCACTCCCCGGTCGAGCCGCTCTGCACCGAGGCAACCTTCTGAACTTCGAGTGCGGATCCAGGGTTGGAGTTGCAGGCGACCTTCTGGATGTTCCAGCCGCTCAGGGGATCGGGGTTGGTTACCACGCAGTCGCCGACGGCTATCGAACTGCCGCTTGTCACGGCGTGACCAATGATCGCCGCGACGATGACCAGCAGCAGGATCACTCCGGAGACGATCAGCTTGCGCGCTCGGACGGTAGGTCTCTGGCTTTGCTGGTGATACATTTTTGTCGTCGTCACCAGATGATGAAGAACCAGAGCCGACGTGCTTGCCAGGTCCAGATCCGGTAGTCGTACCGGCCGGAGAAGCCTGCGAGAGCCAGTCCCACCAGGCCGCCGAGGATCTGGTGGCTGAACAAGAGCGAGAACCCGCCTATGGCGAAAGCCGCGGTCCACGCCGCCCACATGAGGCCGTAGAAGGCCCGGCGACCCTGACCGTAAGGGGTGCGTTTGCTGGCAATACCCGGCATCATCGGCTGTCCGCTCGAGGTGAAATTACCGGGAGGTGAGGCTGGTACTTCTGGTCTATCGAAACGCGCATAGTCGGTCATCTTTTATCCCCTTTTTATCGACCTTTCATCGCGCCGCCGCGCGTAGCTGCCAATCAGTATCGCCGTGCTCGCGCATTGTGGCGATCCCGTGCAACGGGATACATGTCCTGCGTTTCTCCCCAGATCGCGGGAACAGTTCTCCTCGGAGCCGCTGGCGAACGTTTCTGACCGTGACCTTTCGTGTCATAATGGCCGCGTGCCTGGGTGGGTGCTTTCACGGGACGGCGGAGCGTCCTGGTACCCTGGCGTTCGCCGATCGCGAGTTGATGACCCCCTTGGCCGATCTCGACGTGGCCCTTCTCGCCGGACTGGTCGCTGGGCGGTCCCTGGCAGACGACACCGATCGCCGGATCTGTTCGACGGCCGCAGAGTTCCTGCGGGCCGCATGCCTGGCGGGCTTCGGAACGCCGACGGCGGCCGACGGCGACCCTGCCATCTTGGCCCAGCGAGCCGCGCAGGAGATTCATTCCTCGATAAGCGCACTAACCCGATATCTCGCTCATGGAGAGATATGGTTTCGCGGTAGCTTCTCGGGTCTTGCGTTATACTTAATTTACTAACTTATATGTACGCCGAGGAATCAAATGGCAGCTGGCAAGGCAGACGGCGGGTCAAGCCGCCGTACCGACCTTCTCGAGATGGCGGGCAGGCTGCGGCGTGCTGGCAGCACTTTCGTGGAGATCGCCGAAGTCATGCGCCGCCAGTTCGGCCTTAACGCGCGCCTTGCGTTCCGGATGGCGCATGGCTGGAGCCAGGTCGACGCGGCCGGTCAGTGGGCTCGGCTCTGGCCCGACGACGTCAAGGCTGGCAAGAGCTTCTCCTACTGGGAACAATGGCCGGCCGAGACTGGCCGCGCCCCGTCTTATGCGATGGTCGACCGGCTCGCTCGCCTCTACCAGTGCAGCGTGGCGGATCTGCTCGCTGATCTAGGCGACTACCGAGACCTCGATGCCATGTACGGCCACGCCGGCTCGACCGCTGCGCGGGACGCGGAAATCTCCAGGCGAGAGGCTCCTGACGGCTGGTACGTGAAGTCGCTCGTGACGTTGCTCAGGCTCGACACGGCGATGCCGACGGCGTTCGAGGAGCGAACGGTAGTGGCGACCAGAGATGGCATCATGGAGATCGCCACGTCCATGAGCATTCCCCGGCATCAGAAGGATCAAAGCTCCGCTCACGGGCTTGAGGTCGAGTTGCTGTCTGGTGGCCAGCTAGAGATGCGCAAGGAGCCATATGAGAGCCAGTTCAAGAATATCGTAACGCTGGCTATTCCGCTCGGCGTCGGCCAGGAACACGATTACCGCATGTGCCTGCGAATTCCTCAAGGCCAGCTAATGGACGATCACTCGACCCACATACCGCTTCAGCGCAGCGACTTCTTCAAGCTCACTGTACGGTTTTCCCCGCAGCGCAGGCCGGCCGATGTATGGCTTCTGTCAGGCGTCCCGCCTGCGGTCGTGCGCGAGGCTGACCCCAAAGGGGCCATGGTGAACCCGGATAGATTCGGTGAGGTTACCGTGAAGTTCTCGGAGCTGATGCAGGGCAAGGCTTACGGACTCAAATGGAGATTCTGAGCCCTGGCCTTCAGGTGCGGCTCTCCCTGCGGTCGCAGCCCGGTTACCGGCGGCGGAACAGTTCGGCTGGCCGGCCAGGGCCACTGGCGCGGGTCTGCCCGGTGCCGATCAGGTGCGGTTCCATCAGGCGGCGGAAGGTGTCGCGCTGAAGTGACTGCCCGGCGACGGCCTCGTGCAGCCGGCGCAGCGCCAGCACGGTGAAAGGCTCATCGAGCAGCAGGCCAGGATCGGGGATGGCTGCGTAGCGCTCCCTGACCTCGGTCACGGCGCGCTCGATGATCTGCTCGTGACCGTAGGGCAGCCTGCCGGGGCGGTCCACAGGCACGAGGCGGGTACAGTCGGCCGGCCGGCGCTCAAGGCGACTGGCCGCCACGAGGTCGACGTGGGCTACGGACAGAACCCAGCCGCGTGAGTCCCTGGCTGGGTCGTCGAAGACCTGAAGCTGGCGCGGGGACATGCCGGTAACTCCTGCCTTGGCGTGAAGGGATCGCTTGACGGCGTCGCTCAGCCGCTCGCCCTGATGCAGGAAGGTGCCTGGCAGTGCCCACCCGGTGCCTTCTGGCCGCCGCACTTCGAGCACGGAAAGCTGATGCTCGCCGGGCAGGACGGTCAGCAGTGCGGTGTCGACGGCGACCGAGGGACGGGGGTAGTCGGCCAGGGTTCGCCCCGAGCTATCCCGGTAGACCGCGGCCGAGCCCTGGTCCGGTTGGGTTCCCATGGCTAGCAGTGTAGACAAGTTAGCGCGCATGTGCTCTAATTATTTGGAGCACATCTGAGCTAAAGGAAGTGCTTACCGCCGAAGTCTCTCAGGGGGAGGGAAGGCCATGGAGTGGCACGGCATCGTACAGGCAGTGCTGGCGCTGCTCGCGGGCCTGATCTAAGAGTGCGAGGGCGGCCTCAGGTTTGGTCGCCAGGCAGGCCGCCCTCACTCCAGACAGGTACCTCGCGAGTAGGTGAGGTTCCAACCAGTTCCAAGCGTACAGGCCGATCTCGGAGTCGAAAAGGACGCTAAGGCTGGGGGGGAGAACTGCGGCGCCGGCCGTCCTGAAGCACCTTAGTGCGGATGGCCGGCGCCGCACCTGACCGCGGCTGGAGCGGGCTGCCTGGCGTTACGCCGCACCTGCCGCATGCTCAGGCCCGAACGGCATCGCCGGCGCCTCCTCTTCTTCGTAGTCCGCAGGACTGGTCGCGTCTGCGCCGCGCGGCAGCCTGGCCAGCAGCGGGGTGAGCGCGGTGGCCACTACCAGGTTCGCGGCGACGCCGACGATCCCGGTCCAGATCGTCATCTTGGTGTTGAATCCCCAGGTAGAAAAGGCGAATGAGGCGCTGCCGAAATGCGCGGCCGTCTTGCTCGGCGTGACGTAGAGCATGTAGACAGACAGGCCCATGCCTACGACCCAGCCGACTACCAGCGCCCAGCGGTGATACCAGCGGGTATAGAGGCCGAGCAGGACGGACGGCAGGATCTGGATGACGATGACGCCGCCGATCAGCTGGAGCTCGAGCGCGAACGTCAGCTTCAGGCCGACGATCACGCCGACGGCGCCGAGCTTGAGCAGCACGGAGACGATCTGGCTGACCAGCCCTTGTTCCCGGTCGCTGGCGTTCCTTCTGATGTAGGGAAGGTAGATATCGCGGGCGAACGTATTGGCGGCGGCGATCGCCATGATCGCGGCTGGTACGAGGGCACCGATGGTGATGGCGCCGAAGGTGATGGCGGCAAACCAATGCGGGAACTCGCTGTTGAACAGCACGGGAACGATCGTGTTGGTGTCTGGCGAGGTTGCCGTGCCGCCGACCGGCTTGACTCCCGCGGCGAGCGCCATGTAGCCGAGCAAGGCGATGAATCCCAGCATCAGCGAGTAGGCGGGCAGCAGCGACATGTTCTTCTTCACCACGTCCCTGCTACGGGATGCGAGCACTCCAGTGACCGCGTGCGGGTAAAGGAACAACGCCAGTGCCGAGCCGAGCGCCAGGGTGGAGTAGCCCAGGTACTGCGATCCGCTCAGCAAAGTGCTCAGGCCCTTGGCGGCGAGCGCGCTGTTGGCCCGGTGGAAGATGACGCCGTAACCGCCGAGCTTGTAAGGGATGTAGATGACGGCGACGATCACCATGATGTAGATGAGGATATCCTTGACGAACGCTATCAGCGCCGGAGCGCGCAGCCCAGAGGTGAACGTGTAGGCCGCGAGCACGACGAACGCGATCCACAGCGGCCAGTCTCCGCCGATGCCCATGACCTCGATGACGGCCTTGATCCCGGTGAGCTGCAATGCGATGTAAGGGAGGGTCGCGACGATGCCGGTGATCGCGACGAGCAGCGCGAGCAGGGCGGACCCGTGCCTGCCCCTGACGAACTCGGCCGCCGTCACGTAGCCGCGTTCATGGCACACCGACCACATCCGCGCGGCGGCGAACATGACCAGCGGGAACACCGCGATTGTGTAAGGAACGGCGAAGAAGCCGAGTGCGCCAACCCCGAACAGCAAGGCGGGTACCGCCACGAAGGTGTAGGCGGTATAGAGGTCGCCGCCGATGAGGAACCAGCTCACCACGGTGCCGAACCTGCGGCCGCCAAGGCCCCATTCCTCGAGGCTGGCGAGCGTCGTGCCGCGGCGCCACCTGGCCGCCGCGAAGCCGAGCCCGGTCACGATCACGAACATGGCGACGACGATGCCGAACTCGAGAGCATTAAATGGCGGGGTCATCTGGCTCTCCTCGTCGCGAGATAGACGATCGTCACGCATGCCGCGACGCCGGCGACCCAGAGCAGTTGCCACCAGTAGAAGAAGGGCATGCCGCCGATGGACGGGGCGGTGAAGTTGTAGAACTCGGGCACGAGCGTCGCGACCAGCGGTACCGCCAACAGCACAAGCACCCACCGGTTACGCGACCCAGTCCTGCGTTCATGAGCCATGAGTAACCTCCCTGCCGGTCAAGCTCTCTTTTTAAGTTCCGATAGATCGCACATCTCGCCTTAAAGCGATATTCCATCGAATGCGACTGCCTGGCAACCCCGCCAACCCCCCACGCCGCCACAAGGTGGGGCGCGGGGCGCGCACGTTGTGACATCGTGGGCCTGACCGCCTGACCGCCTGACCGCATGCGGTGCTGAACGCGGCCAAGGCAGGCTCCCGACGGCGTGGCAAGAAGGTGCGCGAGCCGGCCGCGCCTGCTGTCAGCTAGCGGCCAGTATCCGGGTGATCGCGTCGTCTAGCAGCAGCCAGGTGTCTGGCCAGGGGAAGTTCGGCCGGCTGATGCGCAGCGAGGCCAGGCCGTGGACGGTGGCCCAGAGCAGGGTCGCGGTCCGCACGGCTTCGGCCTGCGGCATCTCCTGCCCGGCGCGGTGGCAGCGGGCCACGGCCTGGACCAGGGACTCGAAGGTGGCCCTGCGGGGCGAATGCTGGTAGTCGGTCGCCAGCGAGGCTAGCGGGTCGGGGCCGAACATCACCTGGTAATGGCCGGGGTGCGCCAGGGCGAAGGCCAGGTAGCCGTGCAGCCGGTGCTGGAGCGCCTGGACCGGGCTGGCATCGGCGGGAACGTCGGCGCGATCGGCGGCAAGGTCAGCGAAACAGCGCTCGACCACGGCGGCGGCCAGGTGGTCGAGGTCGGGGAAGTGCCGGTAGATGGCAGGTGCGGTGACGCCTGCCTGTTTGGCCACCGCGCGCAGCGTCAGCTGGGCCAGGTTGCCGGTCGTCGCCACCATGGCCATCGCCGCATCGATGATTTCCTCGCGCAGCCGCACACCTTGCCCGCGGGGATTACGTGGTCTCGTGCCCCGGCGAACCGCAGGAACGCCGGCCGCGCTCATGGGACGCTCACTTTCCTCCCTGTCGCCTTGACTTGCCATTCGCTTGACATCAGTATACATACGACAGAAAATTTACATCTGTAAACTTACTTGACTGGAGGTGCGCCGCGATGGCAGGTATCGCAGCGAGAGGCGAGGCCACGGCCGCGCCAGGCCGCGTCGCAGGGCACGGATGGCGCGACCGGGTGCGACGGCGTCCTGTCCTGGCCTATTTCGCTACGGCCTTTGCGTTGTCGCTAGCCGCGGCCATAGTGATCTACGGACCGCAGCTCGCCGGGGCGGGAACGGCCGGGCAGATGTGGCGGGCGCTCGGCATGTTCCCTGTCATGGTGATCGGTGTCGGCGTGGCGGGTGTAGCCCTGACCGGGCTGACCGCCGGGGCGGCCGGGCGGCGCGAACTGCGCGCCAGGATGCGGCTGTCGCACGCCGGGGCTCGCTGGTACCTGCTGGTGCTACTGCCGCCTGCCGCGACGGTGACGGTGCTGCTTGCCTTGCGCGGCGTTGTTTCGCTGGTATTCACGCCGCAGCTCAACCCGTACGGACTCGGGTTCGGCCTGCTAGCGGGGTTCTGCGAGGAACTCGGCTGGACCGGGTATGCCTGGCCGAGAATGGCCGGCAGGTTCCGCCACCAGGCTGCGGGTGCCGCGCTGCTCGGACTGTTGTGGGGTGCATGGCATCTGCCGGTACTTGACCACCTGGGCGTGCACCCGCACGGCGCCTGGCTGCCGGCCTTCGCGGTAGCTTTCGCCGCCGCCCTGACCGCGTTGCGTGTCCTGATCGTCTGGGCCTACGAGCACACGGGCAGCCTGCTGCTTGCCCAGCTCACCCACGCCTCGTTCACCGGTTTCCTGGTGGTATTCAGCCCGTTCGGCGTCTCGCCGGCTCAGGAAAGCCTGTGGTACGGCTGCCTGGCCGTCCTGCTGTGGGCAGCTGCGGGCGTCGCCTTGCTCACCGGCAGCGCGGCCGGCAGGCGCCGCGCTGACCGGGCATCGTCGCTGCTCGGATCGGCGATCGTCGACCGCGCGGGCCAGATGCCTTAGGAACGGTCTAGGCGCCAGGGGCGGTCGCGAGCGTGGCGGCCGCCCCGCGGAGAACGCCAGCCGTCTGCGCCGCGCGGTGTGACCACCACTGGCTGGTGGCGTCGCGTGCCTGGCGGCTGGCGTGCCTGGCCGACCAGGATTCCGCCTCGCGGCCGAGCCAGCGAAGGGTCGCCTCGGCGTCTTGCTCGATCATCGAGCGCAGTGCGAAGCGCCGTTCGCCGATCCGGTGCCCGGTGCCCGTGCGGGCCGCGCCCTGCGCCAGCCCGGTGCGAGTGAGGATGATCCCGCTGCGGGCAGGCGCGACGAGACCGGAGACCAGGTCTCCGAATGACTGGCCATGGCTGAGCGGCGGGGGCGCGGCGCGCAGCGCCAGCGGCAGGCCGGCGGCTGGCGGCTGTTCCCTCGCGACCGCCGCGTACTCGGCCGCCAGCGCGCGGCGGGCGAGCGCCGCCCAGGCGGGCAGGGCACTGGTGGCGAGGCTGGCTACAGCGTCAAGGTAGCCGGGCAGCCAAGGCCACAGATGTTCGGCCAGCAAGGCGTACCTGGCCCGTGCCAGCGCGTCCTTGGCGGCCGCGCGCCTGGCACCTGCGCCGGCTTCGCCGAGGCAGGCGTACAGGCCGAGCAGTGCGGCCAGGTGATCTGGTTCCGTCGGGGTGGCAAGTCCGAGCGCTCGCCAGAACCCTGCCACCCGGTCAGCCGCCTCGCCGCCGAGGCTGCCCTGCGGCCCGAGGTAGACCGCCGCGTAGGGCGGGCAGTTGAGCACGAAGACCTCGGTGTGCTCGGCGGGGTCGGGACCGGCCAGCCCGAGCACCTCGCTGGCGGTGCGGGCATCGGCCGGGTTGTCGGCGATCGCGCCAAGCGCCCTGATGAGTTCCCAGCGACCCGCGGTCACTTGCCCGGCCCATCCTGGCCGGGCACTTGCTGACTTGCCGCGGCGCTGCCCCGAGCGGAACCGGCCGGCAGCGCGAAGGCGGCCGCGCTCGGCTTGAGCGGCCGCATCAGCCACTTGGGGCGGCGGGTGCCGTCAGGCGAGACATGACCGGCGGGACGAGTCTGCTCCATCCACCGCCGGTACACCTCCCTCGCCTTGGCCGTGTCCACGGCGATGTCGCCATGCCGGTCGCCAGGTGCTGCCAGCCGCACGGTCACCGCCTGGTGCCAGCAGTGCATGCCTGAGATGGGGTCGGGGTGCACAGGGAAGGTCAGGTTCTGGTGCACGCCGGTATCGCTCCACCAGATTCGCGCGGTGTCCGGATCCGCCGAGCGATATGGCCCGACGCTGGCTTGCGTGTGCATCGCCCAGCTTGATCCGCTGCGATCCAGGCCGACGGTCGCCATCATGCCACCGCTGCTGGTCTGGTCATGTCCGGCGAGCTTCCAGCGGCCCATGTGGTGAGAGCACGCCACGACGCCGGGCCTGATGCCCTGGGTCAGCCACGCCTTCGCGACGAAGTAGCCGATCTCCGTTTCCACTCTGACCAGATCCCCTGTCCGCTTGATACCGAGCCTGGCGGCATCGTCAGGGTGAATCCAGACCGGGTTGGTGTGGGCAAGCTCGTCGAGCCATTTGCTGTTCGCTGAGCGGGTGTGAATCTGGGTGGGCAGCCTGAACGTGGACAAGAGCACGAGCTGGCCGGGCTGGAGTGCCGATGGATGCACGTGACTGCGGATGTATCCGGGCAGCGCGTGCTCTGGCCAGCCCCAGGCATCCAGCGTCGATGACCAGAACTCAAGCCGGCCTGAGGGGGTGGGGAAGCCGCGCCTTACTACCCCGTCGATCATCACGCCGGCCGGGCGCCTGCCCTGGTCGTCGGGAACGGGTCCGCCGGTCGGCACGATGTTGACCGACGGCGGGGCGGGAGCGGTGGTATAGACCCGGCCGGCCGGGCTGACCGCGAGGTCAGCTAGCTCGTTTTCCGGCACCGGCTGCTCGTGCACCGCGCCCTGGCCCTTGCTGATCTCGAATGCCCCGTAGCGGCGCATCCACGCCAGTGGCGTCAGCCCTTCGCCCGCGGCGCGTTCTGGCAAGCCGGGGACTGAGTGCTCGAACATCCAGGAGTAATACTCATCCACGGTCAGCTTCTCGCCCGGACGGGCAACGGATTCGTGGTACTTGCGGATGCCGAGGGAGCCGTCGGGGTCGATCCGCCAGGACAGCTCGATCCAGAACTCGTTCTCTTCCCAGACTTCACCAGGATTGACCTGCCTGGTGTCGGTGACCTGCTCGCCGAGCCGCTCCCTGCTTGCCCGGAGCACCGGCTGCCTGAACCCGATCCACTGGCCGTCGTACTGCTCGTAGGAATGGGTGTCGTGCCGCTCGCTCGAGTGGCCCATCGGCAGTATGAAGTCGGCGAAGTAGGCCGACTCGTTCCAGGTAGGGGTGAGAGCGACGAAGCAGCCCACCTTGGCCTCGTCGGTAAGCACCTCCATCCAGGACAATCCGTCAGGGTTGGTCCAGACCGGGTTGTAGACCCTGGTGAAGTAGGTGTCGAGCCTGCCGCGGCCGTCCTTGAGGAAGTGCGGCAGCAGGAAGCTCAGCTCGTTCTGGGCTAGCGGGAACTCCTCCGGCCACGACAGGTCCTGCCAGACGGCAGGGTGCGGCGGGACGTGGATCGGCCGCGGCACGAACTTGTTCCAGGCGTTGGGGAACGTGCCGCCCTCGGTGGCGACCGCGCCGAGCAGGGCGGAGATGAGGAACAAAGTGCGAGATACCTGCCATCCGCCCAGGTTTCCTGCCGCCGCCGACCGCCAGGAATGACAGGAGAACCTGGTCCCCGCGCCCGCTACTACCTCGGCGACCTCCGCCAGCACGGCCGCGTCCAGGCCAGCCTCGGCCGCCGCGAACTCGAAAGTGAAGTCCGCGTACAAGCCGTCGAGCACCTCCTGGAAAGCCTCGAACGTGGGCGGCAGGTCCGGATGGCACCGCGTCAGGTACTCGGCCCAGTTCCACCAGCGGCGCACGAAGGCGGCGTCGTAGCGACGGGTCCTGATCAGGTAGCTGGCGATGGCCAGGTTGATCGCGGCCTCGCTGCCCGGCTGCGGCGACAGCCAGTAGTCGGCGTGGGTAGCGGTGTTGGACAGGCGGGTGTCGAGCACGATGACCTTGGCGCCCCTTGCCCTGGCCTCGGTGATCCGCTGGGCGTGCGGGTTGAAGTAGTGCCCGGCCTCCAGGTGGGAGCTGATCAGGTAGATGACGTCCGCGTTGGCGTGGTCGGGACTCGGCCGGTCGATTCCCAGCCAGAACTGGAACCCGGTCCTGCCGCCGGATGAGCACACGTTGGTATGGGAGTTGTGTCCGTCAACCCCCCAGCTAGCCAGCACCCGCTCGGTGAACCCGTCCTCGCCAGGCCGGCCGAGGTGAATCATGATCTCGTTGTGCCGGTCCTGTACCAGGGCGGCCCGGATCCGCGCGGCCAGCGTGTCAAGCGCCTCGTCCCAGCTGATGCGCTCCCAGCGGCCCGCACCGCGTTCTGCTGCCCTCTTGAGAGGGTAGAGAATCCGGTCGGGATCGGTGACCTGATTGATGGTGGCCGGTCCCTTGGCACAGTTGCGGCCGCGGGAGCCTGGATGCTCGGGATTGCCTTCGAACTTGCGGATCTGCCCGGTGCTACGGTCCACATAGGCGAGCAGGCCGCAGGCGGATTCGCAGTTGAAACAGGTGGTGGGGATGAGCTGGTAGTGCTTCTCCTCCCTGGCCGGCCAGGCACGCGAGGAAAGTTCCACCCAGTCGTCCCAGCGTTCCTTCGGCGGGAACGCCGCCAGGTGCACCCGGCTCGCGCCCTGGTAAAAGGTCTCGCCGCGGGCGTGTGCCGCGGCGCGCGCGGCGCTAACCCGCTCCCCGAGCGACTCGAGGTAACCGTGCTCTTCCTGGCTGCCATTTGCTGGCGTCATCTGTGCGGATCTCCTAGGCGAGCGGGACGGACTGGCCGCCCTGGACATAGCTGTGTTCGCCGGCGAGCAGGCCGGCCAGGGCCAGCGGGGCGGCGGCCACGCCGATCCACGGAGCGGCGGCCGAGATCGCGACCAGGCAAAGGCCCGACCAGAAGAACCCGGCGTACTTGCCCCGTGTCATCGCCGCCACCGCCAGGTGCGCGTGCTCGGTGGGGTGGGTGACGCTGATCTCGGCCAATGTGAACAGCACATGGGCGGCAGCGGCGCCGCACAGCAGAACTCCGGCATCGGTCGTCGCGCTCGCCGGGCCGAGCCAGCGGGCGAAGATAAGGGTGAGCGCGGCGCCGGCCAGTACCGCCTGGACGGCGAGGTGCGGGGCGAGCAGCGGGCTCTGCCACAGGTCCCTCGCCTTCGCCTGGCCGAACAGGTAGGCCGTGTAGCAGGCGGTCGCGACCGCAAGCGGTACCACGAACCAGGCCGCCACCTCGCGCACAGGCACCGAGCCGGCGAGCGAGCCGAGCAGGTACGCGGCGACCGCGGCGCCGTAGCCGCCGATGATGAACGACCCGCGGACCAGCCAGCTACGCCACTGGTGCCTGGTGAAGATCAGGTAGAACCGCAGCGGGTGCTTGAGGTCCCAGATCAGCACGAGCCCGGTCACCGCGAGGAAGAACAGCGACCCGATGGGCGCGGCCCAGCGGGCCAGCGGTGCGTCCCAGGCGAGCCGCCCGGCGAGCATGCCGATCACGGGAACGAGCAGGGCGCCAGCCGCGATGCCCTTGGTCCACGTGTACAGGCTGACCCGCCAGCCCCACGGAGCGTGATGGCCGATGTCATAGCTGAGCAGCGCCTCGGCGCTCGATCCCGGCCGTCCGGGGTGTCCTCCAGGAACGTGGCCGCGGTCGCCTTCGCCGCCTTGCGTCGCCCACGCCAGCAGTCCGCCGTCCGGGCGGCGGGCGCCGAGCGGATCAAGCGTGGCCTGATGCGCCCCCTTGTAGAAAACGCCTGGCCTGGTGCCTTTCTCCGGACGGCGCACCGTCACAGGCCCGCGCTGGACCAGGCCGGCGACTTTCGACGACGGGTCGTTCAGGTCACCGACCAGGATCGCCTGAGTCGGGCAGACAGTGACGCAGGCAGGTTCGAGCCCGACGTCGAGGCGGTGCGCGCAGAAGTTGCACTTCTCGGCCGAGTTGTCTTCCGGGTTGATGAAGATCGCGTCGTAAGGGCAGGCGGCGATGCATGCCTTGCATCCGATGCAGGCCTGCTTGTCGAAGTCCACGATGCCGTCTGGCCGCCGGTACATGGCCTGCGTCGGGCAGGCGGTGACGCACGGCGCGTCCGTGCACTGGTTGCACCTGGTCACCTGGAAGGCCCGGCGAACCTGGGGGAAGACGCCCACCTCGGCGGACTTCACGTAGGTGCGGGTCACCCCGAGCGGCACCTCGTTCTCGCTCTTGCAGGCGGTCGTACAGGCATGGCAGCCGATGCACCGGTCCTGGTCAAGGAGCTTGATCCAGCGCACTGGCCGTTCGTCGGGGTTAGTCACGTCCTGACAGTACGGCTCTTAGCCGACCTGGCCTAGCCGTGAATTGCTTAGATTCCCCTAAGCGATGCTTATGAGATGGCAATGGCAAGCAGTCGCTTGGCCAGCGGTGCAAGCGGCCGGTCCTGCGGCCAGACCGCTCGAAGTGCCCTTGCCAGGCTGATGCCCTCGGTGGGTACTGCTACCAGTCGCCCCGCCGCCAGGTCCTCGGCGACCGCGAGTGCGCTAAGCACCGCCGGTCCCTCACCGCGCCTGGCGGCCGCCAAGATGGCGGCGGTAGAGCCAAGTTCCAGCCGGGAACGCAGGCCACCACGGCTGCGGAGTGCATCCTCCAGGATTTCCCTGGTGCCTGAGCCCGGCTCGCGCACTATCAGTTCAGCCGCAGCCAGTTCCGCTGCGGTCACGGGAGATAGCCGCCCGGACCAGGGGTGCGCAGGGTCCACCACGACCACGAGGTGATCGCTGCGCACCGCCACCGTCTGCATCCCGTCAAGCGGCGTCTCGTGGCCTTCTACGAATCCGACATCGGCCCGGCCTTCCCCGACCCTGGCGAGCACCTTGGCCGAGTTGGTCACTTCCATGGCGAGCACCGCATCTGGCGATTCCCTGTGCAAGGCTGCCAGCCAGGCAGGCAGCAAGTGCTCGGCCACGGTCAGCGAGGCGGCCACCTGCAGGTGGGAGGACTCCTCGGCAGCCAGGGCTTGCACGCCGGCCATCAGGACCCTGGTTTCGCTCAGCACCCGGCGGCTGAGCGCGACGACGCGCTCTCCGGCCGGGGTGAGCCTGGCGCCGGCCGGGGAACGCCGCAGCAAGGTGACGCCAAGCCGCCGCTCCAGTTGAGTCATCCGCATGCTGACCGCTGGCTGCGACATGCCGTGGCGGCTGGCGGCCCGGCCGAGGCTGCCAAGCTCCGCGATCGAGTCGAGCAGGTCGAGCGCGATCAGGTCAGGGGTGGACGGCGGAAGCATGACCTCAGGCTAGTTGCCGCCGGCGTGTGGCCAGATCGCGCTTGTGAACCCGCAGTACCCGTTCGTTTGCATGAAATTGGCCGGGCTGAGATTGGCCTTCTTGTATACGGCGAGCCATAGTTTCAGCAGCTTGAAGCTGGCCAGGCCGCCGCTGTCGCCGTTGTACTCTACGATGCCCGGGGTAGAGGGACTAGCCGCTACAGCGGGAGCAGGTCGGGGCGCTTGGCGGACATGCCGTCGCCGCTTGACACGCCGCGCAACCGCCGTCCGATCCATGGTGCGGCATAGGCCGCAGCCCAGTGCAGGTCGGCCCGCCTGGCTCGCAGCCAGCCCGGCCTGCCTGCCGGGTCAGGCGGGAGCGGCACCCGCCAGTCCTCGCTGACCGTCAGTCCTGCCGTCTCGGCGACATGCAGCGCCACCCGCTGGTGTCCACCGGCCGCCAGGTGCAACCGGTCGGCGCACCAGTGCCGGGAGTCGGCGAGCACCGTCATCGACCACAGGTCCACGTGCAGGCAGTCGTGCCTGGCCGCGATGTCCTTGATCCTGGCGTTGTAGGAAAGGCACTTGTCCCTGATCAGACGCATCACTGGCAGGCCGGCCGGGTCGAAGCCGCTGAACAACAGCACCTGGCTGCCGCTGCCTTTCAACTGGATCACCGCCTGCTCGAAACTGGCCGCAAGCGCGCCAGCGTCGCTGCCGGGCCGAAGCAGGTCATTGCCTCCGGCCGCGAGGCTGATCAGGTCAGGCTCAAGCGCGATCGCCCGCGGTACCTGCTCGTCGATGATCTGGCCGAGTAGCTTGCCGCGGATGGCCAGGTTGGCGTAGGCCAGGCCAGGCGCAGCAGCGGCCAGCAGCCGGGCGAACCTGTCGGCCCAGCCCTGGCAGCTTCCGTCTGGGTAGAAGTCCCCGTAACCCTCCGTGAAACTGTCGCCAATTGCGACAAAGGACCTGACATCGCGCATCGTGCCAACATAACACCAAGTCAATCGGCAGTTCGAAGTCCGCCGGGTGCTCGCAGTACTCCCGCACCGCGCGGGCGAACCGCGCGGCATGGAAGCCATCGGCGTACCTGTGATCGATGGTGGCGGTCAAGGTGACCATCGGCCGCACGACGACCTCGCCGCTGACCGCCACCGGCGTGTCGGCCACCGCGCCGATGAGCAGCAGCAAGGGCACCCGGTAGTAGCTGGCCAGCGGGGAATATGCGCGGCTGACGCCCCACATGCCCACCGAGGTGATCATCGCGCCGCCGAAGGCCTGCCGCGGCATACCCAGCCTGGTCAGGTCGAAGTTGAGGTCGGAGGTGAGCCATGCGCCGATCCGCAGGGCGGGGCGGAGCAGCACCGGCGGCAGGCGGGCGAGCAGTGCCTTGCCCTTGCCGAGTTCGCTATCGGCGCCCGAGGCGACTTCGGCGCATCGCCGGTCAAGTTCCCTGGCCAACTCCACCGCAGGCTTGCGATCCGCGTCGCGGATCTTCACGCCGGTCAGTTCCTGCCCGTCGGCCGTGGCGACGATGAAGAACACGTCAGTGGACTCTGGCTCGTGCACGCGGCCGTGAGCGAGCCTGATCCGCAGTTGCGGCACGGACACCAGACCGTGTGCGACCGCCTTCCCGACCAGGTGCGTGATGGTCAGGTGCACGCCGACCAGCCGGCGGACTTCCGCGATGTAGCCGAGCATGGCACTGGCGTCAAGTTCGAGGTCGCCGTAGAACTGCGGATCTAGCGGGACTCGCCAGGTCGCCCCGGCTAGTTTCCGCCAGCCACTGACACGTCCAGCCACCCCGCACCCCCCGCGCGGGCACCCCCGCGCCCACTTAACACCGACGATAGAACCAGGCCGGCCGATCGGGGTGACCGGCCTGGCCGGTGCCATCGCCGGGACGGGTCCGCTGTCACTGTCGGCGGCTATTGTCCCGATCATGGCAACTTTCGCTCTGACGCTTGTGCACGGGCCCCGCTGGGATGGCTCGAGGCCGACCAGGGAACAGGATGGCTGGGATGAGCATGCGGCATTCATGGATGGGCTGGTAGCCGACGGCTTCATCGTCGTTGGCGGGCCGGTGGGGGTAGGTGACTACACCTTGCACCTGGTCCAGGCCGAGGGCGAGGGTGAAATCAGGACCAGGCTGATGGCCGATCCCTGGGCCAGGGCCGACCTGCTGAGAGTTGGCTCGCTCGAGCCCTGGGTGCTCTGGCTGGACGGCCGCGACTCCGCGCCTGGCGCGGCGGGCCTGCGGACTTGAATCGGAGTGAAAGCGTCGTATTTGCCGCTTAAACCCTGCCTAATCATCCTCTCGGCGGCCTCCGCTCCGACGGCGCGGAGGCGGACTCGATGAAGTGATCAGGCGGCACGTCGGGGCGGCCTGGCACCGGGCGCATGACCTCCGTCCAGTGGCCGGCGCCGAAGGCGATCTCGGCGACCGCGCGCCAGAAGACGCCGGCGCCGAGGTTATCGTGCTGGAACCCGATCGACCATGGGCCAGGATGCCTGCGGAGCACGCCGGTCGCGAGTGTCAGGCCCACGCCATCCCTGCGGACCGCGGGCGTGACCCAGAAGCCGGCCACCGAGCGCTTTTCTTCCTGAAGTCCACTGACAAGCGCGAAACCTACCGGCGCGTCCTCGCCGGTCTTCGGGTGGGGCCGCCAGGCAAGATAGCCCGTGCCGTTGGCCGAAGGATAGTTCTTGAGCTCAGCGGCCTGATAACGGCCGTCGGCGTAGGGCAGCCCGTTGACGATAGGTGCGAGATCATGCCGGAACGCCTGCCAAAGCCAGGCGACGATCTCCCACTGGTCATCAGGCACCGCCTCGATGCGGAGGTTCGCGGCGAGTTCGTCGGACGACATCAAGCCAGGTTACCTGCCGCCGCGGATTGAGTTACGGTGCGATGCAACCTTTGACCTCTTCGTCCCGTCATATAGCGAGAACCGACCGCAACCAGAAGTGGTGACTACATGCCGTTTAAGTCGCTGGCCCTGCGGGCCGCGAGCATGGTATTGATCGTTGGCACAGCTTTGGCCACGGCGCTGACCTTGGCGCCGGCGCAGGCCAGCCCTTCCGTCCCGAATTCCGGGCGGACCAGCCAGGCACCGCTAGGCGCGGCGGGCGTCTCGCCGTATGGCGCGCCTGGCAACATGCCCGCCATACTGACCGGCATCGTCGATGGTGCCGCTGGCCAGCCACTGACCGCCGCCTGCGTGGTCGCAAGCGGACCAGGCGGCAGCGCTCTGGCGGTGACGCAGTCCGACGGCCGGTATGTGCTCAGCCTGCGCAGGCCTGGTCGCTATACCGTGCGCTACAGCATCTGCGCGGGCAGTGCCGCCGTGCCAGGCAGCATCGCGAAGGTAACGGTCGCCGCCGGCCAGCAGCGTCAACTCGCGTCGGTGCGGCTCCGCGCCATGTCCGCTTTTCCCTCGTCAACGCCGGCCGGGGCCTGGCCCGGCGTTCCTGCCGGTTTCCCTGAGCCGCCGATGGCCAGGCATGGTGCGGCAACTGGAGTGCTGGCCGGTACTGCGGCTAAGCCCGGTGCCATCGCCGGCGTTGTCACAGGCGGCGGCAAGTCACTCAGCAATATCTGCGTCTATGCCATCGGCCCGAGTTACCGTTTCTCGTCTACCTCGCGGGCCGGCAAGTTCCGGATCACCAGCCTCAATCCAGGGCGCTATATCGTATTCTACGTTGCGAATTATTTCTGCGGAAAGAACACCGGGAACTGGCTGCCGCAGTACTTCAAGAACGATTACGGGCCTGCCTACAGCGGCAAGCCCACCAAGGTGCTGGTCAGGGCCGGCAAGACTACGAGCGGCATCGACGCCGCGCTGCGGCTGGGAGGTCAGATCTCTGGCACAGTGCGGAGCCGCGGCGGCAAGTTCGCGCCGCGCGTTTGCGTTTGGGCGCAGGGCCAGGACGGCAAGAATCCGGTTTATGGGTTTTCGGTATCGGCGGAAAACGGAGGATATGTCCTTCATTCGATGTATCCGGGGAAGTACGTTGTCGTCTTTGTCCCCGAGGAATGTGGTAGCAAGGGCAATTACATACCGCAGTGGTGGCGTGATTCGGCTACCGTCAAGGGTGCCACCAAGATCGTAATTACCAGCGGCCTGAGCGTCAGGAAAGTAGATGCCGCGCTTGCGCCGGGTGCCATCATCAGCGGGGTCGTGCGGGCCGGCGGGTCGCATGGCGCGCTGCTGAAGGGCATCTGCGTCTCCGCGCGGCCGATCCCGCCGACCGGGCCTTACCCGAGCAATCCCGCTGCGGTCACCGGCAAGAACGGCAGCTACCAGCTGATCGGCCTGGCCACAGGCAAGTACTCGGTTTACTTCGACCGGGGTTGCGGCAACAATGGCAACTACCTTCCTGCCCAGCGTCTGATATCCGTCGTCGCCGGCCGTACCACCTCGGGATTCGACGGCTTCATGCCGGCCGGCGCGATCATCAGCGGTACAGTCACCGGCCCGCACGGTGCACCTGTCCGCGGTATCTGCGTCTCGGTTTCCGGTGCTAGCAACTACAATTCGGCGGTAACCGGGGCGAACGGCGAGTACTCGGCGATCGCCTTGGAATCCGGCCGGTACACACTCGGTTTCACGGGCGGATGCGGCAACTCAGGCAGCTACGCGCCGCAGTTCTACCGCGGCCAGACCAACAGCGCTGCGGCAAGCCCGGTGACCGCGACCGCCGGTCAGACGACGGCAGGTATCGACGCGGCCATGCAACTGGGCGGAACGATCACCGGCACCGTCACGCAAAGCGACGGTGCCAAGCTGAATAACGTCTGTGTCTCGGCCGTGAGCCCGTCGCTTGAGAACATCTACTTCCCGTTCAATATCCAGTCCACGGTGAATGGCCAGTACACGATACGTAACCTCGAGCCAGGATCGTATGCCGTGAATTTCGGCTGCTTCGGCCAGAACCACTACCTCGCGAGCCAGTGGTTCAGGGACCAGCCCGCGATAAGTACCGCTGACTATGTGTCCGCGCTCGTCGGCCGGATCACGTCAGGCGTGAGCGCGGTACTGCGGCAGGGCGGAGCGATTACCGGCGTGGTGACCAGCGCCGCAGGCGCCAAGCTTCGCGGCATTTGCGTGCAGGCGATACCTCGGGGCGCCACTACGACCGCGCTGGTCAATTTCGGTGACACCAGCGTCGCCTTCACCAACTCTGCCGGGGTGTACCGGATCAGCCGGCTCATAACCGCGCGGTATGACATCCAATTCGGTTGCAGTTCTGCCTCGTACGCAAACCAGTGGTACCGGCACGCTGGCTCGCGAGCGGCCGCCACGCCGGTGGCTGTCACCAACAACGTGACTGCCACGGGAATCGATGCCGTGCTGACCGCTGGCGGATCGATCTCAGGTCAGGTGACCTCGGGAGCGAACCATCCCCAGGCGCGGGTGTGCGTCACGGTGAACGACACCGCAGACAGTTCCGAAGGGGCGGCTGTAACCAACAGCGATGGACGCTATGCCGTCAAGAACCTGAGCAGCGGCACCTATCAGGTCAGCTTCTCTGACTGCGGCATCGGCAATGGCCATATCAGGCTCGGCAGCGCGGTCAGGCAAGGCGCAGTGAAGGTGGTCGCATCGCGTGCCGTGACCGGAGTCAACGAGAAGCTGGCGCCGGCCGGAGCGATCTCCGGCACTGTCCTCGGCGGGCTCGCGGCCAGGCCGCAGGCCGGCGCCTGCGTTGTCGCGGTGCCTGCGGGCGCGAACATCCCGAGCTTCGTCTATCGGGCGGCCATATCAGGCTCTGGCGGTTCTTACCGGGTCAGCGACCTGGCGCCCGGTGCCTATGACGTGTACTTCGGCGACCCGTTCTGTTTCGACGGCGCGAGCGGTTACGCGGCGCAGTGGTATGACGCCAAGGCTTCCCAGGCCACCGCGACCGCCGTGATCGTGAAAGCAAGCGAGCAGACAACAGGGATCGACGCGACCCTGGGCGCGGAGGGAGCCATTGGGGGCACGGTGACCAGTTCTGGTGCACCGGTCGCCGGCGAGTGCGTTACCGCCACGGCGCTCAAGCCCGCGCTCGACCCGGTCTACGGCGCCACTCCGTCTCCTGTCATCGCGGTCACCGGTGCCGACGGCACGTACACGCTGGTCGGGCTCCAGCCAGGAAAGTACGTTGCACAGTTCTCCTCCGGCTGCGGCGACTTCGGATTCAAGACCCAGTGGTGGGACAACTCGCAATCGGCGGTCAAGGCGAGCGTCATCACGGTGTCCGCGAATACCACGGTGACCGGCATCAACGCCGCTGTCCACCGGTAGGCACACCGCATTAGCGCCAGGCAGCGGGGCCGCTCATCAGCCGGTGAGCGGCCCCGCGCCGGTAGAGTCTCCGGTACAGGCGGCCTTGATGAGGCGGGATGGTGTGACGTAGACGGGCTAACGTGCCTGGAGATCTGCGCCGGAGCAGGCGGACAGTCGCTCGGGCTCGAGCAGGCTGGTTTCTGCCATCTGGCGGCAGTCGAGATCGACGAGGACGCCTGCGCGACCCTGGCGCTCAACCGGAGCGGCTGGCACCCGGTCAGGAAGGATGTCAGGGAATTCGATGCCCGCTCCTACCGCGGCGTTGACCTGCTGGCGGGCGGCGTTCCCTGCCCGCCGTTCTCGATCGCGGGGAAGCAGCTTGGCGCCGACGACGAGCGGGACTTGTTCCCGCAGGCCTTGCGCTTGGCGCAGGAGTGCGAACCGGCTGCCGTCATGCTCGAGAACGTTCGCGGCCTGGCTACCGCTCGCTTCTCCGGCTATCGCGAGCAAGTGATTCGCCGCCTTGAGAGCATGGGTTACCAGGTCAGATGGCAGGTTCTCAACGCCAGCGAGTTCGGGGTGCCCCAGTTGCGCCCGCGGTTCATCCTCGTCGCGATGGTGCCGGAGGTCGCGGTGCACTTCCGGTGGCCGGATCCGCAAGGCACGCCGCCTACGGTGGGCGAGGTATTGCGTGACCTGATGGCCGCCGACGGGTGGGCGGGTGCCGCGCAGTGGGCTGTCAGGGCGAATGGCATCGGGCCGACCCTGGTCGGCGGATCACGTAAGCATGGCGGCCCTGACCTGGGCCCGACTCGTGCCAGGGCGGCCTGGCTCAAGCTTGGCGTGGATGGCAGGGGGTTGGCCGACGCCCCGCCGCCCAACTATGCCCCGGTCAATCATCTGCCCAGGCTCACCGTGCCGATGGCGGCCGCGATCCAGGGCTTCCCTTCCGGCTGGCGGTTTTCTGGCCGTAAGACGGCGTCATACCGTCAGGTCGGCAACGCCTTCCCTCCGCCAGTCGGGCGTGCCGTAGCCGAGGGCATCCGCGCCGCGATCGCGGCCCATCGGATCGTGCCATCGGAGCCGGCTCCCGTCGCCTCCTGCCGCGCGGTTAGCTTGCGGGCTTAAGGCGGAGTAAAAGCGTCGTATTTGACGCTAGAACTCCGCTTAGAGTTCGCTAGCCGATCGGTTGCGGCCAGGCACCGAGAGTGGCGAACGCGGCGTTGCCGGGGTGTTCGCGAGTTAAGGGTTTGATCCTGGTCAATATGGTTGACTGGGGCGGCATTAGGTTGCTAGAGGTGATCTGTTTGGCTCGCGGAAAGGGGGGCGAGCGTGCCTGAGCCACAGGGGAGCGGCCAGCGGTACATGCCTGGCCTAGATGGCTTGCGCGCGATAGCCGTACTGGCGGTGATCGCTTACCACGAGCAATTCGGGTGGGCACCCGGCGGTCTGCTCGGCGTTGCCTTGTTCTTCACGCTGAGCGGGTACCTGATCACCGACTTGCTGCTCGCGCAGTGGGTCACCGCAGGCGGTATCCGCCTGAAGCAGTTCTGGCTGCGCCGCGCCCGCCGGCTGTTGCCCGCCCTGTTCGTGATGCTGGCGGCGGTAACGGCATGGGTCACGATCGCGGACCGGGTCAGGCTGGCCAGCCTGCGCGGACCCGTGCTCGCTGCGGTCACTTACACCAGCAACTGGTACCTGATCGCGAAGAACCAGTCCTATTTTGCCAGGTTCGCGCCGCCCCAGCCGCTCGATCACCTGTGGTCGCTGGCCGTGGAGGAGCAGTTTTACCTGCTGTGGCCCTGGTTGCTGCTGCTCGCCTTGCTGGTCTTGCGGCGCGCCGGCGGCAAGTCGGTGAAGTGGCTTGCAGTTCCCACGCTGCTGCTCGCGGCCGGCTCGGCCGTCTTGATGGCGAGGCTGTACCAGCCGGGCCTTGACCCGACCAGGATCTATGAGGGCACCGACACCCGGGCCTGCGGCCTGCTGGTTGGCGCTGCCCTGGCCATGATCTGGCCGAGCCGGTCCGGCGCGAGCATGAAACGCCGGCTCTGGCTGCTTGACGTCGCGGCGGGCGCCGGCCTGGTCGTCGTCGGCTTCATGATCGCGGACGTGGGCGAGTACTCGGCGTTCTTGTACCGGGGCGGGCTGGCCGTTCTCGCCCTCGCCACGGCTGCGATACTTGCGGCGGGTGCCGTGCCTGGCAGCATCGTCGGACGCGTGCTCGCCTGGTCGCCGTTGCGCTGGCTCGGCGTGCGCTCGTACGGCATCTACCTGTGGCACTATCCGGTGATCGTGCTCTCGTCCCCGGCTAACAGCACCGAGGACCTGCCGCGGGCCGCCGTCCAGGTGGCAGCGAGCATCGCCCTGGCCGCGCTGTCATGGAAGTTCATCGAGGAACCGGTGCGGCACGGCGCGATCGGCAAGCAGCTTGACCTGGTTAGGTCGGGTGGCTGGCGCGGCTACGTGCGCAGCCGCGCGATGATCGGCACCACGAGCATGACCGCCGTCGTGGCCCTGGCGTGCGTCGGCCTCGCTGGCGTGATCCCGATCTCCGAGCCGGCTAGGGCGAGCGGTCCGGTGCAGCAGACCGCAGCCAGCGGGCCCGCGCAGACATCGGTCCATCCAAGGGCAGGCGCGGTGCCCGTGATCACCGGCCTGACGCCGATCGCGGAGCCGAGCACGACGGCGGCACCGAAGCTGCTTACTTCCTGCACTTCTGTCGTGCACGTTGGCGATTCCACCTCAGAGGGCATGATCATGAGCGACTACATTCCCGATGCCGCTCAGCGCCTTCCGGCCCAGTATCACGATGTCGGCGTCAAGCACGTGATCACCGAGATTTCGGGAGCCAGGTCGATCGTCGAGGTGCTGCCCGGCCAGGTCAACGGCTACAACGTCGCCAAGAGCCTGGTCAGTTCTGGCTATCAAGGCTGCTGGGTCATCGCGCTGGGCACCAACGACACGGCCAACGTGGCGATCGGCTCGAACGTCAGCCGCGCCGCGCGGATCGCGGAGATGATGTCGGTCACCCGCGGCCAGCCGGTGATGTGGGTCAATGTCAGGTCCTTGCTGGCCGGAGGACCCTATGCGGAATCCAACATGGAGCTATGGGACAAGGCTCTGCTGCACGCCTGTGCCAGATATCCCAACATGCGGATCTACGACTGGGCTTCGATCGTCCGCACCAGCTGGTACATCAGCGATGGCATTCACTTCACCTCGCAGGGCTACATCGCCAGAGGCCATGACATTGCCCGCGCCCTCGCCCGGGCATTTCCGCTGCACGGCCCAAGCACCGGCTGCGTAGTGGGATAACTGCCGCTATTGTCGGTGTGCGATTCGCGTAGGCGACGAAGCCGACGAGGTGAGAATGGACAGGTATCTGTGGGGGCGGTTGCGCCACCAGGTCGGGCGGACAATCGCGCTGCTCGTGGGCATCGGCGTGGCAACGGCGAGTTTCGTGGTGCTGACCGGTGCCGCCCGCACGACCCAGCTGCGCACCGTCGGCGCGGTCGGTCGCAGTTACCGTTCCGCTTATGACATCCTCGTCCGGCCTAAGGGCTCGGTCACTCGGCTGGAACGCAGCCGCGGCTTGGTGCGGCCCAATTATCTGTCGGGCATTTTCGGCGGCATTTCGCTGGGGCAGTACCATGAAATCGAGCACCTGGCAGGAGTAGAAGTGGCCGCCCCGATCGCGATGATCGGCTATATCGTGCCGAGAGTCACCATGGACCTCGCCCTGCCGAGCGGCGTCGGGAACGGCCAGCGGGTGCTTTACCGCGTCGACAACACCTGGGTCTACGACCGCGGCCTGTCCCGCGCGGCCGATGCGAGCGGTTTCGCCTATGTCACCAGGTCGGCGCTCAGCACACCGCTCGAGATCGGCCCGCAGGGCATTACCACCAGCGAGATCGTCGGCGGACGGCAAATCCCGGTCTGCAGGTACGCGGGCACGCAGCAGGGCACGGGGCCATTCGCCGCGAGTGTGCGTACTTTTGTCGGCTGCTATTCGCCGGTGACCAGCGGCGACCAGCCTGCGGTGGTGACAGTGTGGTCGTTCCCCTTGCTGCTTGCCGCGATCGACCCGGTCGCCGAGGCCAGGCTGGTCGGCCTGAAGAAGGCCATGGTGTCCGGACGCTACCTGCGGGCAGGCGACACGCTCACGGCGGTCGACGAGGGCGGCACGCCAGGGGAGTCGGTCCCCGTGCTCTCGCCCACGCAACCTTACCTAGACCAGCAGTTGCGGCAGGTAATCTGGCGGCTGCCCGCGAGCGCGGCGTCGGCTGTCCTGCGCGCCCCGCTGACTCCCGCCACGGCGCAGCGCCGGTTCGGTGCCACGCCAGGCACGCTAATTGGCCGGGCCGCGGTCACCGCGGATACCGCTTACCGTGACCTGCTTGCCGACGTCGCGTCGGCGAACCCGAACAGCAGTGGCGCTGGCAGCATCGACTCGATCTGGACACCTGGCCCGGTTGGCTACGCGGTAGCCAAGGGCGGTTTACTGCTGCCCAGGACGGTCAGCAACCCGCAGTCGATCTGGGCCGGCGCCCTTTACCAGAACGGATACCTGCCTGCCCCGCTGCCCTCGGACGACGTGCAGTTCCGCAAGCTGACCGTGCACCAGTTCGCTACCCGCTCGGGCGAGCTCGCGCCGCCGGTACTGCACACGGTAGGCGAGTTCAATCCGGCCAGGCTGCCAGGGTTCAGCGCGCTGTCCGCCGTGCCGCTTGAGACCTACGCACCCCCGGTAGCCGCGCCTGGCAATGCCGCCGCCGGCCGGGCGCTGCACGGCCAGGACCTGCTGCCGAGCAGCAACCTCGGTGGTTACCTGCAGCCGCCGCCGCTCATGCTCACGACCCTGTCGGCGCTGAGCGCGCTGAGCGCCCATTTCCCCAGGGCGATCGCCGCCAAGCCGATCAGCGTGATCAGGATCAGGGTGGCAGGCGTACATGGGGTCGACCCGCTTTCCAGGGCACGGGTGAACGCGGTCGCCACCCAGATCGCGGCCAAGACCGGCCTGAGCGTCGATATCACGCTCGGGTCGTCGCCGGCGCCGCAGAAGGTGCTGCTGCCTGCGGGCAAGTTCGGCCGACCTGCCTTGGTCTTGCGCGAAGACTGGTCGAAGAAGGGCGTCGCCGTCGAGGTTCTCGATGCCGTCGACCGCACCAGCGTGCTGTTGTTCTTGCTCGTCCTGGCGGTGTGCGCGCTGCTGGTCGCGAACGCCGCGTCCGCCGCCGTCAGGGCCAGGCGAACAGAACTCGGCGTGCTTGCCTGCGTCGGCTGGCGGAACGGCAAGCTGTTCACCGCCGTGTTCGCCGAGGTAGGCCTGATCGGCCTGGCCGCCAGCGTGGTGGGGGCAGTGGTCGCGCTCCCGCTGTCGGCCGCGTTCGGCCTGTCCGCCTCGCCGGCCAGGGCGGCGATCGCCGTGCCGGTGGCAACTGTGCTGACCATGCTGGCGGGAATCGCCCCTGCCTGGCGTGCCGCCAGGTCACAGCCCGCTGCAGCGGTACGCCCGGCCGTCATGCCGAGTCGTCGCGCTCATGCACCGAGGTCCCTGCCAGGGCTTGCGGTGACCAACCTGCTCCGCGCACCTGGCCGCAGCCTGATCGGCGCGCTCAGCCTGGCAATAGGGATCTGCGCGCTGACGCTATTGCTGGCGTTCACGCTGGCCTTCCGCGGCCAGGTGGTCGGCACCTTGCTCGGCGACGCCATCGCGGTCCAGACCAGGCGGGTCGACTATGTCTCCGCAGTGGTCACTGTCGTCATCGGCGCAGCGGCCGTCGCGGACGTGCTCTATCTCAATATCAGGGAACGGGTCGCCGAGTTCGCGACCCTCCGCGCGATCGGCTGGCGTGAAGCCACGCTTGGCCGGCTAGTCACCTTGGAGGGTGCCGGGATGGGAATGACCGGGTCAGTTGCGGGTGCCGGGTCAGGGCTGGCGCTCGCGGCGGCTTTCTCTGGCTCGCTGCACGCTGGGCTGATCATCGCCGCAGTGCTCGCCGCCGTCGCCGGGGTCGTGATCGCGACCTTGGCCGCCATCTTGCCTGCCAGGCTGCTCGGCCGGCTGGCCGGCCCGCAAGCGCTGGCGCAGGAGTAGCGGTGGCCGGATCGAAAGCAGGCACCTTCGTCAAGATCACTGAGGTCAGCAAGACCTTCCCGCTCGGTCAGGGCAGGAAGCTGAGCGCGGTCCGCGAGGTCAGCCTGACGGTGGAGCCAGGAACCGTGCTTGCCATCACCGGACCGTCAGGCTCAGGCAAGTCAACGCTGCTCAATCTCGTCGGCGCGATCGATCGCCCGGACCAAGGGGAGATCGAGATCGACGGCCAGAGCCTCGCAGGGCTATCTCGCAACCAGCTTGCCGACTACCGCCGCGGCATCGGTTTCGTCTTCCAGCGTTATAACCTGCTCCCCGCGCTTACCGCACTGGACAACGTGCTGACCCCCGTCCTGCCTTACCGCGTCAATTACGACAAGGTCGGCCGGGCAACGGAACTGCTCGCCCAGGTCGGGCTGGCAGGCAGGGAAAGGTCGCTGCCCGCGCTGCTCTCGGGCGGTGAACAGCAGCGGGTGGGCATCGCTCGCGCCCTGATCGGCTCGCCCGGGCTGCTGCTCGCGGACGAGCCGACGGGCAACCTCGACTCGGCCACCGGTGCCGAGATCATCAAGCTACTCCTCAGCCTGCGCGAAGAGAACGGCATGACCATCCTTATCGCCACACATGACGCAGACCTCGCCTCAACGGCTGATCGTCATATAAAGCTTCATGACGGGCAAATAGCTTGAGGGTTGCCTGGGAGAATTTTTGACAATTGACTCGGTACTTGATGGACCGGAACTAAAGCGGGATAGTGAGCATAACGGTTCGTTCGAACTTAGAAGGTGGATCATGGTCAAGGCCCTCAGGACAGTCGGGGACTCCTTACTGCAGCGCCTGGTGCCCGCGGTGGACGCCGGGGCATGCGTCCCGGAGAACGGGCAGGTGTGCTGTTCCTGCTGCTACGTAGGCTCGACGCACTACTGCTTCCGGATCAACTGCTACGGCCAGTGCGTCTCGACCGGCACCACGTGCTGCTGATCTAGTCGGCCGGATCATCCCGACGCGAGGCAATTCTTGGAGGACTCGGCTATGACCAGCGTGCTACTAGCAGTGGTCGTTATTCTGGCCATTATCACCCTTGGCAACCTGGTTTTACTGTTTGCCGTTATCCGCCGATTGCGTCACGTTCAGGATCTCGTGGTGCCTCCCGCGCTGGTGCCGGATGTCGGCACCAGCGTCGGGTCCTTCGCGGCAACGACCCTGGCCGGTGCCAGCCTCACTAAGGACGACCTGGCCGACGGGCCGGTGCTGGTCGCCGTGCTCAGTACGACCTGCCCGGCTTGCCGTGCGCTGGCTGGTGATCTCGTAACGCTGACCGGGCCGCAGGCCGCTCCTGTTGTCTTCGTAGTCAGCGATCCGCAGCACGACAACCCTGAACTGGTCAGCGCGCTCAGCGGCCTTGAGCGGGTAGCCCTGGTTACCCGCGAACACCCCGCCCTCGTCGCCCTCGGCGGCATCACGGCGTTCCCGACTCTGCTCGTCGTGCGCGAAGGTCAGGTGACCGGGTCAGGCACCAGTCTGAACAAGGTGCTGCCAGCCTTGCAGGAGCGGTCGCGGCTAGCCGCCCGATAGGGGAACACCGTTGCTGATGGCGACGGCGGTCCCGGTACGCCGCCCGTGGTACAAGCTGATGGCGGCGGTCCTGGCTCTCACCTTCCGTGCCGCCCCGGCTGGGACCTTGGCCTGCATAGGCGTGCCCGTCGTGGCCGGTGCTTCGCCCGGCGCCGCCGCATACTGCGTCAGGCTGCTGATCGACGACCTGACTGCGGGACGGCACGCACACCGCGGCCACGCGGTGCTGTTCGTGGTACTCGTGGTCGTGCTCGGCTCCGTGGCGCTGGCCGCCGGCTACCTTGCCAGCTATTTGTCTGGCTACGTGCAGCAGTCCGTGCTCTGCCTCGCGGAAGACCGCCTTTATCGTCGTGTCGACGCGTTTTCCGGTCTGCGGCACCTGGAGAACCCCAGGTTTCATGACACGATGCGGCTCGCGGAGCGGGCGGTGGAGACCGCGCCAGCCGACTTCACGGTGTTCCTGGTCAACGCGGTCAGGCAAGGCTCGACCGCCGCGGTGTACATCGGCCTGCTGGCGGCCATCTGGCCGCCAATGACCGGGCTGCTTGTCCTCGCGGCGGTGCCCGCGTTCGTGGCTCAGCTGATGGCGACCAGGCAAGCCACCGTGGCCGAAGCGCAGCTAGTCTCCTGTCAGCGCAGGCGCCATTACTTCCGCGAACTGGCGATGGACCCCTGCGGGGCCAAGGAGATCAGGCTCTTCGGACTAGGCGCGCTATTTCACGGCCGCATGATGGCTGCCTTGCGCCAGGCGATCGACATCGAGGACAGGCAGAACCGCCGGGCGACCATGCGTGAACTCTTCCTGACCGGGCTCAACGTGGCGGTCTCGCTGACCGGGGCAGTGATCGTGGTACTCGCCGCGGCGCGCGGCGCTCTCACGGTAGGCGACGTCTCGCTCTTCCTCGCCGCCATAGCGAGCATCCAGGGAGTGTTCGCCGCCGTCATTCCGCAGTTCGGCCGCGCGTACCGGGGATTGCGGCTGTTCTCCAGCTACCTGGACGTGATCGAGGAACAACCGGATCTGGCCGAGGGCGGCGCCGCGGTGCCCGCGCTGCGCCAGGGAGTCGAGATCCGTGACCTGTGGTTCCGTTACGATGAAGGCTCTCCCTGGGTATTGCGCGGCGTGAGCTTCACGATCCCCGCAGGTCATAGCGTTGGCCTTGTCGGCGTCAACGGCGCGGGCAAGAGCACGCTGGTCAAGTTGCTGTTGCGGATGTATGACCCGGACGGCGGCATGATCAGCTGGGACGGCAGGCCGCTCGCCGAGTTTGATGTCGCGCTGTTGCGCCAGCAGGTCCGCGTTACCTCCCAGGACTTCGTCGCCTTCGACCTGACCGCGGCAGAGAACATCGGCCTTGGCGATGCCGGCAACCGCGAAGACGGTGCGCGGATCCGTGCCGTCGCCGCGATGGCGCAGGTCGACGATACCCTGATGCGGCTGCCGGCCGGCTACGACACCCTGCTGAGCCGGGTACACACCGACGACCTCGGCCGCGATGGGACGACACTGTCTGGTGGCCAATGGCAGAAAGTCGCGATCGCCAGGTCGCTCATGCGCGGCGAGGCCTCGATCCTCGTGCTCGACGAGCCGAGTTCCGGGCTTGACCCGGAAGCCGAGCACGAGATTCACCTGACGCTTGCCGAGCGCGCGCCGGGCACCAAGCTGCTGATCTCGCACCGGCTCAACGCGATCAGGGATGCCGACCTCATCGTCGTGCTCGACGAAGGCCAGATCGCCGAGCAGGGTACCCACGAAGAACTGCTCCGGGCCGGCGGGCGGTACGCGCGCTTGTTCGCGCTCCAGGCAGCTGGTTACGCCGAGTCCCCGAAGACGGCCGGATGAGGTCACGGGTGATGCGGAGAGCCGCGTTGCTGATTCCCTGCGCGCTCGGGCTCGCCTCGCTTGGCGTCTTCCGGCGGAGGCTGCTGCTTGTCCGGGTTGTCGGTCACAGCATGGAACCCGCCTACGCCGACGGCGACACGCTGCTTGCGGTCAGGGTGGCGCGATCGCGCGGGTGGCGGGCGGGAGAGGATCTCGTCTTCACCCCGACCGGCCGGACCCGCGTGCCAGGTGACCCTCCGTACCTGGTCAAGCGGGTCCGTGCGGTGCCAGGCGACCCGGTGCCGCCTGAGGTGGTTACTAGTGATCTGGTGCCGGGTGACCAGATCGCCAGGCTGATGGATGCCGCGGCCGGGCTCATCAAGCCAGACTGGCTGCTAGTGCAGGGGCTGAACCTCGCCGCCGGTCCTTCCTGGTACGCGGTCCAGGTCAGCTCGGTCATCGGCCGCGTGGTCACCGGCCCGCGCGCCGCCTTCGGCCCGCGTCCTCACCAGGCTTCGTAAGCGGGGGCATTACCGTCGGACGGGGCGAGCGGCACCAGCTTGCCGTGGTCGATCCAGCCGTTCACCCTGGCGTTCCCCGCTCCCGCGTCGACTATCAGGTACCGGCCGGTGGGATCGGCGGAGAAGAACCGGCTGAAGACTCCTCCGGAAGGCGTGCCAGTGCGGGTCAGGTAAAGCACCACGGCACGGTGGGTACGCAGTGACACGCGTTCCACGCTGAGCGTGCAGGTGCCGCGCCGCGGGCAGGCGATCAGCTCTTCGGTAAGCGCCGAGCTGTCCTGGCTGATCACCGCAGCGCTGATCGACCGGTTCTGCGCTAGTACCTGGCCGCGTTCCAGCGAGCCGCCGCCGGACGGCTGCCGGTAGGCACGCACCTGGACCTGCGCGTGTCCGTTGCACTCAACCAGGTAACGAGTCCTTCTGCACCGCGACTGCGCCACGACAAGTTCCCGGCCAGATCCAGAGAAGGAAATATCTTGCGCGTAGGCGAACTGAACGGCACCAGGCAGGTAAGGGCCGTTACGCCACAGCGCCCGCTGTCCGGTCCTGGTGTTGATCACGAAGATTCCGGCCGGCGCGGTATTGGTGTAGAACGGGCCGGCCGGCGGCGGTTTGGTGGCCTCAACGGCGACGCGGGTGCCATCGGGCGTGACCGCTATCTCGTCGCCGAGCATGCCTTTCAACTCGCCGCCCCTGACGGGGGAGAAGCCGGTGACCCGGCCGGTACTGGTGACCTTGAACCGGTAGACGAACGTGTCCGGGCTCGTGGCTGCCCCTGAGCCATGGCGCCAGGCGGTGCAGAGCATGAAGAACGTCTCGTTGGCTGTCGCCGCGAAGCTGTCTTCTTGGCCGCCGCAGGTCATTTCCCTGGGTTGAGGTACCGTCCCTGTGACCCGGCCGGTCGCGGTGGCGCGCACCGCGATTGGCTGTTGCGGGCCAGTCTCGACGACGTAGTAGCGTGGCGGGCCGGCCTGCGGATGCGTGTTGGCGGCCGGGTGCTGGCCCGCGCCGGTCGCTCCGGCCGACAGGGTCACCGCCGCCGCGGTAGCGACGACCACGGCCAGGCCGGCGAACCCGGTCTGGCTCACCCGGCGCCTGATCGCCCGGCGGCGCACGGCTTCCAGGCTCACCCGGCGAGGGGGCTCGCCTGCGGCCAGGTCGAGCAGGTCACGTAGGTTCCAGTCCATCGGGTTCACCTGTTCTCTCGTTCCGGCACTTCCGCCAGCCTGCGATCAGCCCGCAGCCTGGCCAGCGCCTGCGACATCGTGCTCTTGACTGTGCCGACGGCGCAGCCGAGTACCTGCGCCGTCTGCGCCTCAGTCAGGTCGTCGAAGATGCGCAGCACAAGCACGGCACGCTGCCGGGCGGTCAGCGATCCGAGCGCGCCGCGCACCGTCACCCGTGCCACGGCCTCGGTCGCCAGGTCGCCAGGTGCCTGACTGTCGGGAAGTTCCTCGCCTGGCCGCTCGCCTCGCCACTTGCGCCTGCTCCAGTTCACCCACGTGGTCACCATCACCCGGCGCACGTAGATCTCAGGGTCGTCGCGGCGCCTGATCCTGTTCCACCGAAGCCAGGTCCGCGCCAGCGCGGTCTGGACCAGGTCCTCGGCTAGGCCCCAGTCACCGGTCAGCAGCCAGGCGCTTCTCAGCAGTGCCCGCTGACGCAGGTCAACGAATGTGGCGAAGTCCTCACTGTCGGCAGTCACCGTGTCTCCGGTCGCTCGCGGGTGTCACATGGAAGACAGTCTGAGTACCGTGCAAGGTTCATGCGCAATTGCGAGCCGGAGGGGCCACGTCCAGGCGGATGGTTTATGAAAAGACCATCACGCGATCTATGACTAGTTTAGGCGCTAATGGCCTCGATTGTCAATTCGCTCTCGGCGGCCTCAGCCGGGGTATTTGCCTTGCGGCAGGCGGTGAGTATTTCGGGTCCCATGTAGCGGCGGGCTTCGGTCCATTCGTCGTTCTGCTCGGCCAGGACCGCGCCGATGAGGCGGATGATGGCGTCGCGGTTCGGGAAGATCCCGACGACGTCGGTGCGCCTGTGTATCTCTTTGTTGCGGCGTTCCCGGGTTATCTACAGCCTCAACTGAGCTGTCCTCAGCGTCCGTCACGAGCCGTCTCCGGTGGCCGGACGACGGTTTTTTCATGGTTATCTCCTGCCTTGTCCATGACGTTGTTCAAGGAGGAGACGATGCTCGTGCATCCGGTGGTGGTCCCCGGTTCGGGGACGCGATCGTGGACGGTTCTGGGGGACGACGACGTGCCGGTCGTCGCGGTCGACCGGTTCTTGGCTTACCTGACTGACATCGGCCGGTCGCCGAACACGGTGAAGGCGTACTCGCACGATCTCAAGGATTACTGGCAGTTCCTGGGCTTCCGCGGCCTGGACTGGCGCGAGGCCCGGCTGGAGGATGTCGGCGAGTTCGTGGTGTGGCTGCAGCTGCCGCCGTCGGGCCGTGCGGGCGAGGTCGCGGTGCTGCCGTCCGTGGTGGCTGAGGTGACGGCGTCAACGGTGAACCGCAAGCTCGCCGCCGTCGGCGCGTTCTATGCGCATCAGGCCCGCAACGGCGCTGGGGTCGGCGACTTGCTGGCCGCGTGGCGGACCGGCGGGCGGGGCGGGTGGAAGCCGTTCTTGCACCACGTCAGCAAGGGCGAGCCGTATCGCGGGCGGGCGATCGCGCTGAAGGTGCCGCAGAAGCTGCCCCGGGTCCTGACTGCCGCTGAGATGCAGGCGATCCTGGATGCCTGCACGAGACTGAGGGACCGCTTCTTCTTCGCCGTTCTTCACGAGACCGGCTGCCGGGCCGGCGAAGTGCTGGGCCTGCGTCATGCGGATATCGCCGCCGCCGAGTGCGAGATCAGCGTCGTGCCGCGGGAGAACGCGAACGGGGCCAGGGCCAAGTCCGGCGGCCGGACGGTCCCCGTCGGCCCGGAGCTGATCCGGCTCTATGCCGACTACCTGCACGAAGAGTACGGCGGCATCGGCAGTGACATGGTCTTCGTCAACATCTGGGCTGAGCCGAAGGGGCACGCGTGGTCGTATCAGGCGGCCTATGACCTGGTCCTGAGGCTGCGGGCCAGGACCGGGATCGCGTTCGATCCCCACTGGTTCCGTCATTCCGCGGCGACCAGATGGCTGCGCGACGGCGTGTCCATCGAGGTCGTCTCCAAGCTGCTGGGCCACTCATCAGTGACCACGACATCCGCGATATACGGGCATTTGACGGCCGAGGACGCACGGGCGGCGCTGGAGAAGGCCGGCTGGTTTACGGGGAAGGAAGTGTCGTGGTGACCGGCGGCTGGATCACGCAGGCCGACAGGTCCCGCTGGCAGCGGCGGGCCGCCGCCGAGCTGGGAGCCATCCTGGCCGGGCACCCGGACATCCCGGTGATCGCGTGGACCCTGACCGCGTCCGGCGGGGCACTGTCCGGCCGGGTCCTTGCTCCCGCCGCGGGCAGGCGGAGCCTGTTCGGGCAGTGGCGGCAGGCGCTGGGCCTGGACGAGGTCACCGAGACCCCGTCCGCCGGCGGAGCCCTTGTCTACCTGCACGCCCGCGGCGTCCTCGGCGGCGTCACGGTCAGCCTCGCCGCAGCCGTTTTCGATGACGGGGAGGACCGCTGGTGAGCCGCCCCCACGACGCCGCAGGCCCCGGGCAGCACCGGGTTCCCGCCGGGCTGCTGGAAAAGCTGATGTCCGCGGTCCGCCCGGAGTTCCGGGGCGATGTGATCCCGGTCGACCCGGCAGATCCCGTCTTCGGCGGGCCGCCCTGCCAGGTGAGCGGGTGCACCCGGACCGCCCGGGTCCGGGGAATCTGCCTCGGGCATTACCACCGGTGGAAGCACGAGGGATGCCCGCTGCCCGTCGGGAACTTCATCGCGACGGCGGACCCGGACCTGCGCGGGCACCGGGCGCTGCAGCCCTGCGATGCTCCCGGATGCGGTTACGGCCGGCGCGGAGCAGGGCTTTGCACCATCCACCACGCTGCGTGGCTGCAGGCCGGCAAGCCGGCCCTGCCGGCCTGGCTCGACGCGCTTCCCGCGCCGCCCGCGGACGGCCCGGCGGCCCCTTGCCTGGTGTCGTACTGCAGCCTGCTGGCCGAGGGTGAAACCCCGTTCTGCCTGTCGCACGGCGCCCGGTGGCGCCGGGCCGGCAAGCCCGGCCCCGGCGAGTTCACCGCACGGCTGGATGATCACCTGCCCGGCTGCGAGCGGCTGGACTTCCGCCGGCTGCGCGGCCAGCTGAGGCTCGAAGCGCAGTACGCCGTCCAGCGCCGCCGCGACGACGCCCGGCTGCGCACCCCGCCCCGGCACGTCACCCACTTCATCGGCGCCCTCGCCCGCAGCGGGGTGAGCTCCCTGCTCGACTGGCCCGAGCAGGCATGGCGGGAGTTCCCGCCGCTGACCGGATCCTGCGCCGCCCAGGCCAGGGCGCTGGCGGTCCAGGCCCGCCGGGAAGTCGAGAACCTCTGCCATGGCACCGGATGGGACGTGGAATACCCCCGCAGCACCTGGCGGCTGCGCAACCTCGGGATCAACGCGCCGCACGCGCACGTGCACTTCGGCGGGATCCCGCAGGACTGGCTGCGCGAGCTCGCCAAGCGGCACGCCCGCTGGCAGCTCGCGGCCGGCCTGAGCACGGGCGAGGTCACCGCCGGCGCCCGGGCCGTCACCCGGCTCGGCGTGTTCCTGGACAGCGCCGGGACCAGCGGCCCGGCCGCGGTCAGCCGGGAAGCCCTGGAACGCTTCCTCGCCAGCCTGACCGCCCTGACCGCCACGCACCGCTATAAGGTCATCAGCGACACCAGCGTGTTCCTGCAGGCCGTCCGCCTGCACGGCTGGGAGGAAGCACTCCCGGCCGGCGCGATGATCTTCCGCGAGGACTACCCCCGCAAGCCCGCCCGGCTGCCCCGGGCCCTGGCCGAGCACATCATGGCCCAAGTCGAGGACCCCGCGAACCTCCGCCGCTGCGCAGACCCGGCCGTCCGCCTGGTCACCGTCATCCTGATCCAGTGCGGGCTCCGCTCCGGGGACGCCCTGAGGCTCCCGCGCGAGGGCTGCATCGCCCGCGACCCGGACGGGACCCCTTACCTGCGCTACTACAACCACAAGATGAAGCGCGAGGCACTCGTGCCGGTCGACGACCAGCTCGTGACGATGATCGGCGAGCAGCGGCAGCGGGTTCTGTCCCGCTGGCCCGACGGATCCTGCCCGCACCTGTTCCCCGGGCTGAAAGCCAACGCCAACGGGGACCGCTCCTTTCCCTCCAGCACCTACCGGAACATGCTCTACCGGTGGCTGGAAGACTGCGACGTCCGCGACGAGCACGGCCAGCCCGTCCGTCTCACCCCCCATCAATGGAGGCACACGCTCGGGACGAGGCTGATCAACAGGGACGTCCCGCAGCATGTCGTGCAGAAGATCCTCGATCACGACTCGCCCGCCATGACAGCCCATTACGCCCGGCTGTCCGACAAGACCGTCCGTGACCACTGGGAGAAGGCCCGCAAGGTCAACATCGAAGGGCAGCCCGTCCAGGTCAGCCCCGACGGCCCGCTCGGCGAGGCCGCCTGGGTGAAGCAGCGGCTGTCCCGGGCCACCCAGGCACTGCCGAACGGCTACTGCGAGCTTCCCATGGCCAGCACCTGCCCGCACGCCAATTC